>NZ_JAUOOA010000009.1:0-212175 GCF_030548425.1 Uliginosibacterium sp. 31-12 | reverse complement strand
AGCACGATGCGGTCTGAACCTTTGCCGATCTGGCGCATCTGCTCGGCGATGATGAAGCGGTGCTCTTCGTTGGTGACGACGATCGGCTTGGCAATCTCGGCGGCAAAGCCTTCGAGGCGGCGCGCGGTGATCTGCAGCAGGGATTCAGGGCCCGTCAGCGGCAGCAGCTGCTTGGGGTAGGTTTCGCGCGAGGCGGGCCACAGGCGGGTGCCATGGGTGGCATTGATTTCCCTTGCACTCCGGCCCTTCAGGTGCCGGATTACATCGCTCAATTCAACTTCCTGACTCAGTTCGAAGAGCCAGTGCAGATGATCTGGCATTACTACCCACGCAAGCGAATTGACCAAAGCTTGCTCATGCAAGGTTTTCAGGGTTCGTACGACTATCCGGGCGGATTGAAAATCGGCAAACACAGGTCGTCGTGATTCAGTAACCGTGGTGACGAGATAAACGCGCCCCGCTTCGGAAACACGCCCTTTGCGTAGATGGGTGTAAGGCATAAGACCTTTCGGCGAACACGAGCAGACGGGAGGAAAGTACAGGCCCCCAGCTCACCGCAAAACAGCTACACCCACAGGGGCGGGGCCAAAGAAGTGCGGCTTGGGCCGCAAACAAGGGCCCGGCGCATTCTGTAGGTGCGGCTTTAGCCGCATAAACCCACTCCACCCCGGGCCCCGCTGGCCGAAGCCGGCCCTACAGCCGCGCCCGGATCTGTTGCTTGAGGATGCTCGCCAGGAGGACTCCAAGCGCAGCGCCGATGAGATCAGCAGCAAGATCGTCGAATCCTGCCTGGCGGCCTGGCAGGAAGATCTGGTGCAGTTCGTCCGCTGAGCCCAGGGCGAGCGCGGCGAGTACGGCCCAACCCCAGCGCCAGCCAATGCCGGCATGCAGGATGAAGGCAAAACCTGCGAAGACGGTGGCATGGGCGACCTTATCCCACGGTGGAGTGAAGAGCCCAACGGCATAGGGCTGAGCCCCGCCGATGAAAAGCCCGAGGACAATTGCCAGAGCTGCCAAGGTGGCAAGTAGGCGAAGGAATTTGGGCATGAGTGTGAGCACAGCAGATGGCATGAGGGCAAGAGAGGTGGAGTGTACGATGCAAATATCATGCCCTGGCTCTGTGACGGACAGGCATTTCACATTCGCCTTGCACCCTAGATTACCTGCGCAAGTGCGGTGGTTTTCGTAGGTGCGGTTTGGGCCGCAAACAATGGCCCAACGCGTTCTGTAGGTGCGGCTTCAGCCGCATAAACCCACTCCACCTCAGGCCCCGCCGGCTGAAGCCGGCCCTACAAACCCCTACCCACCGGCCCGGTGACCTCCGTAGGTGCGGCTTTAGCCGCATAAACCCACTCCACCCCAGGCCCCGCCGGCTGAAGCCGGCCCTCCCCCCCCAACCACCGGCCCGATGACCGCTGTAGGTGCGGCTTCAGCCGCATGCCCCCTGCACCTCGAGCCCCGCCGGCTGAAGCCGGCCCTACAAACCCCCTACCCACCGGCCCCGTGACCTCCGTAGGTGCGGCTTCAGCCGCATAAACCCACTCCACCTCGGGCCCCGCCGGCTGAAGCCGGCCCTAGAAGGTCGAAACCGTGGTGTTCAGTAGGCGGTTTCGTCCTTGGCCATGAGGCCTACCGTACGCAGGATGATCTTGAGATCCAGCGCGAGCGACCAGTGCCGCAGGTAGTGGAGATCGAGAACGATGCGACGCTCCATTTTCTCGAGCGTGTCGGTTTCTCCCCGCGCGCCATTGACCTGCGCCCAGCCGGTGATGCCGGGCCGCACTTTGTGGCGGACCATATAGCCCTTGATGAGCTTGCGGTATTCCTCGTTGTGGGCCACGGCGTGCGGGCGCGGACCAACGATGCTCATGCGGCCCTGCAGGGCATTGATGAACTGGGGGAGTTCGTCGAGCGAGGTTTTGCGCAGGAAGGCGCCGACCCGGGTGATGCGGGCGTCGTTCTTGGTGGCTTGCTTGACGACCGAGCCGTTGTCGGTGGCCGTCATGGAGCGAAATTTGTAGACCAGCACTTCCTTGCCATCCAGGCCGTAACGGCGCTGCTTGAAGATGATCGGGCCAGGAGAGGAGAGCTTCACGGCAATCGCGCAGGCAAGCAGCACCGGCGAAATCAGGACGAGGATGATGGATGAGAGGATCACGTCTTCCAGACGTTTGATCACGCCATTCATGCCCCGGAAGGGGGTGTCGCACACGGCGACAACGGGCATGCCGCCGATCTGCTCGACACGGCCCTGGATGAGGTCGGTGACGAAGAGGTCTGGCGCAAAGTAGATGCTGGCGGTGGTGTCCTTGAGCTGATCGAGCAGCGCGAGGATGCGTGGCTGGGAGGCCATGGGCAGGGCGATGTAGATCTGGTCGATACCCTGGGCCTTGACGAATTGCCCCAGCTCGCTGACGGTGCCGAGCAGCGGGAGATCTGCGGAGCGCGGGCTCATGCGTTCGCGGGGACGATCATCGAAGAAGCCGCGAAAACGAATGCCGGCGTAGCGGTCGGTTTCGAAATGGCGGGCGAGCTCAACGCCCGTATCGTTGCCGCCAATGATCACAGCGCTGCGCTGGTTGCTGGCGAGTACGCGCTTGAGCATCTGGCGGGCGGCTTCGTGAGCGAGCAGCAAGGCAAGCAAGGTGCCGACCTGCCAGACCGCGATCACGCCCTGATGGTAGTAATGCAGATAGCCGGTGGTGTGGCCGAACACGAGCAGCGTGAAACACAGCGTGAGCCAGGCCAGCGCGGCTTTGCCGGCCATGCGCCAGCGGTCTTCGGAGATGCGCAGGATGCCCGGGAAGAGCAGCAGGAAGGTCATCAGCGAGAGCGCCAGATAATGGCGGTCGAAGCTCTGGCCGAACCAGGCTACGCTGGCGGCCAGACTGAGCACGGCGATGCTGGGGCCGAGCAGGGTTTCGACGATCCCGACGAGGGGATAGCGGCTGCGAAGACTATCTTCCTGCCCCAGCCAGGAGAAGGAGGCTGCGGTTCTCATTGTGGGTGTTTCCCCGGATTGTTGGTCTGGAGAATGCCACGCTGTGCCGCAAAAGGATTGGAACTATTTCACGCGCCGGCTGATTCCGCGCGAGCGGAGAGGTAGTCGGCCATGCGCACGTATTCGGCTACGCCGAGGGTTTCGCCGCGCGCCTGTGGGTTGATGCCCAGCGCGACAAAATCTTCGTCCGAACATAGCTCGCGCAAGGTGTTGCGCAGCGTCTTGCGGCGCTGGCCGAAGGCGGCGGTCACGATGCGCCCGAGCAGGGCTTCATCGCGACAGGCGCATTCGCTGGCGGGCTTGGGCTGCATGTACACGATGGCCGAGGTGACCTTGGGCGCCGGCTTGAAAGCGGTGGGCGGCACATCGAACAGGCTGGCCATGCTGAAGCGGTATTGCAGCATCACCGAGAGGCGGCCGTAGGCTTCGGTATCAGGCTCAGCCACCATGCGGTCGACGACTTCCTTCTGCAGCATGAAGGTCATGTCGCGTACGCGCTCGGCATAGCTGGCGAAGTGGAACAACAGCGGCGTGGAGATGTTGTAGGGCAGATTGCCGACGACCCGCAGCGGTGCCGGCAAGGTGCTGAAATCGAACTTGAGTGCGTCGCCTTCATGGATGGTGATCTGCGCCGGCGACCAGGTTTCCTTGAGCCGGGCAATCAGATCACGATCGATCTCGACCACATGCAGATGACCACACCCCGCCTGCAGTGGCACGGTGATAGCACCCAGGCCCGGCCCGATCTCGACGATGTGCTCGCCCTTTTTGGGCGCAATCGCCGTGATGATCTGGCGGATGATGTTGGGGTCAGAGAGGAAGTTCTGCCCGAAGCGTTTGCGGGCGATATGGCCTTGAGGCATTGGAAATCCTTGGTGATCAGGGCGGGATTCTACCCTGCCCGACGCTACAGGCCGTAGTTGTGCGGCAGCCAGGCTCAGCAGCAAAGCCCACTCCACCCCGGGCCCTATGCATTTCGTAGGTGCGGCTTTAGCCGCATACAAGGGCTCGACGCGTTCTGTAGGTGCGGCTTCAGCCGCATCCCCCCACGTGGCGCCCGATCCCTACATTCGCGCGGCGATCTTTTCCTTGATCTTCGGTACCGCTGCGAAGCCGGCCTGCTCGCCGCGCAGGATGGCTTCGTGGCGTTGCTGGAAGTTGGCGAGCGGCAGGCCGCTGGTATCCGGGCGGATCACCACGTCGGCATCGCGCAATTCGAAGCCGCCGATGCTCACGCCCATGATGGAGATGGTGTCGAGCAGGATGTCCACGCTGCCTTGATTGCGTTTGCCGGAGGGACGACCGGAGATGTCGACCGCGATCACGATATCGGCACCGAGCTGGCGTGCGGCGCGCACCGGCACCGGGCTGGTAAGGCCGCCATCGACGTATTCCTTGCTGCGGATCACGACCGGCGAAAACACGCCCGGCACTGCGGACGAGGCGCGCACAGCGGTGCCCACGTTGCCAGTCACGAATACCGCTGGCTGACCTTCGGCAAGATCGGTGGCCACCGCCGCGAACTTGCGCTTGAGGCCTTCGATCGGCCGGCCGGCCACTTGCTGGTTGATGAATTTCTCCAGCGCTTCGCCCTTGAGGAAGCCACGCTCGAAAATGGCCCAGTCCGTGAGGGCGCTTTCGTCCATCTGGAAGGCGAGCTTCTGCAGCGCGAAGGCATCGTTCCCGGCGGCATACAGCGCGCCCACCGCGCTGCCAGCACTGGTGCCGACAACGATATCCGGCACGATGCCCTGGGTTTCGAGCGCCTTGATCACGCCAATATGGGCGAAGCCACGCGCAGCCCCGCCGCCGAGCGCGATCGCCACCTTGGGGCGCGGCTTGGGCTGTGGCATCACGACGGCAACCGGCGCAGACGCCACCGGGCGCGGCACTTCAGGCTCGGGGCGGGTGTTGCCGAAAGTACAGGCGGCCAGCAACAGGAGGCTGGCAAGTGAGAGCAGGTGTTTCATGACGGGTTCAGGGTTGCGTGGCAATCATCGCCAGCGCGCAATCGACCGCGGCAAACAGGCTGCCCGGATCGGCAAGGCCGCTGCCGGCAAGGTCGAGAGCGGTGCCGTGATCCACCGAAGTACGGATGATGGGCAGGCCCAGGGTGATGTTGATGCCGCCGCCAAAGGTGGCGAACTTGAGCACCGGCAAGCCCTGGTCGTGATACATGGCGAGCACGGCATCGCCACGCGCGAGCTGGCGCGGGGTGAACAAGGTGTCAGCCGGCAGCGGTCCGATGAGTTGCATGCCTTCGGCGCGCAGGCGCTCGAGCACCGGATTGAGGATGTCGATCTCTTCACGCCCCATGTGACCGCCCTCGCCCGCATGTGGATTGAGGCCGGCAACGAGAATGCGCGGCTTCGCGAGCCCAAACTTGTCGCGCAGATCGGTGTGCAGGATGCGCAGCACGGCTTCAAGCTCTTCTGCGCTGACGAAAGCCGGCACATCCTTGAGTGCGAGATGGGTACTGGCGAGCGCCACCCGCATCCACGGACGTGGCTCGGAGCCGTACTGCCCGGCCAGCATCATCACGACGCGCGGCGTACCGGTGCGTTCGGCGAGGTATTCGGTATGGCCGGAGAAGGGAATGCCTGCGTCATTGATGACGCTTTTCTGCACGGGCGCGGTGACCATGGCGGCGAACTCGCCACTGATGCAGCCGGCGATGGCGCAATCGAGGGTCTGCAGCACATAGCGGGCATTGCTCACATTTAGCTGACCAGCCACGGCAGGCGTGGCAAGCGGCACATGCAGCACTTCGAGCCCACGCGCTACGGGTTCAACGCAGGCAGTGTAAGGCTGCCAGGCGATGCCAGGGCAGCGTTCCGCGAGCAGGGCCTGATCACCGATCACCACAATGCGTACCGGCCACTCGCGCTGCGCCAGCGCTGCGCAGAGCTCAGGCCCCACCCCGGCGGGCTCGCCGGAGGTGATCACGATCACGGGGCGTTTCGATGCCATGCAAACGACCCCTTGAAACTTATTCGGGCTTGATTTCGACGTAGGCAGTATCACGCACCTGGCGCAGCCACTCTTCAGCAGCATCGCCAATCTTGCGCTCGCGCACCGCCTGACGCGCGGCAAACTTGCGCTGGTCAGCGGTGACGTCCATCTTGCGGCGCTCGAGCACCTGGATCAGGTGCCAGCCGAAGGGGCTGGCCACCACGCCACTGAGTTCGCCCGGCTTGAGGGCATTCATGGCGCGATCGAACTCCGGCACGGTTTCGCCAGCGTTCAGCCAGCCCAGATCGCCGCCCTTGGCAGAGGTCAGATCGGAGGAGTGAACCTTGGCCATTTCTGCGAAATCGGTGCCGTTGCGGATGCGCTCGGCCAGATCTTCGAGGCGGTGAATGGCCTGGGCTTCGCCGACCACGTCGGTGGTACGGATCAGGATGTGACGTGCGTGGGTCTGCTCCACCTCGACCTTGGCTTCAGCCTTGGCGCGCACATCCAGCAGCTTGAAGATGTGCAGGCCTACCGGGCTGCGCAGGATCTTGCTCACGTCGCCCTTCTGCATTTCGGCCATTCGGTCGGCAAACAGGGGCGGCAGGCTTTCAATACTGCGCCAGTCAATCAGGCCGCCCTGCATTGCATCCTGGGCATTGGAGTAGGTGGCGGCGAGCTTGCGAAAGTCTTCACCGGCACGGATCTGGCGCATGACTTCTTCCGCCTTCTTACCCAGCGCCATCCATTGTTCGGGGGTTGCCGCTTCCGGCGCGCGCAGCAGTATGTGGGTCAGCTGGTATTCCTGGCCCTTGGCTTCCTGCGCCGTGGCTTGCAGCACGGCAGCCACTTCAGCATCCGTCACAGTGATCGTCGCATCCACCTCACGCTCACGGAGGCGCGCCATGACGATTTCGTTGCGGATGTTTTCGCGGAACTGTTGCCAGTCCAGCCCTTCCTTGGTCACAGCCTTGCTCAGTTCGGCCGGCGCAATCTTGTTCTGCTCGGCGATCCGTTGCAGCGAGCGATCCAGTGTGACGTCATCCACACTGAGACCACGCTGCTTGGCCATCTGCAGTTGCAAGCGCTCCATCACGATGCGATCGAGCACCTGCGAGCGCAGTTGCGAGGCAGCAGGCTTCGGCGTGCCCTGCCCGGCAAGCTGGCGCTCCACCTGTTGAATACGGGCACGCAGTTCGGAGGCCAGCACGACTTCGTCATTCACCACTGCGACCACGCGGTCGAGTTCGGCAGCCTGCACGCACAAGGGCAGCAGGACGAGAGCCAATGCGGCTCGAAACATGGACTTCTTCATGGGGGTTCCGGACATGCTCAGGAAATCGGGTTCAGGCGGGCATCAATCCCCGAACTTGGGGTCGCCCACGCCGGGATCGTTGATCTTGCCATAACCGCTCACGCTACGCTTGAGCAGGTTGACCGGGTTTGACCCCACAGAGGCCAGACCGTTGAATTCGATCTGCAGGAAGATCGAGGTGTTCTTCTCATTCTCGTTGGTGACCAGCGATTGCCAGACCGTGCGGAAGACCCAGCAATCGGCCTTGTACTCCAGGCCGGCGATGATCTCGCTGGTGCGGTGATCGCGCAGGTTGCGATCATAGCGGCCCACGCCATACCAGCCGCCCCACAGGGGCCACTGGCCGGACACATCAACACTGCGGAACTGGTCACGCTGATAGCGGTAGCTCGCCGACAGGGCCTTGGACAACCCGGGCTGGTAACGCAAGCCAGTCACCGCGCGCTCCCACAGCCCTACGCGCGGATCGTACTGGAGCACGGTTTCGGCCCACAGATCGCTATGCACCCGGCCCGCCACACCGCCAAGCAGGTTGGCCGTGCTGCCGGTGCGCAGGGTTTCACCCGGCAGGGAAACACGCTGATCCGCGAAGTAGTAACGCTGGGCCAGCGCGGCGCGCAACCACTCCTCACCACTGGAGGCATCGATCATGCGCGACTGCACACCGGCGGTCAGCTGGTTGGAATCCGCGATCCGGTCGCTCCCCGAGTAGGTGTTCTCGGAGAAGATCTGCGCAAAGTTGAAGTCCGCCCTAGCCGTATCGAAAACCGGAATGTCAGTCTGGTCGCGATAGGCAGCCTTCACATAGTAGAGGCGCGGCTCAAGGGTCTGGACCTGGGCCGTATCGCCGATCTGGGTGTCGCGCTCGAAGATCAGGCCGGAATCAAGCGACATGATCGGCACCTGGCGCCGCATGGCCGCCTGACCATCGGTGGTCGTGCGGTCCACGTTGTAACGCGTGGCATGCAGGCCCATTTTCGGGATTACGAAAGAGGACGAGCTCTCCATCGGGTAGGACACTTGCGGATAGGCCACGGTGCGGCGACCGTCCGGCTGGGTCTGGGTCGTTCCCGGCACCGGCGTGGAGTGCGAAAAACTGGTGTACTCCATCGGCAGGGTGAAGGCGAAGCCGTGGAAATCCGGCTGGCGTGCCGTCAAGGAGAGAGAGGGCTGGCGGTTATAGGGAGACGCCCCCTCCAGAACCTGATAGCGCTGCACCAGCAGGTTGCCGGACAGCCAGGATCCGCTGTTGTAGCCGAGCGTAGCCTGCTGCAAGAGGGTGGATTGCGAAGTTGCCGTGACACGGGAACTCAGATCATCAAAGTAGGTGCGATCGGATACCCGCGTGGCATCCACGTCGGCGGTGAAACCATTGCCCAGATTCTGATTGTGACGCCAGCTGGCCAGCGAGCGGCTGGTCTTGTCTTCCTTGTCCTCCGGCAGGACTTCTGCCTTGAGTGTGCCGGTACTGACTCCCGTCAGGTAGCGCCCTTCACCCGCCAGTTGCAGGCCACGCTTGCTCATCCAGCGCGGCGCGAAGGTGGCATCGTAATTGGGGGCAAGATTGAAGTAATACGGCAGGTAGGCATCAAAGCCCGTATTGCTGGTGGCGCCGATGGTTGGCGGCAGGATGCCGGACTGGCGCCCGCCGGACAAAGGAAAGTCCATCCACGGCGCATATGCGATCGGCACGCCCTTGAAGACCAGTGAGCTGTGTGTAGCCTCGCCCTTGTCGCGATCGAAATCGAGATCCAGATCGCTCATGCGCAGATACCAGGAGGGGTCTGGTGCCGGGCAGGTGGTATAGGTCGCATTCTTCATGCGGTACTGGTTCTCGCCCTCCAGCATGAGCTGGTCAGCCTGGCCTGTGCCACGTACGATCTGCGTGACCGGTCCATCAGACTGAGCGTTGCGGCCACTCGAGGCCGACACTTTCCGCTGCCGCTGAAGAACATAGGACGGCGTCTCGAACTCACCAAAGAGAGTGTCCAGATTCACCCGGGCTTTCGGCCCTTCGATCTCGTCATCGCCACGCTTGAGCTTGACGTTGCCTTCTGCAAACACCTCGTTGCTGACTTGATCGAACAACAGGCGATCACTGTTCAGCAGCAGATTGTCGCGTTGCAGGCGCACGTTGTTGGTGGCATTCAACCGCACCTGGTCCACACCATCGATCTTCTCGGCGTCGATACGGGTACTGCCCGGGGTGGATTGGGTTGCGCCAGGCTCGATGACCGGACGCAGTACGGTGGTACTGGGTCGGGCTTCGGGGGTCGACGCGGTCTGTGCGTTGGCCAGCAAGGGCATGGCCGCCCACACAGCGATCACCAGCTGGCGCCGGAGGGGCAGGTCCTGATGCATGACTCGGGTTCGTTCCATGAAAGCCTTGCTGCAGCAGATCAAAGAATCCGGCAAGGAGAGCCGGGCGGGTTTGCTAAGATTGCCGGGCATTTTACATGAGCACAGCACCAGCACCGGAGCCTTCACTTGGAACGTCTGCAACAAATTCACGCCTGGTTGGAGAAATGCCTGCCCGGCAAGCGCTTCAGCCTTGCCCCGGCCTCGGCCGACGCCAGCTTTCGCCGCTACTTTCGGGCCACGCTCGAGGATGGCAGCACCCACATTGTCATGGATGCGCCGCCCAGCCATGAGGACTGTCGCCCCTATCTTAAGGTAGCGCGTCTTTTCCACGACGCCGGCGTGCATGTGCCTGAGGTTTTCGCCGAGGATCTGGAGCAAGGCTTCCTGCTGCTCTCCGATCTGGGCGGCAACACTTACCTCTCAGCGCTCACCCCAGCCAATGCCAACGAACTGTATGCCGACGCACTCGGCGCCCTGGCGGCCATCCAGCGCGCCAGCCGCCCCGGCGTGCTGCCCGAATACGATCACGCCCTGCTCTTGCGCGAACTGATGCTGTTCCCGGAATGGTATGTGGGCCGCCACAAGGGCGTGAGTCTTAGCGACGCAGAAATGGCCGAGCTACTGAAGGTTTTCGAAACCATCATGGCGGTCAACCTCGCCGAGCCTCAAGTCTTCGTACATCGTGACTACCACTGCCGCAACCTGATGGCCTCCAGCCCCAATCCGGGCGTACTGGACTTCCAGGATGCCGTGTATGGCCCGCTCACCTACGACTTGGCCTCGCTATTCAAGGATGCCTACATCCACCGGGACGAAGAACAAACGTTGGACTGGCTGGTGCGCTACTGGGAAATCGGTCGCCAACTCGGCCTGCCGGTGCGGCCGGACTTCAACGATTTCCATCGCGACTACGAATTCATGGGCGCCCAGCGCCACATCAAGGTGCTGGGCATTTTTGCCCGCCTCTATCATCGCGACGGCAAGGACGGTTATCTGAAAGACATGCCGCTGGTGATGCTCTATCTGAAAGCTACCTGCCGACGTTATCGCGAACTGAAACCCCTGCTGCGCCTGCTTGAGCGCCTGGAACCCGAGGAGCTGCAAATTGGCTACACCTTCTGAGTCGCGAGTCCTTGATACGGCAAGGCTGGAGTCCGTACTGACCGAATTCGCCCGTGTCCGCGACTGGGATCAGTACCACAATCCGCGCAACCTGATCCTCGCACTGACCGGCGAAGTCGGCGAACTGGCCGAGATTTTCCAGTGGCGAACTGACGCTGAAGCCGCGACGATCATGGAGAGCGAGAAAGCTGAGCACGTACGCCAGGAAGTGGCTGATGTCTTCCTGTATCTGATGCGCCTGGCCATGGTACTGGGCATCGATCTGGATGCAGCCGTACGCAACAAGATTGAGCTGAACGCGAAAAAATATCCGCCCAAACTCGAGCGCTGAGCCCCTTCTCTACGCAAAAAAAGCCGCCCGGATTCAGTCCGTGGCGGCTTTCTTTTGCTCACAGCCGAAGAATTCCCGGCTTAAGCGCCCCTCTGCCGCCGCGCCTCGAACAGGCAGATACCAGAAGCAACCGACACATTGAGGCTTTCGACCGAGCCATGCATCGGGATCTTCGCCAGTTCGTCACAGGTCTCGCGGGTGAGGCGGCGCAGGCCATCGCCCTCAGCACCGAGCACCCAAGCCACCGGCCCCTTCTGGTCGATTTCGTAGACCGTCTTCGTCGCTTCGCCCGCCGCGCCGATGCACCACACGCCGGCGTCCTGCAACTCGCGGAGCGTCCTCGCCAGATTCGTCACAACGATGTAAGGCACGGTATCCGCGGCGCCGCTCGCCACCTTGATCGCCGTGGCATTCAGGCCCACCGCACGATCCTTCGGCGCAATCACCGCATGCACGCCGGCCGCATCCGCCACACGCAGGCAGGCACCCAGGTTGTGCGGATCGGTGATGCCATCCAGTACCAGGATCAGGGCATTTTCGGTCAGGTCTTCAAGAATGTCCGAGAGGTGCAGCACCTTGTGGCGCGGATCAATCTTTGCCACCACACCCTGGTGGCGATGCGTGCCGGCCATGCCATCAAGCCGGGCAGCATCGGTCGGAATGATCCGCACCTTGGCCGCTTCGGCCTTGGCCAGCAGATCACGCGCACGCGCATCACCGCGCTGGGCGGCAACATGGATTTCGAGGATGGATTCCGGATCAACCCGCAGCTTGGCAGCGACGGCATGAAACCCATGAATGAAACGCGACTCAGCCACGACGGCTTCCTTTCTTGTTGGCAGTAGCGGTGCCGCGGCCGGCACCTGAATTCGTATTGCGCTCTGCCGACGCAGGCCTGGCTGCCGTACTACGCTTGCCAGAGCCGCCCAGCAGCACGGATTTCACACTCTCCAGCGGAGAGGACGGCACGCCTGCCAGATCACGCCAGCTCACCGGTTCGTCCTCACTGACAAGCTCCGGCACAACCGCTTTGGGCTTGGCCGGGCGGGCGGGCTTACGCGCTGGCACAACCTCCGGCACCTGCCGCTCGGCCTGCTGCGGTTCCACCTGACGCTCCCGCTCACGCGCGGTCTTACCGACGCGTTCGGTGGCGCGTGCCACGCCCTCAATCAGCCGGAAATCGATCTTGCGCGTTTCCAGATCCACCCGCACGAGCTCAACACTGACCCGGTCCGAGAGACGGAACTGCTGTCCGCTACGCTCACCAACCAGGGCATGACGGGCTTCGTCGTAGTGGAAATAGTCCGCCCCGAGATCGGAGATATGCACCAGACCTTCGACGAACAGATCGTCAAGGGTCACGAAGATACCAAAAGAGGTGACCGACGTAACTACGCCGTCGTACTGCTCACCGATCCGATCCTGCATGTAATAGCACTTGAGCCAGGTTTCGACATCGCGACTGGCCTCGTCGGCGCGCCGCTCGGTCTGCGAGCAATGCACGCCGATGTCTTCCCAAATACCGTTCTTGGCTGCAGAGGCGCGCTTCTTCTCCGCCTCACGTGCTGCCCGAGCAAAAGCCTCGTCTGGCTGCTTACCACCTTTTTTACGGCGCGTGTCCTTGAGCAGCTCGACCGGGCCGCTGGCGGGCTGGTATTTGCTCCCGCACAGCACCGCCTTGATCGCACGATGCACCAGCAAGTCCGGATAGCGCCGGATTGGTGAAGTGAAGTGGGTGTAGGCGTCGTAGGCAAGACCGAAGTGGCCAACATTCTCCGGGCTATACACCGCCTGCTGCATGGAGCGCAGCATCACCGTCTGGATCAGCTGGACGTCCGGACGCTCCTTGATCTTGTCGACCACCTTGGCGAAATCTGCCGCCCGCGGAGACTCGCCACCGCCCAGACCGAGCCCGAACTCAGCGAGGAATTCGCGCAGCTTTTCAAGCTTCTCGACGGTCGGGCTCTCATGCACCCGGTACAAGGCCGGATGCTTGTGCTTCTGCAGAAACTCGGAGGCACAGACGTTGGCCGCCAGCATGCACTCTTCGATCACACGGTGCGCATCATTGCGCGCCTCCGGCACGATGCGCTCGATCTTGCCTTCAGCATCGAAAACCATCTTGGTCTCGACCGTCTCGAATTCGATGGCACCACGCTTGGCACGGGCCTTGAGAAGGATGCGGAACAGTACATCGAGCGTTTCCAGATGCGGCACAAGCGGCGCATGCTCAGCCAGCAAGGCTTCATCCTTGCGGCCTTCTGCATCACCGTAAAGCATTGCCGCAACCTTGTTGTAAGTCAGGCGAGCGTGCGAGTACATCACCGCCGGATAGAAGCGATAGGCCTTGATCGCGCCGGTGGCGTTGATCGACATGTCGCACACCATGCACAGGCGCTCCACCTGCGGATTCAGCGAGCACAAGCCGTTGGAGATTTTCTCCGGCAGCATCGGAATCACCCGGCGCGGGAAATACACCGAGTTACCGCGCTCCAGCCCTTCGCTGTCCAGCGCCGATCCAGGGGTCACGTAATGACTCACGTCGGCAATCGCCACCAGCAGACGATAACCACGGCCATCTTTCGCGCAGTACACGGCGTCATCGAAATCCTTGGCCGTCTCACCATCAATGGTCACCAGTGGCAGGTGGCGGATGTCCTCGCGCACGCCCCCCTCCCAGTTCCAGTCTTTCTTGCGCACCACATCCGGCAGCTTCTTGGCCTCCGCCTTCACCTCTTCCGAAAACTCGAAAGGCAGGTCGTGCTTGCGCAGCGCGATTTCGATCTCCATGCCGTCATCGGCATAGTTGCCCAAGGTTTCGATGATCTGGCCGATCGGCTGGCTGTGCTGGGTGGGCTGCTGAAGGAGATCAACCGTCACCACCTGTCCAGCCTTGGGCTTGATCTTGCCGCCGGGCGCCAACAGGATGCCCTGGCTGATCCGCCGGTTTTCCGGCAGCACCATGGCGACACCCGCCTCGACCTTCACGCGGCCCACCAGACGGGTATTCGCGCGCTCCAGAATTTCGATGATCTTGGCTTCGCGACGACCGCGCTGATCCACACCGATCACGCGCACCAGCGCCCGATCGCCATGCAGCACTTCACGCATCGCGCGCGGGCCGAGGAAGAGATCGGGGCTGCCATCGTCCGGCACCAGGAAGCCGAAGCCATCCGGATGGCCTTCAACGCGGCCGCCCATGAGGTCGGCCTTGTCCGGCAGGATGTAACTGCCACGCCGATTGCGCATCAACTGGCCGGCACGCTCCATGGCGCCCAGGCGGCGAGCGAAGTGTTCGCTCTCCTCGGGCAGGATCTCCAGTTCTGTCGCCAGCTCTTCGCCGGACAGCGGGCAGCCGGCCTGCTCAAGGATCTGCTCGATGTACTCGCGCGACGGCAGCGGGAATTCGTACTTCTCTGCCTCACGCGTAAAGAAGGGATCGGCGCGGCGGATTTTGGATACACGGGGTTTTTTCATGTTTTTCTTGTTCTCCTGTTGACTCATTCGTTCAGTTCTCTATAATGCCGGTCTTCGCTGCTTCTGCAGTGAATTGCCCAGGTGGCGAAATTGGTAGACGCGCTAGTTTCAGGTACTAGTGCCGCAAGGTGTGGAGGTTCGAGTCCTCTCCTGGGCACCAGATTCGCAGAGGAAAGCCAGCTCATCGAGCTGGCTTTTTTCTTTTGTGCGCCGGATGCGTAATGTTGCGTCAAATGTTACTCGTCGGTATGAATTAAAAATCGGGTTGAATCTGAATTGCAGAATGTTAAAGGCCGGCGGGAACGCCGGCCTTTTCTTTTTTGATCAGGCAGCAAACGGATGCTGCTTGAGGATTGTTTCATCACGCTCCGGGCCGGTCGACACGATCGCGATCGGCACTTCGCAGACTTCTTCAAGGCGGTTCAGATAGTTCTGCGCCTCCACCGGCAGCTCTTCCCAGCGCTTCACGCGGAAGGTCGTGCTCTTCCAGCCCGGCATGCTTTCATAGATCGGTTCGCAGGCGGCCACATCGTCCGCGCCGATCGGCAGCAGCTCAATCTTCTTGCCGTGCAGCATGTAGCCTGTGCAGATCTTCAGTTCATCCAGACCATCCAGCACATCCAGTTTGGTGATGCACAGACCAGTCAGCCCGTTAATGCGCGCCGAACGACGCAGCGCTGCCGCATCAAACCAGCCGCAGCGACGCTTGCGCCCGGTCACCGTGCCGAACTCGCGACCCACGGTCGACATCTGCTCGCCCGGCGTGCCCTTGGTCTCGATATCCAGCTCGCTCGGGAAAGGACCACCACCCACACGGGTGCAATAGGCTTTGGTGATGCCCAGCACGTAGTGCAGCATGCCCGGACCGACGCCCGCACCGGCAGCCGCCTGACCAGAGACGCAGTTCGACGAGGTCACGAACGGATAGGTGCCATGGTCGATGTCCAGCAAGGTGCCCTGGGCACCCTCAAAGAGCAGGTTCTGGCCTGCCTTGTTGGCGGCGTACAGATCGTCGGAAATGTCGGACACCATCGGGCGAATGGCCTCGGCGTCCTTCATGGCCTGATCAAACACGGTCTGGAAGTCCACAGGCTCGGCGCCCAGATACTGGGTCAGCACAAAGTTGTGATAGTCCAGCACTTCGCGCAGCTTGGAGGCAAAGCGCTCCGGATTGAACAGGTCATAGACGCGCAGGGCGCGACGTGCAACCTTGTCGGCGTAAGTCGGGCCAATTCCCTTGCCGGTCGTGCCAATCTTGTCGGCCGCGCACTTCTTGGCCTCACGCGCCTTGTCCAGCGCCGAGTGGTAAGCCAGGATCAGCGGACAGCCAGGGCTGACCTTCAGGCGCGAGCGCACCTCGATACCATCCTTCTCAAGAATCGCGATTTCGGAAAGCAGGTGATGGATATCCAGCACCACGCCGTTACCGATGTAGCACTGCACACCCTCGCGCACGATGCCCGAGGGCACGAGATTGAGCTTGTACTCCTTGTCACCGATCACCAGCGTGTGGCCAGCATTGTGACCACCCTGAAAACGCACCACGCCCTGCGCATGGTCAGTCAGCCAGTCGACGATCTTGCCCTTGCCTTCATCGCCCCACTGCGTGCCGACGACCACTACGTTCTTTGCCATTTGATTCTTCCTCAGTCTTCCAGAGCGGCGACGCACCAGGCGCCATCCTTCAAAACAATGCGGCGATCACAGCCCGCCTCACGCCACGAGCCCGTATGCCCCGGCAACTCCTGCATCACGACCTCCCCTCCGGCACGCAGCGCGCTCACGCACGCTGCCAGCTCAGCCGAATTATCCAGAGGGGCAAGAATGGCGCCCAACATACCGACGCCTGCCCCAAGCGCAGCAAGCTCGCGCAAATCGAGGCTGAAACCTGTCGCCGGACGGGCGCGGCCAAAGGCACGCCCCACTTCGTTATAGCGACCACCCAAAGCAACCGCAGTCGGTGATGCGCCGCAGTAGGCCGCGAACATCAACCCAGTGTGGTAGTGATAACCGCGCAAATCCGCAAGATCGAAGCTCAGCGGCAGATCCCCCAGCTGACGGGCCAAGTGCAGCAACTCATCAAGCGCGGCGTGCACACCGGCAACGTCCGGCAACACATCACGTGCGCGCAGCAGCACATTGGCATCACCATACAGCCCCGGCAAGGCAAGCAAACCGGAGCGCGCAGGCTCAGCCATGGTGGCGGTAAAATCACGCAGCGCCGGTACATCCTTGGCCTGCAGGATGCCAAAGAGCACTTCTTCTGCCTCACGATCCAGCCCCGCCAATTCAGCCAGGGCACGGAACAGGCCTACATGCCCCACGTCGATACGGCTGGCGCGAGCACCGGACAGCGCCAGCGTGCGCGCCAGAAGACGCAACACTTCAACATCAGCCTCGATTCCGTCGTGGCCGTACAGCTCGGCGCCGATCTGCAGCGGCTCACGCGATGCAGTCATTGAACGCGGCAGCACATTCACCACAGGTCCGCAGTAGCACAGGCGGGTCACGCCCTGACGATTCAGCAAATGGGCATCGATCCGCGTGACCTGCGGCGTGGTATCGGCGCGTAAAGCCATCGTGCGACCGGAGATTTGGTCGACGAACTTGAACATGGAGTCATCCATGTCACGCCCTGTACCGGACACCAGCGAGTCCAGATACTCGACCGTCGGCGGAATCACGAGCTGATAGCCGTTGAGGCGGAACTCATCCAGCAGAACGCGGCGCAGGTGCTCAATGCCCTGCGCCTCGACCGGCAGCACGTCCGCAAAATATTCGGGCAGCGCCCAGCGTGGCAAAGCCATAGGAATCAGTAAACCAGGATGAAGAGCAGCGCCCCGGTGAGCAGAGAGAGCATGCCCGCAAAGCGGATCTGCCCGTCTGCCCAGCGGGTAATGCGCTGGAAGGTGGCGCGCCAGGCAGCCGGCGCGCACAGGGGGACTAGGCCTTCAAACACCAGCATCAAAGCCAGTGCGGCCAGAAAATAACGCAGCATACTTACTTGCCGCTGTCCTTGCCGCCACCGCTCTTCATGTACTTGAAGAAATCGGAAGACGGGTCAACGACCAGCATGTCGCTCTTGCTCCGGAAAGTCTGCTTGTAGGCTTCCATGCTGCGCCAGAAACGATAGAACTCGGGGCTGCGGCCAAATGCCTCTGCGTAGATCGCGGCCGCCTTGGCATCGCCCTCGCCCTTTATCTTCTGAGCATCGCGGTAGGCCTCCGCAATCACCACCTCACGCTGACGATCCGCATCCGCCTTGATCTGCTCGGCCTCGGCCGAACCGGTGGAACGCAACTCGTTGGCCACACGCTTGCGCTCGGCCTCCATACGACGGAATACAGATTCGCTCACGTCAGTCGGCAGCTCTACGCGCTTGACACGCACATCGACAATTTCCACGCCGTACTGTACGGAATCTGCTGCAGCTTTGGCCTGCACCGCATCCATGAGTTTTTCACGCTCGCCGGAAATCACGTCATGCACCTGACGCTTGCCGAACTCCTCGCGCAGTACAGCATTCACTGTTTGCTCAAGACGCGTATTGGCACGCACCTCCTCGACCCCGAAGGCACGATAGAACACGGCCGGATCCTTGATGCGCCAGCGCACGAAGGAATCAACCAGCACGTTCTTCTTTTCTGCCGTCTGGAAGAGCTCGGACTCGGGTGAATCGAGCGTCAGGATACGGCGATCAAAATACTTTACATCCTGAATCATGGGCAGCTTGAATTTCAGCCCAGGCTCGGTCTCAAAACGCTTGATTTCCCCCAACTGGAAGACCAGCGCGTACTTGCGCTGATCCACGGTGAAGATGGACATCGATAGCACGGCGACTGCAATCAGCAGTGCGCCAAAAATCACGGGCAAACGGGCATTCATCAGCGGCTCTCCCTTTCACGCGAACGCAGGGCCTCGCGACTGCGAGGATCCGGCTCCTGACGCGGCACAGCGGCCGGCGTCTCGACAACCGGCTTGCTCGCCGGCACGGCGGCATCGACAGCTGCAGCAGGAGCGGCACCTCCGTTCTGGATCAGCTTGTCGAGCGGCAGGTAGAGCAGATTGCCATTGCCCTTGGAGTCCACCAGCACCTTGGTGGTGTTGCTATAGACCTGTTGCATTGCATCGATATACATGCGGTTGCGCGTCACTTCCGGCGCCTTCGAATACTCGGCAAAGATCTGCTTGAAGCGGCTGGCATCGCCATCCGCCTGAGCCACGACGCGCTGAGCATAGCCTTTGGACTCCTCACGCAGACGCGCGGCCGTCCCTTCAGCCTTCGGCACCACATCGTTGAAGTAGGCCTGGCCTTCGCTCTTCAAGCGTTCGCGATCCTGCCCTGCCTTGACGGCATCATTGAAAGCCTCCTGCACCTGCTCGGGCGGCTGAGCATTCTGCATAGTCACCTTGCTGATCAACACGCCACTGCCTTTGTAAGGGCCGAAGCGGTATTCATCGAGCGCCTTCTGCATCATCAGATGAACTTGCTTGGCAACAGCCTCGCGCCCTTCGTAGAGCACGAAATCCATCTTGCTCTTGCCTACGATCTCGCGCATAGCCGCCTCCGCTACCAACTTCACGGTGACATCCGCATCCTTGTTGGCAAACAGGAACTCCGCCGGATCGCTCAGCGTGTACTGCACGGCAAACTGGATGTTCACGATGTTTTCGTCATCCGTGATCATCAGCGACTCATGCAGATTCTTGGACCGGTCGTTGGCGCGAAAACCGACTTCCACCGTGCGCACACGCGTGACATTGACCAATTCCACCGCCTCGACGGGGTATGGCAAGTGCCAGCGCAAACCTTCATTAGTGATTTCCTGCAGCTTGCCAAAACGTAACACCACGCCACGCTGGCTGGCATCGACTGTGTAAAACCCGCTCCCCAGCCACAAAGCCGCCGCAGCCAGAACAACCAGCACCACGCCGCCACCGAGCTGACGCGGATTCAGCGGCGCCGGTGGCGGCGTATTGCTACCCCCCCCGCCCGAACGCTTGCCGAACATGCCGCTGAGCTTATTGTTGAAGTCGCGCCAGATGTCTTCAAGGTCTGGCGGCCCCTGCTCATCGCCGCGCTTGCCCTCACCCTGCTTGTCGTCGCTTTGGCTGTTGTTGCCCCAGCGTGGATCGTTGATTGACATGAGTAGTCCGGTAATCATGAGTCTGCCTGGTCTGAGTCATCCATCGGGGAAGCCGGCGGCTCTGAAGCCTCACCGGCAATCATGATCGGGAAGAGCTGGCGGGCCAACGCGTTGCGCAGCAAATCCAGCCCTTCGCCCGTGCGGGCGCTGAGCAAAATGCGCTCGATTTTACCATAGCCATCCTCTTCCACTGTCGGCACACCATGCGTCATGTCGATCTTGTTCCAGACGAGGATCTGCGGCACGTCGCCCGCGCCGATCTCGGTCAGCACTTCATTGACCACATCAATCTGCGCTTCGCGATCCGCCGAGGATGCATCCACCACATGCAGCAACAGATCTGCCTGTGCCGTTTCTTCTAGCGTGGCGTGAAACGCAGCCACGACCGAGTGCGGCAAGTCGCGGATGAAACCCACGGTATCCGAGAGCACCATATGACGTTGTGCATCATGCAGATAGACGCGGCGTGAAGTCGTGTCGAGGGTGGCAAAAAGCTGATCGGCCGCATAAGCACCGGCCTTGCAGAGCGCATTGAACAAGGTGGACTTGCCCGCATTGGTGTAACCAACCAATGAGACCACAGGCACCTCACTGCGTTCCCTTGAGCGGCGCCGTACCTTGCGTTGCTTCTCCAACTGCCGCAGTCGTTCCTTGAGTAGGGCAACGCGTTTGCCGAGCAGGCGGCGGTCGGTTTCGAGCTGCTTTTCACCCGGCCCACGCAGACCGATACCCCCCTTCTGACGCTCAAGGTGAGTCCAGCCACGCACCAAGCGCGTCGCCAGATGCTCCAACTGGGCCAGCTCCACCTGCAGCTTGCCCTCATGGCTCTTGGCACGCAGGGCAAAGATATCGAGGATCAAGGTCGTGCGATCAATGACCCGACGCTGCAGCACGCGCTCAAGATTACGCTGCTGCCCGGCGCTCAATTCATGATTGAAGATCACGATATCAGCCCCGGATGCAAGGACTTCGGCAGCAATTTCGTCAACCTTGCCGGAGCCCGCATACAGGGCTGGATCGGGCGCCCTGCGCCGGCCCTGAATGATGGCGACTGTTTCAGCGCCTGCCGAACCCGCCAGCATCTGGAACTCAGCTAGACATTCAGCTAGCCCCCCCGCACCAAAATCGAGCTGCACCAGGACGGCGCGATTTCCTTCCGAAGCGGGGCGATCAAACATGCGGAGGCACAGGCAAAAATCCGGGTGCAACCTCAGGCTGCACCCGGATCAGGGTATTAAGAGAAACCGCTGCCCGCCATGCGGGCAGGCGTTCATTCCTTCGGTGCGGCAGGCGCATCACCCGCATTTTCGTGCGGAATGGACACAGCACGGGCCGGCACCACGGTAGAGATGGCGTGTTTGTACACCATCTGGGTGACCGTGTTCTTCAGCAGCACCACATACTGATCGAAAGACTCGATATGGCCTTGCAGCTTGATGCCATTGACGAGGTAGATCGAGACCGGAATGTGCTCGCGGCGCAAGGTATTCAGGAAGGGGTCTTGCAGCATCTGGCCTTTGTTGCTCATGGTTTTTGGCCCTCAGAAATATTGTTATTGGAAAAGCTCGGCCAGTGAAGCACAGCGTGCGGGAAAAAGGGCACTGGCCAAAGGGGAAAGGTTAGCAGAACTTCCGCACGATCAATAGCACACGATCAAGGATAGTCTTTGTCCGCATAGGGGTTGTGCGCCGAGCGGAACTCGATGCGCAGCGGGGTCCCCTGCAGCTTGAAGGTTTCCACGAAATGATGCTCAAGATAGCGGCGATAGGAGTCAGGAATATGCTCCAGCGCATTGCCGTGCACTACCACCACAGGAGGATTCTGACCGCCCTGGTGGGCGTAGCGCATCTTGGGACGATACACCCCGTGGCGCGGCGGTTGCTGTTTGGTCAGCGCGGTCTGCAAAGCACGCGTGAGCTTGGGGGTGGCCAGCTTGATCATCGCCGCCGCATAGGCCAGATCCACCGACTTGAGCAATGGGCCGATACCCACCACTTCTAGCGCCGAGATGTAATGGTGGCGCGCGAAATCGAGGAAGTAGAGCTTGCGGGCAATCTCAGCCTTGATCCGCTCACGACGATAGTCGTCGACGCTGTCCCACTTGTTCACCGCCAGCACCAGGGCGCGGCCGGCCTCAAGCACGAAGCCGGCGATGTGGGCGTCCTGATCGGAGATGTCCTGACTAGCATCGAGCACCAGCACAACAACATTGGCCTCCTCCACCGCCTGCAAGGTCTTGATCACCGAAAATTTCTCGATCGCCTCAAAGACCTTGCCACGGCGACGCAGGCCAGCCGTATCGATCAGGGTATAGGCCTTGCCGTTGCGCTCGAAAGGCACGGCAATCGCATCACGCGTAGTACCGGGCATATCAAACGCAATCACGCGATCCTCGCCCAGCAAGGCGTTGATCAGGGTTGATTTACCCACATTGGGACGACCGACGATGGCCACCCTGGGGCCCGCCTCGTCATCATCCCCAGGCTCTGCGTCCTTGGGAAAACTATCCAGCACCAGATCCAGCAACTGACGAACGCCCTCGCCATGCGCAGAGGAGATCACATACGGCGTACCAAAGCCCAGCTCATGAAACTCGGCACTGAAAGTGTCGCGATTCATGCCCTCGCCTTTATTTACAGCGAGGAACACCGGGCGACCCGAGCGGCGCAGCGTGTCTGCGATCTGCTTGTCATGCGGCGTCAAGCCAACACGACCGTCCACGATAAACAGCAAGGCGTCGCCTTCGGCGATGGCGGACTCGGCCTGACGGGCCATTTCGGCCACGATTCCTTCCTTGGCCAGCGGTTCGAAACCGCCTGTATCGACGACCAGATAGGGGCGCGAGCCTCCACGGCCAATCCCGTAGTGGCGATCGCGGGTCAGACCCGGCATATCCGCCACCAGCGCGTCGCGGGTGCGGGTCAGACGATTGAAAAGCGTGGATTTGCCGACATTGGGTCGGCCCACGAGCACCAGCGTAGGTTTCACAACAACTCCAGATTTACTGCTTCCGCAGGCTCAAGGCGTAAAGGTCGCCATCGATGGCCTGCACCGCCATCCCGTCATTGGGCAGCGTCTGCATCAGGGCACGCACCCCGGACGAATCCACGCGGCGACTGGCCACGAACTCTCCAGAACGCGCTTCAATTACATGGACATAGCCCTGTACATCCGCCACGGCCAGCTTGTCGCCTACCAGTACCGGACGGGTCAGGCGCCGATAGGCCAGCTTGTCCTGCTTCCACTGACTAGCACCAGAAGCCAGATCGAGGGCATACAAAGTGTCGCCTGCATCGGCGAAATACAGGCTGCCGGCATCCGCGGCAATACCACTGGCCGAAGAAAAGTCACGCGCCCAACGCAGGCTGCCATTGCTGCGATCCACACAGGCAACACGCCCCTGGAAAGCAGCCACACAGACCTGATCGCCGCGCACCAGCGGATCGCCCACCACATCCGCCATGCGTTCAATCTCGTTGGAGCCCTTGGGTTGGGCAATCGTAGCCTCCCAGCGCTGCACCCCACTGGCGAGACTCAACGCCAGCAGTTTGCCGCCCGGAAAACCGGCAAACAACACATCACCCGAACGCGCCAATCCCACCGGCGCACGCAAGGCCAGGGAGGCCTGAGCGCGCTGATAGACCCAACGGCGTTTGCCGTCGCTCACACCATATGCGGCGAGTTGATTGTCGCCAATCCGCACCACCACCATATCTTCGGCAATCAGAGGGGAGGCGAGCACTTCGCCGCCCACGGTAGTCTTCCAACGCAAGCTGCCCTTGTCTGCTTCATAGACAAGCAATTCGCCATCACTACTGGTCACCACCACCACATTGCCATCACTAGCCACGCCACCGGAGAGACGCGGCGCCGTCTTGACCCGCCAGACTTCACGCCCGGCCGCATCGAAACGCGCCAGCTGGCCCTTGCGGGCGGCAGCATAGACACTGCCACCAGAAAGCGTCGGGCTCAGCAGGGAGTCGCCGATCTCCGGCAAGGAAGCGGTCCACTGCTCGCGCAGCTCGCCCGTCTGTTTGAAAACGGGCAGCGGCGAAGGCTTGGGCCCGGGGTCGGATGACCACAGGAAGCAACCACTCAGACTAGAACTCAGGGCCAGGGCGGCCAGCACTCGCAGTTTCATCAGGCGCCTCCAAGCGCATCCAGCTTGATCTGCACAAGATTGCGGAAAGAGGTCGTTTGCTCACCCGCCTTGGACGCGGCCTCAACGCTGCGCTTGTAGGCAGCGCGCGCCTCCGCCGTCTTGCCTTGGGCAAACAGGACATCTCCACGCAGATCTTCGAATCGCGGCAGATACGCCTCATTGGGCTCAGCCTTGAGGGTTTCCAGCGCCGGCTCAAGTTCCTTGGCATCGATTTGCAGCGCAGCCAGTCGCAGGCGAGCCACATCGCGCAACAGAGGATCAGCTTTGCTGGAAGCAGCCCACTCGAGACGGCTGCGGGCAGTCTTGGCGTCCCCCGCTTCAAGTGCGGTATGTGCAGCTTGCAAAGCAGCCAGCTCAGCCGTCACGCTGCCGCCATGCTTGGCGACCAACTCATCAGTCAGCACGCCAACCTTGCCTACATCCTTGGCTTGCGCGGCAAGGCTCACGGCACTGTAGAGGCCACCAGCCTCAGCCGCCTGCTTGCCTTGATACCAGCGCCAGCCTTGCACGCCAGCCACGACCAGCGCCAACGCCAGCGCGGTACCCGTCACGATATTGCCGTTCTTTTCCCACCAGGCCTTAATGGCCGAAAGCTGTTCCTGCTCTTCCAGATCGTAAGCTGCCATGTTCCGTCTTCCGTCTCTTGATTGATTCTGTCCGTGCCCGGCTCACTCGCCGTAAAGGCGGTCTGCCAGCAATTCAACGAGCGCTTCGGGCGTTACCGCCTGCTGCTCGCCCTCTCCACGCAGAGGCTTGAGCGCCACCTGCCCGACCGCTGCTTCATCATCACCCACGATCACGGCATACGCCGCACCGGAACCGTCGGCCTTCTTCATCTGCGATTTGAAGCTGCCACCACCGCAGTGGAACACCACCGCGAAGCCCGCACTACGCAGCAGCTCGGCACTGCGGAAAGCAAAGGGCGCAGCCTTCTCTCCTTGATGCACCACGTACACATCGGGGCTCACCAGCGGGCCGGCATCCAAGCCTTCCTGCCACAGCAACATCACACGCTCCATGCCCATCGCGAAACCACAGGCCGGAGCCGGCTTGCCGCCGAGTTGTTCGATTAGACCGTCGTAACGACCGCCGGCGCAGAAAGTGGCCTGAGCGCCAAGGCGAGTAGTCGTCCATTCGAACACGGTGCGGTTGTAATAGTCCAGCCCTCGCACCATTCGCGGATTGATCCGGTAAGGCACGGCAGCCTCGCGCAGCAAGGCTTGCACGGCTTCGAAATGCTTGAGAGATGCTTCACCGAGATACTCGATGAGTTTGGGTGCGGCTTCGACGATCTCCTGCAGTGCCGGATTCTTGGTGTCCAGCACACGCAGTGGATTGGCGTAGAGGCGACGCTTGCCATCTTCATCCAGCTGATCCTGATACTTCTCCAGATAGGCGATCAACTCAGTGCGGTGTGTGGCGCGCTCGGCCGCATCCCCCAGGGAATTGAGCTGCAGCTCGACATCGTCCAACCCGAGGTCATCCCACAGGCGACGACACATCACGATGTGCTCAGCATCCACGTCCGGGCCGGCAAAACCCAGGGCTTCCACACCGACCTGATGAAACTGACGATAGCGCCCCTTCTGCGGACGCTCGTGACGGAACATCGGGCCACTGTAATAGAGGCGCTGCGGATTCTGGAAAATCAGGTTGTGCTCGATCACCGAGCGCACACAGGAGGCAGTACCTTCCGGGCGCAGGGTGAGGTGTTCGCCGTTGAGACGATCCTCAAAGGAGTACATCTCCTTCTCGACAATGTCGGTGTGCTCGCCAACGCCGCGCGAGAACAGCTTCGTGTACTCCACGATCGGAGTGCGAATCGGCCGATAGCCATAGCTCCGCAGCCAGTCACGAACAATTTCCTCGAACGCCTCCCAACGCTCCGCCTCTTCGGGGAGCAGGTCATTCATGCCACGCACGCCTTGCAGTTTGGTACTCATTTACTGGATCTTTTTCGGATACTTGGTGGCGACATACTCATCGAGGATGACGCGGAATTCATGGGCGATATTGTCGCCACGCAGGGTCATGGCCTTCTGGCCATCGATGAAAACCGGAGCAGCCGGCGTCTCGCCAGTGCCTGGCAGGGAAATACCGATATTGGCATGCTTGCTTTCGCCGGGGCCATTGACCACGCAGCCCATCACCGCAAGGGTCAGATTTTCAACCCCATCATACTGGTCGCGCCACACCGGCATCTGCTCGCGTACATAACTTTGCACGCTCTGCGCAAGCTCCTGGAAGAAGGTGCTGGTGGTGCGACC
Organism: Uliginosibacterium sp. 31-12; assembly: GCF_030548425.1. Taxonomy (NCBI): domain Bacteria; kingdom Pseudomonadati; phylum Pseudomonadota; class Betaproteobacteria; order Rhodocyclales; family Zoogloeaceae; genus Uliginosibacterium; species Uliginosibacterium sp. 31-12. The sequence continues at coordinate 186,040 of NZ_JAUOOA010000009.1, read as the reverse complement.
ACAGCCCGGGCAGGCGGTAACCATCGGCGTAAAAGCACGCAAACCCATGCTCTGCAAGATTTCCTGCGCCACGATGACTTCCTGGGTGCGGGCACCGCCCGGCTCAGGGGTCAATGACACTCGAATGGTATCGCCAATGCCTTCCTGCAACAGTACGCCCAGCGCAGCGGTTGAGGCCACGATGCCCTTGCTGCCCATGCCGGCTTCAGTGAGTCCAAGATGCAGCGGGTAATCGCTGCGACGGGCCAGCTCGCGATAGGTGGCGATCAGATCCTGCACGCTGGAAACCTTGCAGGACAGGATGATGCGATCACCCGCCATGCCCACGTCTTCAGCCGCCTGCGCAGATTCGAGCGCCGACACGATCAGCGCCTCGCGCATCACCGCACCAACATCCCACGGCTCCGCTCGCTGCGCGTTGGCATCCATCATGCGCGCCAGCACAGACTGATCGAGGCTGCCCCAGTTCACACCGATGCGCACCGGCTTGTCGTACTTGCAGGCGAGCTCCACGATCTGCGCAAATTGCACATCACGCTTCTGGCCCTGCCCCACGTTGCCGGGATTGATACGGTACTTGGCCAGCAATTCGGCACAGGCAGGATTGTCCGTCAGCAGCTTGTGGCCGTTGTAGTGGAAGTCACCGATGATCGGCACCTCCACATTCATCTTCGCCAACTGCTCGACGATCTTCGGTACAGCCTTGGCTGACTCGTCGTTATTCACGGTGATCCGAACCAGCTCCGAGCCTGCGCGCGCCAGCTGGGCGATCTGAATCGCTGTCGCGACATGGTCCGCCGTATCGGTATTGGTCATCGACTGCACCACGATCGGCACTTGCGAGCCGACCTGCACACGGCCAATGCGAACCAGACGAGTCGGGTGCCGGCCCAGAGCGCCGGCAAAAGTGGAATTTTGCGACATCAGAGATTCTTACTGCAGTTTCACACGGGCCACATCGCCACGAATCAGCGGAGCCAGATCGACCGGTCGGCCCTTCCAGGAGAGCTTCACTTTGCCAGCATTGCCAATGACCAGATCGAAGGGAGCCTGTCCCTGAACCTCCTGGACACCACCAGCTTGATTAAGACGGGAGAAGACGATCTGCCCACTGGCATCACGCACTTCAACCCAGGAGTCACCCTCGAAACTCAGCGTCATGCGCGGCAGACCACCCACGGCGGGCCCAGACGCCGTCGGAGCTATCGCCACAGGAACGGACGGGGTCACGCGCACAGGAGCACTCTGCACCGCTGGCGGCGTAGCCGGCGGTACTGACTGAGCTGGCAGCATCACCGGTTGGGGCGCGCTCTGCGCCATCGGCACGACGGCAGCCACCACACTCACCGGCACACTCGCCTCGAGCTGCGGGGCAGGCACACTGCTCGCAACCAAAGGCTCGCTGACGACAGGCGACACTTCAACCACAGGCACGAAAACCTCTTCCTGCGGCGCTTTAAGCAGCGCCGTTTCCTCGCGCGCTTCGAGCCAGCCATAATGCCAGCCTGCGCCAAGCACCACGGCCAGCACCAGCACCAATGCTGCAATCGGCAACGCCGAGTAGCGCGGATTGCCCGGTGAAGGCATGCGCCCCAGGCTGGGAGTGATCATCTGCTCAGGCAGCTCGGCCACGACCGGCGCCTCATTGGTCTCACCGGCGCGCAGGAAAATCTCTGCATCCAAGCCCAGAAACCGCGCGTAGTTACGCACAAAACCACGGGCAAAGGTGCTGCCCGGCAAGGCGCTGAGATCACCACGCTCGATCGCCTCTAGCTGACGCACAGTCAGCTTGAGTTGATCGGAAACCTGGCCAAGGGAGAGCCCGCGCGCTTCACGCGCCGCGCGCAACTGGGTCCAGAGGCTCTCTGCAGCGGTCTGCGCCGCCTCCTGAATCTGCTCGCTCACTCGAACTTCCCCTGCAGAAAGTACTGATATTCGTTGGAGCCCGGAAACTCCTTGCGCATCCGCGAGCCCAGATCGGCGACTGTGCTGCGATTGCCCAGACGGTTCTCAATGCGAACGGCGAGCCACAGGATCTCAACGTTGCTGTTTTTCATCTGCTTCAGAATTTGGTCCATCCACTCCTTGGCACGTAGGTCGCGGTTGGAGCGATAGGCGATATCTGCCAGGTAGTAATAGGCCTGCAGATTGGTCGTGTCGGTCTGAACGGCCCGCATGAAGCGCTCCTCCGCCGCCGGGATATTCTTCTGGCGAAGCAGGCACAGACCCGCATTGGTCCACGCGCGCGTTGGCGTGGCGTAGTAGGGGTTGCGTGCAGCCTGCTCAATTCGCGGCAGACCTTCAGACTCACGTCCCTGCGAGCAAAGGAACCAGCCATAGGCATTAGCGATTTCAGGGTCTCCTGGCGCCAGGCGGGAAGCCTGCTCGAAACCAGGAATCGCCTGTGAATACTGCTCCTGAGCGGCATACACCATGCCTTGCAGCAGATAGCCTGGTGCATAGGCCGAATCCGAAGCGATTGCGGCACGCGCCTCATCCAGCGCTACGCCGTTGCGCCCGCTCTGCAGATAAGCCTGCCCCAACTCGACGTGCAACTTGGCAGAGCGCCGAGCCGCAGTAGTGGCCGGTTGCTCGGCAGAAGGACGGTCAGACTCAGCATCACCACCGATGGGCAAGCCTGCCACACAACCAGAGAGCAGGCCAAACAAAGCCAGCAGCAAAACGGAACAGCGTACAGAGTTGAGCATCAAAGCACCTCTTGGATGGGTACTACACGTTTCTGGGTCCGGCGCGTCTTGTCCTTGACCTGCCCGGCCAGCTGGCCACAAGCAGCATCGACGTCATCCCCGCGCGTCTTGCGCGTGGTCGTGACAATACCGGCTTCATTGAGCAGTTGCGAGAAACGACGGACTACTGGACCCGACGAGCGATGAAAGCCGGAGTCCGGAAAAGGGTTGAAGGGTATCAGGTTGTACTTGCACGGCACCTCCCGTGCAATATCGATCAACTGGCGGATGTGCTCGTCACCGTCATTCACACCTTCAAGCATGATGTATTCGAAGGTAATGAAATCACGCGGCGCCTTGTCCAGATAACGGTTGCACGCGGCCAGCAGGTCCTTCAGGGGATACTTCTGGTTGATCGGCACCAGCTTGTCGCGCAGCGCATCGTTCGGTGCATGCAGCGATACGGCTAGCGCCACCGGGCATTCGTCGCGCAGGCGATCCATCGCTGGCACGATGCCAGAGGTGGATACTGTCACGCGACGGCGCGACAGGCCATACGCATGGTCATCCAGCATCAGCTTGAGCGCTGATACCACGCTGTCGAAATTCGCCAGAGGCTCACCCATGCCCATCATCACCACGTTGCTGATGATGCGCTCGCCATTGGGCTCGGCGCCCAGCAGGCGATTGGCCAGCCACAGCTGGCCGATGATTTCTGCCGCACTCAGGTTGCGGTTGAAGCCCTGTTTTCCCGTGGAGCAGAAAGCGCAGTCAAGTGCGCAGCCCGCCTGCGAGGACACGCACAGGGTGCCGCGGGTAGCTTCCGGAATGAACACGGTCTCGACCGCATTGCCATTGCCGACATCCATCAGCCACTTGCGTGTGCCATCGGTCGACAGGTTGTCACGGATCGGCACTGGAGGCTGGATGCAGGCAGTTTCCTTGAGCAATGCACGCAGGCTCTTGGCTACATCCGTCATGGCATCAAAGTCGGTCTCCCCGAAACGGTGGATCCAGCGCAGGATCTGCCGGGCGCGAAATGGCTTCTCGCCGCGTTCGGCGAACCAAGCGATCAGGGCATCGGCATCAAGGTCGAGGAGGTTCTGCATGAGTCTTCACATCAGTGCCCGGCGCGGGTTGCGCCGGGCGGGAACTACTTAACGGCTATACACATTCATGCCGGGGAAGAAGAAAGCCACTTCCACGGCGGCAGTTTCAGCGGCATCGGAGCCATGCACAGCATTGGCGTCGATCGAATCAGCGAAGTCGGCGCGGATGGTGCCGGCGTCAGCCTTCTTCGGATCAGTCGCGCCCATCAGTTCGCGGTTCTTGGCGATGGCACCTTCGCCTTCTAGCACCTGGATCATCACCGGCCCGGAGATCATGAATTTCACCAGATCCTTGAAGAAGGGGCGCTCCTTGTGCACGGCATAGAACTGACCGGCTTCGAGCTCGGAAAGTTGCACTAGCTTGGCAGCAATGATTTTCAGGCCAGCATCCTCAAAGCGCTGATAGATCTTGCCGATCACGTTCTTGGCGACGGCATCCGGCTTGATGATGGACAGGGTACGTTCGATAGCCATTTACTTCTCTCCTGTTAATGGGCTGTTGGTAAGTTATTGTTGTCAAAACCGTTCATTTTATCAGCAGACGCCCCGCCCCGGCAGCCAGACTGCCAAATCAAGCCTCACCCGGGCTAAGATTGGCGCATGACCAGCCCCACCTTGCCCCCCTCCACACCTCCAATCCCGCGTACCGGCACCTGGTTCTGGCGTCTCCCTATCCTGGCTATCGCCGCACTGGTTGCCGTGATTTCGCTCTTTCTGTGGCTAGGCCTCGCCCAGGAACGCGAGGAGCGCCGCGCTGCGCTGGTCAGTGACAGCCTGTGGATGGAGCAGAATTTACGCTACCACTTCGAAAGCACGGTGGATGAGCTAGGTCAGATCGGCAACCAGTTCGGCACCGGCGGCGAACTGCACACAGAAGCGGCGCAGGACAAGGTCCGCGAGCTCCTGCAGGGGGACGCAGGCCTCAGCGCGATTCTCTGGCTCAACTCCGATGGCGAGATGCTCAGCACCCTGCCCGCCAGCGCCGCGCCGGTGCAGGTCAGCGAAGAACACAACCTCACCGTGGTACGCGCCCGCACCCTGAACCGGCCAACCTACGACCACCCCTTCCGACTCAAGGACGGTTCCTGGGCTGTGGAAGTCGTTCTGCCGATATTTGGCGCCAACGACTTCAATGGCTACGCCGTAGGTATTTTTTCGCTCTCCCGCGTGCTCGAAAAGCACGTCCCATGGTGGTTTGCCGAGCGCTACCGGATCTCCTTCACCGATGACGGCAGCGACGAGCTGGCCAGCTCAACGCAGGCCAGCGCAGCCAACAACATCTCCTTCGGCGTGAGCTTCGACCGCATGGGCGGCCTGGGCATCCGCGTGGAGAGCTACCGCGACACCACCCGCGTGATGCCTTCCATCGTGGTCGCGGTGCTGCTGGCCTTTACGGTCGTACTGATCTGGAGTCTGTGGATGCTGCGCACCCGGGTGCTGCGCCTGCAGGACACGGAAGCGGCCCTGCGTGCGGAACATGCCTTCCGCCTCGCCATGGAGAAATCCACCCTGGTCGGCCTGCGCGCCCGGGATCTCTCTGGACGCATCAGCTACGTCAACAGTGCCTTCTGCCGCATGGTGGGCTGGAACGAAGATGAGCTCGTCGGACTGAATGCGCCGATGCCCTTCTGGTTTGAAGACAGCAGCGAACCCCTGCCCGCCAGCATCGCCGAAGAGCCCGCGCGTGCGCGGGAGCTGCGTTTCCAACATCGCGACGGCCATGTGCTCGATGTGCTTCTGTATGAAGCCGCACTGATCGACGCCGACGGCCACCACAGCGGCTGGATGGGCTCAGTGCTGGACATCACGGAACGCAAGCGCGCCGAAGCCCTGGCCCGCGATCAGCAGGAGCAGCTGGAGGCCACAGCCCGCCTCGTCACTATGGGAGAAATGGCCTCCACCCTGGCTCACGAACTGAATCAGCCGCTCTCAGCCATAGCCAGCTACAGTGCTGGCTGCCTGAATGCACTGAAAGCCGGCCGCTACGACGAAAAGCAATTCACCGACGTACTCGGCAAGATCAATCACCAGGCCCAGCGCGCCGGCAAGATCATCCACCGCATCTACGGTTTCGTGCGCCGCTCCGAATCGCGCCGTGACCGCATGGACGTAAATGCGGCCGTGCTAGAAGCCACCGGCCTGCTCGAAGCCGAAACCCTACGCCGCAAGGTTCGCCTGCAGGTCGAACTGGCCATGGACCTCCCCCAAATCATTGGCGACCGCGTCATGGTCGAGCAGGTCATGGTGAACCTGCTGCGCAACGGCATGGACGCCATGCGTGGCACCCCGGAAGCAGAGCGCCTGCTGCGCGTACGAAGCGAAAGTAGCGGCGAAGGCGTGCGGCTGGTCGTGCAGGATCAAGGCAGCGGCATCCCAGCCGAGATCGCCGACCGCCTGTTCGACTCCTTCTTCACCACCAAGCCCGAAGGCATGGGCATGGGCCTCAAGATCTGCCGCTCGATTGCCGAGCAGCACAATGGTCGACTGTGGTTTGAAGCGGCAGCCGAGGGCGGCACCCTGTTCTACCTCTATCTACCCATCGGCACCGAGGACAAGGACGCCTGATCAACCCCGCCAGAGCCCATCCGGCCCCCGCCACTCGATGCGCCAGCCCACTTCTCCCGGCAAAGCGCTAAAGCCTGCTGCTGCCCCCACCCCACCGATCCACAACACTTGATCCCCGCAGCACAACAGGGGCAGAGTCTCACGCCACCAGACCGGCAGATCAGCCTCCTGACACAGAACCTTGAAACTGCGCGTCGGACGATTCTCTGCCAGACGCAGACGCTCACCACCGCACCGGCTCCGCAGCAGTAAGGACTGACTGCCCGGATCAAGACGCAAACCCACCCCAGAAATCGGCAGAAAGCGCACCCCCCCCTCAGCCCAGGGCATTTCTGCCTCCCCCACCCATGGCTGCGGCGCAGGAAACATCAAGCGTGCAGATTCGGTCCAGATCCGCTCGCGATAGGCACACAAGGCCAGGTCGCCGAAACACTCGCGTACCGGCGCCTCGCCGCGCAAGGCCCGCAGCCCAGACGCCAGACGCGCCGCATCCGGCGCTTGCTCCCCCCGCTCGCGCAGCCAGTAACGCAGCAGATTGCGCCCCCGCGCCGGACTCAACGCACGCAAGCCTGAGCGCGAGCCAGGCAGCCCAAGCCTCACGACACCAGCATCCAGCACTGCCAACTCACCCAGCAGATCTTCAGCTTCCGCGAAATGCGCCGCCGCCCGCGCCAACGAGCGCTCTACGGCCGGCTGACGCGCCTTCAGCGCAGGCAGCACAGAATGACGCAGGTAATTGCGCATGAAGCGGCTATCCGCATTGCTATCGTCCTCAATCCAGCGCAAACCCTCAGCCTGCGCCCACTCGAGCAGCACGGCGCGTGGCTCGGCCAGCAGGGGGCGCCACAAGCGTCGCGCCGGATCACGCTCGCGCATGCCCGCAACCCCTGCCACCCCAGCACCACGCACAAGCCGGTGCAAGAGGGTTTCCGCCTGATCGTCCGCATGATGAGCGAGCACCACCCAGTCAGCCTCCACACTGGCAAATGCCGCATGCCGCACCTCGCGCGCCGCGGCCTCAAGCCCCCGCCCCGCATCAAGAGTTACCACCACACGCTCGACGCGCAAGGGCAAACCCAAGGCATCACACTCTGCCTCGCAATGCTTCACCCAGTCATCGGCCCGGAGGCTCAGACCGTGATGAACATGGAGCGCAGAAAGCACAAAGCCCGCCTCAGGAGCAAGACGGGCCAGCAGATGCAACAGAACGGTGGAATCAAGGCCGCCGCTATACGCCACACACAAACGCGTGCCGGCACAGGCACGCAAGACAGGTAGCAGGCGAGACGCGAGATCAGGGCTGGGCATGGACAAATTGTAGCCGCAGGCTGCAGCAAACCCCGACAACGGCGCTGTGCATCACCCAAGGCACGCCGGAGCGCCGCAAGCGGCCAACTCAAGCCGGGCTATTTGACTTGCTTCAGGCCGAGCTTTTGAAGCGGTGATGAAGCGAGGGGGCCGAGATCGAAGATAGGGGCGGAAACGCACTTGGGTACGCCGTACGCCAGGGTTTCGAGATCAGCCTGCACTCAACTCCCTCGCCCCTCAGGCGGCAAGCTCCTTGAACTTGCCGTAGGCAATCAGGCGTTCGAAACGCCGCTCGGTCAGCTCCTGCGGCGACAGCTCGGTCAGCGTGCGCAGCGTGTCCTGCAACGCACGCTTGAGGCTGACCGCCATGGCACGGTGATCACGATGAGCGCCACCCACCGGCTCATTGACCACCTTGTCGATCAGGCCGAGAGACTTCAGGCGCGAAGCCGTGATCCCCATGATTTCGGCCGCCTCCGGAGCCTTGTCGGCGCTCTTCCAGAGAATCGACGCACAACCTTCCGGCGAAATCACCGAATAGGTGGAGAACTGCAGCATGTGCACCTGATCGGCCACTGCGATCGCGAGTGCACCACCGGAGCCACCTTCGCCAATGATGGTGGTAATGATGGGCACGCGTAGCTCAGCCATGGCGTAAAGGTTGTGACCGATCGCTTCGGACTGGCCACGCTCCTCGGCATCAATGCCCGGGTAGGCGCCCGGGGTGTCCACAAAAGTGAACACCGGGATGCCGAACTTCTCTGCCAGCTTCATCATGCGCAAGGCCTTGCGGTAACCCTCAGGCCGCGGCATGCCGAAGTTGCGGATGATTTTTTCCTTGGTATCGCGCCCCTTCTGGTGGCCGATCACCATGCAACTCTGGCCGTTGAAGCGGGCCAGGCCACCCACGATGGCCTTGTCATCGGCAAACGCACGATCGCCATGCAACTCTTCGAAATCCGTGAACATGTGTTCAACATAATCGAAGGTATAGGGGCGCTGCGGATGGCGCGCCACCTGGGCGATCTGCCAGGGCGTGAGCTTGGCGTAGATGTCCTTGGTCAGCCCCTGACGCTTGGCCTCAAGGCGCGAAATTTCCTCGGAGATATCGACGGCGGAGTCGTCCTGAACGAAACGAAGTTCCTCGATCTTGGATTCAAGATCGGCGATCGGCTGCTCAAAGTCGAGAAAGGTTGTCTTCACGGAAGGTAAGCTGAATCAGAAAGGTTGTGCATTGTAACCGATCAGGCCCACACGACGGCTCAGCACGTTTTGTTTGAAATCAGTCACTTGCAAAAACAAAAAAAATACGGCCGCGTATGGGGCTATCAGACCGCGAAAAGATAGCTGCGAATCTCATGGTCCAGCCCATATTCGCGCTCGGGCAAGGGCAGCAGTTTCACGGTCCTGTTCTGCCCCAGCACATACAGCGGCCGCTCACTGCGCGCCGACAACGGCAGGATGACCCGCACCGGCAGACCGCGCCGCAGCGGATCAAGCAGGATGATCTTCACGCGCTGGGCGCCATCATCGGCCACAGCCCCGACCGGTTCATTACCCAGCAACTCGATCCCCACCTGATTACAACCCTTGGCAGTACGCCACAAGCGCCGCACGGTGCCCACGCGCCAGCGGTTGCCGTCGGAGGAATGCATCCCCAGCAACATGCCCAGCTGAACTTCGTCGACATCCCCTTCGGGCGCCTCAACCCCCACACCATGCGTGCTTGCATCGCGCATGCTCCAGTCCCGCAGCAGACCGCCATGCTCTTCGCTACCCAAGCGCAGCGAAAACTCCTGCAGCCCCATGGCGACAAGCAGACGGCCAGGCACTGGGTGGCGACGGTAGCGACGCAGCGGCGCATCGTTGGACCACACCCTGATCATGTGCGAGAGCACACTGCTAAGCCCGGCGGTATTGCCAGCATCATGCTGCAACAACAATCCTGCGGGTACATTTCCGGCGGACACCAGTTCAAGCAGCTCATGCAAGGCCAGAGTGGCACTAGCACCACTGAAGAACAGGCCCTGCACAATCTGTTGCGGCACCTGCATCATGCGTGCGGGCGGCAGGGTGTGGCCCAGATCCACCCAGTACAGAGTAGTGGTACCCGGGCGACTGCTCAGCTCCAGACGCGGCGACACGTAATGCACCAGGCGCGAGGCCAGCTCCAGCCGATCAGCATCCAGCTGATCCGGCCCCAGACTGTGTAAAGCCACTGCACGCAAATATTCGCGCTCGACGCTGGTCGTCGCATCACGGTCTGCACGCAGGCGCACCGACTCACGCTCCACACCGCTACGTGCCGCCACGCGATAGGCCAGGTTCAACCGCGCCCACACAACGTCATCGATCGGTCCATGCCGAAAAGCATCCCACTTGGCGCGCTGCGCCCCGGCACGAATCGCCCGCACCGCCAACTGGGCCAGAAAACTGCGGGCCGAAGGCTCTCGCTCAGCGGCATGCATGATCAGCAGATCCGCATACGCCTCCAGCACCATCGACCAAAAACCATGCGTCAGCGCCCACAAGCGCTTGCGTTCGCTTGCCGACTTATGTCTCGCTGCCAGATAAAGCTCCACACAATTGCGGGCTGGCGCCTGGCTGGCTTCATCCAGGGCAAAAAGCAGACGGGCACACTCGTTGGGGCCCAGATCCGGACTCCCCACCAGCGAATCGATCCAGGGCCCGGCCGCGCCAATGGCGTCTGCTGGCTCATGCCTCGAAAGCTCCCGCACAACCTGCTCCAGAGCGTGCTTTTCAGATAGCGGATGAAACTGAACCTGCTGGGCACGCATCGAACGGCTTCCCTGTGATTTTGTTACTTATCTCAAATTTTAATGAAATCAACAAAAAAACCAATTGAGCTTCGACAGACGGGTGCGCCGCGCAAGGCACCAGTGCCGGGCTAGAATCTCGCCTCGCCCACACGAGTCTGACCCATGCGCCAATACCTCGACCTGATGCGCCACGTGCTTGAGCACGGCCACGAAAAAACCGACCGCACCGGCACCGGCACCCGCTCGGTGTTCGGCTGGCAGATGCGTTTCAATCTGGCCGACGGTTTCCCGATGGTCACCACCAAGAAGCTCCATCTGCGCTCGATCATCCATGAGCTGCTGTGGTTTCTGCAGGGCGACACCAACATCCGCTACCTGAAAGAAAACGGGGTTTCGATCTGGAATGAGTGGGCAGACGAAACCGGAGAGCTCGGCCCAGTCTATGGCAAGCAATGGCGCCGCTGGGAGACGGCCGACGGACGCACGGTGGATCAGATCAGCCAGCTTGTCGAAGGCCTCAAGAAGAATCCGGACTCCCGCCGCCATCTCGTCTGCGCCTGGAACCCAGGGGAGGTCGACAAGATGGCACTGCCGCCTTGCCATGCCCTGTTTCAGTTCTACGTGGCGAACGGCAAACTCTCCTGCCAGCTCTACCAGCGCAGCGCCGACATTTTCCTTGGCGTTCCCTTCAACATCGCCAGCTATGCGCTCCTCACCCACATGATTGCGCAGGTCTGCGGCTACACGGTGGGCGACTTCGTTCACACCCTCGGTGACGCCCATATTTACTCTAATCATCTCGAACAAGCCCATCTGCAGCTCGCACGCGAGCCACGCGCCTTGCCACGGCTGCTGCTGAACCCTGAAGTGAAAGACCTGTTTGCCTTCCGCTTCGAGGACTTCACGATCGAAGGCTACGACCCGCATCCGCACATTGCCGCCAAGGTGTCCGTCTGATGCTCCGACCAGAAATAGCCGTGATTGTGGCCCGCGCCCGCAATGGCGTGATCGGGCGTGACAACACCCTGCCCTGGCGCCTGCGTGACGATCTGCAGCAATTCAAACAGCGCACATTGGGCTGCCCGATCATCATGGGACGCAAGACCTGGGAGTCACTCCCCCGCCTCCTACCCGGCAGACAGCATGTCGTGATCAGCCGCCAGACGCAGTACGCGGCGGAGGGCGCCACAGTAGTCTCGTCCCTGGATGCCGCAATTGCGGCCTGCGGCCGTGCCGAGCGGATTTTCGTCATCGGTGGCGCACAGATCTACGCCGCAGCACTCGACCTCGCCGATGTTTTGTGGATTACCGAGATTGATGCAGCCGTCGAGGGAGATGCGCACTTCCCGGACTTCGACTCTGCCCTGTTCCGTGAAACCTCTCGCGAGCACTTTGCCGCTAGCGAACAGAATCAGTACGCCTTCGATATCGTCGAATACCGCCGGCTGGCCTGAATCAGTGACCAGAAAAAAGGGGCTGCCGCGGCAGCCCCTTCTCGTTTATAGGCGTCGCGTCAAACGCTCGGGCGATAGCCCACTTCCTTGAGCACTTCACTCACCCCGATGTGGCGCACATCGCGGCCATGCACCAGGAAGATGGTGTGCTCGGCAATATTCTTGGCATGGTCGCCGATGCGCTCCAGCGCCTTGGCGGCAAACACCACGTCAATGCCGCGCGAAATGGTGCGCGGATCTTCCATCATGTAAGTGATCAGCTGGCGCATCACTGCCTTGAATTCGGCGTCCAGTTCGTGGTCATCCTTCACCACTTCAGCCGAAGCATCCAGATCCAGACGAGCCAGACCATCCAGTGCCTTGCGCAGTTGCTGCACGGCCAGTTGGCCCAGATGTTTCATCTGCACGCGCGGCGGTCCTCCCAGATCAGACTGCATCAGCGTGCGCGCCACCTTGGCAATTTTCTTGGCTTCATCACCCACGCGCTCCAGATCCGTCACCGCACGTGACACGGTCATGATCGTACGCAGATCGTTGGCGGCCGGCTGGCGGCGCGCAATGATTTGGGTACAGGCTTCGTCGAGTTCGACCTGCTGGACGTTCACGCGCTGGTCATTTTCGATCACGCGGTCGGCCAAGCCCAGATCCCCTTCGATCAGGCATTCCATGGCCTGCACCACCTGCTGCTCCACATAGCCCCCCATCTGGAGGACCCGGGTGCGGATGCCATCGAGTTCTTCGTCGTATTGCTTAACGGTATGTTCAGTCATGTCAGCCCTTTGCTGCGCGGATCAACTATCGATTGTCCCGCGCTTTGATGACAGTAATGTTTCAGCGCGAAAAAGTCTCGACGCCTTGCGGCGTGCCCAGTAGCAGCACGTCGGCTGGGCGCTGCGCAAACAGGCCATTGGTCACGACTCCCACGATCTGATTGATCCGTGCTTCGAATTCCACGGGCTGTTCGATCGCCAGACCATGCACATCGATGATGACATTCCCGTTGTCGGTAATGACGCCTTCGCGCCAGACCGGCCGCCCGCCCAGTGCGGCCAAAGCACGCGTCACCTGAGCCCGCGCTAGAGGAATGACTTCGACAGGCAGGGGAAACTTGCCCAGCACCGGAACCTTCTTGGACGCATCGGCAATGCACACGAATTTCTTTGCGACGGCCGCCACGATCTTTTCGCGCGTCAGCGCTGCACCGCCACCCTTGATCATGGCAAAAGAAGCATCGATCTCGTCTGCACCGTCGACATAGACGGACAGACTCTCGACCTCATTCAGATCGAAGAGCGGAATGCCATGCGCCGCAAGGCGTGCAGCACTGGCCTCGGAGCTTGCCACCGCCCCCTTAATGCGCGCACGCATGCCGGCAAGACCATCAATGAAGAAGTTCGCGGTCGAGCCAGTACCCACGCCAATCACTTCGCCTTCTGGCACGTACTCAAGGGCAGCGAGCGCTACAGCTTTCTTCAATTCATCTTGGGTCATGGAATCACCTGCAACAATTCAAGTTCCGCGCATTGTAGTTGACGCGCCCCGAAACCAGAATCCACGACGGAGAGAACATGGGACTTCTTGATCAACTCGCCGGCCAGGTGCTCGGCTCTCTGAGCGACGCCAAGCAAGGCAGCAATCCACTTGTAGACATTGCGACCCAACTGATCCAGAGCCAGGGAGGGATCGAAGGTTTGCTGGCAAAACTCCAGTCTGGCGGTCTCGGCACGCAGGCCGACTCGTGGGTGGGTACTGGCCAGAATCTGCCGGTAGATAGCGACCAGATCAGCAATGCACTGGGGGCAGACACCCTCGAACAACTGGCCGGCAATACCGGACTGAACACTAACCAGCTGGCAGGAGATCTCGCCAGCGTGCTGCCACAACTGATCGACCAACTCACGCCCAACGGCAGCACGGCAGGCGCCAACGACTTGCTCAGCCAGGGACTTGGAGCTCTGCTCGGCGGGCTGAAACAGCAGAACTGAATCAGCCATGGCGCAAAAAGAAAAGCGGGTCAGTCGCCCGCTTTTCTTTTTGCGGAGACTTGTTCAGCGCTCAACCGTCAGCGCCACCCCCATGCCACCGCCGATGCACAAGGTCGCCAACCCCTTCTTGGCGTTACGACGTTGCATTTCGTGCAGCAGCGTCACCAGGATGCGGCAGCCCGAAGCGCCAATCGGGTGACCGATGGCAATCGCCCCTCCGTTGACGTTCACTTTCGAAACATCCCAGCCAAGCTCCTTGTTCACCGAAAGTGCCTGTGCGGCAAATGCCTCATTGCCCTCTATCAGCTCCAGCTCTTCATGCGTCCAGCCAGCCTTCTGCAGAGCCAGGCGCGAAGCCGGTGCAGGGCCGATACCCATGATGGCCGGATCTACGGCCGCCGAAGCGAACGACTTGATCTTCGCCAGCACCGGCAAACCCAGTTCCTTGGCTTTCGCCTCGCTCATCACCATCACTGCCGCAGCGCCATCGTTAATGCCTGAAGCATTACCTGCAGTCACCGTGCCGGCCTTGTCAAATGCGGGCTTGAGTGCAGCCAGCTGATCTACCGTGCAGCCAGACTTAATGAATTCGTCGCTATCCACCACGACGTCACCCTTCTTTGAACTGATCACGACCGGCACGATTTCGTCCTTGAATCGGCCTGCTTTCTGAGCTGCCTCAGCCTTATTTTGCGAGGCATTGGAGAAGGCGTCCTGAGCCTCGCGGCTGATCTCGTATTTCTTGGCCAGATTCTCGGCTGTGATCCCCATGTGATAGTTGTTATAGGCATCCCACAGACCATCGTTGATCATGGTGTCGACCAGCTTGGCATCGCCCATGCGGAAGCCATCGCGGGAACCATTGAGCACATGCGGACTGGCCGACATGTTTTCCTGCCCCCCGGCAATCACAATCTCGGCATCGCCACACTGGATGGCTTGCGCTGCAAGCATTACGGCCTTCAGGCCCGAGCCGCAAACCTTATTGATGGTCATTGCGGGCACGGTTTCCGGCAAGCCAGCGCGAATCACGGATTGACGCGCCGGATTCTGTCCCAGACCGGCAGTCAGTACCTGACCAAGAATCACCTCGCTGATCTGCTCCGGCTTCACGCCCGTCTTTGCCAACAAGCCGCGAATCACTGTCGCACCGAGTTCAGCCGCCGGCACCTTGGCCAGAGAGCCACCGAATTTGCCTACGGCCGTACGCACCGCTGCCACGATCACTACGTTGGTCATTTATCTCTCCTGAAGATAGGGGCGAGCGGCCCATCCGCTGCCGGCAAACGAATCCTGTTCAGCAAGAAGCGCGCCTTTTGTCTCCCGCCGGGTTCCGCGAAATATTAAGACTTCAGTATTACCGCTCCGAAACGCCTACCCCTTCGAACACGCAGGCTGTCCGTGCGGGCAAAAAAAAGGGCTGTCCGAAGACAGCCCCTTTTGTCACTGCACCGTGAAAGTGCTCACTTCTTTTTCTGGGGAGGCAGATCGGTACATGCGCCCTCAAACACTTCTGCGGCCATGCCGATAGATTCGCCCAGCGTCGGGTGCGGGTGGATGGTTTTGCCGATATCCACCGGATCGCAACCCATTTCGATCGCCAAGGTGATCTCACCAATCATGTCACCAGCATTCGGTCCAACGATACCACCACCAATGATGCGGTGGGTTTCCTCATCGAAAATCAGCTTGGTGAAGCCATAGTCGCAGCCATTCGCTACCGCACGGCCTGAAGCGGCCCACGGGAACTTGCCCACGCCGATCTTGCGGCCGGTAGCCTTGGCTTCTGTCTCGGTCACGCCCACCCAAGCCACCTCCGGTTCGGTGTAGGCCACGCCCGGAATGACTGAGGCATCGAAATAGGACTTCAGACCCGAAGCCACTTCCGCCGCCACATGCGCCTCATGCACGCCCTTGTGTGCAAGCATCGGCTGGCCGACGATGTCGCCAATCGCGAAGATATGCGGCACATTGGTGCGCTGCTGCTTGTCGACCTGGATAAAGCCACGATCGGTCACGAGCACGCCGGCCTTCTCGGCCGAGATCTTCTTGCCGTTCGGGCTGCGACCCACCGCGACCAGCACCATGTCGTACTTCTGCTCGTCAGCCGGAGCCTGATCACCATCAAACTTGACCAACACACCATCCGGACGGCAGGTGACGCCCACCGTGCGGGTTTTGAGCATGATCTTGTCGAAGCGGTGCAGATTGCGCTTTTCCCAAACTTTCACGAGATCACGGTCGGCACCCGGCATCAGGCCGTCGCCCATTTCGACAACGTCGATGCGTGCGCCTAAGGTGGAGTATACGGTGGCCATTTCCAGACCGATGATGCCGCCGCCGATGACCAGCATGCGCTTGGGCACCGAACGCAGTTCGAGCGCGCCGGTGGAGTCGATGATGCGGGGGTCTTCCGGGATGAAAGGCAGCTTCACCACCGAGGAGCCGGCAGCGATGATGCACTTCTGGAAGCGGATGATCTTCTTCTCGCCTGTCGCGTCCTGGCCTTCGCCAGCTGTCACGCTGACTTCAACGTGATTGGCGTCGATGAAATTGCCGTAGCCGCGCACAACCTCGACCTTGCGGGCCTTGGCCATGCCAGTCAGGCCAGTTGCCATCTTGCTGATGACCTTTTCCTTGTGCGCGCGCAAGCGATCGATATCGATCTTGGGTGCATCGAAGGCAACGCCCACATCGGCAAAATGTGACGCCTCGTCGATCACATTAGCCACATGCAGCAGTGCCTTGGATGGGATGCAACCCACGTTCAAACACACGCCGCCGAGCGTGGCATAACGCTCGACCAGCACGGTCTGCATGCCCAGGTCCGCCGACCGGAAAGCCGCCGAGTAGCCGCCGGGGCCAGCGCCGAGCACGAGCATTTCACACTCGATGTCCGCCTTGCCGGCGAAACTGCCAGCCGCCACCGGAGCCGCCGAGGCGGCCGCCGGAGCGGGCGCAGCTGCAGCAGGCTTCGGCGCTTCTACCGCTGCACCGCCGGAGATCGCGTCCAGCATCAGCAGCACACTGCCTTCAGACACGCGGTCACCGACCTTCACCGATATCGACTTCACCACACCGGCA
This sequence comes from Uliginosibacterium sp. 31-12, assembly GCF_030548425.1. Lineage (NCBI taxonomy): Bacteria > Pseudomonadati > Pseudomonadota > Betaproteobacteria > Rhodocyclales > Zoogloeaceae > Uliginosibacterium > Uliginosibacterium sp. 31-12. The sequence continues at coordinate 169,068 of NZ_JAUOOA010000009.1, read as the reverse complement.
GCCGGCGAGGGCACGTCAAGCGTGGCCTTGTCAGACTCCAGCGTAGCAAGGCTGTCTTCAGCGCTGACGGTATCACCCGGCTTGACGAACAGCTCGATGATGGGAATGTCCTTGAAATCCCCGATATCGGGGACTTTCACTTCAATCAATTGGCTCATCGTTCAGTCCTCGCCTCAGAGCAGCACACGGCGGAAATCTTGCAGCACGCCGGCGAAGTAGGCGTTGAAGCGAGCGGCGGCGGCGCCGTCGATCACGCGGTGATCCCAAGACAGCGACAGCGGCAGCATCAGACGCGGCGCGAACTGCTTGCCGTCCCACACCGGGCGGATCTGCGACTTGCAGACGCCCATGATGGCCACTTCCGGCGCATTGATGATCGGCGTGAAGTACACACCGCCAATGCCGCCCAGCGAGCTGATGGAGAAACAGCCGCCCTGCATCTGATCCGGCTTGAGCTTGCCATCCCGTGCGAGCTTGGCCAGATCGCCCATTTCCTTGGCGATCTCGATCACACCCTTCTTGTCTGCATCCTTGATAACCGGAACCACCAAGCCATTCGGGGTGTCAGCAGCGAAACCGATGTGGAAGTATTTCTTCAGCACCAGGTTATCGCCATCGAGCGAGGCATTGAACTCAGGGAACTTCTTCAGTGCAGCCACGGCCGCCTTGATCATGAAGGCCAGCATGGTGAGCTTGGTGCCGGACTTCTCCAGCTCCTTGTTCATCTGCACGCGGAAGGCTTCCAGCTCGGTGATGTCCGCGTCGTCATGGTTGGTGACGTGCGGGATAACCACCCAATTGCGATGCAGGTTGGCACCGGAAATTTTCTTGATGCGGGACAGCGGCTGCGTTTCGATGCCGCCGAACTTGCTGAAATCAACCTTCGGCCAGGCCAGCAGATTGAGGCCACCCACACCAGCCCCTGCAGCGGGCGCTGCGCTCACGGCGCCAGAGGCAACCTGAGCGATCACGCCCTTGACGAAGTTCTGGATGTCATCCTTGAGGATGCGACCCTTCGGGCCGGTTGCGGCAACCTTGGTGATATCAACGCCCAGCTCGCGCGCAAAACGACGCACGCCGGGACTGGCATGGGACATACCAGCAGATGCCGTCGCGGCAGCAGCCACCGGGGCAGCCACTGCAGTCGGTGTTGCGGCAGGCGCAGCAGCCGGGGCGGCTGCGGGCACGGCGGCCGGAGCCGGAGCGGCAGCAGGCACGGCCGTAGCAGCAGCGCCTTCAAGAATGGCCAGCACGGCACCTTCAGCGACGCGCTCGCCCACCTTGACCAGCACCTCCTTGACCACACCGGCTGCCGAGCTCGGCACTTCCATGGTGGCCTTGTCAGACTCCAGCGTGGCGACCGGAGCGTCCACAACGATCGTGTCACCGACCTTGATGAACAGCTCGATCACCGGCACATCCTTGAAGTCGCCGATGTCCGGCACCTTCAGTTCGATGCGGCCGGTCGCAGCCGGGGCAGCCACCACCGGAGCCGCGGCGGGCACGGGCGCAGCAGCAACCGGCGCTGGTGCAGCCGCCGGCGCAGCAGCAGCGCCCGCAGCCTCCAGCACGACAACGACGGCGCCTTCGCCGACACGTTCGCCCACCTTGACGCGCACTTCCTTGACCACACCGGCAGCCGAGGACGGCACTTCCATGGTGGCCTTGTCGGATTCAAGGGTCAGCAAGGGGTCATCAATCTTGACCGTGTCGCCGACCTTGACCGACACCTCGATGACGGGAACATCCTTGAAGTCGCCGATGTCCGGCACTTTCACTTCGATGAGTTGGCTCATTGTTTTCTCCGTGGGAAGAGCGAAGTAAGAAAAGTGGGGGCTCCCCCACTCCTCAAAAATCGCCCTTCACTGATTCATCAGGCAAACAGCGGGTTCGGCTTGTTGACGTCAATGCCGTACTTGGCAATCGCTTCAGCCACCTTGGCGCGTTCGACCTTGCCTTCTTCTGCCAGTGCCGAGAGGGCAGCCACGGCGACCCAGCGACGATCCACTTCGAAATGGTCGCGCAAGGCCTCGCGGGTATCCGAACGACCGAAGCCGTCGGTCCCCAGCACCACGTACTTGTTCGGCACATAGGGACGGATCTGCTCGGCATACAGACGGATGTAGTCAGTGGCCACAATCATCGGGCCAACAGAGCCTTTGAGCTTGGCTTCGACGTGCGAAACGCGCTTCTCATCCAGCGGGTGGAGCATGTTCCAGCGCGCAACGTCCTGACCGTCACGGGCCAGCTCATTGAAGCTCGGTGCGCCCCAAATGTCAGCCTCGACACCCCAGTCGGCCTTGAGCAGATCAGCCGCAGCAATCACTTCGCGGAAGATCGTGCCGCAGCCCATCAGCTGCACACGTGCGCCCTTGCTCTTGGCGCCATCGCGGAACTTGTACAGACCCTTGATGATGTCGGCCTCCGCGCCTTCCGGCATAGCCGGATGCTCGTAGTTCTCGTTCATCACCGTCAGGTAGTAGTACACGTCTTCCTGCTCGGCAAACATGCGGCGCAGGCCGTCCTGGAAGATCACCGCGACTTCGTAAGCGAAGGTCGGGTCGTAGCTCACGCAGTTCGGGATGGTGTGCGCCAGCACGTGGCTGTGACCATCTTCGTGCTGCAGGCCTTCACCGTTCAACGTAGTGCGGCCAGCGGTACCACCGATCAGGAAACCACGGGCGCGCGAGTCGCCAGCGGCCCAGCACAGGTCCATGGTGCGCTGCAGACCGAACATCGAATAGAAGATGTAGAACGGGATCATCTGCACGCCATGCGCCGAATAGGCGGTAGCCGAAGCAATCCAGTCCGCCATGGCGCCGGCTTCGTTGATGCCGTCCTGCATCACCTGACCGTCCTTGGTCTCCTTGTAGAACATGAGCTGGTCATGATCCTGAGGAATGTATTTCTGGCCTTCCTGGTTCCAGATGCCGTACTGGCGGAACATGCCTTCCATACCGAAGGTGCGCGACTCATCAACGACGATCGGCACCACGTTCTTGCCGATGTTCTTGTCCTTGAGGATGGTGTTGAACATGCGCACGATGGCCATGGTCGTGGAGATTTCACGACCTTCGCCGGACGCCTTGAGCTGAGCATCAAAGGCTGTCAGCGCAGGCACATCCAGCGCAGCGGCCTTACGGCGACGAGCCGGCAGGTAACCGCCAAGCTCCTGGCGACGGGCGCGCATGTAGTTCAGTTCGGGCGAGCCTTCTTCAAACTTGATGAAGGGCATCGACTCGAGCTGGTCGTCGGAAACCGGAATATGGAAACGATCGCGGAACGCGCGCAACGAATCCAGCGACATCTTCTTCTGCTGGTGACTGGTGTTCTGAGCTTCACCCGATTCGCCCATGCCGAAGCCCTTGACGGTGTGCGCAAGGATCAGCGTCGGCTGACCCTTGGTATCAACCGCGGCCTTGTAGGCTGCAAAGACCTTGAACATGTCATGGCCGCCGCGATTGAGCTTCCAGATGTCGTCATCAGTCCAGTCGGCCACGAGCTCCTTGAGCTCCGGCGTATTGAAGAAATGCTCGCGCACCCAGGCACCGTTCTTCGACTTGTAGGTCTGGTATTCGCCATCGACCACTTCGAGCATGCGCTGCTTGAGCAAACCCTTCTTGTCACGCTCGAACAGAGCATCCCAGTTGGAGCCCCACATCAGCTTGACCACGTTCCAGCCAGCACCGCGGAATTCGGATTCGAGTTCCTGGACGATCTTGCCGTTGCCGCGCACCGGGCCATCCAAGCGCTGCAGGTTACAGTTGATCACGAAGATCAGGTTGTCCAGCTTCTCGCGCGAAGCCAGCCCCAGCGCACCGCGGGACTCGACTTCGTCCATTTCGCCGTCGCCGAGGAAAGCCCACACCTTGCGGCCTTCGTTGTTCTGGATGCCGCGATCCTGCAGGTACTTCATGAAGCGGGCCTGGTAGATGGCCTGCAGCGGGCCAAGGCCCATCGACACGGTCGGGAATTGCCAAAAATCAGGCATCAGCCAGGGGTGCGGGTAGGACGACAGGCCCTTGCCGCCAGCTTCCTGACGGAAGTTGTCGAGCTGCTCTTCGGTCAGGCGACCGAGCAGGAAGGCGCGTGCATAGACACCAGGGATCGAGTGCCCCTGGAAGTAGATCAGATCGCCTTCCTTGTCATCGGTCGGCGCCTTCCAGAACCAGTTGAAGCCAACGTCGTAGAGCGTTGCAGAGGAGGCATACGAAGCGATGTGACCACCAACGTTGGTATGCTTGTTAGCACGCACAACCATGGCAATGGCATTCCAGCGCAGATAAGCCTGGATACGCAATTCGATCTCGGGATCACCCGGGTAGTTCGGCTGGTCAGCAGTGGGAATGGTGTTCTGATACAGCGTATTGGCGCTGTAGGGCAAGACGACGCCGGAATTGCGCAGATCTTCGATCAAGCGCTCGATCAGGTAGCGCGCACGCTCCGGACCTTCCTTCGCAACAACTGCATCAAGGGCTTCCAGCCATTCCATGGTCTCCTGCTGATCCGCATCGGATTGCAGAAGGACGTGCGGCACTACTGCCATAATCTGTCTCTCCTAACCTGGGTTTCATGGATCAGCCCGGGCGGGAGAGACCCGGGCTTTTATACTTGTCTGATGCCTGCCCATTCACCACTACCGTGGACACAAACTTGCGTCACGCACGAAGAGGGTCAGATCAAAGCGCCCGGATTACGCCAGCCGCAAGGTACAGACTCGAAAGCGGCCCGCAGGGTAGCACCCACAGGATTCTTCGAGCGGGCAATATAAAAGAAGCACCTGCCCCGCGCAACGTCAAAGCCCCATCAAATTTGATTTCCGACCCATAAAAAACTTTGAATAATCATTATGTTGCAGCGCACAAGTATTGATTTGTCATCCACGCTCCAGTACTTCACAGAAAACCTCCATACCCGATAGTCCAGCGCCTATTCCGGGCATCAACAGCCCAGCAGGTAGGCCATAATGACTATCTCGTCTGCGAGGTAGTAAGCGGAATGGAAAGCCGCGACAACTCCGAAAACCTGGCCCCGCCTCCTCCTGCCCCGCAGTCTTCACTGCTGTCGGTGCTGATCCTCGCCATCGTGCTGGGCTTGGTGTGGTTCGCCGCCCTGCCGCAGGACAGCAATGCACTGGCCTCAGACCGCATGCGCCTGAGCCTGGCCATCATCGTGGCGCTGATCGCGGTTGCCGGCTGGGGATTGGTGCTCGCCAGCAAACAGAACCAGCGTGCTGGCCAGATCGCCGAAGAGCGCGATCTGTTCTTCAGTCTCTCACTGGACATCCTGGGCGTGCTCGGACTCAGTGGTCGCTTCGAGCGCATCAACCCGGCGGTTCTGAATATCCTCGGCCTCAAGCCCGAAACCCTGACTGAAGGCATGAGCCTGCTTGACATCGCTCATCCTGAAGACACCCAACTGGCCACCTCCCGATTGCAAGAGCTTGCCGCAGGCAGGCCAGTCAACTTCGAGCTGCGCTGCCGCTGTGGTGACGGCAGTTGGCGCTGGCTTTCCTGGAGCGCCAACCCGGCGCTAGACGAAGCCCGCATTTATGTTGTGGCTCACGACATCACTGAACGCAAGGCCAGCGAAGAACTGCTACGCGCCGACTCATCCTTTCGCCAAGCGATGGAAAACTCGGTACTCACCGGCATGCAGGCCGTGGCGCCGGATGGCAGGATCTTGCATGTCAATCGCGCCTTTGCCGAACTGGTCGGCTGGAGCGCCGAAGAGCTCGCCGGGCAGGCTCCTCCATATGTGTTCTGGCCAGAAGAAGACCGCGAGCAGAACCGCCAGCGTCTGCGTCAGTGCATGCAAGGGCAGGCCTCGCGGGAAGGCCTGGAGCTGGTGATCAGGCGCCGCAATGGCGCGCGGGTAGACGTTCGCCTGCATCTCTCGCCTCTGGTCGACAATCAGGGCGAGCAGACCGGCTGGATGACAGCCATGACCGACATCACCGAGCAAAAGCGTGCCCGCACCGAACTGCAGGCCGCCAACGAACGCATCACAACCGTGCTCGACGGGCTGGACGCCGCAGTCTATGTCTCGGAAGCGGGCAGCGGAGAGCTGCTTTACACCAACCGTGCCTTCGATGCCCAGCACACCCGGGTTGGCGAAAGCTGCCTGCTGGTTGTTCCCCAGCCTGAGCTCGGCGATTACCCGGGTGACCCGCGCAAGCTGGGCGCCGCGGATGTACCGCGCGAGCTTTTCGATGGCGAGTTACAGCATCCTTTTACCGGTCAGTGGTTCCACCTGCGCGAACGCGCGCTACGCTGGGTGGACGGACGCATCGTGCGCCTGGGTGTCGCGACCGACATCACGGCCCTCAAGCGCGCAGAAGAACTGACCCGCGAGCAGGAGCAACGCCTGGCGCGCACTTCACGCCTGATCACCATGGGCGAGATGGCCTCCACCCTGGCCCACGAGCTGAACCAGCCGCTCTCGGCCATCGCCAACTACAGCTCAGGTTGCGTGAACCGCCTGAAGAGCGGTCAGTTCCAGATCGAAGATATTCTCGGTGCGATGGAAAAGGCCAGCACCCAGGCCAACCGCGCCGGCAATATCGTGCGCCGCATCCGTGATTTCGTGCGCAAGAGCGAACCGCGCCGCAGTCTGATCAGTATCCGCCAGGTCACCGAAGAGGCACTGGGGATCGCCGAAATCGAAGCACGCCGGCTGGGCACCCGCATCCTGACCTCTCTGCCCGATGATTTGCCGGATGTACTGGCCGACCGCATCATGATCGAGCAGGTACTGATGAACCTGATCAAGAATGCCGCCGAGGCCATGCAGGGCATCCCGCTGGACGAGCGCGTCATCCACATCGAGGCCCGCCACAGCGACGATTACATCGAAGTTTCGGTGGCAGATCGCGGCTGCGGCATCAGCACCGCCTCACTGGACGAACTGTTCTCACCCTTCTTCACCACCAAACAGGATGGCATGGGCATGGGTCTGAACATCTGCCGCTCGATCATCGAGTTCCATAAGGGTCGCCTCTGGGTTGACGCCAACCCCACTGGCGGGAGTATCTTCCGCTTCACGCTGGCACTGGAGAAATCGCTTGAATCACACCATGACACCTAATGTCCCCGTCGTCGAACAGCTGGTTTACATCGTTGATGATGACGAAGCCCTGCGCGATTCCCTCCTCTGGCTGCTGGACTCTACCGGCCTCAAGGCCCAGGCCTTCGATTCGGCCGAAGCCTTCCTCGCCGCCTGGAGCCCGCGCCTGAACGGCTGCCTGGTGCTGGATATCCGCATGCCCGGCATGAACGGGCTGGAGCTGCAGGAAAAGCTCGCCGCCATGCATTCCACCCTGCCGATCATCTTCATCACCGGCCACGGCGATGTACCGATGGCCGTCTCGGCCTTGAAGAAGGGCGCGGTCGACTTCATCGAGAAGCCCTTCAACGATCAGGACATGGTCAAGCTGATCCATACCGCGCTGGCCGAAGACCGCAAGCATCACGACAGCCGCCTGCAGGAAGCCGACGCCCAGCGCCGGATCGAAGGCCTAACCCCGCGTGAGCGCGAAGTGCTGGAGCTGATCGTGGCAGGCCGTCTGAACAAGCAGATCGCCGACGATCTGGGCATCAGCATCAAGACGGTGGAAGTGCACCGTGCCCGTGTGATGGAGAAGATGGGCGTGAACTCACTGGCCGAACTGGTGCAGCATGTCATGTCGGCCCACAAGAACGATTAAGCGAAGCTCGCCACAAACAAAAAGCCCGATCCACGGATCGGGCTTTTTACTGTCTGGCGCGAGCCGCTTCAGGCGAACAGGCGCGCCAGCTCGCTACCCGGATCCTCAGCGCGCATGAAGGCTTCGCCCACCAGGAAGGCGTGAACGCCGCGATTGCGCATGGTCGCCACATCCTGCTGTGTAAAGATGCCGCTCTCGGTCACCACGATGCGACCCGCCGGGATACGCTCCAGTTGCGACAAGGTGATATCCAGCGTCACTTCGAAAGTGCGCAGGTTGCGGTTATTGATGCCCAGCAGCGGCGTGGTGAGCAGCAGCGCCAGGTCCAGCTCTTCGGCACTGTGCACCTCGACCAGCACGGCCATGCCCAGATCGTGGGCCAGTTGCTCCAGCTCCAGCATATGGCTCACGGCCGCGCGGCCTGTGCTCGCATTCACCGTGCCGTCCGGCGGCAGGAAGGCGGCCACGATCAGCAGAATGGCGTCTGCACCCATCGCACGGGCTTCAAAGACCTGATAGGGGTCGATGATGAAATCTTTGCGCAGCACCGGCAGGGAGCAGGCTTCGCGTGCGGCTTGCAGGAATTCAGGCGAGCCCTGGAAATACTGGCGGTCAGTCAGCACCGACAGGCAGGCCGCGCCACCCTTTTCATACGAGGCCGCGATCTCGGCAGGGCGGAAATCCGCCCGGATCACGCCCTTGGAAGGGCTGGCCTTCTTGACCTCCGCAATCACGCCAGCCTGGCCGGCGGCAATCTTCGCGCGGATCGCACCGACAAAATCACGCACCGGCACGCCATCGCGCGCCTCCTCGACAATCGCTTCACGCGAGCATTCGCGCTCGGCCGCTTCGATTTCTTCACGCTTGGTCGCAAGGATTTTCTGGAGGATGTCTGACATGGAAAGGCACTGGAACTCGTCGGGGGTTACAGGGTCGTATGGTAGCCGCAAAGCAAGCCGACCGGAGCCTGCTGCGCGTACAATCCCGCTTCCCCGCCCCGGAGACCGCATGCGCTTCCTGCCCCTGATCCTTCTCTGTCTGAGCCTGCCAGCGCTGGCGGGCGCCTCGCCGGAAGAAGCGGCAAGCGCCTTTTATTCCGCCCGCGTTGGAACAGGCAGTCTCGGAGCGCCGGGCGGGCTTGAGCTGGCGAATTACTCCGGCAACCTGGGGCCAGAGCTGGTCTGTCTGCTGGGCGCCGCCCGCCGCTACAGCGAAGCCTTCAGCAAGACGCATCCGACCGAAACAGCACCCTTTGAACAGGGAGATCTGTATTCCGGAGCCCCCGCCCTCCCGAATGCTTTCAATCTTGGCAAGGCTTCGATCAAGGGCGAGCGTGCAACGCTGGGGGCCGGCTTTGCCTTCGAGGACGGCATTCATCGCGAAGCCACTCTTCAGCTCAGGATGCACAAGCGCCACTGGGTGATTCACGACATCGAATTCACTCAACCGGACGCGCTGGGCCTCGGCAGCCCGACCCTGATCGCCGGCCTGCGCGCCCTGCTCGAAAAGAACGACGACAGCATCGGCTGGAATGCCCGCGAGCTCAGCGGCTGTCCGCAAGGCAATGAACTGGCCCGGCTGCAGGCCGAAAAGAAAAAGAGCGCCGCCAAGAAAAGCAGCAAGAAATCCAGTGCCGGCAAAAAGACCACGGCCAGCAAATCCACCAGCTCTGCCAGCAAGAAAACGAGCAAAACGCCCGCCAAGTAAGCCCGCACTGACAGCGGCAAGCCGAAGCCTGCCGCTGCGCAGGATCAGGCGCCGAAGCTGCGCGAGCGCTCGATGAATTCACCCAGCTTGCGCGTAGCAGCACCATTGCCGATCACTGCCAGCGCGCGCTCCACGCCGTCAGCCAGCGACTCGGCCACGCCCGCCACATACAGGCTGGCACCGGCATTGAAGGCCACAATGTCGCGCGCAGCCGGCAGGCTGCCATTCAGAGCGCCGAGCAGGATGGCCTTCGACTCCTCCACGTTGGCCGCACGGATCGCCGACGAGGCATGCAGCGGCAGGCCGACATCTTCCGGCGTCAGGCGGTATTCCCGCACCTCGCCATTTCTCAGCTCACCAATCAGGGTCGGCGCCGAAATGGAGATCTCGTCCAGCCCCTCCATTCCGTGCACGATCAGCACGTTGCGCGCGCCGAGCTGCTGCAGCACGCGCACCTGGATGCCGACCAGATCCGGGTGAAACACGCCCATCACCTGATTCGCGGCGCCGGCCGGGTTGGTCAGGGGGCCAAGAATATTAAAGATGGTGCGCACGCCCAGCTCGCGCCGCACCGGGGCGGCGTGCTTCATGGCGCTGTGGTGATTCGGGGCGAACATGAAGCCCAGACCCACCTCGTCGATACAGGCACCCACCTGTTCCGGCGTGAGGCTCAGATTCGCCCCCAGTGCTTCGAGCACATCGGCCGAGCCGGACTGCGAGGACACCGAGCGGCCGCCGTGCTTGGCCACGCGCGCGCCAGCAGCAGCCGCCACGAACATCGCCGACGTGGAAATATTGAAGGTATGCGCCCCATCGCCGCCCGTGCCGCAGGTGTCGACCAGGGTCTGCTTGTCGCTCTTCACCGGCACCTTGGTGGCCAGCTCGCGCATCACAGTGGCGGACGCCGCAATCTCGCCGATCGACTCCTTCTTCACGCGCAGGCCGGTAATGATGGCGGCGATCAGCACCGGCGAAACCTGCCCGGACATGATCTGACGCATCAGATCGACCATCTCGTCATGAAAGATTTCGCGATGTTCGATTACGCGTTGCAGGGCTTCTTGAGGACTCATGGGAGCTCCGTACTCAAAGGTTTTCAGAGACGACCGGGGTCGCCGATTCTAGCGGAGGCCTGATGCGAGCATTACGCATCACGCCCAGGGTGAGAAGCAGCGCGCAGACCAGAATCACCAGCATCAGGCTGCCGCGCGGAAAGCCGGGAATCGCCAGCTGGGCCGGAATGCCGAGAAACAGCAGCACGGTGATCAGACCACGCGGGGCGAACCACAGCAGCGGCTCGGTGCTCTCACGCGCCACAAAGCGCAGCAGCGCCCAACGCGGAATCAGGCTGCAGGCCAGCACCAACGCAGCCATCGACCAGGCTTCGATGGTCAGCAGATCGACGATCTGCGTGGAGTAACCGAGCAGCACGAAGAAGAAGCTGCGCACCGCGAAGGTAAACTCGGCCGTGAGGTGCTTGAAGGAATCCAGATCCTGCTCGTAACTGGGGCCAGCGGCAAAGCGCCTGCCCAGCAGCTGGCTGTTGTTGAGCACCAGCCCCACCAGCAGCACCATCACCAGCGGCGCGAGATGGGTGATCTTGCCCAATCCATACAGCAGGGTGATGCCGAAAATCATCGGCAGCATGCGCACATGATGCTCGATACGCTGGATCAGCCAGAACACGGCCAGCCCGACCGCCAGCCCGACCAAGGCCGAGAGCGTGATTTCACCGGTCAGCCGGGTCAGCATCTGGCCCACGCCGGCGAACTCGCTCAGCAGGCCATAGAACAGCACCACGCCGACGATGTCCGAAATGGAGCTTTCGTAGACGACGAACTCACGCAAGCGCGGCGACAAGGCCGCAGCGGCGGGGATCGCCACCGCCGAGCTGATCACGGCCAGCGGCACGGCACTGACCAGCGCGGCGTGCAGCGAGGCATCGAGCCAGTTGATCAGGCCGAAGGTAATGATGCCACCGGTGATCAGCACCCCCAGCGTGGCGCACACGGCACTGCGTGCGATCAGCGGCGCGGCCTCACGGGTGAGACGCAGATCCAGCGCGCCTTCCAGCACGATCAGGATCAGGCCGAAAGTGCCCAGCACCGGCAGCAGATCGCCGGGCAGCGCCATCTGCCAGCCCAGCCCGTCTGTGCCCGCGCGCAGGGCCAGGCCCGAGAACAGCAGCAGCACCACGGCCGGCACCTTGATGAAACGGCCGACGAAATCGAACAGATAGGCCACCAGCACCACCGCACTGATTGCCACCAACACCCAGGCCTGATCCATCTTGCCTCCCGCCAGAATGAAGAAGCCGCTTACGCGGCTTCAAACCATCACATGTCCAGAAAGTTCTGCAGCAGCTTGTGGCCGCCCTCGGTCATGATCGACTCGGGGTGGAACTGCACACCTTCAATCTGCAGCGTCTTGTGGCGCACGCCCATGATCTCGCCATCCTCGGTCCAGGCAGTGATCTCCAGGCAGTCCGGGCAGCTCTCGCGCTCAATCGCCAGCGAGTGGTAACGCGTGGCGATGAAGGGATTCGGCAGGCCCTTGAAGATGCCCACGTCGGCATGCTGGATCGGCGAGGTCTTGCCATGCATCAGTTGCTTGGCATGCACGATCTTGCCGCCAAAGGCCGCGCCAATGCTCTGGTGGCCAAGGCACACGCCAAGAATCGGCAGCTTGCCGGCAAAGTGCTTGATCGCCGCCACCGAGATGCCCGCCTCCGCCGGCGAGCAGGGGCCGGGCGAAACCACGAGGCGCTCGGGCTTCAGGGCCTCGATCTGCTCCAGGGTGATTTCATCGTTGCGATACACGCGCACATCGGCACCCAGTTCGCCGAGGTACTGCACGATGTTGTAAGTGAAACTGTCGTAGTTATCGATCATCAAAAGCATACTCGCACCAATCCTTTGCTGCAGCTAGACATAGCCACAAATCAAGCAAATATATACTGCACCATATACTGTTCCTTGATCGCTGAAAACGGACCAACCACAGCATCCAGAGAACCAAACAACTGGCTTAAAGCGCCCGAACAAAACAAAAAGGCCGCAGTTTTTAGCTGCGGCCTTTGCATATCGCGAGGATCAAATGACCATCCTCAAGCAAGCATAGGCATGTTCAAGCCACGCCAACCACACATGTAGCGCGAGCACTCACAAGCAGATTGCTGGATGCGATATCTTTTCATGTGCTCAGTATCAAACACATGGCGCTACCCAGTCAAGGCACTCCAACCATGAACCCCCAAACCGAACTGCTATCGGCCGAAGAAATGCAAAACATCCTGAAGCTTCACGGTTTTGAGATCGCAGCAGATGATGCCCCTTTTGCACTAACGGGAAAAAGAGAAAAAATGCTCAAGAATGACGACTGGGCATGGCAGTTCCTTCGGCACAACGCCGACTACAAGCTCGCGTACGAACTAGCGCGCTCAGACCCGCGCTTTCTTACCCCGTCAGAGCTTAAAAACTTGCACGACCACAACCGCCACACAGCAACCCAAAACTCAATAATTCACAGCCTGACTGAGTCACAAGCTGAGCACCTACTGCCTTGCCGAACCAAATTCGGTCTTAGTGCCTGGCTAGACCCAGGCAAAACCGATTTACCTGGACTTAGCGCAAAAACAGACTCCTGGTTTTTCCCCTCAAAAATAATGCGTATAAGCGACCCGTGCGCGGGGTTCAAAGCCGGCATATTTTCCCTTGCCTGCCTTAATCCTGAATTGGCAAGCGTCACGACAAAATGCAAAAACAAGAATAACCGCTCAAACAGCGCAGCCTCTCGCCAATACCCCACCTTGAGCCGTGACCTATGGATCGAGATCGATCTTAACGGCCCGATAGATTCGCAAATCGAGATCGCCTGCAAGATTGCCAGTAATTACAAAAAAACACTGACAGCCAAAGGAGCCAGAACACATCTCGAAGCAATCCAAACTCACGGCCACGACAAGCCGTCACCGAATCACGACAACCCCGTCACAAGGTCCGTCGAACGAAACAAAATCCTGATAGACGAGAACCGAGAATCCATTCTCTTACGGAAACAAGTCTCAATCGAGATTGACGCCACCATCGCACCAACAGAGCAGATTAAGAAAATCGCAGCCTATCTAAAGCAGGAATTCAGTTCTTGCTCTTTCAGGGCCGAGAGGCAGTTTGAAAAAATGGCCGGAAATATTGTTACAGACGGCTTTACCTACAAACGCCACATCACTTGCTGGCTGCTCAACCAACAAGGCCTAACAGCGCCCCAGATCGCTGACGGCATCCTCAAGATCCAGCACAAGTTGCACGCAGCCAAGACACCAGAGCAACTTGAATGGGAAGCCAATCTTCCTTTGCGGGTCGCAAAGAGTATCGAAAGGGCTCAAAACCTCATCGCCGGCGACTATACCGCCCTCGCCAGAGGCCCCGCTATCACATAACCAAAGCCTAATCAAGGCACCTAAGCGCACTCTTTTTCTCACTCGCACACGCTCAAAAACATGCCAGCTACCGCCAGGGCGTAATCCGCAGACCTTCGTCATGATCCGGGCTCAGCGCTGAATCACACAATCTGACGAAGACAGGAAAAGCACCATGGCACAAACAAATACGGACTTGCAATCTGAAGCGCTACGCCGCCCACAAGTATTGCAGCTAACAAACCTTCGCAACACCAAGTTCTACGAACTCATCAAAAAGGGCGAGTTCCCTAAACCTGTAAAGATCGGGCGTACCTCACTTTGGCTCCGCAAGACGGTTCTTGAGTGGATCGCACTCAAGTTCGAGCAACGAAATTAGAAATAAGCCACTGCACAAGCGACGAGCCTTCTTCGGCTGCACGCAAAGGCTTGTTGATTTCAAAGCCAAATCACTTACTTGAGGACACCATGAAGATCATTACAGATATCGAGAAATCAATCTCAGAAATCACTCCCAACCACTCGGATGATAATGCACCGTATTTCGAGCGCTTAGGTCGAAATAACGGAGGTCTTATTGATTACTGCGTAGTCAATCCTGACCATCTAATCTTCGGCAAAGGCCTTGGGTATTCGGTCGCCGCCGGAAAAGACTTCGGCCCCTATTGGCGCAAAGGAGAAACTGCCCCAGTTCTCTACTGTGACGCCAGAATGGAACATGAAGCATCCATGCGTCAATGGGCGATGATCCATGCTCGCAATACAGACCGCGAGTCGATCCAATGCGCAAATAGAAATCTAAAAATCATTTCCTTGCGCGACAAACACAACTCCAGCGAAGACCCGGGGCTACTCACCCGCGAAGGGTATTCATTGATTCGAGAGCATAAAGTCAAACTCGTTATCTACGACGACATGTCTGGAAACCTCATGTCTCCAAACGATGAGTACGCCCCAACACCATTTTCACTTCAGAAAATGATAGAGGACATCCGCAAGATGGGAGTAACGGTTGTCATGATGCGCGACCTCTGCAAGCACATCGACAAAAAAACTCTTGATGCATATCTGCCGATGGTGGATGCCCGAATTTCTGCTGCAGCGACGAAAGCAGGGCAAGCTCAAGGAGAGACTTGTTTCGTTCTTAACCATCGCCTGTTCCGAGACTATGACCCTCAACTTGTTCATAGTCATGCGTGGAGTTCATGGCACAAGGATAGCGTCCTCATGTTTCATGTTGATCCGTGCGGTAACTCGATAGCCGATAGAAACGCAGAAATCATGAGTGAGTACGCCAACTCCCAATCACTAGCCTCAGTAGCTCGGAAGTTTCGCCTGGAGAAATCCACGATTGGCCGCATTCTGGGCCTTTACCCGCGGAAAAAGGCCTAACTCAGGGATCGCAACCGTTGCGCACCTGCGCAACTTTTTGCGCAACCTTTCGCCTGCGCCAGCCAGAACAGATGCCAATCAGGAGCCAATCATGAACAACTCAAAGAAGCCGAAGCCAAGTACGCGCGGAGTCGCGAAACTCGTCACGAGCACGTCACGTAATACCGTAAGTAGTATGGTTTTTCATATGGATGAGCAGCACCAGTTAGAACATGTTGCTCAGTGCGTCATGGTAGATACCATCATACTGGCCATGAGCCACGTAGATCCTAAGCTTAAGAATAGCTATGGTCGTCTCGACCAGTCAGACGATGACGACAATGAATTTGAGTTCGACCCGGATAGCGCATGGGGTAAGGCCGATATGCGCAACGGCGCAGGTAAGCAATCGCTGCGCATCCGCAAGGGCCTTATAAAGAAGCGTGGCAGCACCGCCTACCCGGAGATTAAGATCGAAGGCAGCTATGCGGCACACGCGCAGGGGCACAACGTAGTCAGCTCAGCAGACGTGCGCATGCTCAGCTACGCGATGCTTCGGGCGGTCAACAGCAAATACCCTCTCGTCGTGCCGGTGGAGCGCAAGTTGGCAATTGCGCAGGGCGGCGACATCCGCATCGAGCGGATCGATGTCACTCTGCTCATGCAGTTGCCAAAGGGCATGAGCACAGGGGACTTCATCAACGCCGTCAGCTTTGCACTTTTCGCTTTGGGCCTGCCGGTTGACGTCTACCCCCGCGAAACGGTGAGTTTTGACGCACACTCGCAGAGCAACTCGATGAAGCTCTACGACAAGTACAAGGAGAACGAGAGCAAGCGCAAACCGTGCTGGTCGGAAAGCCCCAACGCTGACCGCCTCAAGCAGATTGCCCGCGATTACGTTCGGGTCGAGTTCGTGTTTCGCAAGAAATACTTCTTGGGCCTGGCTGAGCTGGGCGGCGAGCTGCCGACTCCAGCTTGGTTCACCAAGGAGCGCTTGGCGCAAATGGTTCTGAAAGTCATGGAACGGCTTCGGCTGCATCAACGGTTGAAGTCTCGCCTTTCACCGCATGACTTGAACGAGATCCCGCGCCCCTACCGGAGCACGCTGGCGCTGTGGCAAAACGGAGACGACTTGGATATGCACATGTCCAAGCTAACTCGGGCCGGGCACCGCAAGTATTTGCTGGAGAATCACTCGATTGATATCGCCTGCGCACCGCCCTCGGTGTTTGAGCTGATTGATCTGGCCGAGGCACTCTCCCCCGCCAACTTCGTGCCGATTCCTGATGATGTGCGGACAGATCCGACGCTGTTCTACGGCGAAGACATCAATCAGACGATTGACCGGTTCGAGCGCTTCATCGCCAGCCAGGAAAAAGTTGCGTAGCTGCGCAACTTTTCGCGCAACCCAAGGAGCCTGACTCTCACGACTCAGGCTCCTTGCTTTTGCTACTACGCCATCCAGGTGGTGTTCTTCGGAAGCAAGCTAATCAGGTAGTTTCGCTTGCTCTTATGCCACTCCTTGAATTTCCCTTGCACCACCACCTTGCCGGTCGTATAGACCGTGACAACCGGGCCAACGCCAAGGCGAAACTGCGTACCGTATTGAACTGCGCGGGTATCACACACGTAGAAGCCACGAGTGCGAAGGCGAAATTGAATGCTACGGCAAAGACTGTTGCTCATGATTTGTTACTCCTATAAGGGAGTACAGGACACACCGTGTGTCTGTACCTGCAGCCTTTACAGGACCGAACCAAAACAGCCGCCGAACTGACTTTTCGCGCCAAGGTAGGCATACCAATTTCGTTGAGTCGCAATGGCTATCAAACGAAGGAGTGCCTATGCCCAAACTCTGTGTGTGGGGGAACAGTCTCGGTGTTCGTCTGCCGAGCCACGTTGCCGAGATAACTGGTGTGCGTGCTGGCGACGAGTTGAACGTCCGCGTGTCCGACGCGGGAATCATCGAGATCACCCCTGCCAAGCTGAGGAAGACGCCAACGTTCGCCCGCGCTTCAGCCCCGCGTGCGCCACGGAAAAGCAGTGATGAGTGGTAGGGCGCGCAAAGTTGAAGAATTGACGACAGGCCACCGGGCGTTCTGTACCGTGGCAATACACATGCGGAGGTAGTTATGAGCGAAACAGACGTGGCCAACCGGTTGGACGAGTTGGCGAAAAGACGCCCGATTTGTTTTGAACTGGGCAGGGTCGAAGTGGCGTCAGACGTGCGGGACCATCTCCGCGCACTTGGCGTGCAGGTCGAGTCGGTGCTGTCCTGGCATCAGCGCTTGCTGCCAGATGCCAATGTCATGGACAGCTCTGATCACGCCATAAATCTGGCTGCCGCCCCCAAGAAGCGGATGGTTTTATCCGTGTACGCACTTGGCGAGCACAGAATTGGAGAAGGAGTACGCAGCCTGTGGGTGGAAACCGCTGACGGGCACGAACACACCGTTATGCGGCTCCTGCCCCCGCTGCCGAAGGCAAGCAACGAGAAGTGGTTTCAGCGCGTAGCCCGGCTGCTGCGCTGATCCGGCGAGCTTTTTCTCACAGACCGACTGGAATCAGCGTGGCTATCGGCCAGAACCGAACGTTCGCTGAACAGTCTGACTGCTACACATGCCTGTGTCACCACGAGACTCAGAAGCCGCCGGCACCTAGAACTATTCGCGGATCAAAAATACTGTGGGCGACGGTGGTTGCCGCCCCACTTTATGCCTGCATTCGGGCACTGATTTGATGGATCACGTCGTTGATGTCATCAAGGCTGACAAGATTATTGTGACGTGGGAACGCTTCGTTGAGCTTAGACAAGATCGGCATCGCTGCACTGTCCTCCTTCATAAAGGCAACTAGCCCCTCTGGCTCATCGATCAACTTCAAAGCGAGCGCCAACCCCATGCCCTTGGGGTACTCTCTTACCGCAACGGCGGTGTTCTGCTCTGAGTTTGGATGTGTTGGATTCATCCCCCCATACATATCCAGTAGCGCTTGCCATGCTCCCGTGTCGCGGTAAGCCTGCACTGGAAGCCATGTCTTAAAATCCGCTAAAGACATCTCCTCGCTCAAAGCCCGCAAGCAGAGAAGCTCTGACACCTTGGTGAGCAAGGCTCCGAGTGCCACATAGAACTGCACTCGGTTGCCATGCTTGAGAAGGTAACTGAATTGCGCGTGAAACGCGCACATCTCAGACTCGATCTGAAACCGATTCATCCAGAATCGGTAGTCTGTGGGTTGCCGCTGCCGACGAATTGTCGTGTGCATCGCGTGTCCGAGCTCGTGAACAATCAGCTCGACAGGCGAGCAGAACTCAGAAGGTAGAAAGACAGCTCCGTCGGAGATGCCGCAAGGCATAAAGAAACCTTCGACGCTTTCCGTTTGGAGTACTTGTGAAATATTCACCTTTACCGCAGAAGCATCAAACTCATAGTGCTGCTGCATAAACTCCCGTGCCTGACGAACGTGCTCAGCAGTTACAGGCTCATTCCGGAATGCGCTACCGCCCGCAAATGCCTGATCAATAGCTTGCAGAGTTTCTGCCGACAGGGTCAGTCGTTGATACTCCACAGGATACCAATCTACAGCATTCTCAACTGTCTCTTTGGGGATTGCCTGATTAAGCGCCATCAACACATCGGCATGTAGCCGCAACGCATGATCGCGGCCCTCGAATGGATTATTGCTTCGAAGAGTTGTATCCAGAAGCAGCCGCTCTGCCTTGGTCAACTGAGTTATCAGATCATTCACGTCTCAATTCCATTTTCAAATCACACAGGATTGTGAATCGCCATGAACCGAACCCCTTGGTCGTTTGCTCTTAGTACTTGACGCTTGGGGCAGGAGCTGCCGCTCTGAGTGCGCGGATGCTAGCAGTGCCATGATCAAGTTGGACAGACGGAAGCTCGCGAATAATCAGATCCCGCAGGTTGAGCGCCCAGCCGAATCTGACATTCTCGACATCAAAGGGGCTCTCAAATATCGCTCTCTTCGGCTGCTTTGATCCTGCGGTTGGTCTCATCGCGAGCTTCGCCGAGCTGCCCGAATTGCCCCGACAAGAGCGTGTCGATCGCGCACCAGACTCGCGCACTTCGTTTGACGGAATCATGAGAGCCACCAGCCCCCAAATGCTTTGGCGGCTTCATTGCGGGGCCGAGCTTGTAAACAAAGTGATCCACGCTGGTCGAGCACCAAGTCGGATTCACAGTCGATACATCGCTGACGATGTCGAAGCCCTCAATGTGATGCACTGACTGAAGTTGCCCCCGGTAGCGGAACCCGATGTAGTTGGGCGGCTGAATGGGCCAATGGTTACCTACAGGATGAAAATAGCTGCCGTCTTGCTCGACAACGTCGATCCAAGTGCGATCCGAGTCGTCCCGCATGGTGCCGCTGCCCAGCGACACCACGAAGACCATATTGTCTCTAATCGTGTTCATTGCTGCGTACCCCTCAAAGTGTTCAATCAACTCCCGCAACCAGAGTTTCTCCTCCAACCCTACGGCATTGCGCTTAGCCACCTTGGCCAAGCCACGGACGACGCCCCAAGACAAATGTTTGACCGGAACTCCCTTGATCGCCTGAGGCAATCTCAGGCAGGCGATGCCCTCCGGGATCGCCGACATAGAAACCAAAGCTACGGCATCGAAACCACTCTCATTCAGGCGTGGCCGATATCGCAAAAGTTGCTCGGCACTGGGAAGCTCGAACCCTCGCTTAGCTTCGATGATGGCGTGAAGCAGATTGCTGCATCTCAACTCAACGTCGGTGTAGCCCCGATCATTGCCGCTCTTTTGAAGGGCGATACGCAGATTAGAAACGTCAACCGGTCGGCCAGCTATTTCACTAGCAAGCATGGAGGCAAAGTGGGGGCTACGTTCGAGAACCCATCCCAACGCGTAGGTCGCGCTGTTCTCATCCTTCCCCATGAGTTCAAAAATATTCCTAGGAAAACCTGAACGGATGGAAAGACTCATAATTGCAGGTACAGTGGCGGTTGGATTTGTTGGTTGGGCTTGCTACCAAAAACGACTACAGGAGCACCGGCCTGTCAAGCTGGACCATTCTCAATGGGTCGCTTTGCGAACCCACGCCTTCTCACTGAGGAGTAAGCATGCTAACAGATGTAGGCGAGTACATTGTCGGCGCGTACTTGCAGCTCATTCTTGGCTGCGACGTAGTCGATTACAACGTCCGCCCACCTGGTGGTGGCTTGGAAGGTCTCGAAGAAATGGATGTGATCGGCCTCAATCTAAAGACCCACCACGCCTACCTTTGCGAAGTCACTACGCATATTCGCGGAGTTCTATACAAAGACAACCGAACCACTGTTGAGCGAATCACGAAGAAACACGAACGCCAGAAGCGATACGGGGTAAAGTTCCTTGAAAACTTCGAGTGTGAGTACATGTTCTGGTCGCCGGTCGTGCCTGTCGGCTACATAACGGAACACCTATCCAAGCTGGAAGAACTACAGCTCATCATCAATGGTGAGTACAAACGGCGCGTCGAAGAATTACGCAAACTTGCCGCCAAGACAACTCATGACGCTCGCAACCCGGTATTCAGACTGCTTCAGGTTATGGAGCACATGCGTGACTAGACGCCCAACCCCTCGTCCCACTTAATCTGCGAAAACACACGCAGGCCAGCGATTCAACGCGCCATCAGAACAGCCGCACAAACACAGGCCAGCCAAAGTTGAAGAGTGTTTGATCCGCCCATACGCACTCTGACATGATGGTAGCGCAGCCGCATTCGTGACTGCGCCACCCCTCCCGCAGCACCAATTCCCAGGAATCCCCCGCATCGCGCCAAGGCCAGCCCTTGGCGTTTTGCTTTGTGCTGCGCGGGTGGCTCACTTTCACAGGAGCCATCATGGATCAACACCAATCTCAACCTGCCGTATCTCGCCCTTTGTCACCGGCACCGCTTTTCTCACTGGGCCAAGTCGTCGCCACGCCAGCCGTCATTGAGCACCTGATAGAACACGGTATATCGGCGCGCACCTTTCTGCACCGTCACCAACACGGCGACTGGGGCGACGTGTGCAGCGAGGATGCTGCAACGAATAATGCTGCCATCAAGCACGGCTTTCGCATCCTGTCCTCTTACGAATGCGCGGGCGAACGGCTGTGGATCATCACGGAAGCCGACAGAAGCGTGACAACCTTGTTGCGGCCGGACGAGTACTGACATGGAAACCCTAAACGCTTTTCTACGCGGGGCTCCTGCGCGTTCTGAACGACCGCTGTACGACCTGCTTCGCCAGCTTCCCCTACTGAGTGCCGCACCAGGAGCCGCAGTCGATTACGAGGCTGCAGACGCAGCGCTTCTCGTCTCGATTGCCGACAACGCCGAGACCGCCATGTGCGTCATTCATCGCGGATTGCAGGCCATCGGCGTACTGCTAGCCAACTCTTCGCCGGAGTACGAAACCAAGGAGTTGTCAGCTGCAACGGTCGAGGCGATTGGCTGGCTCATAGCAGAGCTGGCGGACGTGTCGGCAACGGCGCACCTCTACTCAGCGGCGTGCAGACGACACACATTCGATTTCGATCCGCCAGAACCGCGCGTCACCCCTCCAGCCATCCCATGAGAGCCCACACCGGGCTCTTTTCATTTCAGCCAAACCAACGTAGGCAGCCTGCCGATTCCGCAGGCATTCGCCGCAATCCATCAATCATCACCGCGTTTCACGGCAAGCCGCTGACGTACGAAAAATCGCAGTTTGCGAACGCCAGCGGAGCCACAAAACGCTCATCAACGAAAGCGAAACCGATATGGCACGCAACACACGGCTGAGCGCCGAAACGCTCACAGAGGCCGATTTAATGGCTGCTGCGCGTGCAGCCTCGACGCGCAGCGAGTACGCTAAGGATGTTCAATACTTTGTGACGGCCGGGTACAGCATTCCCGCCACCGTTGCCGAGCTGGCCGAGTTCATCACCAAGGAGGCCACACGCATCAAACCACGCACCCTGGCGCGGCGGCTGGTTGCAATCCACGTCGCACACACGGAACACGGCCACGCCAGCCCTGTGCATGCACCACGGATCAAGCAGCTCATGAAGGGCATCCGGCGATCAGTTGGTACGGCACCGCGCCAGGTTGCCGCGCTGATGAAAACCGATCTGCTGGAGCTACTACTGGTGGCAAACAAAGGGCGACCAATGCAAGCGGCGCGTGATGTAGCTTTGCTGCTAGTTGGATGGGTAGGGGCATTCAGAAGAAGTGAAGTCGCTAATCTGCGAGTGGAGGATGTGACCTGGCTAGACGGCAGCGGCATTGAGATCCTGCTTCGGCACTCGAAAGTGGATCAGGAAGGGCAAGGCTACATGAAGTTCCTGCCCGCCTCACACGGCGCGTGGTGCCCGAGCAAGGCGCTCCAGCACTGGCTCGAGGTGTCGGGCATCACCACAGGCCACATGTTCCGACCGATCAATCGTCACGACCAAATCGGTGGCGCAGCTCTGACGCCACACTCCGTGGCTCGCATCGTCAAACGGCTGGCCGAGCAGGCCGGACGTGACCCAGGCGCCTACTCAGGGCACTCATTGCGCAGCGGCTTTGTGTCAGCAGGAATTTTGGCTGGAGTGCCGAGCCACCAGCTGATGCAGGTAACTGGCCACAGGAGCGAGGCGACCTTGCAGAAGTACGTTCGGATCAGAGATCGGCGCAAGCTTCCTTCGTTGCTGTGAGGCTTCGAGTTCATTGTCACGCACCGGCAGTTGGCTCGTTCCGTTATTTCGGAACTTGACTTTCTGATTCCATTTTAGGAGAATCCAGTTAAACGATACTGGAGCCTTCCAAGATGGCGCGACTTAGCACTCAGAGCGAAAGGGTTAAGCACCTGGTGGACACTCAGGTTCTGCCGTTGCTTTTGGCTGCCGGCAATGTCGCGGCGCTAACCAAGCTACTGAACGACACCCTTCGGGATTCTGGGATTGAAGGCCGGCTGCACCCCAATCGACTGCACTCCTTGCTATCGAATGACGTAACCAGGTCGCTCAACGAGGCAACCGTAGAACTTACGGAGCAGGCCGCATGCGCTGCGCTTGAGGCTGATCGGACGGTAGCTGATCGAGCGTCGATTGCATTGAACGCATTCCGGGCTGAGGCCTTGAAACTGCGTGCATTCTCAACGGACTCCCTGGAAGAAATAGCGGAACGCCTCTCCATTCCTATGGCGCTCGCAGCTCGGCTACTCGACGAAACACCTGGAGTCGCTACAGGAGCCGGGGCGTCCGGAGTGCTGAACTCCAAGAGTACGATCGCTGTTCGGCATGAGCCCCCTGACTGGAGCTATCAAGATACTGCTGTCGCAAGGTGCATAGAAGCATTTACTCGACGACCTGCTGGTCGGGTTGGTCTTGTACTGCCTACCGGCGCAGGCAAGACTCGTACAGCCTTGCGCATCGTCCTGACCATGCTGGATAAATGTCTTGAGCCCAAGGCGCCAGCGTACTGGGTTACTCATCGACGCAACCTCCGCGAACAAGCTTACCGAGAGCTACAAAAGCTCATCGCTGCGCAAACTGGCCGCGAGGATGGTGAAAAGCTGGCCGAGCTTGCCAATCGGATCAAATTCATCATGGTTGGCGACCTGACGCCGCTGCTCGAAGGCGCAGCAACTCGGCCAGCGCTGATCATCATTGATGAGGCGCACCACGCGGCAGCGCCTTCGTACCAGCCCGTTTTCGCTAACCCTTGGGCTGCGCCCGTACTGCTGCTTACCGCAACACCTAATCGAAGCGACCGCTTGCCCATCGGCATTGATGAAATCGCTTTCACAATTACGTACCGCGAGCTTGCTGAACGCCGAGCTGTTCTTACTCCGGAATTCCTAGATTTCCCGGTTGAGGACTTCGACTGGTCACCTGAGGCCATAGACGATCTAGCGGACTACATCGTCGATCAAACCACTGCAGACTTCACCAAAGTACTGATACTTGCCCCTCGTATCGATCGAGTTGAAGAGTTTTACATGGCGCTGCTTGATCGGCTGCCAGACGATCATCCACTTGAGGCCGAAGATATAGGCTTTGTCCATGGTGCAGCTAACTCACTCGGCATCAATAACGAGGACTTCCTTGCCTGCTTCGGCAACAAACCCCGCGCAGTACTGATTTCCGCCCAGCTGCTGTTGGAAGGTTTTGACGACCCGAGCATCAATGCCGTCGTGCTCACCTATCCGTCCTCCAGCGTCATCCGCTTAATGCAAGCGGCGGGCAGATGCGTACGATACGCTCCCGATAAGCGTGCAGCGTATGTAGTCCAAGCTCGAAACGACTCTATAGCCTACCATTTCGATCAGAGATGGCTTTATCAGGAGATCGACGACTTCTTGCGGCCGCAACTCATTGATATTGAATATGTGAGTCGCGGCGATCTTTATGAGAAAGCCAGACTTTTACTGGAGCAGCATCGCGTCGAGGAAAAGCAAGCACAGCGCTCGCTCGCTCGCATCGAGACGTTGATACCGGGCGAGACCTGCCGGCTCTTTCTTTATGGACTCCCTTACTTCGGCTCCGCTGATCAGTTCGAGACGGAGTCGAATTGGGGCGTCTCTCTGGAAACTGCAGATACATCGGCGATGCTGCGCGGCGTATTCAATTCTTTCTGTTCGCTGGGCGCAGATCTGTCAGACCCCTCCGACTTCCTTCTACGAGACGGCGCCGCTTACGGCCTAGCAAAAGACCTTCGTGTCGGCAGTCGCTGGCTAGAGCTGACCGGATTGCTGACCGCATCGTACTTTGCCAAGCGAGAAGTACATGGCCCCTCCCCAATCGACACCATGGGAAGCCGGCCCTTCAAGCCCCATGGAGCAACAACATGGCTCAGATATGTTTCCTTTTCCTTCCGGCCCGCCGTTCCTCACGCCCTCAGCGAATTTCTTCGAGACTGCCACAACGCTTCTCAAATCGAGGCCGCCTATCTTGAAACTCCTCTGCAATACGCAACCGCTGTCAAAGTGCCATTGCCCCTGACAGGATCAGAAGCTTTTTTGCTTACCGCAAGCGCAACCGCCGACCTAACTGAATCGCTAAATGAACTCAGACAGAAACTCGCCCAAGCCGCACCCGCAGAGCAGTTCGGAGCACTGGCTTCCCATCTAGTTAGCTCAAGCAGCTCGCACTTGCCCGCACGCCTACTGCATCGAAGTGAGTTTTTGGCGGACCCAACTGCACGTGCAGCGCGCGTTTTGGTCCTTACCGAAACCCCTAGTATCGACACCGTCAAGGAGCCCAACAATGAATAACCATCACACCCCCATCAACGACCTGCAAGATGCAAAGCTGGTACCTTTCGACAAGATTCATCTCGACCCCAACAATCCTCGCATTGCCCCCGAAAGCCCCCCCGGCTATCTGGATGACAAAGCCCTGTTCGCCGATGACCTTCAGCACACGCTAGAGGAGCGCGTTCGTGCTGTCTACGACGTTGCCAACCTAGAGGACTCGATTCTCGCTCATGGCTGGGTTCCCATTGACTCGATCATCGTATGGGAGCATTCGCATCGCCCTGGGCACTACATTGTAGTAGAGGGGAACACGCGGACTGTTGCACTACGCACCCTGCGTGGCAGCCGACTGGAACGCGAGCGAAAGAAGTTGGATAAGTTGAAGAAAACCCCAAGCCGCTTTGAAGAGGAATTGCGTGTACAGCAAGACCTGGTAGATCGACTGGAGAAGATTGTCAGTCAAACCGATCAGCTTCGCGTCTTTCCTGTGGCTGCAAAATCGGTCGAGGAGCTCCAGGCAATCCTGCCTCGCTTGCTCGGAGTCCGGCACATCAGCCATGCTCGTGAGTGGAAGCCTTACGCTACGAACCTTTACATCCTATCTCTATATGAACGCTTGTTCCGCGCCCGGCACGGAAGCAAAGTGGCTCTGCGCCTTGAGGACGATCTGGTAAACGAGGTGGCTTCCATGGTATCGCTGAGTGGCACCAAGGCCCGGCGAAATATCCAAGCAGCCTCTGCGTTCACCCACTTCAAGCGCGACTATGAAGATCGGCTGCCTGAGGGCGAAGCACTGTCCGATGAGGACCACTATTTCTTCGAGCTGATTCTTCAGAACGCCTACCCGAAGGAGCAGTTCAATGTGAACAAAGACTCCCTGAGGCTCCCGAAAGAATCTGAAGAGGTTCTTTTCCAGTGGGCGTTTTCGAAGCCCCGCTCCGGCAAGGAAGAGGACAACGAGAACGTCTTCTACAAGGCCGAAAGCGTGCGCCTCTGGAACCAGATGGCAACCTATGATGGCAAGTGCGGGACGAACTTCGCCAAGCAACTCGACGTTAACTCACCTGACGAAGCAAGGCCAATTGGTGTTATTGAGGCTGAATTCCTCCAACACAAGACGCAGAGAACGCCGATTGATGCCCTTACTTCTTTGCTGAAGGCCCTTCAAGACCTAAAGGTGGACACTCTTCTCTCGCAGCAGGAGCATCTCACTCCTATTCTTGACCGCATCGCTCATCAAGTCGCGCGGTATCAGAAAATGATGAAAGCTGTTGCAGATTAAGTAATATAACAGCCAGCCAAGATTGGCTTGGTCCAAAACCTACTACAGAAATAGATGTGCCGGATATTTTTGGAGGGCTTGTGTATTTTTTAAAACAATCCGCGGGCTTGTTCTTCGAGAGGATAGGCCAGCAACTAACACTACGCAAAGAGCGCTTCGACAAAGCAAAGACCCCCAAAAGAGTGTTTTCATTTTGGTTCTTCGTCTTTTTGCTAGGACAAATCGGCATCATAACCTCGCTTATATGGGGAAGTATAAATGGCGAAGGCTTTGTGGATGCTTTAGCCAAGCAAGGAAAGTCAGGAAATTTTCTTACTTTCGAAATATCATTAATTCTTTCTTGCTTGGTTTATTACTTTGAAGAATACGGGGAAGAGCCCATCAAAGAATTATTTTTTCTTAGAGTGACGCTTTTGATTGGCTCAATGCTGGTGGCGTTTTTGGCCATGATAAATTATATCTACATAAACAGCGCAGAATCGCCTAAATTCTGGTCGATGTGGTTTGTTTTTTATAATGCAGCGCTTTATTTTGCGGGCGCATTTTTGTCATACGCGATGTACATCACCTTCTCTGTCGTAGAAAAAACCGCTTCAGAAGATGCAAAAGATAAGACAGAGGCTGCGCTTAGTGCGGCGAGCGGCATGCTATCGACGAATTCAGCAACCATTGGCGACAAGAAAATCAGCTTATAGGAACAGATATGTTTGAAATCTCTGTATTCCCAATAGAGCAACCCGGCGGGTCGTTCTACTATTCAAAAATAAAAACAAAAGACATTGTTGGAAAGCTAAACATTCGACGCCGCTCTGTGCACGCCGATGGAGTTCAGAGAGATCTCGCAGTAAAGAGAATCCGCGAGATATCTGATTATCTATCTACTGCAGACGCCATACTCCCAACACCATTGGTTATTTCTGTTCCATTCGCAGAGCTTCGAATGGCAAATAACGAATACTACTTGATGATTCCAACGTCCGACGACAGCCCTTGGGGTGAAATTATTGACGGACAACATAGGTATGAGGGGCTTCGATATGTTGACAATTTCAATCAATATGAAATCCCCGTCTGCATATTCATTGATTTGAGTATCGAAGACAAGGCTACAGTCTTTTCGACTATAAACAGCACCCAAGTCAAAGTTCCAAAATCTTACATCTACGACCTATTTGATTACACCGACAGCAACACGCCGGCCAAGTTTTGCCATGAAGTATGCAAAACTTTAAACTACGACAAGGATGGGCCTCTGTCGAAAAGAGTAAAGATGTTAGGGCGAAAACTCAACGACAGCGAGGTCCTGTCTCAGGCCGCTCTCGTGGATGCAATTATCCCACTGATTTCAAAGAACGAAAAACTCGACGAAAAACAGGTGCGCAACAGCGAGAGGCTTCTGCCTGAAGAGGCTTTGCCTCTTAGGCAGCTATATATCGACGAAAACTCGCTCGTTTTCTCAAAAATACTTAGAAATTATTTCCTAGCTTTGAGGGAAGTTTCTGAGCACAACTGGGAATCATATGCACTCAGGAGCATTGGCGTAAAAGTTTTCTTACGCGTATTGGGATTGATTGCTAGAAAAGGGCTACAAGAGGGAAGTCTGTCGCAAGATTTTTTCTTCAGTACTCTTTATAAGATTAAGCCACACATCCTAGCCTGCACAACAGAAGAGGGCACAAATAAACGAGCCGAAGATACTGCGGTTGAGCGCCTGTCTGCCGCCTTAGGCCAAGACCTGTAGTTTTTCTATTGTTTACAAAGTCTCTATACGCTAACCGTCCCCATAAAATCCTGGAAAGAGCTTTTCTAATTTTTCGACAAAGTACTGCTCATTTCAACTAGAAGGTCGTCGTCTCGGCGGCTAACCAGGTAAGACAAGCCGCGATGAACGTGCAGAATAAAAGCCTGTCTGATTGACTCTTCGGAAATTTTATTTCCTTCGTTGAGCAAGCGGATGATGAGCAAATTCGTGTAGAGATCTTCCTGGCCACCAGTCAGTGTGCGCCAGTCAATCTCTAGACCACCAGAAAATGAAAAATTCTCGTTCGGTGGAACGGATGGGTTTGCCAACGAAATGCATAACGCGTGTCGACAAATGGCATTGTTGTGCTCAATCCCGGTTCGACGTTTAATCGTGGAAAGCTGGTTGCGTGCCGCCGAGGTAAGCTTAACGCGCTCCATTAGTGCACCTCCGTGGCCAAAATATTGACTGTTGTTCGTCCCTCACTATCGTCGAAATCCAGCGAGTACTCTGCGTTGGTGAAAGGCTTGAGGGCATCGTAAGCGGAGCCATCAACCTCTTGGTCCGTAGACAGCACAACGACCTGGTGCGAAACGGTTGCAAAGAATCGCTTGATCATCGCCGAGCGGTGTTGCTGATCCAGACGGGCCAGCGGTGTATCCACCACCACCGGGAAGCGTCCTTTGCGTTCCTTGATCAAAGCACTGAGGACGGAGATCGCCAATAGCTGCCGTTCTCCGGCCGATAACCGATCCATGGGCAATTCTTGTTGTTTGCTGTCTTTGATTGACACTTGATAACTCGTGGGGTCGACGACAACGCTAGCGATCAAGTTCTTTTTTCGCATCAGATTCCGGAACTCACTGGTAATCACGTCTGAGAGCCACTGGGCCTTCGATGCCAACAGTCGGTCTTTGAAGACAGTGAGTACTTTGCGGGTTCTTGCCGATGCATCCAGGCTTTTTGCCTCCATGGATCGATCGCGAAATTCTGTTCCCAAGCGTGCCTGAGCAGCATTTAGCCGCGTACGAACGTGAGCGAGGTTGCTCTGAGCCTCTTCCAGTTGCTGGGTCAATACGGCAAGTTGAGCTTCCGCCGCCGCCGTCGCTTTGCTTCGCTCACTGAGTGCCGACAGGATGTCGCTAATTTGCTCCTCAGCTGGAATCTCACCAATACGTTGCTCCGCCCTGTCAAGCTGAATCTGCGCAGCCTTCAGAGCGTCCAACTCACGCTGAACTTGGCTTCGACTTGACGTCAGCTGACGTTCAACGTCTTTGGGAGGCGCGTCGTGCAAACGTGGTACGCCCTTGTCGCGATTCGCCGAGTAGACCTTAAGATCTTGCGCCAATGCAATTCTGAGTGCATCGATAGCAGATTTGGACAGATTTGGCGGCAGAGAGGAGAGAACTCGCTCATCCCGTTTCTTAAACTCCTGCCCAAGTAGTTTTGAGTGCCGTGCGTGTTGATCCCGCTCCCAAGCATCAACGTAGCTAGGCCATAGAGATGACAGCCATGCGAGTGGCAAGATCGGATCTGACATGGCGTCAGCCAGATTGGAACGCGCTGCGCTGACGGCCTTGCGGGCCGTCTCAACGGAGCCCCGAATTTCCGCAGCTTGCTCATACGCCACAAGGCCCTTGCGCTGCGCTTCATGCGTATACCGATCCAGTGCATTTTGAGCCTGGTCTACGGTATTCCGAGCTGAAGCTAGCTCCTGTGTTAGGCGCTGAATACGCGACTCCAGCTCATTAGCTTGGCTATGCCAAGTGGCCACATTAGAGCGCGCTATCTCAAACTCCTCTGACGTGTTCTTATTCTTTAAGGCCGTACGTCGCTCAAACGCCTTTAGATCGTTGCCAAGCGCTTCGATTCCACCGATTCCAAGAAAAACCTCAGTGGCTTGCTTGAGTAAATCAGGCAGTCGTTCAGGATTGGCTAGCGCTTCTATCTTTTCACCGTCAAACAAGAAAAGCTGCACGAGTTCAGCTGGCAAGATGGTGCCGATAAACTCATCCCAAGTCTGAGAAAAGTCAGCATCGCGGCGATCATCCTCGAACACAGAAATGTTCTCTTGCAACCCATCAGCCTTTACAGCCCATTCCCGCCTTAGTTTTAACTGCCGGTGCGCACCACTAACTTCGACTACAACGCCGATTTCCACAACGCTATGACCTTGCGCATCACGGCGCTGCAAGCCCAGCAACAGTTGCTCGTATTCAGAACGCTTTAGCCCCGGCAACGCTTTCTGGCCGTAAAGTCCAATCTGCAAAGCAGTTAGCAGCGTTGTCTTGCCGCTGCCATTAAGTGCTTTCACGAGAATAACGGGCTTGCCTGTATCAACGTCAAGGTCAATGGTTTGTCGTTCGCGAAATGGCCCCAAGTTTTCGATGGAGACGTTTGTAATTGTTATCTTTGCCATGAGTTACGCTATCAATGCCGTTGCGTCTGGAGCTTCTCCGTCAGAATCATCGGGAGGGCTGGACAATGCAAATTCAAGGGCTTCGTTTTCATTACGGAAGGCATAGTGTTTAAGTACGCCCTCCAACAGATCCAAATGCTTGGATCGCTTATGGGACTCAATCGATTGGAACTGCACCGCCAAAAGACTGCGCGTCAGCTTGTAAAGTTCATGCGCAGCTTCGGGCTCTGAATCCACTTCAGATGCCACCTGTTCCAGCATTGCCAAATCGGCACGATCCAATGGTGCCTGTTCGAGCTCTCGGCCTGGGTATGCAGTCTCGAAGACCTCCGTGTAGATCTTGGGCACAAGGTCTTCAATCTCTCCCTTGACCTCGACCCAAATACGCCGAATCTCATCCAGCTCGTCGATTGAGATCAGTTCGATCAGTTGTGTCCCTTGTTTCTGATCTGCATTTCGGACCAGTCGCTGGGCTGTGAGAAGCTCCTTTAGCAGCCTCGCGCGATGCGCTTGGGTATAAGGGCCATGAACAAGCTCATCTCGGAACACAGTTAGACGACCGTTCATGCGTCGGAAATCACGATTTGAGCGATCTTCTACAGCTAGATGCTTGTCGCGAAAATCTAAGATGGGCTGCATCCATTGTTTTTGTTCGTCATTCTGAATCATGGCTTGCATGGACTTATCCTGCGAGACCATGGTGCACACGTAGCAACCGAAACGGCTGTCGCCGCAACTCGGCGTCGAGGTGTCCACAACAATCGGGCACTCGGCGTCTGGCGTCGCGCCCCGATAAATTCCGAACAGCTCCTGATTATCAATGCCCCACGGATTGGGATTGGTAATCAGAAATTCCCAGACAGTGTCACTCGTCCAGCTTTCGATAGGGGGATAGACCCAGACGCGTGACAAGCGAGGGTCCTTGTTCTTACTCAGACGATCACGAGTACTGCCTTGGTACTGATCCATAACCTTGTCGCGCGCCTGACTCTCGCCTCGCCGCTGTCCAAGCACCAGGATCGCCTCTCCATTCGACTCGGAGAGTTCTTGAATAAATTTGGTTGAAGCACTGATCTTTAGCCGGTCCGTACACCAGCGGAATTTGGGGCGAGGTGCTGGGTAGCCTTTACCAATCAGATTGACCCAGAAACGGTTCTCCAACGCAGGCGTCAGGCGGTGGGGATAAATTTCGAGCCCTTGTTGCTTGGCTGCGCTACCGATTCGAAGAAGCGAGGTCGCGACCCAAGCAGCGATAACAGGGTTCTCCACCAGCGTATCAGTGCTGATGACATGAATCGGCTTGGTCCGTTGCTCGGCAGGCAAACGGGCGATCGCAGTCCAGATCAACTGCAGACAAGCCGTAGAGTCCTTGCCCCCACTGTATCCAACAATCCAAGGCATCGGATCGGAACAGTAGATACCCTGAATCTCCTCAATGATCTGTTCAGCGTCAACGCTCATTTTGTTCTCCTTCCCGCTGACAATTTTTGAGGCATACGTGAAGCGGCCCAAGCCGCCTCTGCACTCGATTCCTCAGGCGTAAGTTTCAAGCCCAGCACTCGCTTGATCTCGTTGCACGTGAGGGTAATATTTTGTCCGGATTTCGCCATGGCGCCGCCGACCATAGCGCGACCTTCCCAGGTCTTGGCATTCTGACGAGACCAGTCCACCGCTCGAAGCTGCCTAATACGTTTGGCTCGTTCTGCCGCAGGCAGTTGATACAGCGCACGCCCAGCTCGCCCAAGCGCTTGAAGCACAATGGCATGAGAATGAATGAAATCTCGGCGCACATCGCCAGACGTCATTTTTGATTCGCGCACATAAGCCCATTCGGGGATCTGCTCGCCAACTAACTCCCAAAACTCCAAGCACTTCTGACTAGCAGAGTGAAAATCTTCCAGCTCTTTCTCGGAGAGGAGTTCGGTAGTTGCGAAATGGACCGCGCTCAAGGTAAATAAACTTCTCGACCTAGGTGATAGCGAAGAGCGCTCCGCCTCAATCAATCCTTTGAAAACATGCGAGGTCAAACTCAGATGTCGAGCAAGATTAGCTGCGGCGCTCCGATGGTCGTACAAGATGCCAAGCGAAGCCGATGGTTTTACTGCGTGACGATTGAGATCTGCAAACATTTGCTGGCAGCGCTCAAGTCCGCGATCGACAAAAAACACCACCGCGATGGTTTCTTCGCCAAGCTCTGGAGCAGCATCAAGCGCCTGCAAAATCGCCGCACGCCTGTGTTGTCCATCATTAACGATAAACTTGGCATGCATTGAGACGGTAAGCGACCCCATCCGAAAAGCGGTAGAACTACCTGCATCAATGGGGTCAAATTTGACTTCGCCGTCGACCGACACCGTGATCGCGGAGAAGGTGTAGCTATCGGGATTTTCGACAATATAGCGAGCAATCTCAGGCACGCGCGCTTTATTCAGGGTTCGCTGGGCCCGAAGCTCCGGCACAAGCTCTTCATCGTCGAAAATAAAGAACCGGCGCAACAATTGTAAAGGGCACATTGAGACATAGTATTCACGCCCCGCCTGCACTCCACGTATTGCCGGGAAGACATAGGTAAAAGCATTAGCCATAATGGTAGTCATTTTATCATGTTTGTACAGGAACAAACAAACGTATGTCAATTGTTTGTCCTCGGATCTATAGCCAGACACCTGTTCCAAAATCGGAACGTCACTCTTGAATTAACGTTCCAGACTGGATGGTAGGCCGGCGAACTACGACGCCTAATTCGGTGACGATATTCGGAACACCCCGCGGGCGAAGGCTATGCCCTGCAGGGTGGGTCCATGGCGTTGTGCAGACTACTTGCCCTGAGTCTTGACCGTCGCCAGCCTCGTCACGCCGATGTACCAAGGCATTTTGAAGTCCTTCAGGTCACGGCGAACGTGATCCTTGGCGTCAATCCAGAACGCAGGGTCGATCACGCAGCAGTCACCGGTCTTGGCGCCCGGCGAACTCGGGGTTCGGACAAACAGCACAGCACGCCCCAGCTCGGTCTCATCCAAGTAGTCGGTCAAGCAGATGGCGATGTTGTGCTCGATGTCTGTATAGGACTCGCTGCTTCGCCAGATCGACCCCGAAAACCCGAGCGGCACCAGCACCTTGGAGATCAGCGCATCATCGTGGAACCAGTACGGCCCGTGATCGGGGATGTGGCCGTAGTCAATCGCAACCTTCTTGACCTCCTCGATGGTCTTACCGGTCAGGGTGGCGATACAGGCCCACATGCAGTCAAAGTCTGACTTCTGCTGAACACGCTTGTACGGAGGCTGTGCGGGTGAAGTGGTAGGTACGTTGGTGGCCATGTTGGCGCTCCTTTTCAAAGTGAATGGGCGCACGACAACACCGCCGACTGGCAGAACGTCAGATGTGAGGCTGGGAGTGATGCTTGGCCGAATGAGTCCGAGCGGACCACCAAGCGGAATTGCTGTGCGGTAGCCGGTATCGACCGGCTACCGTCAGTAAGCCACGGGCAGCGGCGAAGATCACGCACCGTTCAACTTTGCACGCCTTGCCACTTTTTGCGCGAGCCGGGTGCAGCCCGCAGCCTTGGCCGATCAGATTGGCCGAGCCATGACGATGATGTAGTCCTTGTCCTGGTATTTCAGATCAGACTTCGCAAAGTCAAAGCTGACGGCTTTCACGACGCCATCATCATCCGCGTAGAGATTGAAAGTGCCAGAACCGACGCCGGTCTGTTTCGGCCCGATCTTGAGGCGGGTATCGTCATCGCTCTTCGGGAAGTCGGACGAATCAATGATCCTCACCTGATACTGCGTCAGGCTCCACGACTTCGAGAAAAACTTGTTGCTGACGCGCTTGGGCGTGCCATCAAGCATCAGGGCATGGCCGTTGGCCTGCACCTTGCGCGTGGCCGAGAAGGCCGAACTGCACGTAAACTACGTGGGTGGGATTGAACGAGGCGAGCGGAACGCAACGATCCGCAACATCAAGAAACTCGCCAAGGCACTGGGCGTGCCTATGAGCGTGCTGGTGGATGAGTCCGCCACCGCACCGAGTGCGCAGCCGTAGTCGTTGCTACGTTACAGGCTGTTGCGCCAAGACACCATCAGCATTCAACTTCGGCAGCCTATTCAGTTTTCGACGCAAGGTCGCTCAAATCAGCCCCGGCCGGACGAGGGGATTCTTTCGCTTTCTCGTCCAAAAAATCAGCCCACCATTGCATCATTTCACGGCGCTTGGGCAAATACTCCGCGTGATCGTAGCTCGCTTTAGACTTGTTTTTTTCGGTATGGGCGAGCTGTCTTTCTATGACATCGGTCGGCCACCCTTTTTCGTGCAGAATTGTCGATGCAGAGCCTCGAAACCCATGCCCTGTCACGCGTCCTTTGAAGCCCATCAGTTCAATAGCGCGAAGAACCGTTGTTGAGGTGATGCAGTCTGAAGGCCGACGTACATTCGGAAACAAGTAAGCAGAATTACGCCAGTTCATCTTTTGTAGTTGCTTGAGTATTTCCACTGCTTGCGACGACAAAGGAACAATGTGCTGGCGGCGCGCCTTCATTTTCCCGCCAGGAATCCGCCAGATTTTTTCGCGTAAATCGAACTCACTCCACTCGGCACGCCGCAACTCTCCAGTGCGAACAAACGTCAGCAACAACAACTCCACGGCCAACGGCACCAAGCCAAAGCCCTTGTAGGCTTTCAATGCTCGCAAAAACTCAGGGAGTTCGTTCTCCACTAGGTGCGCGTGATGCTTGGTAGCGGGCATCTTGATCGCCCCGCGTAGCGCGTAAGTTGGATCATCGTCGCGCATCAAGTTAGCGATGGCGTAACGCATGATGCCCCCCGCCCATTGCCGGATAAGCTTCGCAATGGACTTCGCCCCACGACCCTCAACCTTTTTGATGGCTTGCAGTATGTGGCGACTAGTCACCAGCTTGATTGGCAGCTCGCCGTAGGTGTCGAGCAGGTCTTGCTTCAAAAAGCGCTCCACTTGGCGCTTGTACGAAGGACTCCAACTCGCGGCGTTCTCTGCTTGCCACTTGGCGGCAACAACAGCCAGCGTCAGATCGCGCTCTTCTGTTTCCACAAGAGCAGCAAGCTTGCGCTCTTTGGTTGGGTTGAGGCCCTTACGCACCAGAACGCACGCTTCATCGCGAAGCCTGCGGGCTTCAGCCAAGGACACATCATCGTATGCGCCTATCGTATAGATCCCGCCCTTTTTCGACGTAATCCAATAGCGATACAGCCACACCTTTGCCCCGCTAGGCCGGACCTCCAAATGAAGGCCATCTCCATCGAGAAGCCGATACGGCTTGTCCTGGGCTTTGGCCTGGCGAACTTTGGTATCTGTCAGCAATTGCACCGTACAAACCTCGTAATCGACAACGTTTGTACGGCATTTTATACGGCAAAAAAACGGCTGGTATAGAAAAACAAC
This sequence comes from Uliginosibacterium sp. 31-12, assembly GCF_030548425.1. NCBI lineage: Bacteria > Pseudomonadati > Pseudomonadota > Betaproteobacteria > Rhodocyclales > Zoogloeaceae > Uliginosibacterium > Uliginosibacterium sp. 31-12. The sequence continues at coordinate 132,767 of NZ_JAUOOA010000009.1, read as the reverse complement.
AAACCCCAGCGGAAACCAACGAAAAACAAAACCCTTTAATTACAACACTTTGCAGACAACCACGAACCAACACAGAACTCCGCGTACATCAATGTCGATTTTCGATCATCAACAACATGGTCATTTCCTTTGCATGAGGCCGGCGCCCTGCGCCGGCCGCCGGGGCTCAGCGCCGCGCGGCAAGAATCTCGGTGACGGCTTGAGGCGTGATCGCCCCGTGCTCGCCCAATTTCAGGAAGCCGTGACGCTCGAGGCGGGCCGGAACCCGACTCGGCGCCTCATTGGTCCCGGCCACGCCGTAAAGGCCCAGATGGGTGTGCACGCCCAGCGACTCGAAGAAGGCTTCGGTGGCCGCGATCGCGCGCTCGATGCGCTCGTCTTCGCTGCCTTCGCGGATGCCCCAGATGCGCTCGGCGTATTGCAGCAGCTTGGCGCGCTTGGCTTCCTTCTGGTGACGCAGCACGCCCGGCAGCACCACGGCCAGGGTCTGGGCGTGATCCAGCCCGTACTCGGCGGTAAGCTCGTGGCCGATCATGTGGGTCGCCCAGTCCTGCGGCACGCCGCAACCGATCAGGCCGTTGAGCGCCAGCGTGGCGCTCCACACCTGGCTGGCACGCGCGGCGTAGTCCTGCGGATGCGCCAGAGTCTGCGGGCCAACCTCGATCAGGGTGTGCAGGATGCCTTCGGCGAAGCGGTCCTGCAGCGGAGCCTCGGCCGGGTAGGTCATGTACTGCTCCATGGTGTGCACGAAGGCATCGACGATGCCATTGGCAACCTGGCGCGGCGGCAGACTGTAAGTCGTCTCAGGGTCCAGCACGGCGAACTGCGGGTAGCAGTGTTCGCTGCCGAAACCGAGCTTGTCGCCGCTCGATTCGCGCGAGATGACTGCGAAGGTGTTGGATTCCGAGCCGGTGGCCGGCAGGGTCAGCACCACGCCCAGCGGCACGGCAGAAGAAACCGGGGCGCGCTTGGCCAGCATGTCCCACGGATCGGCGCCATCGAAGCGCGCGGCGGCGGCGATGAACTTGCTGCCGTCGGCCACCGAGCCGCCGCCCACGGCAAGGATGAAGTCCACGCCTTCGCTTTTGACGAGCGCGACCGCCTTCATCAAGGTTTCGTAGCGCGGGTTGGCCTCGATGCCGCCGAACTCAAGCCAGGCGTGCGCTTTCAGCGCGGCCTTGACCTGGTCATAGACGCCATTTTTCTTGATGCTGCCGCCGCCATAGGTGACGAGCACCTTGGCACCAGCGGGAATCAGGCCGGCAATCGCGGCGATCTGGCCCTTGCCGAAGAGGATGCGGGTCGGGTTGTAGTAACTGAAGTTCTGCATGGCTTTCACTCCTTGGAGGTGGCTTGAAGTAGCAATGGATTCGAGCTTCAGGAACTGATCTTGGTATCCAGCCCGCTCTCGGCGATCTCGGCTGCACGGATCACCGCACGCGCCTTGTTCAGGGTTTCCTGCCATTCGGATTCGGGATCCGAATCGGCCACGATGCCGGCGCCCGCCTGCACATGAAGCTGGCCGTTGGCGATCACGGCGGTGCGGATGGCGATTGCCACATCCACGTCGCCATCAAAACCAATGTAGCCGCAAGCACCGGCGTAGATGCCGCGCTTGACCGGCTCCAGCTCGTCGATGATCTGCATCGCCCGTACCTTCGGCGCCCCGCTCACCGTACCGGCCGGGAAGGTGGCGCGCAGCACGGCCAGCGCCGCGGCGCGCTTGTCCTGCCCTTCCGGCAACAGGCCTTCCACGTTGGACACGATGTGCATGACGTGCGAGTAACGCTCGATGGTGAACTGCTCAGTGACCTTCACCGTGCCGGTGGCGGCCACGCGGCCCACGTCGTTGCGGCCCAGATCGAGCAGTTGCAGGTGCTCGGCGAGCTCCTTGCGGTCGGCCAGCAGATCCTTTTCAAGGGCCAGATCTTCCTCATGCGTGGCGCCGCGCTTGCGCGTGCCGGCGATGGGCCGCACGGTCACGAGCTGCTGCTCGCCTTCGTTTTCGAGCTTCACCAGAATCTCCGGCGAAGAGCCGACGACATGGAAGTCCTCGAAGTTGAAGTAGAACATGTAGGGCGAAGGGTTCAGCGCGCGCAGGCTGCGATACAGCGCCATCGGGCTGGCCGCAAAGGGCTTGCTCATGCGCTGGCTCAGCACCACCTGCATGATGTCGCCCTCGATGATGTAGTCCTTGGCGCGCTGCACGGCGGCCTTGAAGGCCTCCTGACCGAAGCTCGACACAGCCGGCTGCGGCGTGGCGCAGGTATCTGCCGGGATCTCGACCGGCTCGCGCAGCTTCGCGACCAGCTCGGCCAACCGGCGCTGGGCACGCTTGTACGCGCCCGGGACTTCCGGCTCGGCATACACCACCAGGGTCAGCTTGCCGGAGAGGTTGTCGACGATCGCGATCTCTTCGGAGAGCAGCAGCGCAATGTCCGGCATGCCCATCTCGTCCTTCGCTTCATGCTTGGCCAGCTTGGGCTCGATGTAGCGCACCGTGTCGTAGCCGAAGCAGCCGACCAGGCCGCCGCAGTAACGCGGCAGGCTGAACTTGGGCGGCACCTTGATGCGCTGCATGAACTCGCCGACGTAGGCCAGCGGATCGCCGTAGTCGCGGCGCTCGACGATGCGGTCGCCTGAGAGCAGCAGCACCGTGCGATCGCGCACCTCGATGCGGGTGTGGGCACGCAGGCCGATGATGGAATAGCGGCCAAAGCGCTCACCGCCCTGCACCGATTCGAGCAGGTAGGTGTAGGGCTCGTTGGCGAGCTTGAGATAGATGGAGAGCGGCGTATCGAGATCAGCAAAGGTCTCGACGGTGAGCGGGATGCGGTTGTAACCCTGCGCGGCAAGCGCGAGGAATTCTTGTTCGGTCATCATGACTCCGGTTTCGGCAATTTCAGGAAATACCCGGCCGGCGCGTGCCGACCCGTGACGCAACACTCAGCGAGTGCGCCATGAACTCCCGTTGCGCCGCCAACCACAGGCTACGCAAATCGGGAGGATCTCCTCTGCGAGAAACAGGCTTTTGCTTGTCACGATGATGAAATTCGGGGAAAACCGCGCTCAGGCAAGCAGAGCGGGCAATTCAGTGAAGCTCGATAGTAACCCGTCGCAATCTTCAGTGTCCACGGGCACTCCCTCGTTGTAACCGTAGGTCATCAGCAGCACCGGGATGCCCGCGCGGCGGGCGCACAGGGCATCGTTGCCGGAGTCACCGACCATCAGGGCTGCCTCGCGCGACACACCGAGCTGCTCGCAGGCATGCCACAGCGGCTCGGGCTCCGGCTTCTTCTGCGCCAGGGTGTCGCCACCGATCAGCACGTCGAAAAACCCGCCCAGCCCCAGCTCGTCCAGCAGCGGCGCGATGAAGGCTTCGGCCTTGTTGGTCACCACGCCGAGCTTGAGGCCGCGGGCCTTCAGGACAGGCAGGGTCTCGACCACGCCAGGGTAGGCGCGGGTGAGCAGGCCGTTGGTGTCCTCATAGTGGCGCATGAAAAGCGCCACTGCCTCTGCCAGGCGCTCCGGTGCGACCGGGTTGCGCCCCATCGTAAGCGCGCGCTCGACCATGGTCGGAATGCCCTTGCCGACGTAGGTGGCGACTTCCGCATCGGTGCGCGTAGCCTCGCCCAGATCACGCAGCATGCGGCGCGCGGCCTCGGCCAGATCCGGCACGGAATCGACGAGGGTGCCATCGAGGTCAAAGAAAATGGCGCGGGGAGCAAAGGATTTCATGCCGGGCTTTCAAACTCGCGGAATCGTACGGTGGGGCGGCTCATTGTTGCTGCTGGGCGCGCTGGGGAGCCTGCGTGTCACACGGCTCCGGAGCCTGCTTCTGCGGGGGTGGCAGACTGCTCACGCTCAGACTTTGGCGAGCTCGGCGCGCATCGCGGCGATCACCGAGTCGTAACGGTTCGGGTCAGAATCCTTGCCGGCACCGAACACCGCCGAGCCGGCCACGAAAGTATCGACACCGGCCGCGGCGATCTCGGCGATGTTGGCGGGCTTCACGCCACCGTCGATCTCGAGGCGGATGCGACGACCGGACTCACGCTCGTAGGCATCCAGCTTGGCGCGTGCCTCACGAATTTTCGGCATCGTTGCAGGAATGAAGGTCTGACCACCAAAACCCGGATTGATCGACATCAGCATGATCAAATCGATCTTGTCCAACACATAGTCGATGTAATGCAGGGGTGTGGTCGGGTTGAAAACCAGCCCCGCCTGACAGCCGTGATCGCGGATCAGCTGCAGGGTGCGATCCACGTGGCGCGAGGCTTCGGGGTGGAAGGTGATGATGTTGGCGCCGGCCTTGGCGAACATCGGCACCAGCGCATCCACCGGCTCCACCATCAGGTGCACGTCGATCGGCGCCGTGGTGCAGGGCCTGATCGCCTCACAGACCAGCGGGCCGATGGTAAGGTTGGGCACATAGTGATTGTCCATCACGTCGAAGTGCAGCCAGTCGGCGCCGGAAGCAATCACCTTTTCAACCTCATCGCCGAGGCGGGCGAAGTTGGCAGAGAGCAGGCTAGGGGCAAGGATGAAGGAACGGTCTGACATGATCTGGCCCTGAGGGACGGCAAAGCCGTATTATCCCAGTCGCCCCCCGCCACAAGCCAGCAAAAAAATGAGTCTCCCAAAGTACCGCATCACCATCAGCGCCCAGCCCCGCTACTTGCCCGAGCAGTCGGACCCGACCGAGCCGCGCTATGCCTTTGCCTATCACATCACGATCCGCAACGAAGGCACACTCAGCGCCAAGCTGATCAGCCGCCACTGGTTCATCACCGACGCCCACGGCAACACCGAGGAGGTGGAAGGTGAAGGCGTGATCGGCGAACAACCCTTGCTGGCGCCCGGCGAGAGCTTCGAGTACACCAGCGGCTGCCCGCTCGCCACGCCCTTTGGCAGCATGCGCGGCAGCTATCACTTCGTGGCCGAAGACAGCATGCAGTTCGACGCTGAAATCCCCGAATTTTTTCTGGTCGGGCCGCGCACCCTGCACTAAAAGTCGATTCACGGACCTTCGTACCGTGTAGCAGTTCACGCTTGTTACCCGTCACCTCCTGATCTAGGTTGATTAGGGCCTTTTCTGCCACACGGCAGCTCAGGCCCTTTTCAGACACAAGCGGCAAACGGAAATCACCGCCAAGCCGCACGCTCAGGAGACAAGCAATGCACAAGACCTTATGGCTGGCCGCTGCCAGCCTGACGCTGTTCGCGGGCAGCGCCAGCGCCGCCAATCGGCCCAGCGGCTACGTAACCCTCTGCAGCGAGGGCAAGACCTGTACGGTCGCCACTGCGACCAATGTGGCCTTCGGCCGCTCAGACCAGTTCTTCTACAAGACCCTCACCGGCAGTTTCGCCTGCAGCGAGGCCACCTTCGGCGGACGGATTGCCGGCGGCGTGAATGAATGCTCGATTCCCAACGGCAGCGCTAGCTCGAGCGCAGCCAGCTCTTCGGCGCAAAGCAGCAGCGCCGTGGCCAGCAGCGCCGCACGCAGCTCTGTCGCTTCTTCGGCGGCCTCTTCGGCAACGGTAACGTCCGCTGCATCATCCGCCGCATCCAGTGCGGTCGCCTCCTCCGGCAGCAGCAGCTGGCCTGCCAGTACCAGTACCCGCCCGCAACTCTCGGACACGGTCGCAGCGGCCTACGATGTGGATCAGTACCTCGCAGCTGCCGGCACCGTCGGCAAACTCGTGACCGACAACTGGAAGCCGCGTAGCAGCGTGATCAGCATGCCGGCCACGCCGGACTATCTGGTGGCCAAATCCGGCGCCACCTACAGCACGGTGCAGGCGGCCATCACCGCGGCCACCCTGGCTGGCAAGACCACGCGGCAGTACATCAAGGTGATGCCCGGCACCTATAACGAGCTGGTGATCGTGCCCAAGGGCCTCACCGTGACACTCTATGGTGGTGGCAGCGATCCAGCCCAGACCGTGATCGCCCTGCCCACGGCCGCCAAACTCACCGGCAGCCAGTACGCGGCGCTGGCCAATCCGGGCAGTGCCGTGTTCACCAGCAGCACGCCCAGCTCGATCAAGGCCACCTATGACGCCTGCGCCGCGAAGAGCGGCAGCATCGGCACCACCTGCTCCGCCCTCTTCGTGGTGAACGCCGACAACTTCGAAGCCACCAACCTCACGATCCAGAACACCTGGAGCGAATCAGCCAACGGCGAATCGCAGGCCGTGGCGCTGATGGTGGTGGGCGATCGCAACCTGTTCTACAAGACCCGCCTGCTCGCCAACCAGGACACGCTGTATGTGAAATCGACGGCCGTGGATGTGGTTGCACGCAGCTACTTCGCCCAGAGTTACATTGAGGGTGATACCGATTTCATCTTCGGGCGCGGCACGGCGGTGTTCGACAAGAGCACGATCTTCTTCACCCGGGTGCGCAAGAGCAGCAGCACCATAGGCGCCCCCAGCACGTATGGCACACACCCCTACGGCTTCCTGTTCACCGGCTGCACCTTCTCGGCCGATGCGGGCGCGGCCACGATCTCGCTGGCGCGGCAATGGCCGGAATCGTCCAGCGCCGGGGTGACCATCGGCAAGATGATCGTGCGCGAGTCCTACCTCAGCGCCGAGATCAAGAACCCGCCGTGGGCTGACTGGAGCAGCAGCAACCCGGTCCAGTACGGCACGGCAGCCAAACCTTATCTGGCCGAGTACCACAACAGCGGCCCGGGCGCAGCCCAGTAAGAGCGACCAGCCCGGCCAGACGGAGCGTCTGTGGGCGCTCCGTTTGCGTTTGAGCTTGCGGACAAGCCCCTATTCGCTGGCTTCGCGCAGATCCGGCACACTCGCGCCAATTCCTGCACGAGAGCCACCCATGCCTGCCCACCGCCTGAAGCGCCATGCCACCCGACTGCTACTGGGCGCGTGCGCGCTGCTGGCTGCCTGCGCCCTGCCTGCTGGCGCCCCAGAAGCCCCGCTACCGGCAAAGACTTCAGCCAGCCTGCCCGATCACCCGCGCCTGATTGCAACCCCGGCGGATTGGAACGCGCTGGCCGGCCGCCGCGCGGCGGATCCCGACCTCGATCGACTCATCACACTGCTACTCGAGCGGGCCCGTGGCGATCTGAAGCGCGAGCCACTCGAACGCAAGCTGGAGGGACGCCGGCTACTCAGCGTATCGCGCGAATTCATCCGCCGCACCCTGCTGTGGAGCTTTGCCTGGCGTCTCACCCATGAGCACGTCTTCCTTGAGCGCGCCCGCCGCGAAATGCTCACGGTGGCGGCTTTCCCGGACTGGAATCCGAGCCATTACCTCGATGTGGCCGAGATGACGGCGGGCCTCGCACTCGGCTACGACTGGCTCTATCACGATCTACCGGCACAGGAGCGCGCGATCCTGCGCCGCGCGCTCGTCGACAAGGGCATTGCCCAGGCCCGCCACGGCCACAAGACCTTCGGCATGACGAACAACTGGGGTCAGGTATGTATCGCTGGCATGGTGCTCGGCGCCCTGGCCGTGGAGGAGGATGAGCCCGAACTCGCCCGCGATCTGCTGGCCGCCGCCCACAAGAATGCCTTTATCGCGCTGGACGCCTACCAACCAGACGGCATCTATCCGGAAGGCCCTTCCTACTGGACCTACGGCAGCAGCTACGAAACCCTGCTGATCGCAGCCCTGCGCAGCAGTCTGGGAACAGACTGGGGCCTGCTCGAGGCACCCGGCCTCAAACGCAGCGCGGAATTCTTTGCTCAGGCCATCAGCCCCAGCGGCCGGCAATTCAACTTTGCCGATAGCGGCGAGGGGCAGGAACTGGCACCGCCGCTCTTCTACCTCGCGCGTGAGCTGCAACAGCCAGCGCTGATCGACGCCAAACGCCAGATGATCCGCAACAAGCAAGGTCTCTCCGAGCGTTACGCCCCGCTGATCGCCCTGTGGTGGCCCAAGCCCGAAAACGCCCGCCCCGTCGCGCTCAGCTTCGCCGGCCAGGGCCCGCAACCTCTGGCGATCTGGCGCTCGGCCTGGTCCGACCCAAACGCGCTCTACTTCGCCATCAAGGGCGGCGGCGCCCATCACAACCATGCGCACATGGACGCAGGCAGCTTCATCCTCGAACTGGATGGCATCCGCTGGGCCAAGGATCTGGGCATGCAGGACTACTACTCGCTGGAGAGCCGCGGCATCGATCTGTGGAACATGCAGCAGGCTTCGCCGCGCTGGCAGGTATTCCGGATCGGCAGTGACGCGCACAACACGCTCACCCTCGATGGCAGCCTGCACAACGCACGGGGCATGGCCACGCTGCAGTTGCAAGGCAGCCACGAAGCCCTGCTTGATCTCAGCCCGGTCTTCCTGCCGGGGCAAGTCAGCCAGGCCACCCGCCGGGCCCGCATCGAAGGGCAGCGCGTCACCCTCAGCGACACGTTCAGCGGCGCCACGCCCGGCCTCCAGATCCGTTGGGCCATGAGCACCGAGGCCGCAATCCGCCTCGATGGCCAGGAGGCCATCCTGAGCCAGGCCGGCAAGACCCTCCATATCCGCTTCAGTGGCCAGCCGGTAACTCTGGCGGTGCGCGACATCGCCCAACCGCCCTCAGCCGTAGATGCCGCCAATCCAAACGTGCGCCAGCTCATCGCCACTGCGCCCGCGGCGAGCGATGGCAGCTGGCAGCTGAGCGCCCGGTTCTCGCGCGACTGAGCCCAAGCGGCAGCTGCCGCCCGTCACACTGCCCGCATGGGCGAGCCAGTTTTCCACGCCCCTCGCCGTTAAGGACGGGTAGACCTGGAAAAGGAGTCGCCATGCTGCGCCCACTGCACGCCCTGCTGCTGAGCTGTCTGCTGCACGCCCCGCTCGGCTGGAGTGCCGACGGGCCGGACTGCTCGCGCGCCTTCACCCTGGCCCTGCACGAACATGGTCAGCTCTACGCCTCGCCCAGCGACAGCGGCATCGACCGCGACATCGCCGACGAGCTGATCCGCCGCAGCGGCTGCAAAGTCACCGTCACCCTGATCCAGCGCGCACGCATCTGGCAGCTGATCGAATCCGGCGCACTGGATTTCAGCCTCTCCGGCATCAGCAACGCCGAGCGCGACAAGTTCGCCGGGTTCGCCTGGTATTTCTCCAACAAGTATTACCTGTTGGTGCGCCGCGATGCCGAAGTGGCCAAGATCAGTGACTTCGCCCGCAATCGCGAACTGCAGCTGGGCGCCATCCGCGGCTTCCGCTATAGCGCTACGGCCAACGCCTTGGTCGACCAGCTCGCCGAAACCCAGCGCGTAAGCTATGCCTCCGGCCTGGAGCCGCTCTACCAGCTGCTCCAGGCTAGGCGCATCCAGGGCATGATCATCGAACCCTTCGACTATCCGGCAATTGAAAGCGACAAGATCCGCGAAATCAGCCAGATCCTCGAATTCGGCGATGCGCCGGTGCCACATGGCCTGATCATGTCGAAGAAGTCACTGAGCACGAGCGAGCAGGACAAGTGGCGCGCGCTGATCCGCGCCATGCGTGCAGACGGCAGCACCCGGCGCATCTTCGAGAAGTACTTCCCGGCCGAGCTGGCGCGCACGCTGACGGAGTTCAAGGACTGACATGAACCCCGCACGCCGGCACCTTCCCGTCGTGCTGGTGTTGCTCATCGCCCTGGGCAGCACCTGGCTGGCCTGGCGCCATGAACAGGAGGTATCCGAGCGCTGGCTGCGGGCGCGTTTTGACGACAGCCTGCGCGACACCACGGCCCGCATCGTGCAGCGCATGAGCGCCTACGAGCAGATGCTGCGCGGCGTACAGGGCTTTTACGCCGGTTCCGGTGAGGTCACCCGGCAGGGCTTCACCGCCTATGTGAACACCTTGCAGCTGGGCGCCGACTTCGCCGGTATCCAAGGCGTCGGCCAGATCACCCTGACCCCTGCCGCAGAACTGCCCACCCTGCTCAAGCAACTGCACCGGCAGGGCCTTGCGGACTACAGCATCACCCCGCCCGGCGAGCGCGCGCTGTACACCCCGATCATTCAGGTCGAACCCTTCAGCGGCCGCAATCGCATGACCCTCGGCTTCGATCCTTACACCGTACCGGAGCTACGCGCCGTCATGGAGGCCGCGCGGGACTCCGGCATGCCCCGCATCACCGGCAAACTTCCGCAATTGCTCGATCCAGCCAACGGCCGGGCGCCCTCCGTAATCCTCTGTGCCCCCCTGTTCCGGCAGGGCAGCAGCATCCGCACCCTGGCGGAGCGCCGCGCCAGCCTCATCGGCTGGATCTATGCCCCGGTCCATCTGGATGAAATGATGGCTAGCCTGTACGGCGACACAGACTCCGACATCCTCATCCACGTCCACGATGGCGTCGAGCCCAGTACCGACAATCTGCTCTTCAGCTCACACCCCGCCGAGACCAAACCGCCACGCCTTTACGCAGCCGAGTATCTCGAAATCGGCGGTCGCAACTGGGTCATCGAAGCCAGCACCCTGCCCGGCTTCGTCACCCGCGTCGGCCACAGCGACGCCACCACCATAGCCATCAGCGGCCTCTGCCTGAGCCTGTTGCTGGCCGTGCTGGCGCGCATCCTCGCCACCGCTCGCCAGCTCGCCCTCCGGCTGGCCCAGCAAATGACCGAAGACCTGCGTAGTAGCGAAGAGCGCTGGAAGTTCGCCCTCGAAGGCGCCGGCGATGGCGTGTGGGACCGTGATCTGGTCGGTGATGCCGCCTTCTACTCGCGCCGCTGCCTGGAGATTTTCGGTTACGAACCGGACGAGATCGCCCCGCATCGCCAGGAATGGGTCGAGCGCATCCACCCGGACGACCGCGCTGCCGCCCTCGCCGCTACCGCGGCCTGCATCAAGGGCCACCAGGAAAGCTTTTCCAGCGAATACCGGTTGCGCTGCAAGGATGGCCGCTGGAAATGGGTGCTCGCGCGCGGCCGCGTCATGCGCCGCAGCGCCGATGGCAAGGCCTTGCGCCTGCTCGGTACGATCTCCGATATCGACGCGCGCAAGGCCAGTGAAGAGCAGATCCGCCACATGGCCCAGCACGACTCCCTCACCGGCCTGCCCAACCGCGCCCTGTTTGCCGACCGCCTGCAACAGGCACTGAGCCTGGTCCACCGCGACCACGCCCACCTCGCGCTGTTCTTCGTCGATCTCGATGAATTCAAGGCCATCAATGACCACTTCGGTCACGCCACCGGAGATCTGCTGCTGCAGGAAGCGGCCCGCCGCATGCACGAATGCATCCGCGCCTCCGACACCGTCGGGCGCATCGGCGGCGACGAATTCGTCGTCCTGCTGCCCAGCCTGAGCAGCGTTGAAGACGCCCGCCACGTCGCCGAAAAAATCCGTCAGGCCCTGGCCACCCGCTTTGCAATCGGTGGCCACGCGCTACGCATCTCGGCCAGCATCGGCATCGCCTGCTACCCCGAGCATGGCGACAGCGAGAGCCGCCTGTGGAGCATCGCCGATGCAGCCATGTACGCCGCCAAGGCCCGTGGCGGCAACCGGGTGGAGCTGGCCGGCGGCAGCCCAGCACACGCAGTTCTGACGCCACCGACGGACTTGCCTATCATCACGCCCTGATTCCCCACCGTAGCGCCCCGATGCCCTTTGCCCACCTCGGCCTTGCCCCCGCCCTGCTGAACGCGCTCGCCGAGCGTGAATTCACCAGCCCCACCGCCATTCAGGCTGCCGCCATTCCAGCCGCCCTGCGCGGTGAAGACATTCTCGGCTCGGCGCCCACCGGCTCGGGCAAGAGCCTCGCCTTTGGCTTGCCGATCCTGCAGCAGCTCGCCGATCTGCCACGCAAATCCATCTATGGTGCCGCACGGCGCACCCACGCGCTGATCCTCGCCCCCACCCGTGAGCTGGCCATCCAGAGCGGTGAAACCCTCAAGGATCTCGCTCGCCATCTGGCCGAACCGGTCAAGGTGGTGGTGGCCTTCGGCGGCGTCTCGCTGAACCCGCAGATGATGGCGCTGCGCGGCGGTGCCGATATTCTCGTAGCCACGCCCGGGCGTTTGCTGGACCTCATCGACCACAATGCCGTCAGCATCAACCGGTTAAGCACCCTGGTACTCGACGAGGCCGACCGCCTGCTCGACGCCGGCTTTGCCGACGAGTTGCAGCGCATCCTCGCCCTGCTGCCGGCCCAACGTCAGAGCCTGCTCTTCTCCGCCACCCTGCCGCCGGGCGTCGAAGCGCTGGCCGCAACCCTGCTGCGTACCCCCACGCGCATCGCAGAAGCGGCCGGCGAACCCGAGATCGACCAGCATGCCCTCACCGTGGATGAAAAAAGCCGCACGGCGCTTCTGCTACACCTGATCCGCCAGGAAGGCTGGACGCGCGTGCTCGTTTTCGTCGCCACCCAGTACGCCTGCGATCTGGTGGCCAGCAAACTCGCCCGCCGCGGCATCCAGGCCGCACCGCTGCACGGCGAGCTGAGCCAGGGCGCGCGCAGCGAAGTGCTGGCTGATTTCAAGGCCGAACGCCTGCATGTGCTGGTCGCCACCGATGTGGCCGCACGTGGGCTGGATATCGCCCGCCTGCCAGTGGTGATTAACTACGATCTGCCGCGTGCCGCCACCGACTATGCCCATCGCATTGGCCGCACTGGCCGTGCCGGTGAGCCCGGGCTCGCCATCAGCTTCATCAGCGCCGCCACCGAAGCCCACTTCCGCCTGATCGAAAAACGTATCGGCATTCGCCTGGAACGCGAATTCATCGAAGGCTTCGAGCCTACCGAAACGCCCCAGCCCGGCGCAGGCTCAGGCGGCATCAAGGGCAAGCGAAAGAGCAAGAAGGACAAGCTGCGGGAAGCCGCCGCCGGGAGCGGGAATTCATGAGGGAGTAGGCGCGCAGCCGATGCTGAGCGCCGCCGGGCGGGCCTGTCGGCGGCGCCTTACTCTTCGACCGGCCTTCCCTGAAGCGGCTCCGGCAGCCCGCGCTGCAACTTCAGATGGTCCGTCTTAGCATGCTTTTTCGCCCAGGCCTCCGCCAGCGCATAGGGCATCGGCGCCTTCAGCTGCTCCAGTTGCAGACGCTGACTGGCCGGATCAAGGCTCACCCGGTACTTGCCCAGGTTGTAGAACAGATAGGCTGCGAAGAGATTGTCGTAATCCTCGTAACGCCCGGACTCGCGGCGGAAGTCACGCGACAGTACCGAAGGAAAGCGGTTCGGCAGATCCTTGAAAGCCACGGGCTCTTCGTCGTGCGGATCCATGTAACTGGAAGCTGCGTACTTGCGGTACAGCACCACATCCATCGCATAGCCGCGCGCCTGCCATTCGCGCATGATCTTCAGTGCCATCTCGGTCGGGATATTGGCCCGCAACGCCTTCTTGAGTAGTCGCCAGGAGAAATAGGGGCCGTTCAGCACCTCGAGCCTGGCATAGCCGGCGCCGTAGCGGAAAGCGCTGCCGATGGTCTTGGCACAGTTCAGATCCAGATAACCGTAACGCACCTCGCCCGAGTGATAGCGCGTGTCCGTCGCCTGGCGCTGGAAGTCGGCATTCAATTCGCGAAAGAAGGCTTCCAGTTCGGCCTTCTCACGCTCGGGCACGCCATACACGCGGATCCCCAGTACCGAACGCTTGTAGATCTCGCCGAAATCCAGCCCGAAGGAGGCCGTTTCGCCGAGCGAGGATGAAGTGCGAAACAGATACTCCATCTTCGGGATCCGGGTCATCAGCTCGGCGTTGTAGACGCCGCGCGCATGTGCTTCCGAACGGTCGGCATAGAAGTTCGCCGAATGCACGAACTCGTCACCAGAGGCCTTATCTCGAATCGACAAAGCCAGATGACCCGCCGAGCCGCCCTTGGAGGTGCCGTAGCTGATCAGCAGCTCCATGTCATACGGATCCTGCTGCAAGGCCTGCGCCACCGCATCGATATTGACCGGCTCCGGGCCGCCACGCGAGCCGAACTCGGCGGCCAGCGCCCCCGCACTCACGGTGAGTACAAGGAACGTGCTGACAAGACCTTTCTTCATCTCTCTCCTCCGTGGCCTGCGCATGCACAACAGACGAAAGCCTGAAGCACCATCACAACAGGCACTCAGAGCAAGTCGCCCCCTGCCGCCTCGGTCTCCTCTCCAGCCAGCATCTGGTTGGCCCATACCAGCGCCTGCGCCGCCGCCGGCATGAAGTCGGTGTAGTCGATGCCGCAACGCTGCACGGCCTCGGCGATCTGTACTAGGCGGGTGCTCGAATTAGCCTCACCCAGCACCACCAGATTCAGCGCATCCGCATAGGGCCCCGGCTTGCCCAGCAGTGCATCACGCACGGCCTCCGGCAGCGCCGCCTGCGCCAGCAACTCCGGCAGTGATCGCCCGAGCGCCTCGTCAAGCAGGGAAAACAGGCCCACCAGGAAAAGCTTGCCGGCATCCTCCGGAATCAGGCCCTTGCCCGCCATCAGCTCAAGCGTACGCCCGCGCGTGAGCGCTCGTTCGGCCAGCAAGCGCTGCTGATAATCCGGCTCGGCGAAATCGAAGAGCAGCAGTGACGTCCAGCGGTAGAACTTCTCCCGCCCGATCAGCACCAGCGCCTCTGTCAGATTGTCGATCGGCTTCTGCAAGCCCATGGCCGCCGAGTTCAGGTAGCGCAGCAGCTTGTAACTCATGGTCGGCTCGCTGGAGAGCTGATCCGCGATTTCGCCGAAGCTCCGGTCGCTCATCACCATGTTCAGGATCGGCAGCAAGACCATGCGATTGATCTTGGCGCTGCTCGGCCGCAGGCTCTCGCGACTGGAGATGAAGGCCCCCTGGAAAAAATCAAAGCCGCATTTGCTGCAGAACTGATAGTCGTCGTAGCTCTGCACATTGCGCGCCACCAGTCGCAATGCTCGCCCACCCGGTCTCGCCACAGCGCGCAGGGCGCGCGTTGCGGTGCGCAGGTCAATGCCGTTGAAAGCGGTGACATTGATCTGGATGAAATCCACCTGCTCCAGCAGCGGACCCGCCATGTCGAAATCCTCATCCGCCATCAGGCCTACCAGGAAGCCCTCCTCTTTGAGCCGTGCAAAACGTGCTGGCAGGCTCTCGAGTTCCGTCGTGTGTGCGCCCAGATGCACCACGAGCACGGTGTTCTTCGGTGGCAACTGGCTGATCCGCAAGTTGCTGAGCGACTCCACCGCCACCTGGATGAAGGCCAGGCGCCGGCCGAGCAAGGACTGGACGCCCTGCAACGCCATCCGGGTCAGCAGCGCCGCGTCATAAGCCTGGCGAGTCAGCTCCTGCTCCTGATTCATGCGGGCCTGCATACTGGTCAGCAAGGAGAACTCGTAGCCGGCGATGCGCCCGCCACGCGACAGGATCGCCTCGCGACGCACGAAGGCATTGTGGGTATCCGGCGCATCCTTGCGCGGGGCAAGGCGATTGAGCTGGGCGAAATCCTCCGCCTCACGGCGCCGGCCTGATGGCACAGGCTGAGGCGCGGCGACCACAGCCGCGCCGCGCCCGATCCAGCGACCGAAACACTGCAGCAATCTCTGTCTCAAGGACATGCCCAAACCATCTCCTGAATGAAGCACCGGCCAGCGCGCACAAGAATCCCACCTTGGCCGGAACCGGAATGCGCAATCAATTCCGCGACTGCGTTCTCCGCGAACCTCGCAGCATAGCCGCAGCGCGGGCGGAGCAACACCCTCAGCATGCGGAAGAAGCGCCGGCAACCGGAAATTTCTACGGACTGCCGGGACCTGCCTCGACGCCCCCCCCCCTGGAACGCGTCGAACAGCAACCACGACCACCACAGGGCGCATAGTCGGCCTGAATGATCAAACCAACGGGAGACATATGCCGCCAGAAAAACTTTCTGGCATAACATCCCCGACGAAATTTCCCCTGATCAATTCACGGAGCACGCAATGAAACGGATAGTCCCTGCAATCGCACTGAGTCTGCTGTGCGCCAATGCCTGCGCCGCCGATGGCACGACGCCTGTCAGCACGATCCGGAATGGCGATCGGATCACCCGCAGCCTGCAGAAATACACCCAGGAGACCCCCACATCGAAGCCCGTTCTGGAGGAAAAAATCGCTTCCACGTCCTACACCATCGAGTCAGGCGCCGGCGACGAACGCGTATTACGCAGCAGGAACGGCGCTGCAGAGATCCTTGGCAAGGATCTCGCGCTGATCGCCACGATCAACAAGAACGGGGAGCGCAAGGATATTGACCCCGAGACGGTAAAGCACTGGATGCCCACCACAGAACTCAAGCCGGGCATGAAGTGGTCATTTTCTGAACGCCATGAGCAGGTGGCCTCGAACTCCACCAAAATGTGCCAATGGTTTGGCGAGTATGACGCGGTGTCTTATGCGGACGAACGCGACCAGAACATCAACGGCAGCATCGTCCGCCTGCCTGTCATCGTGATCGAGGTGCGTGGCAGGGTGAATATCCGAAACTGCGTCGGATCAGGCTCCGACAGGGAGGAGCGCTACGTCTACTCCAGGGACCTGGACCTTGTACTGGAACACAGCTCACTGAGTCTGAGCTCTTATGGCAAATTGCTCGGCTCCAGCCAGCAGCTGAGCATCACATCCATCTCGACCGGCAAGAAAGTCGCTCTGCTCACGCCTGCTCCCTGACAAGCCCTTGCGCAGGGCGTCACACCCCTGCGCTATGTCCCTGGCACCAGAAGCCCGGCCCCAAGGGCCAACAACCCCGTTCTCTCAGGCAGCTCGACATGCCGGATCTGGCGCGCCGTCTGCCTCATTGAACCCGATCGTCATCATCTCCGGCACGGACCGCTCCCCTGCACGGTGTGTGCGCGCTCACCGGGAACTCCGGAGGCAATTGGCAGCCGTGCAACAGAAGCCGGCCGGAAAAATCGTGCTGCGCCCTGCATGTCCGCTGCGCTGAACTATGATGCGCGGCTCAATCCAATAAATGATTCAAGGGGACATGCATGAAGGGGCTTATTTCAATGCTCGCGCTGAGCATTCTGAGTACATCCGTCTGGGCCGATCCGGACCCCAGCAAGCCCGACCCCTTGCAAAGCGGCGATCAGGTCAGCAACGCCTTCAGGAAATATGTGCAGGACGCCCCCGGCTCCGAGCCCGTTCTTGAAAATCGCACCCTGACCTATTCCTACGCCATCGAATCCGACTCCGCCAGCGAGATTCTGTTGCGCTACGGGAATGGTTCGGCTGAAGTCCTGGACAAGAAGCTCGCCGTCATTGCCTCCATCAGCAAAACGGGAGAACGCAGAGCGATCCCGGCAGACGCAGTGGAACACTGGATGCCGAAAACAGAACTCAAGCCTGGCATGAAGTGGTCCTTCGAAAACCATTGGGAAAGCCCGGCCTCCAACGAAAGCGCTTATGTGTGCCGATTTGACGGCGAATTCAAAGCCAGATCGTCGGCCAGCGAGCGTGATGTAAGCATCAACGGCCAGATCGTCCGCCTGCCTGTGACGGTTGTGGATATCGAGGGGAAAACCTATCTTCAGGTTTGCGAAGGGGCCGTACCCTATACGCGCGAGCGCCGTGTGTATTCGAAGGACCTGCATCTCGTGCTCGAACACGAATACCTCTCACGCGATCCTTTCGGAAAACTGTTTGAAGGTTGGCTACAGACCGTCACCGCAGTGACGACCAAAAACCGGCTTTGAGCCGCACGCAATGCCTGACACGGCGAAAGCTCAGGGCAACAAAAAGCCCGCTCTGCAGAGCGGGCTTTTTGTTGGCTGATGCAATCTCAGATCACGAGCGGTAATCCGCATTGATCTTGACGTAGTCATACGAGAAGTCGCAGGTCCACACCGTGGCAGCCGCATCACCACGCGCCAGATCGGCGCGCACGGTGATCTCGGCGCTCTGCATGATGCGCGCGCCGGCTTCCTCGACATAGCTCGCCGCGCGCCCGCCCTGCTCAGCCACCAGCACTTCTTCCTTGCCGTCACCGAGCCACACGCGCAGGCGGCTCACATCCAGATCCAGCACACCGGCATAGCCGATGGCAGCGAGGATTCGGCCGAGATTGGGGTCGGAGGCAAAGAAGGCGGTCTTGACCAGCGGCGAGTGGGCCACGGCATAAGCCACCTGGCGGCATTCTTCGCGGCTCTTACCGCCTTCGATGACGATGCTCATGAACTTGGTGGCACCTTCGCCGTCGCGCACGATGGCCTGCGCCAGCCAGATCGAGAGATCGATCACCGCAGCGCGCAGCGCCTGGTAATCGGCGGAAGCGGCATCGGTGATAGCCGGTGCGCCGGAAGCGCCGGTGGCAATCAGAATGAAGCTGTCGTTGGTGGACGTATCGCCATCGACGGTGATGCTATTGAACGAGAGATCCGCGGCTTCCTTGACCAGCGCCTCGAGCAGCGGCTGGGCGACATCTGCATCGGTGGCAAGGAAGCCAAGCATGGTGGCCATGTTCGGCTTGATCATGCCGGCGCCCTTGCTCATGCCGGTGAGGGTCACCGTCTTGCCGCCGATTTGCAGTTGGCGCGAAGCGCACTTGGGCTGGGTGTCGGTGGTCATGATGGCATGGCAGGCCTCATACCAGCCGTCCGCCTTGAGTGCGGCCTTGGCGGCAGGCAGACCCGCGATGAGCTTGTCGACGGTGAGGTGTTCAAGAATCACGCCGGTGGAGAAAGGCAGTACTTCACGGGCACTCACGCCCAGCGCAGCGGCTACCGCGTCACAGGATGCGCGCGCATTGGCAATCCCCAGTTCGCCAGTGCCGGCATTCGCAATACCGGTGTTGATGACCAGCGCACGGATTGAGCCGGAAGCCAGGTGCTCCTTGCACACCGTGACCGGCGCAGCACAGAAACGGTTCTGGGTGAACACACCGGCCACGCGGCTGCCCGGCGCGAGTTCGATCAGAGAAAGATCGCGGCGGTTGAGCTTGCGGATTGCCGCTTCGGCCGTGCCCAGGCGTAAACCGGCGACAGGCAGGAGTTGATCGGCAACAGGCAATGGCAGGTTCACGGGCATGGCGCTTCCTTGGGATGCTTAGAGGGAAGCGCGGATTTTACGGCATCGGACGCCGGGTGCACCGCACCTCTTGGCGAAGGCCCAGCGGTGCTACTTCTTCACCGCCCCGCGCGAGGCCACATGCTGGAAGCTCAGGCTGGCCTGCTGGGCGAAATGGAGAAAGCCTTGCCAGGTTTCATCGTCAGGCGGATTGGCCGGCGCACGATCAGCGTAAAAGAAACCGATCACGCGACCAGCGGCCACGATGGGAGCGAGCATGCAGTCACGCTGGCCGGTGACGGCTTCGAGGCGGTCCAGCTTGAGGCCGGCCGCCGGCTCGCCCTTGAGCCAGATCGGCGCGGACTTGGCAAACAGCAGATTGATGATTTCGCCGGGGCGCTGATCGAGCGGAAACGCGAAATGGGCGGCAAGCTTGTCCGCATCGCGCCCCAGCGCCACCTTGCCCACCACCTTGGCACGATCCGCCGTCTGCAGGGCAAACACCGCCCGACTCATGCCAAGCCCGCGATAGATGCCTTCGAGCACCAGTTGCAGCACGTCATTGAGACTCGGGTTGCCTGCCAGCAGCATCGAAAGGTCACGCAGAATCTTGAGCTGCAGCATCGGATCCGGCGCGGGATCATTGATCTGGGCCACTTCGGCATCGATATCGACAAGCTCGCCCTTGGGCATCGGAATCAGGCGCGCAGCCTCTTCGGCGCCAAACTGGGCGGCTACGCGCGCGGCCTCACCGGCATTGGCGGTGAGCTCCTCGGTGATGTCCTTGAGCGGCAGGCCGATGTAGTCGGCGTATTCCGCCAGCGCAGCGCGCGCAGCGGGGGTTTCCCAGCCCCCCTCGACAGCATGAGCCAGGCGATAGCCGTGCAGGATGGCTTTTTCGTTGGCATCCGGATTGGCCGGCGGCTGGGCCGCCGCAATCACCATGGGGCCAAGGTGCCAGTCGCGCGCCAGCGCAGCGGTGAGGCTGTTGAGGCGAAAGCCCAGAACTTCGAGCTGCAGCTCTTCGGGCTTGGCATCGGGGCGCGCCTTCATGGCGGCATCGAGTTGCTCTGCCTGCTCGCCGCCAAAACACCAGAAGGCCATCTCTCCCACCCGCCCGAGCAGAGTGGCAATGAAGACTTCCTCGGCGGCCTTGCTGCTGCGCGCCCGAGCGGCCGTGCGGGCCTGCACTGCGGCATGGAAACAGCGTGCCATCTCGGCCACCACGCGTTCGCGCATACCGCTGGCGAGAAGTGCGTCGATGAGCTGGATGGAGAGGACGATGTTGCCGACCAGATCGAAACCGAGCACCACGATGGCCCGGCTGATGGTGTTCACGCTCTGTCGTGACGGATTGAACATCACGCTGTTGGAGAGCTTGAGCACCTTGGTGGTGAGGGCCGCATCCTGCAGGATGGCGCGCGAGAGGCGCGCGGTGGAGGCCATGTCGTCCTCGGTCACACTGCGCACTTCCTGCACCGTGCGGCCGAAGACCGGCATGTCCCGTTCCTTGATGCGATTGACCCATGCTTCAACGCCCGCCTGTGCTCCGCTCACGCGCATCTCTCCGGAAAACTTGTTCTCATGCGGGTTCTACGGCGTGGGGCGATCTCCCTTGAGGGGCCGGGCGGGCAAGATCCGATAACAATTGTGGCGGACTGCACACACTGTGTGCAGATTGTGACCAAACGCACCCGCCATACGCGTACGAATGCCTCAACTGGCCAGATGCGCCAACCGGCTGCGTGCATAGCGCGCCGCCGATTCGAAGCCCAGGTCGAAGAGACGCTCGAGATTGCTGCGCGACCAGTCGAACACGTCCGGCAATTCGGCTTCCGGGATGTCATCGATCAGCGGCACGCGGTGTGGCCGCTGCAGCTGAGGGTACTTGCCCAGATGCGTGGCTTCGAAGATTTTCAGATCGTCCCGCGCAATCTCGATCAGCGGGGTGAGGATGGACATCACCCAGGCGTCGTAAAGACTCTTGGGCGCACGCAGCAGGCGATCTGCGCCGAGGATGTCGAACACCACCACTTCTTCGAGCTGCGGATGGCGGCTCAGCAGCTCGTGAAAGTTCAGACAATCCAGCGCAGCGCCTTCGATGTAGAGCCCGCCATCCAGCTCGGTCGGTGGATACAGGAAGGGGAAGGACAACGCGGCTTGCAGATGCGGCGGGCCAAGCTTGTCCTTGCGGAAGTTTTCCATCTGGCGCGTGCGCAGGTTGAAGGCATTCACGCAGAAATCAGGCGTGATCTGCGGCACGGCGGCGAAATCAATGATCGTTTCGGCAAACGGTACATGTGCGCACAAGCCCAGCGACTCCGGGTTGAGATCGCTGGGGCAGGCTGAAGCCAGCATCAGCGCGCTGGAATCTTTTACCAGTTGGGCCAGTGGGGTCTGGGCGGGCCAATCCATCATTTTCTGGATGAAGGGATTCAGACCCAGCGCGCGGCGATACAGATCGGCCAGCGTGCCCGGCTTATTAAAGACCTTGAAGTTTACCGGGAAGGCCTCGTAGAGCGGGTCAGCCACGCCCATCTCCTTCAGCCCGGCCAGCGTGCTGACCGGATCGCCATTCTTTGGCGCGCAGTACATCAGGCCCAGCAAGGCGCCCGCCCCCGCCGTGGAGATCACATCGAACTTGAGCCCCAGTTCGTGGAAGGCCACCAGCG
Organism: Uliginosibacterium sp. 31-12; assembly: GCF_030548425.1. Lineage (NCBI taxonomy): Bacteria > Pseudomonadati > Pseudomonadota > Betaproteobacteria > Rhodocyclales > Zoogloeaceae > Uliginosibacterium > Uliginosibacterium sp. 31-12. The sequence continues at coordinate 111,212 of NZ_JAUOOA010000009.1, read as the reverse complement.
CACCGGCGACCAGGGTCGCATTCGGTGCGCCGCCACTGATGATCAGCGCAGTGCGGGCGGTATCGGCAGACGCGGGGGAAGGAGTGCGGCGAGAGGTGGCCATGCTGTTTCTCCGGGCAGAGGCGGGGGTCGATGCAGCATAATGAGCCCCCGTTGCAGCATGCTGACAGCTGCCCCGATGTCGGCCCTCCCGGAGTCCCTGCGTGAATTGGCCCGCTGATTTCCTGCCCCATCTGAGTGCCGCGCCGAGCGAAATCAGCGAAGCCTTCGAGTTCGCCTTTGCCGGCGAAGACCTGCTCCTGAGCCACCAGCACGCCCTGCCCGCTTCGGCCGTCTTGGCCGCCCTGCCTCCGCCAGAGAGCGACTTTCTGCTCGGCCAGCTAGGCGGGCGGCCGTGTCGCGCACGCCGCTGGCCGGCCGAGCTGGCACTGCCGGAAGAAGTCCAGGCGCTCAATCCACGCGCAGCCTTCGGCCTCATCGCGGATGAAACCTGGATGCTGGCCGCAAGAGCCAAGCACCTGCTCGGCTGGGATCGGGCCAGCCGCTTCTGCGGCGCCTGCGGTGCGCCCACCCTGATCGATCCGGCCGAGCCTGCCAAGCTGTGCACGGTATGCACCCACCGCAGCTACCCCCAGATCGCACCGGCCGTGATGTGCCTGGTGCGCAAGGGCAAGGAACTGCTGCTGGCGCGTTCGCCGCATTTCCGCCCCGGCATGTACAGCGCACTGGCCGGTTTCGTTGAGGCAGGCGAGAGCGTGGAGGGCTGCCTGAGCCGTGAAGTATTCGAAGAAACCGGCATTTACATCACCAATATCCGCTGGTTCGCCAGCCAGCCCTGGCCCTTCCCGCAATCGCTGATGCTGGCTTTTCATGCCGACTATGCCGGTGGCGAAATCACCCCCCAGGCCGATGAAATCGAGGATGCACAATGGTTTTCGCTGGACCGCCTGCCCCAGCTGCCAGCCCCGGTGAGCATCGCAGCACGCCTTCTGCAAGATGGCATTCGTCAGCTCCAGAGCGGCGAATAGCTCTATTTTGTTGCATTCGCACGACGCTCGGACTTGCCCTGCGGCGCTAGCAGCGGCATCCTTCCAGAATATCTGAGTCCGCCCATCCGGGCAGGCCTGAACCACAACGACTCCAGGAGTCCCGCATGACCTCAGCACCTCTTCGCCGCATCCTGATCGCCGCAGCCCTCGCCTGCAGCTCGCTCGCCGCCGGCGCTGCCGAACTCAAGGGGTGGGTGCGCGAAGCTGACGACTATCCGCAGCATCAAGGCCTGCAATATTTCTTCGATCGCCTCAAACTGAACTCGCAAGGCAAGCACAGCGGCAAGGTGATCTGCTGCGAAGAGATGGGCCAGCAGAAGGATGTGATTCCGAAATTCAGCAAGGGCGAAGTCGACGTGGTGCTGTTCACCTCCTCAGCCCTACAGGACGACGTGCCTGAAATGCGCATCCTGAACCTGCCCTTCCTGTTCCGTGACCCCGAGCACATGATGAATGCGCTCAATGGCGAAGTCGGCAAGGAGCTGCAGGTGCTGATGGAAGAGAAGGGCTATATCGCGCTGACCTGGTATGACGGCGGTGCCCGCTCCTTCTACTCGAACAAGAAGTCGCTCTCCTACGCATCGGACTTCAAGGGCCTCAAGATCCGCCTGCCCAAGCGCCAGGACCTGATCGCCATGGCCACCGCCCTGGGCGCCGAAGCTTCCACCATCGGTTTCGACAAGGTACCGGCAGCCTTCAAGGCAGGCGAGCTGGACGTGGCCGAGAACGACCTCACCTCCTACTACACCTCCGAGCACTACAAGATCGCGCCTTATTACACCTTCAGCTACCACCTGGTGCAGCCGATCGTGATGCTGATCTCCAAGCAGCGCTGGAGCAGCCTGTCGACCGCTGACAAGGGCATCGTGCAGCAATCCGCTATCGAGTCCGCTGCCTACGCCGCCAAGGTGCGTGCCCAGGCCGACTCTGCGCTCAAGTCCAAGCTCGAAAAGGCCGGTGTGAAGTTCGCGCCGTTCCGCGGTTCGGCTACCACCATCTCGCTGATGAAGGATGCCTACGCCCCGGTCGTGGCCAGCCAGCGCACCACTGCCCTGATGGTCAAGATCATGACCGGCTCGCGCAAGGTTGCTACCGAGTAAGCATTCTGGTTTTCAGTTGTCCGCCTGGCGGTGCCCCGACAGCACCGCCCCGGCGCTGGCCGGCAAACGCGTAAGCCACAGCAGTGCCGTCAGCGATACCAGCGCCACCACAGCGAAGGCAGGCGGAAAATCCGCCGCCTGCGTGGCCTGATGCCCCTGCAGACTCATCGCCCCCTGCAGGGCAAATGCCCCCACCGTCACCCCCATGCCCGCCGCCAGTTGCTGCACCACGCTGGCGAGGCTGGTGGCTTGGCTCATCTGCGCAGTCTCCACATCGGCATAGGACAGCGCATTCAGGCTGGTGAACTGCAGGGAGCGGAAACAGCCGCCGACCAGCAGCACCACCATGATCAAGGCATGTGGCGTATGCGCCGTGAAGGCCCCGATCAGGAGTAATGAGACGGAGGCCAGCGCGGTGTTGACGATCAGCACACGGCGAAAGCCGAAGCGCTGCAGGATCTTCGCCGCAATGGTTTTCATCGACAGCGCCCCGGCCGCCGAAGCACAGGTCAGCAGACCCGATTCAAAGGAATTCAGGCCGAAACCCAGTTGCAGGAACAAGGGCAGCAGGAAGGGAATCGCGCCGATACCGATGCGGAAGAAAAAGCCGCCGACCACCCCGGCGCGAAAAGTCTCGATGCGCAGCAAGTCCAGACTCAGCAGCGGATACGCCTTGGCACGCGCCTGCCATACATAGATCACCATCAGCGCAGCTCCGGCAGCCATGCAGGCCAACGAAACGGGCAGCGAGACCAGATGCCGCCCGGCCGTGGCCAGGCCCAGCATCAAGGCGGAAAGGCCCAGCGCCGAGAGCAGGAAACCACTCCAGTCGAGCGGCCGGGGGACGTCTTCGCGCAGGTTCTCGATATGCCGCCCGGCCATGTAGAGGCCCAAGATGCTGATCGGGATATTGATGAAGAAGATCCAGCGCCAATGAAAGTAGGTGGCGATGAAGCCGCCCAGCGGCGGGCCGATCACCGGCCCCAGCAGGGCCGGCATGGTCAGATAAGCCATGGCCTGCACCAGCTCGGCCTTGCTGGTGCTGCGCAGCACCACCAGCCGCCCCACCGGCACCATCATCGCGCCGCCCATGCCCTGCAGGAAGCGCGCGGCCACAAATCCTTCCAGCGAAGCGGACAAGGCACAGCACACCGAACCGCCCATGAACACGCCAATGGCCGCCCGGAACACCGTGCGCGCGCCGAAGCGATCGGCCATCCAGCCACTGATCGGGATGAACACCGCCAGGCTCAGCAGGTAGGAGGTCAGCGCCAGCTTCAGGGCGATCGGATCCTCCTGCAGATCCCGTGCAATGGTGGGCAGGCAGGTGGCGATCACCGTCGAGTCCATGTTCTCCATGAACAGGGCACAGGCAACGATCATCGGCACCAGGATGTGTTTCGGAATGCGCAACACGGCAGACAGCCCCGGCCAAAAGCAGCAGTGTGACGCAGCAGGCGCCCAGGACGAAACGGCTTTACGCAGCTTTGCCCTACAATCGGCCCATGCGCCGCCCTCCCAACTCTGCTCTGCCCGAACCCGCCAGGCCCGGCGAATTCCGCCCCCTCGCCACCCTTGCCAAGCTCCTGCCCTACTTGTGGCAATGGCGCTACCGGGTGGGGGCGGCCCTGATCTGCCTGATTGCCGCCAAGCTCTCCAACGTATGGGTGCCGCTGGTGCTCAAACGCATCATCGACAGCCTGGCGATCACGCCCGCACAAGCCTTCATCGTGGTTCCCGCGGCCCTGCTGCTGGCCTACGGCCTGCTGCGCTTCTCGACCTCGCTGTTCACCGAACTGCGTGAAATCCTCTTCGCGCGGGTCACCCAGGGCGCGGTTCAAGCAGTGGCGCTGACGGTGTTCCGACATCTCCATGCGCTGTCCCTGCGCTTTCATCTGGAACGCCAGACCGGCGGACTCACGCGCGATATCGAGCGCGGCAACCGTTCGATCAGCAGCCTAATCAACTTCGCGATCTACAGCATCCTGCCGACCCTGGTCGAAGTGGCGCTCGTCATCGGCATCCTGCTCTACAAGTACGAAGCGGCCTACGCCCTGATTGCGGCGGCCACGCTCACGGCCTACATCCTCTACACCATCAAGGTCACCAACTGGCGCACCGCCCTCAGGCGCGAGGCCAACGAGCTCGACTCGGCCGCCAGCGCCCGCGCCATCGACAGCCTGCTCAACTACGAGACGGTGAAGTACTTCAACAATGAAGACTGGGAGGCCGGCCGCTACGACGGCCAGCTCTCGGCCTGGAGCCGCGCGGCAGTGCGCAACCAGATCTCGCTGTCATTCCTGAACATGGGCCAGGCCGCGATCATCGCCAGCGGCGTCACCGCCATGATGTGGCGGGCCGCAGGTGGCGTGGCCGCCGGCCACATGAGCATCGGCGACATCGTGCTGGTCAATGCCTTCCTGATCCAGCTCTATGCCCCGCTGAACTTCCTTGGCGTGCTGTACCGCGAGATCCGCCAGGCGCTCACCGATATCGAACGCATGTTCGGCCTGCTCGGCACCGAACGCGAGATCCGTGATCGCACTGACGCCATCGACATGCCGGCCGGGCCGCACACGCTGCGATTCGAGGCGGTCGGCTTTGCCTACGATGCGCGTCGCCCGGTGCTGCATGAAGTCTCACTGGAGGTGCCGGCTGGTCATACCCTGGCCGTGGTTGGCCACTCCGGCGGCGGCAAATCCACCCTCGCACGTCTGCTGTTCCGCTTCTACGATGTCACCGCTGGTGCCATCACCATCAACGGAGTGGATCTGCGCCAGATCCGCCAGGCCAGCCTGCGCCAGGCAATCGGCATCGTGCCGCAGGATACGGTGCTGTTCAATGACACCATCCTTTACAACATCCAGTACGGCCGCCCCGACGCCCGCCGCGAAGAGGTGATCGCCGCCGCCCGTGCGGCCCAGCTGCACGACTTCATCAGCGCCCTGCCCGATGGCTACGACACCAAGGTGGGCGAGCGCGGCCTCAAGCTCTCCGGCGGCGAAAAGCAGCGCGTGGCCATTGCCCGTACGCTCCTCAAGAACCCCTCGATCCTGATCTTCGACGAAGCCACCTCTGCGCTCGATTCACGCACCGAACAGGCCATCCAGACCCAGCTCGAAGCCGCCGCGCAGGGGCGCACCGCGCTGATCATCGCGCACCGTCTGTCCACCGTGATGAATGCCGACCAGATCGCTGTGCTGGAAGGCGGCCGGGTCATCGAGCGCGGCAGCCACACCGAGTTGCTGGCGCTCGATGGCGCCTACGCAGGAATGTGGCGCCTGCAGCTGCAGGAGCGCGCCGAGGGCTGAGCGCCCTCGGCAAAGCCTTGCTCGCAGGCTGCAGGCGGGGGCTCAGACGAACCCCAGGTTGCCGCTGGCGAACTGCGCCAGATTGGGCAGCATGCTGCTCACCTGCGTCGTGCTCAGGCCCATCCAGCTCGCCAGCGTAGCCACATACTGATCCACCGAGGTACCGGGGATCCAGCGCCCCTGCCACTCCCAGCTGTTCACGCCGTAATCGTCGGCCCCGCCCAGCGCCAGATCGGGGAAGCTGCCGTAGCTCAGGCCGCCCTTCACGGCCCCGCCCAGCACCAGATGATGATTGCCCCAGCCATGATCGGTGCCGCCACTTGAATTGGGCTTGAGGGTACGGCCGAAGTCCGACAGGGTGAAACTCGTCACATTGTTCTCCAGCCCCAGCTGGGCCAGCGCCGTCTGAAAAGCGACCAGCGCCGGTGCAAGTTGCGCGAAGAGGGTGTTCTGGCGCTCCAGCTGGCTGTTGTGGGTGTCATAGCCGCTCTGCGACACCACATACACATGCCGCGAACCACCCACCGAGGCGCGCTCGCGCAGGAGCTTGGCAACCTGGTAGAGCTGCTTGGCGATACTGCTGTTGTAGATCCCCTGCAGATTGCCGAAGGCTGCGTTGAGCGGGTCCGAGGGGGTGTTGGCCGGGGTGATCTTGAGCACCGGGCCGAGGCTGGCGCTGCGCGTGAGGGCCGTCTTCTGGATATTGGCAAAGGCTGCCACGAGCTGATTGCTGCGCGCGGTATTGGCCAGCGTGTCGAGCATTGCACGGCGCTTGGCGTGATTGCCACTGAAGCTTCCATCCGGCGCAAACGCCGCCCCGGGGCCAGGCAGTGCGAGGGTGCTGCGCGCCGCGCCGATCCCCAGACGCCCGGCATCGCCCAACGCAAACACCGGATCGCTGCCCAGGCTCTCCATCAGGCGCCCGCCCCAGCCGGTGCGCCCGAGCACCGAGGCGCCGCCGGACTCCCACAGGTTCTGCTGGTCGGAATGGGAGAAGAGGTTGTCCGGCAGCACCGCCGTCTTGGCCACCAGCTGAGCACGCGTCGTCGGTCTGGCCAGCGGGCCGACATTGAACACCGGCGCCAGCTTGGCTTGTGTCCAGTACGGCGCCAGCGCCGACAGCGCCGGATGCAGACCGTAGCTGCTGCCGACCGGCACCAGACTGGCCTTGGGAATGGCCAGGGCGCCACGCACCGCGGCATAGCTGTTGTAGCCTGCCGTATCGAGCGGCACGATCATGTTGGCGCCATCGTTGCCGCCATACAGCGCGATGCACACCAGCGCACGATAGCCGCTGCTGGTCTGAGCCTGAGCCGGCGTGGCAAGCAGCAGCTCAAGGCCACCAAGGGCGCTCAGGGCACCGCCGCCGAGCATGGTTTTGAGGATCTGGCGTCGATTCATCTCTGCACCTGGTATTCGGGGCTGGCAAGGATCAGGTAGAAGGCCGTGCGCACCCGCTCGGTGCGCCAGCTGCTGCTGGTGGTGCTGACCGGCCAGGCGGCCACGGCATCCACGATGCCGCTGCGGATATCGGCCGGCAGGCCGCCGGTGACGAGCAGGCGCTCAATCTCGCTGACCAGGCTGCTGGCGTTATCAGCCAGCGGCAGCCAGCTGCTGATGTCCGCAGTGCTGCCGCTCGCGCCCGGAAAACCGCCCGCCGCCAGGCCGTTCCAGTACAGCATGCGGTTAGAGAGGTTGTAGCGGGCCAGCGTGCTGTTGGGGTTCTCGATGGCAAAAGCGGGGCCGACGAGACTGGTACCGGCCAGCGGGAAATCCGGCGGATAGAAGTTGAAGACGGAGTTGGCATTGAAGATGGCCTGGCCAAACTCCTCGCCCCACCAGTAGTAGAAACCGGCGCCATCCGAACTGGTATTCATGGCCCGCAGCAGGCCGGCGATGAACTGCGCCGGCTCGCGCAGGCGACCATAGTCGGTGGCGCTCTTGCTATCGCCGCGCGCCTCGCTGTCGAGCAGGATGGCGGCGATGATGGCCTTCATGTCACCACGCTGGCCGCTGCCGATACCGAAGGCGGTGCCGCTCGCAAAAGCCTGCGATACCCGGCCGACATAGGCGGGCGAAGGATTGCTGGTCACCAGATGCTGGATCAGCTGCTTGCCAATGAAGGGCGCGATATTGGGATGCTGGAACAAGGCATTGAGCACAGCGTCCATGGCCTGGGCCGGCGTATGCCCGCCCCCCAGTTTGCCGCCGCCGGGCAGGCTGCGCTCGGCCGTGTCGTGCTGGGCCGGCACCGCCAGCAGCTGGCCGCGGTAGTAGGTCGGGTTCTTCCAGCCGGAACTGCCCCAGGCGCTCACACCGCCGGCCGGATAAGTCCAGCCGGTGAGCGCGAAGGCCACCTCGCGCACGATGTTGTTGTCGTAAGTCGGCCGGCAGCTCCCCCCCGCCAGACGCCCGTCGGCCGTCAGCTCGCACAGGCCGATCGAGAACAGCTGCATCAGCTCGCGGGCGAAATTCTCGTTGGGCGCAGCCTTCTCGTTGTTGACCAGGTTCAGGTAGTCCGCCATCGCCGGGTTGCGGCTCACCGCCCCGAGCAGCTCGCGCACATTGCCGAAGGACTGATCGAGCAGCATCTGGTGATAATCGCGCAGACCGTAGGTGCCACTGACCTCCGAATTCGAGACGACGAAGATCTGCCCCAGGGCGAGCGCCACGCGCTGGCGCAGCTGGTCGGCCCCGCTCAGCGCACTGACATAGAACTCGCGCGACAAGGGTTCGGCCGAGTAGTACTCCTGCCAGCAGTTCTTGCGGTAGTACTCGCTCGGGAAGGCGCCGTACTCGGCGCAGAAATCCTTCAGCCCGGTGGTATGAACCGCTGTCGAATAGGCCGAATAGTTGTCACCGGCAGCCATCATCTGGGCCACCAGCCAGTTGCGGAAGCCGCTGCCGCGCACCACGGCGAGATCACGTACGGTGGGGCCGAAGCTCGCCTGGGTCAGGAAGCGGACGGCATCCGCCTCGCTCGGCGCAGCCTCCCCCGCCGCCAGGGGCGCCGGTGCCGGCACACTCGCACCGGGCTTGCTGGAAGAGGAAGCTGCGGCCGCGCCTGTGCTGGAAGCTGCGCCTCCACTGCTGCCCCCGGCGCCACTACTCCCACTACTGCTGCCGCCGCCCCCACCGCCGCCACAGGCCGCCAGCAGGGTCGTCAGCAGCAAGGCCCCGCCCAAGCGGATGATCCGATCCATGCCACGCACTCCGTCTGAAAACGTCTGCGAGGCTAGATGTAAATTTCGTTAAAAACATCTCGATTTGATCTGGATCAGACCGGTGGCCCGCCGAACTCGACGAACGCTCAGGCCGCCGCGCTCACCCCAGACGCTTGAGCGCTTCCCGCCGGGTGAGGCCGGAAACCTGCCCGCCATGCGCCTCGAGCCAGGCCCGCACCCAGGCCGGATCGGTGCGCGCAAACTGGCGCAGGGCCCAGCCCATGGCCTTGCGGATGAAAAAATCCGTCTGATCCAGATTGGCCGCCAGCGTGGCCGCAAGACGCACGCGATCCGTATCGCCCGCATACATCAGCTGATGCAGGATCGCCACCCGGCGCAGCCAGATATCCTCGTGCGTGGCATACCCATCCAGCCGCGCGCGCAAGGCCGGAGCCCGGCGGCACAGCCCGCCATACACATGCGCCGCAAGCAGATCCACCGAATCCCACCAGGCCTTGGCCTGCACCAAAGCCGCCAGCTGTGGCTCATGCCGCGCCTCCAGGCGAGCGGCGAACTTCACCAGCAGATCGACCGCCACATACTGGCATTCGCGCTCATCAAAAGCCCACAAGGCTTGCGCCACGGCAAGCAGCCAGTCCGGGTCGGGCGCCTTGCCCAGGCTCGCCAGCAGCGGCTTGACGGCCGCCCGCCGGGCCGGTGTCGGCAGCCCGAAAAAAGCGAAGCGCTGCTGCATGTAGGCGGCCATCGGCCCAGCCCGCGAAGGCTCGGCCTGCGCGGCCAGCTGCTCACGCAGCGAGGCGGCAAACACCTGCGGAGCCGGCCAATCCTTCATGTCGAAAGCGGCCATGACTTCAGAAGCCCGGCGCCGGATTGTCACCGCTCGCATGGAGGTAGAGGCCGTCCTTGAAGCGGTAGATCAGGCGGGCCTGAACCGCCTGAACCTGCACCAGATACTCTTCGCTGGGCGGGGCCTCCCCCGCCTCCAGCGGCTCGCTGGCCGGGGCACTCGCAGGCGCTGCCGGCGCCTGGATCGGCACGACCTGGGCACTCGTCTGCTTGCCAGTGAAACTGATCACCAGATCGCCGGGCTGGCTGCTGCCGGGCTGGCTGCTGCCGGGCTGGATCTGCCAGGTGCCACTGACGCTGTAGCAACCATAGTTGGTGGAGTAATCCTCCAGGCTCAGGCGATGCTGCGAACCGGGCTTGGCCGCCACCAGATCCGGGCAGCCCAAGGTAGCGCCACTGGCATCGGATTCGATCATGAGCGCTTCCTCACTGCCGAGCAGGGCATCCACGCGCTGCGCGCCCAGCGCATAGAGGCTCAGCCAGCGTCCGCACATGCCCTGCCAGCAACTGCCATTCACGACCCCCAACGCCTGCTGGCCATTGCCGAGCGAGGTCAGCGTGAGCTCGCCCGGATCACCGAAAAAGCCGGACCAGGCAAACGACGGCTGCGAGCCCGCCAGATACCACCTGCCCTCACGGCGCTCGAACCAGTAGGCCCCGAGATTGCCCGGCGTGGAGTGGCCGGCCTGACTGGCACCCTGTGCATCCGAGGGCGTGCCGGCAACGATCAGCAGCGCCCGATCGGCCGACAGCGTGGCGACCTTTGCGGGCGTGACCTGCACCCATAGCGGCAATTCCTGCTTCACACCCGAAGCATCCGTGTCGGGCTGGGTGACCTGGGTAACGACCAGCGCGTCTTTCTTCCAGCCGGGAAAGGCCACCTGCATCAGGGCCTCGGCCTCCGTGCTGGTTGAAAAGGCTTCTGGCGCTTTACTCTTACAAGCAACAAGGAGACTGGCTAGGCCAAACAATATCGTGGCGATCAGGATGCGCATGTATTTTTCTCTCTTTCGGGATGCCGTCATTGTGCCCGTTGCGTACTGAGCCCGAGACCTTCCACGCGACAAAAGCACGGCGCTCCCGCCCCTGACCTTTGAGAACCCAGGCGAGGTCTGAATCCACAAACCTCTGCAACTCAAGACCGACCGCTAGACGTACAACATAGACGCCTGCGAAGCCCCCCCTCCACCCAAGCACAGCACCGTTTCCAATCCATTCGGCCAAAACTGGCCGCTTGTACGCTCCTGCTTGAGCTGGGGCACCCATAAACCATTCAAGCTGCGGTAAAAATCAGTCTTGGCGAGCGAGCACAGCAAGCGCCGAAGCGGAGCCCCCCTCCTCTGCTGCTGAATCAGCACGGCCGATAGACCGGCTGTCTCAGCAGAGAAGCCATCTCAATACACTGCAAACGCGCGCCCTTGTCTGAAGAATTACCATGACCCGCGACCTCATCGAATACGACGTACTCATCATCGGCGCCGGCCCCGCCGGCCTCGCCGCCGCGATCCGCCTGCGCCAGCTGGCCGTCAGCAGCGGGCGGGAAATCTCTGTCTGCGTGCTCGAAAAAGGAGCCCAGATCGGCGCCCACATCCTCTCCGGGGCGGTGATCGACCCCATCGCGCTGGATGAACTCCTGCCGGACTGGCGCACGCTCGGCGCGCCGCTTCAGACCCAGGTCAGCGAGGATGAAGTCGTCTGGCTCAGCGCGCAGCACGCCCTGCCCGCACCGCACTGGAGCCTGCCGCCACAGATCGACAATCGCGGCCTTTACGTTGGCAGCCTCGGCGAGCTGTGCAGCTGGCTCGGCACGCAGGCCGAGGCACTCGGCGTCGAGCTCTACCCGGGCTTCGCCGCCGCCGCGCCCTGCTACAACGAGGCCGGCGCGCTGATCGGCGTGCTCAGCGGCGACATGGGCCGCAATGCAGCCGGCGAAGAAAGCACCCGCTTTGCGCCCGGCATCGAAATCCGCGGCCGCTACACCCTGGTCGCCGAAGGCGCGGGCGGCTCACTCACGCGCGCGCTCGAAGCCCGCTACGGCCTGCGCGAAGGCGTCGGCGAAAGCCACTACGGTCTGGGCATCAAGGAGCTGTGGAGGATCCCGGCCGAGCGCCACCGCACCGGCAGCGTCAGCCACTTCCTGGGCTGGCCGCTGGGCGGGGAAGCCGGCGGCGGCGCGTTCCTCTACCAGTACGGTGAAGACCGGGTCGCCCTCGGCCTGGTCACCCACTTCGGCTACCGCAACCCGCAGCTCTCGCCCTTTGACGAACTCCAGCGCCTCAAGACTCACCCGCGCATCGCCGCCCTGCTCGCCGGTGGCGAGCGCCTCGGCTACGGCGCCCGCAGCATCAACGAAGGCGGCCTGCAGTCGCAGCCCCGCCTGAGCTTTCCGGGCGGCCTGCTGCTGGGCTGCGCGGCAGGCCTGCTCAATGTGCTGCGCATCAAGGGCACGCATACCGCGATGAAGTCCGGCATGCTCGCCGCTGAAGCGGTCGCCGCCGCCCTGCAGGGCGGGCGTGAGCATGACGAGCTGGCGGATTTCCCGGCCGCCGTGGCCGCCTCCTGGATCGGCCGCGAGCAGCGCGACACGCGCAACGTGAAGCCACTGCTGTCGCGCTTCGGCACCGTGCTCGGTTCGCTCTTCTGCGGCGTCGAAATGTGGCTACTAGCCCTCGGCCTGCGCCTGCCCTGGACGCTACGCCACCCAGCCCCGGCGCGCAGCAAGATGGCCGCCGCAGGCGACTACCCAGCACGCCCGCCGCTGAAGCCGGACGGCGTGCTGACTTTCGACCGCAACAGTTCCCTGATGCTCGCCAACATCCGCCATGAGCACGACCAGCCGCCCCATCTGCGCCGCCAGAACACCCCGGCCCAGGAAAGCGTGCGGGTGATCCGCTTTGCTGCCCCCGAAGCCCGCTACTGCCCGGCCGGCGTGTATGAGCGGGAGGGCGACACGGTACGCATCACCAGCCAGAACTGCCTGCACTGCAAGGCCTGCGAGCTCAACGACCCAGAGCACAGCCTGCTCTGGCACCCGCCCGAAGGCGGCAGCGGCCCGCAATACATCGGGATGTAACGGAGTCAGGGGCACGCGGCTTGCCGTCGCTGCGGCTTTGCCGCACAGCCCCGCTCCACCCTGGGCCTCGCCGGATGAAGCCGGCCCTACAAAATCCCACCCGCCACAAGCCCGGCGCCCACAGGCACACAGAGTTTCGTAGGTGCGGCTTCAGCCGCACAGCCCCATGCCCACCCCGGGCCTCGCCGGCTGAAGCCGGCCCTACAAGCTCAAAACCATCCCCACAGGCACGGCTACGCGCACAGACACGCGGCTTTTCGTAGGGCCGGCTTCAGCCGGCGGGGCCCAGACGCCAGCACAGCCCCCCCCGCCAGCAGACGCCCCGCTGCAGTGCAAAACCCTTTGCACCAAATGCATCGACACCGCCTCATGCGGTGCATGTACAAGCACCGCTTGCGTGCATAAACGAAAGGTGTATGCACATATATGGCGCATCCACAGCTCGACATGTTCAAGTAAGCCATTGATTAATGAAGAAATAAACTCTGGCTCAGTTCATGCTTTAAGCAGCGCTTCCGTGCAATACGAGGTCCAAAATGGAGCAGTTTCAAACTTCCGCCAACGTGCTTTTCGTGCTGCTGGGCGCCATCATGGTGCTGGCCATGCACGCTGGCTTCGCCTTTCTTGAGCTTGGCACCGTGCGTCGCAAGAACCAGGTCAATGCCCTGGTCAAGATCCTGGTCGATTTCTGTGTCTCGACAATCGCCTACTTCTTCATCGGCTATGGAATCGCCTACGGCGTGCATTTCTTCAGCGGCGCGCAAAGCCTGATGGTCAATAATGGCTACGAGCTGGTGAAGTTCTTCTTCCTGCTCACCTTCGCCGCCGCCATCCCGGCCATCGTCTCCGGCGGCATCGCCGAGCGCGCGCGCTTCTCGCCGCAGCTAGCCGCCACCTTCCTGCTGGTGGGCTTCGTCTACCCCTTCTTCGAAGGCATCGTGTGGGCCGACAAGTTCGGTATCCAGCCGGCCATCGAAGCCGCACTGGGCGCCAAGTTCCACGACTTCGCCGGCAGCGTGGTGGTGCATGCCGTAGGGGGCTGGATCGGCCTCGTCGCCGTGGTGCTGCTCGGCGCACGCCGTGGCCGCTACAACAAGGATGGCGCCATCGCCGCCCACCCGCCTTCAAGCATCCCCTTCCTCGCCCTTGGCGCCTGGATCCTCACCGTGGGCTGGTTCGGCTTCAACGTGATGAGCGCCCAGAAGCTCGAAGCCATCACCGGCCTCGTCGCCGTGAACTCGCTGATGGCGCTGGTCGGCGGCACCCTCACCGCGCTGGTGATGGGCAAGAACGACCCGGGCTTCGTGCATAACGGCCCGCTCGCTGGCCTGGTCGCCGTCTGCGCCGGCTCGGACATCATGCATCCGCTGGGCGCCCTGGTCGTAGGCGGCGTGGCCGGTGCGTTGTTCGTCTACATGTTCACGCAGGTTCAGAACCGCTGGAAGATCGACGACGTGCTCGGCGTATGGCCCCTGCACGGCCTGTGTGGCGCCTGGGGCGGCATCGCCGCCGGCATCTTCGGCCAGCAAGCGCTGGGCGGTGCGGGCGGCGTGAGCTTCTGGGCCCAGCTGATCGGCACCCTGGCCGGTATCGCAATCGCCGTGATCGGCGGCGGCATCGTGTACGGCACGATCAAGAAAATCGCCGGCCTGCGCCTGGACGCCGAAGAAGAATTTAATGGCGCAGACTTGTCCATCCATAAAATTTCAGCCACACCGGAACGCGAAACCAACTGGTGATATTCAGCTTGAAATGAAGTCAGCCGGCCCGCTGGCCGTCCCAAACAAAAAGCCCACGACATTCTTCGTGGGCTTTTTGTTTTTACGGCCTCAATAAAACTATCGTCAGGCGCAGGGCGGGTTAGGCGCAGCCGCACCCGCCTTACAAGGCGACAGATCGCAAACAGCTTATTACGCGATTTGCGCAAACGCATCTCTTGGCTGATTAAACCGACTCACGATCTCGCGATCATCCCAACCCGTTCAACTTAACCATCCATGATTTCATGGGCCCGAAGTTCAATTTCAACCCATAATCAAAACGAGATATCAGTTATTACAATTTGACGTTGCAATAATTCTTTAGTCTTAGTGAATCACAATTAAGATACACAAAAAAGCAGTACCAGAAAGACCCTACCCTGTGCCGTCCGGCTATGGCGATCTCATTTCCATTGATCGCCTGAACCTGACGGGAGTTGTTATGCGTTCGCGTTATCAACCTCAATTCACAGGAGTTAGTCATGAAGTACGTGCTTTATATTATTGCGTTGGTCGCTTGTGTGGGCGTTGCTCGTGCAGAGGAAGTCACTCTCGACAAAGGGGGCTTCAAGTTGACCTACGACTGCACCAACCGTACCGCGCTGCGCTACGAGTATTCGCTGACGACGGACACCGGCAGCGCCGCAAGACCCTCTTCGTTCTACACCGATCCGGATCTGCCGAGCGGCTGCCTGCAGCAGACCTCGACGGCTTCGTATGCGAGCGTGAAAACAGGCTACGACCGTGGCCACCTGGTGACCTCCAATCACATGGATGCCACGAGTACGTACATCAAGCGCGCCAATTACATGACCAACATCGTTCCCCAGATTTCAACATTCAACCAGGGCATCTGGGTTCAGGCAGAGAACGTGGCTGAATGCTACCGCGATGTAGCGCCGCTCACCGTCTATGGAGGCCTCGTATATAGCGATACGTCCAACGACTACTTCCTTTCCTCGCACGGCATCCGCACCCCTGAGTACTTCTGGAAAACGATCATTACGACGGACCCTTCCACCGGAGCCAAGAAGGCCATCAGCTGGTACATCCCGAACCGCGAGGGTTTGTCTACGCTTAACAGCTACATCGTGAGCATCGCGGAACTCGAAACCATTCTCGGCGCCAGCCGGGTTGGCATCACGGCAACAGCAGCGGTGAAAGCACAGAAACCCACCACCACCTGGGCTCTACCGAGCGGTTGTGATCTGAGCTGAGTCCGCGTAACTAAAGACGATCGCCCCGGCCCCTGGCGGGGGTGCATCGTTGCACCCAGCAAGAACCTCTCACCGCCGGATCAACGCCCCCCCAAAAAAAAGAACTCCCTCCGTGCTCTAAATGCACTTGTTTCGTAAGGCAATCAGCGAAAAGAGAGCCGGGGGACTTGCATAAGGTCGCCCGGTTTTCACTTTTAGCGCGGACAAATCCGATAGACCCTGAAATCTTTTTCAAAATCGCATGCATGTAACGCTCAGGAATTCGACACAAAAATCCGACAGACTTCATTTCTCATGATCGTTCCGCTTCAATGAAACCCGCCGACCCTCTGTCCGGATCAGCAAAAAGCCCACGGCATTATTCGTGGGATTTTTTACGCCCTCAATGAAAATATCGCCAAGCGCGGGGCCGGATACGGCCCCTGCAGTCGGCCAGGAGAATAAAAATCGGGCGTTCGGGCGCAGGGCGGGTTAGCCACAGACGTAACCCGCGCGGAATGGGGATCCATGGTCGTCAGCACGGGCCAATGACTCGCTTTACAAGGCTATACTTCGCTCCGGCTGCTGTTAGACCTTGGGAGACATTGATGCCATTCAACTTAATACTAGCTCTACTTTTCGCAGCGTCAGGCGCGGCATGTACTGCAGAACCGCCAGAGAAAATACAAAAAAATGACATTGCCACTTCTGGGATGACGCTACCAAATGAAAACGAAGCCACAGCTTCAATTATAAAAATGATGGATTTGGCAGATACGCTGGCACAAATGCAAGTATCTGCCTCCGTCAAGCTTGGTACTTGCATACCAGCGATAGAAGCGAAACATCCTGGGCAAGTCGCTTGCACAATTGCCGTGAGGCTGGGGGCCAGCACGTCTGAGACGCAAGCTGATTTCTACCGAAAAGGAGCTGGCTGGGTCGCGCAGCCAAGTACTTCACAAGACAAACTTCCGTTCCCTGATCCAGCACTATGAGCTCAGACTTGTCCGACTTTTGCCGGGCGACTTCGAGTCAGGAATATCAGATCGATCAAAATACCCCCGTTGCTGGGTGTATTCGGGAAAAACCACTCGCCCCCAATTTTTTACCCGCTCACCATCGCTTGGACTATTTTTTGAGGCTCTAAACAGATTTAGGCCGCCACAGAAACGAAGCAGCCCTCGACACCCTTGTCTTTCGGCAAATCGCTCCTTCCTGAAGCCGCCGACCACTTTCAAGCAATCGAGTGTCTTCTCCCCCCGTTTTCATTTGCGCTGGATGGTGCCCGTCGGTATGGGTGGTGCGCCCACTCAGCCTCGGAGTTTTGCGCTCTTCAACTGAAGCGATGTGAGGGCGAATTGTGTGCAACCGAAAATGCGCAGCCATCGATTCGCCACAAAACAAAAATTTATTTTAATTCGTATTTTTCGAAAAGATCATAATCATAAGGAATCATCATCGACAAGTCTTTGGCCTGCCAAAAACCACCTTCAGAGGCTTGATAAAAATCATAGGCATTCTTCATGAAATTCTCACCCTCCGGTGCCTCCTGCCAGTCTTTTTTATCCCTGTTGTACAGCAAAACCATACAGCTAACGCAACTGTAGTTGCCGTCTGCGTTTGGGTTTGTATAGCACTTCCCGACCTTTATATTCAACTTCTGATTAATGATCACATCAATTAATTCCCCTTGAGTAAATTGCACCAAAGCCGTCTGAGCTTGCTCATGAGATGGCGCCTTCTTGGCTGGCTGCAAATTTTCGAAATGAGCGGCTTTTATTTTCAACTGTTTCGCCGCCAGCTCGTCACTTGGCAAGCCTTTGCTATTGACGGGATACAAATCCATTGAGGTTGCAGCGATTGTGGCTACATCAGCAAACTCATCAGCCACGTCTTCGCCAGGGCGTAGAAAAACAAAACAAATCGCAATTAAAGCGACAGCCAAAAACACGCAAACCTTGAGCTTATTATTTGTTGTGCTGATACTTTTCAGAATAATTTTTATCATGTCAGAGCATTGCCGCCAGATGATTAATGGTTGATAAAAACAGGCCGTTTCTCACTTTACAAATTCCCCGTCCATACATAAAAATCGCCCACCCAGATTACAACATCTTGGATGGCGTTTGAAGACAACCTTTGGCGCCAAAGCCATTCTGAGCACTCAAAAGAGTGGGCATGGGCGGCAGGCACACGACCACGGCACGGTTAGTAAGGCTTTTCGCTCCGTTCGCGCCCCCTGACGGCATCACGGCTTACACACCCAACTCCGCGAAACGCTTGCTAATTATGAACCCGACAGACTTTTGTGTAACTTTCCGCGCCAAGCCCCCAATAGAAGACGCCCCCGGCAGACTTTGCGCAAAGAACGCCAATCCATGAATACTGATAAATCAATTAATTGCAGGCGACGCCTCTGACAAAATCAATTGTTTATTTTAATTTGTTAGGTCGGAATAAAGTCCATTGGACTTTACCCCCCAAAAAAAAGCCCTCGGCATCTGTGCCGAGGGCTTTTCGTTTGGCTTTGCCTTAATTGTTTCGCTTAAAGCCAAGGCTTCAGGTGGGATTGCCGCAAAAACCGACTATCCCAGCCGTAGGTGCTTACGTCAGCTACCGCCCCAGGTCGCCGTCGGCGACCTCCAGCCAAGCGCATCCACGAATTTACCGATGACGGAAATCTGATTTTCATATCCGGTGTCGAAGAAAGTACTTCATGACGGCCCCGGGCAGCCAAACCACCCAGTCCACGCCCGCACTCGGAGACTGACCTCACCGGGCTCCGATTTCAGCGCCACTGCGCTGTGTTCTGTGTTCTGTGTTCTGTGTTCTGTGTTCTGTGTTCTGTGTTCTGGGTAGCCAGCATTGCTGAGTTTCTGGTGTTGATGGACGGCACCATGAACATGAGGAAGTGGAGGTCGGCCCGGCCGCGCTTCAGGGCGTCCCGCAGGCCCGGTATCACACCCCGATGGGCTCCGTGCATGGCAGCTGGTTTGCCATCCCCTGCTCACATCTCGGTCGGGACACGGGCTGTTTATTTCGACGCCGACAAGCCTGCCCTTGTGTGCAACAGGATGACTTGAATGTCCCGGAATGCGCACTGATGCTCGATATCGACGGGGAGAGCATCTTTGCCATGAGTCCGCGAGTTTCATTTGTTTGCACAAGGCATATCAAGATCTTATCCGCCCCGTCGTAAAGCCAGTTTGGTTTCCTCGCGTGGATAAGCAAGGTTAACGAACCTACCGCAAGGTAGATCCAGCGACGCACTGCGTGAAGGGATTCCGTCGATAACCAAACCCAAGGAGGCAAGCATGAATTTTTCGACCCGATTTTGCGCCGTCGTTCTGAGTGTCGGTGCTTTTGCTGTGCAGGCTGCGCCGACGTCGCTGACCACCGCGGCACAGGACAATTCGCCGAAATTCGTTACCCAGGGCGGCAAGATGGGCGGCATCGCAGTGGACGTGCTACGCGCCCTCGAGAAGATCGACCCTGATCTGAAGTTCAGCGGTGAAGAGGGCTTCTGGCCGATGAAGCG
Organism: Uliginosibacterium sp. 31-12; assembly: GCF_030548425.1. Classification (NCBI taxonomy): domain Bacteria; kingdom Pseudomonadati; phylum Pseudomonadota; class Betaproteobacteria; order Rhodocyclales; family Zoogloeaceae; genus Uliginosibacterium; species Uliginosibacterium sp. 31-12. The sequence continues at coordinate 92,154 of NZ_JAUOOA010000009.1, read as the reverse complement.
CATCGAGAACGGCCTGCTCGCGGAAGTCGCAAGTGGACCGGAGCATCTCGATCTGTTCGTGGGGATGGCGAAAACGCCCGAGCGCGAAAAGAAGTATCGCTATGTCAGCACGATGATCTACTCGGTGAAAAACGTGGTCTTCGTCCGAGCCAATGACGACGTCAAGATCTCCAGTCTGGAGGATATCGCCAAGCTCTCTGGTGACAACCTGGTGCTGGCCAACAATGGCTATGTCCAGGCGACGACCGCCAAGGCCGTTTCCGGTCTGAAGGTCGATGATGGCGCCAAGACCAACAGTGACAACCTCAAGAAGCTGATCGACGGCAAGGGCCGCTTCTTCTACGCATCAGAACTGTCCGGTCTCTACGAAGCCAAGCAGGACGGTGTGACCAAGCAGGTCAAGGTCGTACCGGTGGCAGGTGACGACACGGGTCAGTACATCTCGGTATCCAATGCGGTGAGCAAACCAGTATTCGATAAGCTCGAGGCCGCAGTCAAGAAGCTGGTGGACTCCGGCGAGATGGGCAAGATCCTGGCGAAATACAAGTGATCGGCCCTGGCCGCCGACCGTCGTGATCCTGTCCCGGGAGGGCACATGAGCAAGCTGACCAAGAGTATTGAGTTGCGTTTCATTCTGCTTTTCGCATTGATCGTCACAGTATTGCTGGGCGCCTTCGGCACCTATGTGGTGATCGAGGAGCAAAGACAGGGAGAGGCTCAACTGGCGGATCTGGCCAATGCCATGCAGGTGCGGATGCAGGCAGGGCTGCCCACGCTCCTGTGGAACATGGATTACGAAATCGCTGGCGCCCTGCTCGACTCGGAAGTGATCGCTGCCGACGTGTCGGCCATTGTGGTGCGCAAGAGTGACAAAGTCCTTGTTGCGCGCAGCAATGACGGAGGCAAAGCCGTTCCTCTGAAGGAAACGGCCACGCCTGCCGGAGAGAAATACAGCGCGGAGCTGACTTACTCCGGCAAGCCGGCGGGAACGGTCGATATCTACATTTCGCGTGCCCGCGCCGAAAAGGCGCAGGCCAACGCGATCGTCACCGCGCTGGTTGAAGTCGTGGTACTCAATGCTGTAATCATCCTGGTGCTGATCACGATGCTGCGGTCGGTCGTGTTGCGGCCCTTGCGCCGGGTTCGCGATGCGTTGCACGAAATCGCCACCGGGCGCGCGGACCTGACCCGGCGCCTGCATGTGTCACGCGAGGATGAAATCGGCGAAGTCGCAATGCTCTTCAACCGCTTCGTCGAAAACCTGCAAGGCATCGTGCGGCAGGTGGTCGACGGCGCACATCACCTTCAGACCTCGTCCTCCAGCATGAGCGAGGAATCAGACGACATGGCGCATCGCACCGCCCGCGAGAATGACGCGATCGCGGCCATTGCCGCCGCCACCGAGGAAATGACCGTGAGCATCAATCACATTGCCCGTTTTTCGGGCGATGTGCGCGAGGTGTCGTCACGCAGCGAGCAGTTGTCGTCGCGTGGTCGTGAGGTGATCGTTGAGCTGATTGCGGGAATGGGTGTTGTCAGTGACACCGTGGTCAATGCGTCGCGCACGGTTGAATCCCTGGGCGAAGAATCCGAGAAAATCGGTGCGGTGATCGGTGTCATCAAGGAAATCGCCGATCAGACCAATCTGCTGGCGCTCAATGCAGCGATTGAAGCCGCCCGCGCGGGTGATCAGGGGCGTGGCTTCGCGGTGGTTGCGGACGAGGTTCGCAAGCTCGCGGAACGAACCACCCGTTCGACCGTGGAAATCGGCGAGACCATCGGCGTGGTGCAGAACGGAGTGCTGGCCAGCGTGGAGCGCATGCGTGGCGGTGTCGATCTGGTACGGCAGGTACTCGACTGTGCTCGGCAGGCAGAAGGCGCCATTCAGGATATCGCGAAGAGTTCCGGGGAGTTGTCCAGCGCGGTGAGCGAAATTGTCAGCTCAATCGAGGAGCAGAACTCCGCTAGTACGGAAGTTGCCCAGCAGATAGAAGACATCAGTCGCATCGCGGAGGAGTCTGGTACAACGATGAAACGTGTGGTGGGCACGGCCGTCCAGGTCAGTACGCTTTCTGCACAGTTGAAGTCTGCGGTGGGGGGCTTCACCATCTGAGCTTGTTCGTCGGCGTTGGCATAGGCGGCGTTGCTCAGAAGGGCTTTGTTGCACAAATCGGCTGCTCGCCTGCATGTAGCCGATAGCCGTGCAGGCTGAACGAGCAACAACCACGCACGAATGCTGGCGGAAGCCTCAGGACTGTCATGGGCAGAAGCAATCGCCGATCTGGAAATCGAACGAGCAACATACGAAGCCACGCGTACAGCGTGGGGAAAAGCGAAGGCCATCCTCAGGAATAGCGCCGCCGCGCTGCTGCTGGCCGTTGCTTGCTTTTGTCGGGCGGGACCTCGCACTATCGAGGCCGGGCGGACATTTTGCGCCACCGAAAATTCGAAAGCGGGCAGGCTCGGCCCCGATTGCGTAGCCCAAACCCTCACCAGATATACGAGACTCGGCACTTGTGGCCTTAAAGACGTTGCTCGGATGAAATTGGCGTGTCTGTCGCGTTATCCGCAGACTGTTGCGCAATAGCTGTGTCTGAGTGTCTCTATCTCGGCCAAATCGGTCGGTCAGCGGACACTTCCCAGTGACCGCATCCAGCTCTTATCTGTCGCTAGGCAGACTCTCGTCATGCCTGATTTGAACCATCAGGGCTCCATGAATTCACTTAGACTTGGCTAGATACCCCAGCCAGAGGGGATGTATCAAAAATCACTCAGCGACTTCCCAGTTAGAGGATGCTCTTCATGGATGAGTTTTCGGAATACATGCTGGACTTATTTCGACTATTTGGTCGAATTACCCTGCGTCGAATGTTTGCCGGGCGCGGACTGTTCCGGGACGGAATTATGTTTGGTCTCGTGTACGATGAAACCCTCTATTTGAAAGCCGATGCTGAAAACGCAATCGATTTTCAGCGTTTGAATCTCAAGCAGTTCGAGTATGCCCGGCAAGGGAGGCTCATCGCTCTTTCCTACTACCAAGCCCCGGATATTGTTCTCGAGGATCAGAACGAAGCGGCCATCTGGGCGCGGCGTTCATTTGAAGCGGCTCTTCGTGCGGATGCGTCAAAGTCAAAAAAAAGGCGGCGCGATTAATTGCCCCAAAAGTTTGCTGAATCAAGCGTGCTTGAATCTTGCCGACTTTCGATTTTGCGTCTCTGTGGCAGAGCCTTCCCGTTGTGTATTGATCAGCTCGGCCATCACTGCGTGCAGAACCGATTTGATGACGGCGCTTGAAGAACTCAGTCAGCCCGACCAACTACGGTGGTCGGACGCAGGAAACCGAAGGCAGTTGGCCCCAGGCTGGCTGAGCGCTTGGTTGCATTAAGGAATCATCAAGCGGCAGGTAGTGTTGTCTCAACGAGTGGGAACCAACCCTTGGCCACTTGAATGACACCCCACAGCTTGTCGGGGATCGTCAGTTGCGGTACGTGCTTGGGGTCGAGCGCGGTGGCAATCTCAGACTCCCGGCCTTCCGTGGCGAGTTCAACCCATTTGGGATTCATCACCAAACCTTGTCCGATTGCGACCAACTCCAGGCCTGTCGTTAGTGCTTTTTCGGCGTCCTCGGGCGTCCGGATAAGGCCTGCGGCAATCAAGGGGATGCGGTCGGCAACGTGCTCAACGATCAACTCGGCTGTCGTATGCTCGCCAGTGTAATCAGTGGGCTTGGCATTCGGAATGTTAAAGAGCGATGCATGAAGGTAATCGATGCCCGCCTCGATCAGCCGGTCAATCAGCACGTAGCTATCGCTGATGCGCAGTGCTCCTTCCCCTGGCTCGTCCGGGGAGATACGGTAGCCCAGCAGGAATGGTCGCTTGGCGTGTTCGGCGATGACTCGCTGCGCCTCGCGCACCACGGCCATGGGAAAGCGCATGCGGTTTTCGAGCGAGCCTCCCCATTCATCGTCGCGCTGATTGAACATGGGCGAAAAGAAGTTCTGGATGAGGAAGCCATGAGCGCCATGTAGCTCAACGCCATCGAAACCCGCCTCAATGGCGCGACGAGTCGTTTCGCCGAACGCCTTGATGATCTTTTCGATTTCTTCCCCGCTCAGCGCGTGACTGGTTACTTCGGCGCTATTGAACGGGCTGGGCGGCACCTTGAGCGCACTGGCACTGACAACGCGCCCCTCCGGCACGAGGTGTGGCAGGGCTTTATTGCCGGCGTGGAAAATCTGCAAGATGGCCGGAGCTCCGCCGCTCTTGGCCGCTTCCGAGAGGCGACGCAGGCTGGGAATATAGCGATCATCATCGCTGGCGAACTCGTCCGTGAAGCCGATACCGTCCGGCGTTACGTGCGTGCAACCTGTCACCACCATGCCGACACCATTCACACGAGCGCGATAGTAGGCCACCTCCTGGTCGGAGATGCTGCCGTCCGGGTTTGCCGACCATGTCGTCATCGGTGCCATCACGGCGCGGTTACGCAGGGTCAGGCCGTTCTTGAATGCCAGGGGCTGAAACAGCCTCGATTTGGTTGAGGTCATTGAATTGAATCTCCACTATTGAAAAAGGAGCTCTGCGGCGAGTTGCGCTCCCATGGCACCTAGTGTGTCCCTGAGCACCTGGGGTACGTTTGCCAAAACCGTCGCGCTTCTTGCCTGAAATGATGAGATTCGATCAATGATCGGGTTGCTTTGAATTTGGCAATGCTAAGCTTTAAGCACTAAACATGAAGGCAAACCCTTGACCAAACGGAGTCGCCCAATGGCCATTGAAGCAAAACCTGGCACAGGAGAACTTGTCAGTCTGGTGGGCAGCATTGCACAAAACGATGGAGACTACGACACGCCGATTGCAGCGCTGAAACTTCGTCGCTGCAGTTCCACCACCGATCCGATGCCCTGCATTTATGGCCTGGGTCTTGCGCTGATCGTGCAGGGAGGCAAGCGGATCACACTGGGCGACGAGATCTTCGACTACGGGGCCGGACAGTCTCTTATAACGACCGTGGATATGCCTGTGGTGGCGTACGTCACGCGTGCCAGCGCCGCAGAACCTTTTCTCGGGATTTGGTTGGAACTCGATGCTCGCCTTATGGCCCAGATCGCATCGGAGATGGAGTTTACGACCCCGCTGCAGGCTTCAACTACGCGAGGAATATCCCTTGTGGCACTGGATCCAGGCTTGCAGGATGCTCTGATCCGGCTGCTCCGCCTGCTCGCCGAGCCATCGCTGATTCCTCTCCTCGCGCCCCTGATCCAGCAGGAGATCGTTGTTCGCCTGCTGCATGGGGGGCACGGTCCCAATCTGCGCCGTCTCGTTGCGATAGGCTCGCCGAGCCAGCAAATTGCCAAGGTGGTGACATGGCTTAAACAGCACTACACAGAGAACGTGCTGATAGATGAGCTCGCGGCCAAAGCTCACATGAGCCCTTCAACTTTTCGGCAGCATTTTCGTGCCGTAGTCGGCGTGAGTCCCTTGCAGTACCTGAAGAACCTGCGCCTACTCGATGCCCGGCAACTGATGCTCAATGAAAATCTGGATGCGGGTAGTGCGGCGACGCGTGTCGGGTACGAGAGCGCATCCCAGTTCAGCCGCGAGTACAGTCGATTATTCGGGGAGCCTCCGAATCGCGATATCAAGCGGATGCGGGAATCTACTTGGGCGAGAGATGGACACAGCCATTAAGAGCGGCTAGCCCTCGTAGGACAAGCTTCGCTGATGCCTGCTGCGGCCTGGATGCTCTGGAGATCATCCCAATTGCCCCCGCATGCTATGCCGTGCAATCAAGCCGCTCGCCCCTACAGCCGACGCAGGCCGCAGAAGCGGTTTTTAGTCGGCTGCAAGGGGATGTCGGTTTCACGCTCACACTCAGTTGGATGGTTCCCCGATCGCTCCTTGGAGCGCTTCGCGATGTGTGACAACCCATTGATAAAAAGGCGTCAATGGAATTCCCCAGTTTTTGGCCGCTTGGATGTCCACTTTATACCCTTCCAAATTGTCCCAGACTTGACTCGACACCAAGCCTGGACTGTTCCCTTGCGCCACGGCTTCTTCTTCGGTCAGTGACTGCGCCAACACCAAACGTCCTGTTCCGGCGCTAAGTGCTGATGCGACCTCTTCCATCGTTAAGGATTCGGCAGCTAGATCAATGGAGTGTCCATTGAAACGCGCGGGATCGCGAAATGCTGCAACGGCGAATGCGCCAATGTCATCGGCGGCAATCATATCGAGCCGGGTTTCAGGAAGGATAGCCGTTGCGATCTTGCCTTGCGCGAGCGTGGGGTACATCCCCCGCACTTTGGGCGGCAGGAAGTTCTCCATGATCATCGCGGGTTTCAAAATCACCCAGCTTTGCAGGCCCCGCTCAGCGATCCCGTTATTGACCTCTGTCTTGCTCTCCCAGTAGCGCTTCCACCAACGATCCGAATCCCAGTCAATGAAGTTCTTTTCGTCGCCAGCCCTGGCAACGGAGCTGTGGACATACATCCTGACATCGGCTCGGTACGCTGCTTCGAGAAGTCGAAGACCGGTGCGAACCTCGCGCTCCTGATCGTCTGGGTGTGGAGGCATTTGTACGGAAAAAACGCCCTGAACCCCGTCCATTCCGGCTTCGAGGCTTTGAATGTTGTCGTAGTCGCCTTTGATCAACTCGACCCCCAGGCTAGCGAGTGCCTTGGCCTCCTTAGTGCTGGGATCACGGACGAATGCGCGCACGGGAAACCCCGCACTCAGTAGGGCCCTGACCACCGCCCCACCTTGCGTACCGGTCGCTCCTGTTACGAGGATTGGTCCTGAAATCGTGTTAGTCATAAGGCCTCCAATAGCAAAACAAGATACGATACTAGCACGTTCCGAAACCAGATGGTTTCGTATTAAACATGGAGCTAATGAATGGCAACCAAGATGCGTGCGGGAGCATCAGATAGGCAGGGGATGTCCCCTCTTTACAGAAAGGCCGGGGCCGAGCGTGGCCGGCAGCAGGATGTTGGCCGGGACGAGCTCATCGTTGCGGCCACCCTGGCGCTGCTGGGCGAGCTCGGGTACGACGCTTTGACGATGTCAGAAGTGGCCGTTCGCGCCGGGGTTTCGAAGGCAACCCTCTATCGACGCTGGGCCGCTAAGCCTGAACTAGTGGCGGATGCCGTTTCGACCATCGGGTTTGGGCTCTCACCAAGCTACCCAGGTACGTCACTACGAGATGATTTGTTCGCCCTAGTCACGCAGGCCAGTGCGTGCGCAGATCGGCCTCACTTGTTGAGGGTGGCGACGGAAGCGGCAAGATCCTCTCCTGCGCTGGGAGCTGTTCTGCGTGCTCGCTTTGTCGCGTTCCTCCAGCACGAGATTGAGGGGATCGCCCAGCGAGCTGTTGAGGATGGGAACGCCCCGCTTACTGCATGTGAGCTGACGGCATTGACAGATACGACAGCGGCATTGTTGATTTACGTATCAAACAGTGCTGATCGAGCCGGCGAACTGGCGCGACTGGAGAATCTTGTGGAGAACGTCCTGCTGGTCTTAATTACCGGAGAAAGACGCAGGCTTGGAAGTCACTGACTATAGATTCCGCACTCATGAACATCTGACCACATCTCTCGCTCTGGGAGACTGCACTTGACGGGTATTTTGATTGCCTGCTCTTGGTCAGGAGCAGCCGTACAGGGGCGACGCACTGGCGGTCCTCTATGGCCGAATAGCGTCGCTTGCTCACCTGACCGGTTTCAAAGCACAGCGGCCATTCAGATGACTGCATTACGGCGAGAGTGACAGACCGCTCCTGGCCTCCAAGCGCCCCAGCACTTCACAGCAACACCCCAGACCCGCTCGCAAGCCTACGGATATGCCAGACCTCGCCGTGATCTTGATCACACCGTGTCGGGCGGCCAACGCTCAGGGGGTTTCAGCCAAGCAACGGCGGCCATCGCCGCACTGCTACAGACCCTAGGCTTCAGGATGGATGCCGCACAGCTCGAGCAAGGCTCTCGGGCCGGCGCTGAGGTAACGATCCCTGAGGGTAACGATATCCAGCCGGCTGGGCATGTCGAGAAAAGGGGTGTCGAGACGCTTCAGTGAACCGGCCTGAAAGGCGTCAGCCAATTCAAGCTCCGAGAGGCAGCCCACGCCCAGCCCGGCTTTGACGCATTGGCGAATCGCTTCGGGCTGCTCCAGCTCGAGATCAATCAGTGCCGTAAAACCCGCCTCTTCGCAGGCTTGGGTCATCACGTCGCGGGTGCCGGAGCCTTGCTCCCGAACAACCCAGGGAACGCCGTGAAAATCTTCGGCACTGAGTGCACGGCCGGCCAGCGGGTGATCGGGTGCGGCAAACACGCAGAGTCGGTCTTGCCGCCAGGGATAGCGCTGGATCGCGTCATCGCTGAATGAACCTTCAAGGAAACCCAGGTCGATCTGGTGGGCTTTGAGATGGGCGATCAGATCCCGGCTGCTGAGGCGCGAGATCTGCACATGGGCCTTGGGCCAGCGCTTGCGCATCTGCGCGACCAGCCCGGGCAACAGCTGATTGCCAATCGTGACGCTGGCTCCGACATGCAGATCAAATACCGGCTCGCGCTCCTGCGCCAGGTATTCAATTTCAGCAACCCGATCGAGCACTTCACGCGCACGGCCGGCCAGCAAGCGGCCGGAGGCGTTCAGGACGAGCTGGCGCCCGACCCGGTCAAACAAGGTGCATCCCAGCTGCCGCTCCAGATCCGCCAGCGCCATGCTGGCGGCGGCCTGCGTCATCGCCACGGCCTGCGCAGCCCTGGTGACCTGGCCATGGCGGGCAATCGCACAGAAAACATCCAGCTGACGCAGGGTGATTCTCATATCAGTAAGACTGATTAATTTAATACATATTAGTTGTTTTACTTATTAACTCAAGATAGCCAGGATGCATACATAGCTTGATTCCGAGCCATTCCCCAGGAGAACCCAAATGCCCATCATCGCCGTAGCCCTTGCGCTGGTAATCATTGCTGCGAGCGGCTACTTGTTTGATGCCTACAACAGCTATTGCGAACGCCGGATCGGGTTGCAGAGCAGCACCCGATCAAGCAGTGACAGGGCAGGAAAAAAAACGGCCGCAAAACCGCCGGAAACGCTCGAGTTTGACCTCGCTCTGGATGCGCACGAGGCCTCCCAATACCAGGTTTCAGAAATTTCCCTGCATCACTTCCAGGCCCAGAACGACCGCCGGCTGATTCTCTGATGCCTCACCGGTGCGCAGCAGGCAGCGCCAGCAGGCGCTCGCCGTAGAGCAGCAGGGTGTGTGTGCCGGGTAGCAGGAGCCCGTCCTTGAAATGGCGAATCGTGCCGGAAGGTACAGCCTGCCAGCTGAGGCCGGCATCCTGCGAGCGCAGCAGCACGCCCTCTCGCCCGGTCACCCACAGGTAGCCCTTTTCATCCTGCAGAAGACGGCGAAGATTGGCCTGCACGCCGGCATTGACCACCTGCCAGTGCTGGCCGCCATCGGCCGAGCGCAGCAGGGCGCCCCGGGCGCCGGCAACGATCAACACATCCGGGGCGGGGCTGATGATGTCCCGCGCCAGGAAGTGCTGGCCGAGCCCGATCTCTTCCACCTGCTGACCATCCAGGCTGATCCGCAGCAGCTTGTTACCATCACCCATGACCCACAGGGCGCCCGCCGCTTCGCGGATCTGATACCAGACAGGGCTGGCGGCAATCGCTAGCTGGCGCTGGAGCCTGCCCTGGGCATCAAAGAAAAGCACGGAGCCCCCCTCGCCAACCGCCACAAAACCGGCCCCGGGCAAGGCGAGCACATCCTTGAGCTGCAGCACGGCGCCCTCGGCGGCGTTTTGCCAGGTCGCGCCCTCGTCTGCAGAGCGCATCACCCAGCCCGGATTGGCCACCACCAGGGCCACCCGACTTTGCGGGTGAATGGCGATGCGCTGGAAGTTGCCAAGGGCGCCGTCCGCATGTTTGAACACGGTTTGCCAGCTGGCGCCGTCATCCGTGGAGCGGACGATGGTGGCGCTGGAGCCCGCCGCCAGCAGGGTCTGGCTGCCGGGATAGGCGAGTGCATGCGTCAGGTATTGGCCGTAGCCAAGGCCGGCGTCAATCACACGCCAGTCCGCAGGCCTGCCGGAGGGAGCGGCCGCGCGCGCGATCAGGCCCTGAACCCCCACCGCCAACAGGCTGCCGGCCGGGCTCACGAGAATATGGTTGATGTAGCGGCTCAGGTCCGGCTGTTCGAGCACCCAGCCCTCGGCGGGGCTGCGGTGTGCGATGAAGCCGCCATCGCCCCACATCAGCAGGCGCCCGTCTGCGGCCTGTGCGAGGCCATTCGAGCGCACCTGGCCAAAGCGCTTTTCGAGCGTCCATTCAAGGCCGGCATTGAGGGAGGCAAACAGCTGCCCGTCATTGCTGAGCGCGAGCCATTGCCGGCGCAGCGCGTCGAAAGCCAGTTGCTCGACATAGGGCAGCCTTGCTGCGCGCAGGCTGAACGCGGGTTGGCTGCTGCGCCCGGCAGCGGCCAGCAAGGCGATGCGACCGTCCGCCCCGCCCAGCATCAGTGTTGCGGTCTGCGCGTCGTAGGCAGCAGCAGTCCAGCCACTGCCCTGGCCACCTGGTTTCCCGGTAGGCATCGCCACCGCAAAAGCCTTGGCGCGGGCAGCGTCAACCAGCAGAACACGCTGGTCACGCGTCATGCCGGCCCACCAGGGTCCGGCGCGCTTCCAGTAGACGACTTCGCTGAGCATGAATTTTTTCGGCACGGGCACCGACTGCCAATCCCCCGGCCCGCTTTCACTGATCCACAGACGGCCATCCATGGCCGAAGCAATCGCCCGATTATCACTATCCACGCCCACGAGCCGCAGCTCAGGCGTGGCGCCTTGGCCGACCACCTGCCAGCCCTGGCCAGCTGGCTCGGAAATCGCTGCCGTCAGCACGGCGCATTCGCTGCTCCGTTCGCTGCGGCAGGCCCAGGCGAGCCAGGCCGAGCGCTCGCTATCAAAGCCGATCTTGCTGAGCTTCCAGCCCTCCAGCGCGGGCGTCCAGCGCATGTCCGCAGCACTGCGTTCGCCGTGCCAGGCGCGGCCATTGCTCAGTGCCAGAAATCGCTGGCCGGAAGGGTCGGCGACAGCCATGTCCACCGTCGCGTCGCCCAGCTTCTCCTCGTGCCAGCCTGAATCGGCGCTGCTGCGCCAGCGCAGCAGACCATCGCCCCCCGTCAGGATTTCAAGGCCAGAGGATTGCGCACCGAAAATCCAGTCCGGATTGGAAACCTGGCCAGCCAGCGCCGGCACACAGACAAGACACAGGACAATAAAGCCAACACATTTTTCGGCAGCACGACAAAGCGTCAGTCGCATGCTCAGACTCCAGTTACACGGCGGATCGGGAAGGACAATGAAAAACCCCGGGCCATGCCCGGGGTCTTGAACTGCATGCAACAGGAAGGAATTACAGCGCCTTCACGTTGCTCGTGCTGACCACGCAGGACTTGGTGCCCCACTTCTGGCCCTGGCTCGGGCTCTCCTTGCCGAGGCTCTTGGGCAGGCCGGTGAATTCTTCACAGATCACCGGAGTGCTCTTGGTGCCGCTGAGCTTGTAGCCCTCAACCGTCAGGTTAGTGATGGTGGCCGTGTCATACACGCCAGAAACCGTCTTGCTGTTGGCATCCAGATAGCTGGAGTTCACGCCGACAACGGTCAGCAGCGCGCCCTTGGTGGTGACGTTATTCACCACGATGGTACGCGGGCCGATGTTGGTGGTGCAGTTGCCGCAGGTACGGGCCAGCTTGCCAGCAGAAGCGCTCAGGTTGCCCTTGGCGATGATGGCGGTGAAGTTGTCCTTCACGGTCAGCGAGGTGTTCTTGTTGTTCACCTGGAAGAACTTGTCCGGCTTGCCACCGAGGCTGGCCGTGCTGGAGTTGGTGTTGGTGGCCGAACCACCGGAAACCACCAGCTTGGCGTTGTCAGCGATGACCGAAGCGGCGTCTTCGCAGACTTCCTTCCAGGTCACATTGATCAGGTTGCAGGTGCCGCCCGCGCAATGGATGCCATCAGAGCCGCCCTTTGCGGAGATCGTCACGTTCTTGACGGTGGCGTTCTTGAGGATCAGCACCGGCGACTGCTTGTCGCTATCACCATCGCACGAAAGACCGATTTCCGCGCCGCCGCAATCAACCGTTGCGTCGCTGATGGTGCTGCCTGCGGTGCAGCTGCCTGCAGCCTGAGCGCCTGCACTAAATGCCATTGCTGCGGAAAGAACCAAAAACAACCGGCTGAACTTGTTCATAAACAACTCCTTTTTTGTTTTTTATTGATTTAACAATAAAAAAATATGGCTACGTCTCCGAAATACATCCTATATACAACCAGCCAGCGACCTCGCTCGAGGATCGTTGTCTGTAAAAAATTGTGTCCTATCCGGAGATGACAAATCACTCCACTCACACCACGACGAATGCCACTGATCGTGTCGGACACAAGCTTTACGCTCAACCACAGCCGGCGAGGCAATAAAACTACAAAAACTGGAAATGCGGCACTTAGGTAAACCCCAACACACTTCCACAATAGAGCAAACAAATCCTTTAAAATCAAAACACTAAATTAGTTCAAAAACGTACAATTTATTTGTTTTGACAAATACTTAGTGATATCCGAGAAATTTGTCACACACCACTAAAGTAGTAGCCATCCAGACCCGCGTTTTTGCGCGTCGGAGCAATCATCCGCATGTACAAGACGCAATCGAACTTCGACCAGCCGACAGATTTTTTGTTTTTATAAACATCAACAATCAAAACAAGGATTTATCAGAATTGCTGCAAGACAGCAAAAAGCCCACGATTTCCGTGGGCTTTTTTAGGAGCAAAACTTTCGGCGGATTTATCTGGCGCGATAAGGCGTAAATAAACTGCTGCCGCTCCAAGCCGGCGTCGATGCCGTGAACCGGGCCGGCGCAGCGGCGTAACTGGCAGCCTGATCCGGATCGGCGCCAGGCTTGAGTGCAGCCAGCGCCGGGTAGGGATAGAGCGGTCGGGCCCTGGTTTTGGCCGGAGCCGGTGAAGCCTCCACCGCCGGCGACAGTGCGCCGGGCTGGCCAAAGCTGCTACGCGGGCGACTGGCGGCCTGCTTGGCCAGGACAGCCTGCGGCACCTGCCCCTGCTCTACCCAGGCCTGCATCGGGGTGAGGAAATCGACCAGACTCGGGCCTTCTCCGTCAGCACAGTGATAGACGCCGGGTAACAGATAGAGGCGCTCGAACGCGGCGGCTTCCTGTTTGCCCATGAACTGCTCGAGGGCCTCGTGATAGGCGAGGGTATTGAGGGGCGAGATATGCGGATCGGCCCAGCCATGCCACAGGATCAGTTTGCCGCCCGCCGCGGCGAAGGCGCGCAGATCAGGGTTGGTCGCGTCGTAAAGCGGATGCAGGGGCTTGAGCTGCTCAAGCATGGCCTGATCGAAATGGATGTCGGCCAGGGAAAAGCTTTCCGGCGGATTGCGCTCGAAGCTCAGATTGCGCAGCGCATCCAGCGCGATCTGGCCGCTGAAGATCGGCTGCCCCGCTGCACGCGGCACGAATACGCCGACCCAGGCGAGTTCGGAACCATATTGCGGGCCACCGATGATCAGCCGCTCGCCGCTGCGCGGATCGCGCGGGCCGGCATAGAGCTTGCGCACCGCATCGACTTCGGCAGCACTCAGGCAATCGTTGCGGGGCGATGCGGCTCCGACCGGGCACTGCAGGCTGGCCGGATCGAAATGGCACAGGCGCGGATCGCTGAGCAGGCCGTCCTGCAGCCCATCGAGTCCATCGCACTGCGCGAGCACGGCCTGATGCAACAAGGGCAGGCGCGCCGCCTGCAAGATGGCCTGGCCATCCGCTCCGGTGTTCGCACGGGCTTGCCAGGCATGGTAGAGGCCGTTCTGAACCTGGAAATTCATCGCCGCCGCACCCGCAATGATGCCGTCGAAATCCTCCGGGTAGCGCTGAGCTTCCATCAGGGCTTCGCGCCCGCCATCCGAGCAACCGGTGAAATAGGCAAAAGCCTCGGCACGGCCGTAATAGGCGCGGATGAGCTTCTTCGCGGCCACAGCAGTCAGATGCACGGCGCGATGGGCAAAATCTATGCGCAAGGCTTCGTCGCGGCCGAACTCGCCGCCCATGCCCTGATGCCCCATGTCGGTGGAGGCGATGACGAAGCCCCCCGCCTTGAGCGGCACACAGCCCTCGGCGGCTCCGACCTCTTCGGGGATACGGCCACACAGGCCGCCACAACCGATCTGCAGGTAGCGCTGAGTCCAGCCCTCAACGGGCAGGCTGACCCGGAACCCGATTGCGGGTGCGAGGCGGCCTTCCAGCACGCACATCGCCACACCCTCCTTCACGCTTTCACGGGCGCTGAGCACCTGACTGCCCTCGCCACCGATATCGCTCAGCGCGGTTGCCAATAACCCGGAGCAGGACTGGACCGGTTTCACCACCTCCGGCGTAGCGGCCTGCACGCCGGGGCACAGCAGAAGACTGGCTGCCAATGCCAGCAGCACTCTCAGGGCATCTCGCTTGCGCATGGGATTTCCTTTTTGATTGCACAGACCTGATTCTGGCTGCTCGCGCAGCGGCATCAAGTGGCTACAAGGTAAGTTCTCGTACAGGAATATCTGCGCAGGTAAAGGCACCCGCCCGCGCATGGGCTCAGGCGGCGGCATGGCCTCCCGGCAGGGATACGCTGGCCCGCAGGCCGTGCCCTTGCGGCAGGTTTTCCAGCTCCAGGTGGCCACCATAGAGCTGCACCAGATCCTGCACAATGGCGAGCCCAAGGCCGGAACCCGGCGTGCTCTCGTCGAGGCGCACACCGCGCTGGCGAACCAGCTGGAGCTGTGAGGCGGCAATACCCGGCCCGTCATCCTCGATGTGCACGCACAAGCCGCCCGGCTGCGCCTCCAGCCGCACCTGCACACAGGAGGTGGCCCACTTGAATGCGTTCTCCAGCAAATTGCCGAGGATTTCCTGCAGATCCTGTTCTTCACCGGCAAACAGCAGCGCTTGTTCCGGCGCTTCGATGTGCGTCGTCAGCGGCTTATCGGCAAACACCCGCGCCATCACCCGCAGCAGGCCGGCCACCGCGGCATTCACCTCAGTATGCCGACCGGGCAGGCGATGGGCGGCCGCGGCGCGTGCACGCAACAGATGCCAATCCACATGGCGACGCACCTGGGCCAGCTGCTCTTTCACCAGCGCCACCGGAAGGGCGGCATCGTGCGCACGCGCCTGCTCGGCCTCGTTCTCCAGCACAGCCAGCGGCGTCTTGAGGGCATGGGCCAGGTTGCCGGCCTGGGTGCGTGCCCGCTCCACGACGCTGGCATTGGCCAGCAATACCTGATTGAAGTCATCCACCAGCGGCTGCACTTCCTGCGGAAAGGCACCGGCAAGCTGCGCGCTGCGCCCGTCGCGCACAGCCTTGAGCGCCTGCTGCAGATCACGCAGCGGACGCAGGCCGACACTGACCTGAGCCCAGGCCGCCAGCGCCAGCAGCCCCAGCAGGAGCAGCAAGGCCAGCGCCAGAGCGCGGCCGAAACGATGCGTGGCTTCGAGATTGAAACGCAGATCGCCCGCCACCGTGAGGCGGAAGCTGCGCCCGGGCGCATCCGCCGAGCTCACGACTCTTTGCAGCACCAGCAAAGACTCCTGAGCCGGCCCGCGCAGCTCGCTGACCTGCAAGGCGCCGGGATTCGTCGCCCCGGCGCCGCGCAGCGCCAGGTTCTGATCCCACAGGGAGCGTGAGCGCAGCAGCCCGAGGGTGATTGGCTTGCCGGCCGCGAGTTCGTCGATCTGCCAGTAGAGACCGGAGTAAGGCTTCTGCAGACGCGGATCGAGCATGGCCGCGTCATCCACCGTGAGCTGGCCATCCGGCCCGAACTCGAGCTCGACGATCAACTGATCGAGCTGGCGCTCCAGTGCGGCCTGGAACTGGTTGACCACGTGATCCTTGAACAGGGTCGTCAGCGCAACCCCGGTGAGCAACAGGGCCAGGGTGAGTCCGCCCAGGGTGCCCCACAGCAGGCGCACCCGCAAGGAGCGCGGCGCCCGGGTGGGCGGTTGGGCGTGCTCAGCTGACTTGCTCATGGCTCGCGATGCTGTAGCCGAGGCCACGCACGGTCTGGATCACGCTGGGTTCGAGTTTCTTGCGCAGGCGGCCGACAAAGACTTCGATGGTGTTTGAATCGCGATCGAAGTCCTGCGCGTAGATATGCTCGGTGAGTTCGGCCCGCGAAACGATCACGCCCTGTCGATGCATCAGGTATTCGAGCAGCTTGTACTCATGGCTGGTCAGCGCGACCGGCGCGCCCCCGAAACTGACTGTGGCATTGCGGGTATCCAGGCTCAACGCGCCGCTGCGCAGGATTGCCGAGGCCAGGCCGGCGCTGCGCCGGATCAGGGCGCGCAGGCGTGCCACGAGCTCCGGCCCGTGAAAGGGCTTGGCGAGGTAATCATCGGCACCGGCATCAATGCCGATGACCTTTTCGTGCCAGTTGCCGCGCGCAGTGAGCACCAGCACCGGCAGGCTCAGACCGGCCTCGCGCCAGCGCTTGAGCACGCTGAGCCCGTCCAGCAAGGGCAGGCCCAGATCCAGCACCACCGCATCAAAGGCCTCGGTGCTGCCGCGATAGTGGGCGTCCTGCCCGTCGCTGCTGGCCTCGGCCACATAGCCCGCCTCCTCGACGAGGCTCACGAGCTGCTGTTGCAGCCGGGGTTCATCTTCCGCAATCAAGATCCGCATCGCTGCTCTCCGCTCAGTCTTTCCAGCCCTTGTTCTTCATGCGCAGGATTTCGCCGGAAGCCGCATTCATCTCGAGCTTGAGGATCTGTCCGTCCGGCCGCAGCGCCTTGATCTCGTAGATCAGCCCGCTGCTGTCCTTCTCCGGATGCAACTTGGCCTCCAGCACCTGGCAGTCGCAGACCTTGTGCAAACGCTCCTGCACGGCGGCAAAAGATATCGCCTGACCAGACTGCAGGGCCGCACGCGCGCGATCCTGCTCGAACTTGTCGCCCGCACGGGCCCCGGCCGGCCAGCCAAGGGCCAGTGCAGCAGCGAGAAGAATGGGCCGGACACACCTGGTTTTCATGCGGAACCACTTCCTGACATCAATTGCAGCGGCGCTGCGGAGAATGCGCTGCGCAGTGTGGCAAGCCCTTTCTGAACGCCAGATGAACAAGGCCGCGCACTTCGAAGCACCGGCCCACGGGCGTTCAGCCGCCGTTCACCCAAGCCTGTTCAGACTGCATTCCATCGCTCCTCCTCGCTACATCAAACGAGCGACACCTTCATCGTTTTAATCACAAAGGAATGAAAATGAAATCCCTCTTTCTCGCCACCGCCCTTGCCCTTGCCTGCACGGCCGCCTCGGCCCAGTACCTCGGCCCGAATGGCGCCCCCGCGACAGTCAAACAACTGCTTGATCAGGCTTACGACCATGACCACGTCGTTCTGCAGGGGCATATCACCGGCCGTGTCGCCTATGACGATCTTTATCAATTCACCGATGGCAGCGCCACGGTACTGGTGAAGATCGATCACAAGCGCTGGCCGCTCGGCCTGAAAATCGACGACAAGACCCGCGTCGAGATCGCCGGCAAATACGACCGCGAGATCCTCGGCTACTCCAAGATCAAGGTGCTGTCGATCCGGGCGGTGAACTGAAACGCCGGCCGCAGAGCCATGACGCCGGCCGTGATGGCCTCATGGCTCAATACACATCGCGCCGGATACGCCCAGCGGCCCTCAGCTGCTCCAGGCCTTCGTCTCCCAGGATCTCGCGCATGGCCTGCTCCACGCCCTGCGCCATGCCTTGCGCACTGCCGCAAATGAGGATCTGGGCGCCGGCGGCGATCCACTGCCGGAAAGCCTGGGCTTCTTCCAGCAGGGCGTGCTGAACATAGGCGCGGATCGGATCGTCGCGCGAAAAAGTCAGGTCCAGACGGCTCAGCACGCGGCTGCGGCGCCAGGCCTCGAGCTCGCTGTGGCAGGGCCGGTCATGGCGCTCCGAGCGCTCACCAAAGATCAGCCAGGCACTACGCTCGGGCGCCGGCTGCCCCGAATCGGCAATGGCCCGGGCGCGCGCCTGCAGGTGACTGCGCAAACCGGCGAGGCCGCTGCCGGCGCCGATCAGGATCAGCGGCGTATCCGCGCCACACTCCAGATTGAAGCCGGGGTTGTGGCGGATCCGCAGCGACACCCGGTCATTGGCCCAGGCCGTATCGTTGAGCCAGCCGGAGGCTAAGCCGGGCTGCCCATCGGCGCGGCTCACGCTGCGCACGATGAGCTCCAGATGACCGTCCTCCGGCAGGTTGGCAATCGAATAGCTGCGCGGCCGGCCATCGCCCCCCGGGGGAATCAGATCAATCAGGTCACCCGCCTGCCAGTGCGGCGGCAGGCCCGCCTGCGGTTGCAATTCAAGCTTGAACAAGGGCGCACCGGGGCTGCCGCTGTTGAGGCAACGACGGCGGATGAAGCGCCATTCGGTATAGCCGGCATCCAGCGGCGGCGTGAGCAGCGGGGTGTGCACGCCGAGCCCCTGCAAGGCCTGTTGCCAGTGCTTGAGGCTGAGCGCATCGAGGCGATCCGCATCAATGCGCGGAAAGCAGGCGCTGGCGCCGGATTGCTGCAGCCACTGATCGAGCTGGCGGCCAAAGGCGCAGAACTGCGGATAGCTGCGATCACCCAGCGCCAGCACGCCATAGCTCAGGCCGCGCAAGGCCGCGCAGGGGCCCGCCGCCAGCCGGGTCCGCGCAAAGCTGATGGCATGGTCGGGCGGATTGCCCTCGCCATAGGTACTGACCACGAACAGCACATGCCGGGCGGCGCTCACCTCTTCCAGCCAGGGCTGATCGATACGCCGCTGGATCACCGCCACGCCCTCCTTTTCAAGCGCCCGCGCCGCCTGGCGGGCGAGCGCTTCGGCCTGCCCGGTCTGGCTGGCATGAATGATCCACACCGGCTTTCCCCGCGCCGCCGCCGGCGCTGCAGCGGGCTGTGGCCCAGGTGCCGGCAAGCCTGCCAGTGCGGCCTTGCGATACATGCGCCAGCACATCAGTGCATAGGCCAGGATCAGGCCCACAGCGGCCTGCAGGCGCCAGATTTCCGGGATCAGTTTGTCCATCATTTTGTCATTTCCGGATCAGATCATTTTCAGACAAGCAAAGCCTCGAATGCCGGGCTCGCCGCCTCGTGCCACTCGCCACGCTCATCCCGCCACTGCAGCAAGGCCCGCAGGCCCTGAGCTGCGGCCCGTTGCAAGCCGGCATGCGGGCCCAGCACCATCAGCGCCGTAGCCCAGGCATCTGCCAGCATGCATTCATCATGAATCACCGTCACCGAGGCGAGGCCATGCGCCACCGGCTCACCGCTGCGCGGATCGAGGGTGTGCTGGATCAGGCGTTCATCCAGCAGATAGCAGCGCCGGTAGTTACCGGAGGTCGCCACCGCCAGCCCATGCAAGGCCACCCGCGTAGCAGGCAAGGGGCAATCCTGCGCCGGAGACTCCAGCGCCACCCACCAGGGCTGGCCATCGGGTTTGATGCCACTGCCGCGCAGTTCGCCTCCGACTTCAACCAGATGATGGTCAAGCCCCCGACCTGTCAGGAAAGCCGCCACCGCGTCCACCGCAAAGCCCTTGGCGATGGCCGCCAGGTTCAGCGCAATACCGCCCGGCTGGCGCAGGCGACCGGCTTCGTCCAGCTCCAAAGCCTGCCAGCGCCTGCCCGGCAGCAGCGGCGCAGCGGGCGGCTCGAAGCCGGCCTCGCTGAAGCGCCGCGCGGCGCCAAAGCCCCAGGCATCGATGACCGAGCCCATCGCGGGATCGAAAGCACCTTCGCTGAGATGCGCCACTTGCAATGCGTTACGCATAACCTGCGCAAACTCCGCCGGCAGATCCATCCAGCTGCCCGGCGGCAGCGTGGCAAAGCGGCGCAGCGGCGAGCTGGCGCGAAAGTGACTCATCTGCGCTTCGAGCCCTTCCAGCAGGGCCGCGATATCGGTCTTCAGCTGGCGGGGCGAGAGGCAATCGCGCACCACCACGCGCACGCTCCAGGTGGTGCCCATGCAGTTGCCGGCAAGCTTGTAGACATCACCCTCAGGCAGGCCTGCGGGCTGATCGATGCGGGCCGGAATCAGGGCACGGAAGGCAGGTGCATTCATGGCCGCACGCTCAGGGTTTGCTCGTCAATCGCACCAGCCCGAGCTCGCTCGTCCCTGTAGCCTCGGCCTTGGCGGCGCTGCGCGGCGGCCATTGCAGCGGCAGGCGCAACAGCTCGCGACCTCCGTGCTCGCGCGCCACCTCAACCACCACCTCATACTCGCCCGCGGCGAGTTTCTTCACCGCCTCGCTCGCGCCGAGGTTGATCACATGCTCACCGGCCGGGCGCGTTGCCCCCGATACACCATCAATCGGGAAGCTCGCCTGGCTGCCGCTGGCCTTCCACCAGCTGCGCAGATCCGGCAGCCATTTGGTGGCGCCCACGTTGTTGGGTTTCTTCATGTCATACCAGACCGCGATATTGCCGGCGAAGTCATGACTGGCGGCCTTCTCAAGCCACACCGCAACATACGGACGGCGCACCTTTGCGCCCTGGATAACCGGCAGGGTGATATCGAGCTGGGCCTCCACGGCCTGGGCCGGTAAGCTCAGGCCCAGGCCGAGGAGGGAGAGTGCGGAAGTGAGGAGACGGGTTTTCATATTGCTTCCTTTCAAAATGGGTCAGGGCTTCTAGTGCACGCAGAGCAGCATCAACAACAGGGGAATCACCAGCCCCAGGCAGGTCAGCGGCCACACCTTCCAGCGCGAGCGGGCATGCACCTGCAGGATCAGCAGGCCGGTGATGCTGAAGATCACGCAGGCCACGCCGAACACGGTGATGAAGCTGCCCCACACGCGGCCGGCGTTCTTGCCCTTGTGCAGATCGTTGAAGTAGGCCACCCAACCGCGATCGCTGGCTTCGTACTGGATGGCGCCGCTGTGGCGATCCACGCTCAGCCAGGCCTCCACACCGGGGCTCTTCAGGTCGATGAAGACTTCATCCGCCGACCATTCGCTGGCCTTCGGATAAATCGCCAGTTGCCAGTTTTCACTCAGCCAGCGCTTGAGTGCGGCGGGCGGTGGGTCTCCGGCGGCGCCCGGTTGCGCGTTGAGCTCCGCGAGTAGCGCAGGCGGCAGCACGGCAGCATGCCGGGTGACTTTGGCGCTGGCGCTTTCGAACACATCGGCGTTGTTGAGCGTGATGCCACTGGCGGCAAAGAACAGCATGCCGATCAGGCTCACCGCCGAGCTGATCCAGTGCCATTGCATCAACACTTTCAGCCATGCCGCACGGCGGCTTGCGGCCTTGATTTCGCTGCTCGCGGTCGGCGCTTGCTGATCCAGAAATTCGCTGCGTGCGTTCATGCTCAGGCTCCTGTCATGCTTTGGAAAGGCTCACAGTGCGGCGTTGAGCAGGCGATGGCGTCGCCACCAGGTCAGCAGGCCGGTGAGCAGCAAGCCCAGCAGCGGCAGCGTCGACATGAAGGTGAACAGCCCGGAGAAAGCGCCGGCCCAGGTGCCTTCGTGGAGCATGCGCACCCAGCCCGGCCCGCCGCTACGCAGCAGCTCGCCAGCACTGGTCACGAGATAGAGGGCGGCACGCGGCTCATCCTGCACGGTCAGCATCACGGCACCGCCGCGGAAGGTGCGCACTTGCGCGAGCTTGGAGAGATCCACCTGCTGACTCGCGATCTCGATCACCTTCACCAGCGGCAAGGGGCGGCCCGCTTCGTAGTGCGGCAGGGAGGCGGTACCCAGATGGAAAGCCATCATCAGGCCGGTCACCGGCGTGAGCGCGGCCAGCGGCCAGGCTAGCCAGCCCAGCCCTGCATGCCAGCCACTGAGGGTGTTGCGCAGGCGACGCCAGCCGAGCAGGAAGCCCGAGAGGAAGAGAATCACCGTGACGCTGGTGGTCAGCGTCACCAGCCAGCCTGCGCCCACCAGCAGATTGGTGTGCAGATTGCGCGCCAGGCCGAAGAGATCGAAACCAGCCGCGCCCACCCGTGCGCCGCTTTGCGCATCGAACTCACCCATGGCGCCGGTGCCGCGCGCGCTCAGCACGAAGCGCGTGCCATCGCTGGAGAGACTCATCACGCCGGCCTTGTGGCCCGGATCGGCCTGCTCGAGTGCGCGGCTCAGGCTGGCCACATCCACCGGCGGCCGCGCCCCAGACTCCACCACCGGCTTGAAAGCCAGCACCAGGCCGGAGAGGATGATCAGCAGCAGCACGGGTGCGGTCAGCAGGGCCAGCCAGCGGTGAGCTTGGGTGAGAAAGGGAATCAGGGAGCGCATGTCGAAGCATCCAGGGTTTGGGAATGCCTGCATTGAACGACCGGCGTGTGAACCGGATATGGGCTTTTCGCGGGGTTTTGTAAATGCCGTGTAAATGCCTGTAACTGCATGTTCCGTATGCAAAAAAGCCGCACGCCCAAACACGCTTCCGGGCTATGCTGAAAAACACGAATTTCATCCAGACCGACATGAGCAAGAAAATTCTGGTGGTCGACGACGACCCGGAACTCACCGAACTTCTACGCAGCTATCTGGGCAACAACGGCTTCCAGGTCGAGACGGCCCATGATGGCAAAGCCATGCACGCCATGCTTCCGGCATTCTCGCCCGACCTGCTGATCCTCGATCTGATGCTGCCCGGCGAAGATGGCCTGAGCCTGTGCCGCAACCTGCGCGCCGGCTCGCGCCTGCCGATCCTGATGCTCACCGCGCGCGGCGACGACATGGATCGCATCATCGGGCTCGAAATGGGCGCAGACGACTACCTGCCCAAGCCCTTCAATCCGCGTGAGCTGCTCGCCCGCATCCGCAGCATCATGCGCCGCGCCGAGGAGCACGGCCCGGCGGAACGCCCGGCCCGCACCCTGCATTTTGCAGGCTGGACGCTGGATCTCTCGGCCCACAACCTGCTCGACAAGGATGGCATTGTCATTGCCCTGTCGACCGGCGAATTCCGCCTCCTGCACATGCTGGCCGAAACGCCCAACTGCGTGTTCTCGCGCGATCAGCTCACCGATGCCATCGCCGGACGCGATGCCGGCCCCTTTGATCGCACCATCGACGTGATGATCTCGCGCCTGCGCCGCCGCCTGAACGACGATGCGCGCGATCCACAGCTGATCAAGACGGTACGCAGCGAAGGCTACATGCTCGCCACAAAGGTGGAGGCGCGCGCATGAAGTGGCTGCCGCGCACCCTCTTCGGCCAGATCGCGCTGGCGCTCTTCGTGGTGCTGGTCGTGGTGCAGCTGCTCGGGCTGTGGCTGCTGCTGGATGACCGCGGCCGCCTCAACTACAAGCTGCTCGCCGAGTATTCCGCCCAGCGCATGGCCGGCATCGCCACCGTGCTGGATCTGGCCGAGCCGGCCGAACGCCCCCTGCTGGTGAAGGCGCTCAGCGTGCAGCCCACCATGCTCACGCTGAGCCTGCCCTGGGCCACCGAAAATATCGATGGCTCCATCGATGCGCAGAACTTTGCCAGCGAGGCCCGGCGCCAGCTGGCGGCAGGCCTGCAGGTGCAGATGCTGGCGCTGGAGCGCGTCGACCCGCTGCTGCTAAGCCTGCATCCGCCGCCGCTCGCCCACCGCGACAAGCGGGACCATGATGACGATGACAAAGATGAGAGCAAGTCCGCCCGCGGCAAGTTCTTTGCACGCACCTACGTCGCCCAGATCCGGCTGCATGACGGCGTCGTAGTCACATTCCATCACCTGCTGCCGATGCCCTCCGGCGATCTACCTTATCGCCTGATCGCGCTTCTGGTGCTGCTCGGGGGCGCCACCACCGGCCTTTCGATCTGGGCCGTGCGCCGCCTCACCCGCCCGTTGGCCCGCTTCACACAAGCCGCCTCGGGCCTGGCCAAGAACCTTAACCAGGCGCCCATGCCGGAAGTCGGCCCGCAGGATGTGCGCCAGGCAGTGCAGGCCTTCAACACCATGCAGCGCGACGTCCGGCGACTCGTCGATACGCGCGCCCAAGCCCTGTCCGCCGTGTCGCACGACCTGCGCCTGCCGATCACACGGATGCGCCTGCGCCTGGAAGGCGAGGTCGCGCCCGAGCTGCGCGAGAAGATGCAGCGCGATCTGGGTGAAATGGACGCCATGATCGGCCACACTCTGGACTTCCTGCGCGCCGGCTCCGACACCGAAGCGCTGGTAGCAGTGAATCTCGATGCCCTGCTCGACAGCGTGATCGAGGACATGGAAGAGCTGGGAGCCCGCATCACGCGCGAGGGCCGCTGCAGCCAGCCGCTCAAGGCCCGCCCGCACGGACTGCGCCGCTGCATCGCCAACCTGCTCGACAACGCACGCTTCTACGGCGGTGACGGCATCCGGGTGCGCGTGGAAGATACCGGCACGGAGGTGCGCATCCGCATCACCGATCAGGGCCCTGGGATTCCCGAGAGCGAGCTGGAGAAAGTCTTCGAGCCCTACTTCCGTCTCGAATCCTCGCGTGCCCGGCATACCGGCGGCACCGGTCTGGGCCTGCCGATCGCCAAGGCCATTGCCGAGGCCCACGGCGGCAGCCTGAGCCTCCAGTCGAAGCCCAGCGAGGGCGTCACGGCCTGCATCCGCCTGCCCCGCCGCGCGGCCTGATTCGGTATGCTGGCGGCCGGGTGGAAGCTGCGCCCGGCATTTCAGGAACAGTCATGACCGCAACAGACTCGCGCCGCGAACCGGACACCGGCGCCCGCGCCGCCGCCATTTACGCGCTGGTCGCCCATCGCCTCGCCGCTTTCTACGATCACCAGTACTGGATCACCCAGGCTCAGGCCGCTGCGCTGTGCAGCGACTGGCTCGCGCGTGCACAGCAGAGTCTGCCGCTGTCCGAGCGCAAGCTGCTGGCAGATCTGAGCGATCAGCTCGCCAGCCAGATCCGGGACAGCCTGTCGCGCGAGGCCGGGCTATACACCGCCCATGAGCTGATGGAATCGCTCGATCCGCGCCACGTCTCCGAACTCGGTGCGTCCATCATGGATGAGTGCGTGCGCCTGCTGAAAGATTCACAGCTCTGAAGCATCGTCCTTGAACCAGCCGATCTTCCCCTGGCCGGATTCGCCGAGCGCGGCAACAAAGCCCTCGGCCTGCGCTTCGGGCAAACTGATCAGGAACTCCACCAGCGCGCCATGGCGCACCTCGCCCAGCTGCGCGCCACCCGCTTCGATCGCGCGCCGCACCATGCCTTCCAGCGCATAGGGCGCCACACAGCGCAGGGTGCGCACGCGGATGATGGGCGTTTTCTGCGCGCCTCGCAGAGCCTGCGCCACGCTATCGGTATAGGCCCGCACCAGGCCACCCGCGCCCAGCATGATGCCGCCGTAATAGCGCACGGTGGTCGCCAGCACGCCTTCCAGGTCCTGATGTCGCAACACATCGAGCATCGGCCGCCCGGCCGTGCCGCTGGGCTCGCCATCATCCACCGCAGCGGACTGCCCGCCAGCCATCAACGCCCAGCACACATGCGAAGCGCCCGGATGCTCGGCCCACAAGGCCGCCACGATCTTCTGCGCTGCCGCACGATCAGCCACCGGCTGCACGCAGGCGATGAAACGGCTCTTCTTGATCAGGAGTTCGCTATGAACCGGGGCGGCAATGCTGAAAGGCATGGATGGGCGACACGAAAGCAGGCGGAGGGATTCTACGCCGCGCCTTCAGCGCGCTGCAGGGCACACCCGAGGGCGCCAGAACAAAAAACCCACGGTCGCGAGCCGTGGGTTTTTCTCGGTTACCGGGCGGAGCGCCACCCGGAGCCGGCAGATCACTCGCGTTCGAAAGCCCCCAGATCCGGGGCGCTGCCCAGGTAAGGCAGGCCTGCGTTGCTGCCGGCATTGATCAGCTTGCTGCCGGCAACCAGGCGGAACAGGGTGGTGTAGACCAGCGAGCCATCCGGGTTGCGGCTGCGGCTGGCGAGGTTGGTGTCCACGCTCAGGAAGTCCGCACTGCTCACCGCAATACCGTTCCAGGTATTGGTCTTTGAAGTCGCGTTGGCGATGCTGTCAGCAGCCTTGCCGGAGAGCGACACGTTGTTGGCGAAGACATTCTGCTCACCCGCCGTCAGCGCACCGCCAAAGCCGTAGTTGATGCCGTTCTGGAAGGAGGTGTTGTTGATGACCGTGACGCCGCCAACATTGTTGTTCTGGTCGAAACCCTTGTTGGGATGGCCAAAGGAAACCGAGTTGATGATCCGGTTGCGCTGCAGCTTGTAGTTGCCACCCAGCTTGAAGCCGTTGCCGTTCCCCGCAAAGTTGCCATAGCCCCACACATCCACGCCATTGCGGAAGGTCCAGCTATTCTCGATGGTCACCGTTTCGGCACTGTCAAAGGTGTCCCAGCCATCATCCGAGTTCTCCCAGGCACGGCAGCCGTAGAAGAAATTGCCCGCCCCCTGGGTCTGCTTGGAGGCAAAGCCATCGGCCATGCTGCCGTTCTTCTTCGGGTCGTAGTTACGGTAGGCATCCGAGTTGATCACGGTGGTGTGATGGCCGCCCTTGTTGATTTCGAGACCACTGTTCCGGTTGTTGTGGAAGGCCACGTTCTCGAAGGTGTTGTAGCCACCGGTCACATAGACGCCCTGGTAGCCGGCCCGGGTGATCTCGATGCCCTTGAAGTACCAGTAGCTGCCGGTCAGGTAGAAACCGTAGGAGTCCTGGACATAGGTGTTTTCAGGGAAGGAAAAGTCGATCACGGCCTTGCCGCAGTTGGCCGCAACCATGTAGATGCGGGCGCTGGCGCTGCCAGACTTCGCCAGGGTGAGGGTGTTCTTGGCCCCTGCGGTATAGGGCACGCTATAGGTGCCGGGTTGCAGCAGGATCATCTGCCCGGCGCTGACCGCCGACAGTGCGGCCGTGAAGCTCATCGGCGCCGAGAAGCTGGTGCCGGCGCCGGTGCTGGCGGCCGTCGGCGTGACGTAATAGACCCTGGAGGCCACCAGATTGCTGGTCTCGGTGCCACAGCCAGTGACATAGGGATTGCTGCTGGCGCTGCTGGAGACTGCGGCACTGCTGGACTGCGCAGCGCTCGAAGCCGCGCTCGAGGCCACACTGGCTGCCACGCTGGAACGGGCCGCACTGGAGACGGCGACCGACGAAGCCGCGGCAGAAGATGATGAAGCGGAGGAGGACGAAGCAGCCGTTACCACCGGCCCCACCGAGCACCAGGCCGAGGCGGTGTAGGCGCTGCCGCCGGTGAACAGCGACTGGGCACAGGTGAAATTGCCCGTCAGCGTGGCGTACACAAAGCTGCCGGACTTGCCCAGCGCCACCGTGTGGCTGCCGCTCATGCTGCAACTGCTGCCAACCTGGGCACACTTCGTGTAGCCGCTGGGATAGTCCGCCGCAGCATGTGCATTGGCCCCCAGCATCAGGGCGGCTGCGCCGATCAGAAATTTGCCGAACATTCTGTCTCCTCGTCTTTTTTATGTCTGCCGCCGGGGCTGCAGGGCTATGACTATCGTCGTAGGCAAATTTGCTACGAATCGGTAACAAAGGCGGAATCTAGTCGCCCCGGGGAAGGCCTGTCAAGGCAACCCGAAGGCGTGCCGGGTGAGGCCGAAGAGGAAGGATCAGGCTTGCAGGCGGGCCAGCAGTTCGGGGCTGAGGCCGTGATAACCGGCCCCGTCCGGGCCGGCAGCGGCCGGACGCGAGGTTGCAGTGCGAATCGCACGGGCCGCGGCCGACACATTGTCGATCACCGCGAAAGGCAGGCGCCGGGCCAGCGCCTCCCCCATGCCGGCCAGCGCGGCGCCACCGATGATGACGGACTCGGCACCGGACGCGCTGCGCACTTGGCGGGCCGCCGCTTCGAGTCGATCAAGCGCACGCGGCGGATCAGCCAGCAGCTCTGCCCCCGACTCGCTGAGTACCTGCAGGCCGGCGAGCTGATCCTGCAGCCCCGCCGCCGCCGCCCGCCGCTGCAGGATCGGCGCCCAGCGCGCGCCCCCGGTGACGATGGCAAAACGCCCGGCCCTGGCCGCCTCCTGCATGGCCGCTTCAGCCAACCCGATCACCGGACAGCCGGCCAGCTCGCGCAGGGCCTCGAGGCCGGGATCTCCAAAGCAACCGATCAGGATCGCGTCATAAGCCCCCTCCTGGCAGCTCCAGGCATCCAGCACGGCATGCGCGGCAATCGCATAGGCCGCTTCGGAGGCGATGTAGGCGGCGCCGAAGCGGGCCGTCACGCAGTCGAGCTGCCAACACTGCCCCAGCATCGGTGTGATGTGCTCACCCAGCGCCCGGGTGACGTGTGCGCTGGTATTCGGATTGATGATCAGGAGGCGCACGATGTTCAGCCCTGACGGAACATGAACTCGATGTCCGGCCCCGGCACCGGCTCACGCTCGAAGGAAATGTGTTCGAGCAGATGCTTCAGGTGTTTCTTCATGAGGCTGGCCGCCTCACGCGCATCTCTGGCCCGGATCGCCTCGACCAGGGCCTGATGCTCGTCGCAGCCGCAGCTGTGCTCATGCACCCGCAGCGGCGCTTTGCCGCGGCGCCCCGGCGGGCGCTGGCCGAAGGTCATCAGGATCAGCGAGGTGCGCGAGATGAGTTCGTGCAGGATCTTCTCCAGAGTCGCATTGCCTGCGCCCTGCGCGATCTTCATGTGGAACTCGCCGGACAGACGGATTGCGGCGCGCCGGTCACCGCGGTGGTTGGCTGCCTCTTCCTCGGCCAGCAAGGCGATCAGGCACTCAAGCTCATGCGTGTGCGCCTGGCGGATGAAGCCCGCGATCAGGGAAGGCTCGATCAGCATCCGCGCCTCGAACACTTCACGCGCATCGGCTGGCGTGGGGCTCGCGACGGTTGCGCCACAATTGTGGGTCTGCACCACCACCTGCTCGGCCGCCAGGCGCACCAGCACCTGGCGGATGCGCGTGCGCGACACGCCGAAGGCCCGCCCGAGCTTTTCCTCGGTCAGGCGCGTGCCCGGCGCCAGGCGATGATCGAGCACCGCCCCGATGAGCTGCTCGTAGATGTCCGCATCACTCAGATGAGCGGGCGCCGAAACGCGCTGTTGGGGCGTGCTCATCCGCGCCTCCCGCTGCGCCGCCGGCCCAGGGCCGCGAGGCCGAGCGCCAGCGCCACGACCACAAAGGAAACCAGGGTGGTGATCGTGCCAAGGGCGTAGATCACCGGCGTGGTCACCGTGGTGGTGAGGCCCTGCAACTCCAGCGGCAGGGTATTGAGATCGCCGATGGCCTGCGAGGAGCGCGCGATCTCGTCCCACGACAGGGTGAAGCCGAACATCGCCACGCCGACCACTGCTGGCCCGATCAGGGGCAGCACCACATGGTGCAGGGTTTGCCAGGGCGTGGCGCCGAGATCGCGGGCAGCCTCCTCATAGGCGGCGTTGAAGCGGTTGAACACGGCAAACATGATCAGCAGGCCGAACGGCAGGGTCCAGGTCAGCTGGGCGCCCAGCGCCGAGGTGTACAGCCCCATGCTGGTGTTGAAGCCCTCCAGCGTTTCGAACCAGCCCAGCCACTCGAAGAAATGCTTCAGCGCGCCATCGAAGAGGCGAAAGGACAGGCCGATGCCCAGCGACACGATGATCGAGGGCATGATCAGGCTGGCCACCGTGACATAGAACAGCGCCCCGCCGCCGCGCAGCGATTTGCGGAAGGCCAGCGCGGCACTCACTGCGAGCAGCACCGTCAGCGAGGTCACCAGCAGACCCAGCTTGAAGGAACGCAGCAGGGCTGCGCCGATATCGATCACGCCGATGCCCTTGAACAGCTCATGAAACCAGTGCAGCGACAGGCCATTGAGCGGGAAGGTGAGGCCCCCCTCCGGGCCCTGGAAGCTGAGCACGAAAATGGTGATCGTCGGCCCGTAGAGAAACAGCAGGAAGAGGCCGAAAAAGGCGGCCAGCGCGTAGAACCCGGGGCTGCGTTTGCCGTCCATCTCAGAGCTCCTTGCGGATATCGACGAGGCGCGTGAGCCCCCAGATGATCATCAGCACCACCGCCAGCAGGATCACCGCATTGGCGGCAGCGAGCGGGAACTGCAGATAACTGGTCTGCACCTGGATGATCTTGCCCACCGAGGCGATCTGCTGCCCGCCCATCACGCCGATGGTCACGAAATCCCCCATCACGATGGTGATCACGAAGATCGAGCCGATGATGATGCCGGTACGCGAGAGCGGCACGATCACGTTCCACAGGATCTGCCAGGTGTTCGCTCCGGCATCCAGCGCGGCCTCGATCAGGGAACGATCGATGCGCATCATCGAATTGAAGATCGGCACGATCATGAACACGGTGTAGAGATGCACGAAGGCCAGCACCACCGAGAAGGGCGAGTAGAGCAGCCAGTCGACCGGCTGCGACACCAGCCCGGTGCTGAGCAGAAAATCATTGACCAGGCCATTGCGCCCCAGCAGAGGCATCCACGAGATCATGCGGATGACATTGGAGGTCCAGAACGGAATGGTGCACAGCACGAACAACAGGGTCTGCATCGCGCTGCTGCGCACATGGAAGGCCAGGAAGTAGGACACGATGAAGCCGATGCCGAGCGTGCAGCCCCAGGCCAGGAAGCTGAACTTCAGTGTAGACAGATAGGTCTTGAAACTGACACACAGCTCTGCGGTATTGCTGCAGCCTTCGAAGATGGCGAGATAGTTCTTGGCCGTGAAGGCCGGGATCATTTCGTATTCGGTGGCATCCCAGAAGCTCACCGCGAGAATCAGGCCCAGCGGCAGGATGAAGAACAGCAGGAAGACCAGACTGTAAGGCGTGGCCTGGACCCAGCCGGGCAGACCGTGTGTGCGCCAGCGCGCGCGCATCGGACTGGCAGCGGTTTTCATGTAGCTGTTTTCCATCTTTGATACCTGGAATTAAAGGTCGGGCAGGCGCCCGGCCAAAGCCGGGCGCAGAGCGCACATCAGGCGGCGACGAACTCGTTCCACTTGCGAACCATGTACTCGTTCTCGTCCATCACCGCATTCCAGCAGGCGATGCTGCCCAGGCGCTGCTCGTAAGAGCCGCCATCGCGCAGCGCACCGGCCTTGGCCAGCACATCGCCGTTAGGCGACTTGATGTCCTTCGCGGCCGGCTTGCCTTCCATCCAGTAGGCCCACTCATAGGCTTCCATCTTGGCCTTGGCGGTATCCAGCACGGCGCTGTAATAGCCCTGGCGATTGAGGTAGGCGCCGGCCCAGCCATCAAGGAACCAGTTGATGAATTCATACACCGCATCAGCCTTCCTGCCCTTGACGCTCTTGGGCACGCCGAAACCGGCCGCCCAGGCACGATAGCCTTCCTTGAGCGGCTGGAAATTACAGGCGATGCCCTTGGTGCGCACGGCGGTGACGGCCGGCGACCACATCGACTGGATCACCACTTCGCCGGAAGCCATGAGGTTCACGCTCTCGTTGAAATCCTTCCACAGGGCGCGGAACTGGCCGGCCTTCTTGGCTTCGATGAGGGTCTTGATGGTCAGGTCGATCTCGGCGCGGGTCATGTTGCCCTTGTCCGCATACTTGTGCAGGCCCATGGCCTCCACCACCATCGCCGCATCCATGATGCCGATCGAGGGGATGTTCAGGATCGCCGCCTTGCCCTTGAACTCGGGGTTCAGCAGCTCCTTCCAGGAGTCGATCGGGCGCTTGATCAGGTCCGGCCGGATGCCCAGGGTATCGGCGTTATAGACCGTGGGAATCAGGGTCATGAACTGGGTCGGGGTGGCCGAGAATTTCTTCGAGTCTGCCCCCTCGAGGAACATCACCTTCTTCGGCGCGGTGCCCTGGTCACCCACCTTCTTGCCACCGATCTCGCCCTTGGTGAACAGCGGCGTGATCTTGTCCGCATTCTTGATGCGCTTGGCATCGATGGCGAGCAGATTGCCCGTGGGAATGATCTTCTTGAGCGAGAAATACTCGGTGTCGATCAGATCGAAACTGTTCGGTGCGGTCACCGCGCGCTTGGTGACTTCATCGGTCGTCACCGGGATGTACTGGATCTCGATGCCGGTATCGGCCTTGAAGCGGTCAGCAATCGCCTTGTCCTGATTCACGGCCGTGCCGAGGTAGCGCAGCACCAGTTTTTCCTGCGCGTGAATGGCCGGAAACACCCCGGCGGCCAGGATGCCGGCGGTGCCCTTGAGCAGCAGGCGGCGCATCGGGTTGGCGGCCTCGGCGGCCTCAAGGGTGTCGGGCGTGCTGGATACTTGCTCGGTACTGCCGGAATCGATCTTCGCCATCATCTTCTCCATTCAAGGCTACGCAAGGGTGCCGGCCGGTGCCGGCAGAAAAAAGCTCAGGCCAGTGCGTGCGCGTCAGCGCTCGTCCAGCTCACATGTACCGACTCCCCGGCCTGCCAGGGCGCGGCAAAGAATTCCTGCTCGGGCACCACCACCGAAAACTCGCTGATCGCCTCGTGAGCAAGCTCAACCAGCACATAAGTGCCCTGGTATTCGACGGCCGCCACCTGCGCCGCCACGCTCGCCCCCTCGGTGGGCGCGCTGCGCGCCAGACGCATGCGGTCGGCACGCACCGAAATCTTCTGACCGCCGGCTTCGAGCACGTTGTGACCACCGATGAAGCGCGCCACGAACACACTGGCCGGGGCGTTGAAAAGGGTGTGCGGGGTGGCCACCTGCTCAATGCGGCCGGCATTCATGACCACCACCTGATCAGCCAGCGCCATCGCCTCTTCCTGCGAGTGGGTGACATGCACAAAGCTGAAGCCCAGCTCGCTCTGCCAGCGCTTGAGCTCGGCACGCATGCGGATGCGCAGGAAGGGGTCCAGCGCCGACAACGGCTCATCGAGCAGCAGCACGCGCGGCTCGGTGATCAGGGCGCGCGCCAAGGCCACGCGCTGCTGCTGGCCGCCGGAGAGCTCGGAGGGTTTGCGCTGGGCGTATTGCCCCATCGCCACGCGCTCGAGCAGGGCCTGGGCACGGCTATGGCGCTCGGCTGTGGCCACACCCTTCATCTTGAGACTGAAGGCCACGTTATCCAGCACCGACAGGTGCGGGAACAGGGCGTAGCTCTGGAACATCATGGCCGTGCCACGCTCGGCGGCCGGCAGCAGCGTGATGTTCCGGTCGCCCAGCAGGATGTCACCATCGCTGGCCGTTTCGTGGCCGGCGATCATGCGCAGGGTGGAGGTCTTGCCACAGCCCGAGGGCCCCAACAGGCAGCAATAGCTGCCGGAAGGAATACTCAGGTCGATGGCATCCACCGCCGTGACCTGGCCATAGCGTTTGCTGAGTTTGATCAGCTCGAGTTCAGATGCCTTGTGTGCCATGCGCTCCCTTTCTGCTTGAAAACACTAAGCACGGCGCATGCCAAAAACAAAAACTCTTACCTTTCAGTAACTTACAAAAACATGCTGATATTTTTGCATACAAAACGTCTGGCGACATGCACGCCGGCGGTGCCCTGCCCCGCTCCGGCGCACCAGGCTCAGGCGCAGCTCACAGCGCCGCGCACAGGCCATCCGCACGCGGATCGCTCGCCCCCTCGATCAGCCCGCCGGGATGCACGGACACCGCACCGGCGTGGCCCATCATGTCCTCGAAGTCACCGACGATCTGAATGTCATGCCCGGCCGCGCTCAACGCCTCATACAGCGCCGGCGCAAAACGCGACTCCAGTTTCAGGT
Organism: Uliginosibacterium sp. 31-12; assembly: GCF_030548425.1. Taxonomy (NCBI): domain Bacteria; kingdom Pseudomonadati; phylum Pseudomonadota; class Betaproteobacteria; order Rhodocyclales; family Zoogloeaceae; genus Uliginosibacterium; species Uliginosibacterium sp. 31-12. The sequence goes on along the minus strand of NZ_JAUOOA010000009.1, from coordinate 58,487 downwards.
TGGTCGACTCTTCGCCCCAGGTGCGGCCCAGCAGCCAGCGCGGTGCCGTCACCGCGGCCTGCAGGTCCTGGCCGAACAACACGTGGCGCGAGAACACCGCGGCCTGGGTCTGCGGCTGGCCTTCGCCGCCCATCGTGCCGTAGGCGATGACGCGACCGTCCTTCAACTGCGCCAGCGAGGGGTTCAGGGTGTGGAAGGGCAGGCGCCCCGGCATGAGCGCATTGGGGCCATCGTGCAAGGTAAAGCTGGCGCCGCGGTTCTGCCATTGCACGCCGCTTTCGTTCAGCACCACGCCGCTGCCGAACTCCCAGTACACGCTCTGGATGTAGCTCACCACGTTGCCGTGGCGGTCGGCCGCGCCCATCCAGATGGTGTCGCCGGGCTTGGCCAACTCGGGCCAGGGCGCGGCGCGCTGCAGGTCGATCTGACTCGCCTCGTGCCGCAGTGAATCCGCAGCCAGAAAGGCCTGCGCGTCGGCGTGCATATAGCGTGGGTCGCCACAGTGCGCATTGCGCCAGCGGAAGGCGCGCTTGGTGGCCTCGACCAGGCCGTGCACATGGGCGAAGGACTCGCCCTCCCTGATCCCCAGCTGGTCAAAGATGCCGAGGATGGCCAGGGCGCTGACGCCCTGGGTGGGTGGTGGCAGGTTGTAGCTGCGCCCCACGCCCAGCTCCACGCACAGCGGCGTCACTTGCTCGGCGCGGTAGCTTTCCAGATCGGCCAGGCGCAGCGGGCTGCCCAGCGCCTCCAGATCGCGCGCCAGGCTGCGTGCCACATCACCGCGATAGAAGTCCTCCAGCCCGGCACGCGCCAGCTGCTCCAGGGTGGCGGCGAGGCGCGGCTGGGTCTGCGTATCGCCGACCCTTGGCAGCCCCTGGGGGGCAAAGGTTTCGGCGAAGCCCGGCACGACTTCCAGCTCATGCCATTTGGCGGCGGTGAGCTGGGCCTGCGAGCGCGTCACCGGTACGCCAGTCTGCGCATGATGAATGGCGTCGGCCAGCAGGCGTTCCAGTGGCAGCCTGCCGCCCAGGCGCGCCGCGACGTCCAGCGCCTGCGCCCAGCCGCCGATGGCGCCGGCCACCGTCAGTGCGGCACGCGGGCCCCGCGTGGGAATGCTCTTGTCCTGAATGTAGAAGCTGCGCTCGGCCAGTTGCGCGGCCGGGCCGCAGGCGCGGATCGCGACGGGCGCCTTGCCCGGCTCGGCAATCAGCCAGAAGCCGTCGCCGCCGATGCCATTCATGTGTGGGTAACTCACCGCAATCGTGGCGGCGGCCGCGACCATTGCCTCCACCGCATTGCCGCCCTCGCGCAGCACCGCCGCGCCACTCTGCGCTGCGAGATGATGCGGCGCCGAGACCATACCACCGCGCGCCAAGCTTGCTTTCAGCATGTTCAGCCTCCGAATGCGCTCAGGAACATCTTGAGCGAAGTGAGCGACAGAAACACCGCGAAGACACGCCGCAGCAGCGCCGGTGCGATGGCGTGCGCAGTACGCACGCCCCAGGGTGCGGTAAGCATGGAAGCCGGCACGATCAGCGCGCAGCCAATCAGGCTGCAATAGCCCAGACTGAACGGCGGCAGCAACGGATTGCCCCAGCCTGTCGCAATGAAGCCCAGCGCACCCGGCACGCCAATCAAAATGCCCACCGCCGAAGCGGTGCCCACGGCGCGCCGCATCTCGACGCTGAAGGCACTCAGGATGGGCACCGACAGGGTGCCGCCACCAATTCCCATCAGCACCGAGAACCAGCCGATGAACAGCCCGATCGGCGCCCGCAGCAGCGGCGAGGCCGGCAGCGCGGATGCCAGCACCCAGCTGTCGCGGCGGAATGCCATGTAAATGGACACCAGCAAAGCAATGATGGCGAAGATCAGGATCAGGGTCGTGCCGCTGGCCTTGCCGCCAAAGATGCTGCCGGCCACCACGCCGACCAGGATGCTGGGCGCCAGCGCGCGCAGCAGCTTGGGGTCCAGCCCGCCCTTGGCGTAATGCGCGCGCGCCGAGGTGATGGCAGTGGGGATGATGATGGCCAGCGAGGTGCCGACCGCCAGATGCATGCGGATCGCCTCCGGCACATCGAGGGCCGGGAACAGCATGTAGAGAATCGGCACCACGATGATGCCGCCGCCCACGCCCAGCAAACCGGCGAGGAAACCGGACACGCAGCCGGTAAGCAGCAGCGCAACGGCGAACAATGCAATATGGGTAAATTCGAGATTCATGATGGGTCTGATTTGATCGGGTTTGTGTGGCCTTGCGGCTCAATCCATCCAGGAGACATGCGCCGCCACCACCCGCCAGCCCTCGGGCAGGCGCAGCCAGGTCTGGGTCTGGCGGCCGACGCGAGCCACGCCTTCGCGCGTGAACTCGGTACAGGCGGTGGCGAAGTCCTCGCCGTACGTCGTGATCACGGTGTTGCGCAGGTGGCGCGCGAGGCCCTGGGCCGGGCGCGCGGCGCGGAAGGCCTGGATCGCAGCGTAGCCGTAGAGGTTTTCGCTCGCGCCATAGCGCACGGTGTGCGGGCTGCGCCAGAACAGCTCGTCGAGCACCGCCACCGCGTTGCCGGTCAGCGCCGCTTCGTAACGCGCAAAGGCCGCCCGGACTTCGGCCAGAACATGCGGCAGGTTGATGACTCCGTTCTCCATCGTCATCCGTGCGCTCCCAGATAGGCTTTGGCCAGCGCCGGGTCGGCGGCGATCTCGGCCGCCGTACCGCGCGCCACGACCTGGCCGTTTTCCAGCACATAGGCGCGATCAGCCAGGGCCAGGGCGAGTGCGGCCATCTGGTCGACCAGCAGCAGGGTCATGTTCTCGCCGCGCAGGCGATCGAGCGCCGCGAAAAGCTCGGCGATCACCTTCGGCGCGAGGCCCAGCGAGGGCTCATCCAGCAGCAGCACGCGCGGCTGACTCATCAGTGCGCGGGCAATCGCCAGCATCTGCTGCTCGCCGCCCGAGAGCAGGCCGGCGCGCTGGTGCAGGCGCTCGCGCAGGCGCGGGAAGCGCGTCAGCATCTCCTCCACGCGTTGCTCGCGGCCTGCGGGACGCAGGAAGGCGCCGAGGCGGATGTTGTCCAGCACCGAGAGCTCGGGGAAGACCTGGCGCCCTTCCGGCACCAGCACCAGGCCTAGGCGCACGACCTGCTCGGCCGGCAGGCCGGTGAGCTCCACGCCGCCCAGATGGATGCCGCCTTGCAGAGGTTTGTGCAAGCCGCTGAGGCTGCGCATCAGGGTGGACTTGCCCGCCCCGTTGGCGCCCAGCAGCGCCACCATCTCGCCCGCGCGCACCTGCAGATCCACCGCGTGCAACACCGGCTCGGCGCCGTAACCGGTGCTGAGTCCGCCCACGCCGAGCAGCTCCGGGCGCTCGGCGCTCATCTGGCGCGCCGTGGCCGGCGCGATCTGCAGCGCGTCAGCCTCGCCCAGATAGGCGCGGCGCACCGCCGGGTCCTGCTGGATTTCGGCCGGCGTGCCGCGCGCCAGCAGCTGGCCGGCATCCAGCACCACGATGTGATCCGAGATCTCCATGACCAGCGCCATGTCGTGCTCGACCAGCAGCACGCCGATGCCGGCCGCGGCAATGCGCCGCAACAGCGCCGCCAGCAAGACCTTGTCCTCGCGCGACAGGCCGGCCGCCGGCTCGTCGAGCAGCAGCACCTCGGGGTCGCTGGCCAGCGCACGGGCGATCTCCACCAGGCGCCGGTCCACATGCGCCAAGCCACCGGCCTTAAGGCTCAGCGCGCCCTGATAACCGCACCAGCGCAGCAGGCTGGCGGCCCGCTCGCGTGCCGCCGCGCCGCACACCGCCTGGCGCCCGAGCAAGGCGCCGAGGCGACCGCGCGGCAAGGCCAGGGCCACGTTATCGAGCACGCTGAGGCTGCCGAAGAGCTGCGAGGTCTGGTAGCTGCGCGCCACCCCGGCGCGCGCCACCCGGCAAGCGCCCTGCCCCTGCAGGGCAGCGTCATGCAGCAGGAAGCGCCCGGCGCTGGGGGTGTAGAAACCACTCAGCATGTTCAGCGCCGTGCTCTTGCCAGCGCCGTTCGGGCCGATCAGGCTGGTGACCTGGCCCGGTTGAACCTCGAAGGAGAGTTCGCTCACCGCCCACACCCCACCGAAGATCATGCTCAGCTGCTCGGCGCGCAACACCCCGCGACTGCGCGCCGACATCTCCAGCGCCGGCGCCGGCCCGTCTGCGGGCAGGCTTGCGGCACGTCCCAGGCGCCGCAGCAGGGCGGCCGACAGTTGGCGCAAAAGCCCCACCATGCCCTCGGGAGCGGCCCACAGCACCAGCAGCAGGAGCAGGCCGAAGAACAGCAGGCGGTATTCCTCCAGGCTGGACAGGAGCTCCGGCAGCACACCAACGATGATCGCGCCAACGATGGGCCCGGCCAGGGTACCCGAGCCGCCGATCATGACTACCAGCACGAACAGGATGGACTGGATGAAACCGAAACTGCTCGGCGTGACAAAACCAGACAGCGGCGCATACAGACCGCCAGCCAGCCCGGCCAGCAAGGCCGACACGGCAAAGGCCACGGTCTTGATGACAAGCGGGTTGAGACCGATGGATTCGGCGGCCGTCTCGCTGTCGCGCACCGCACGCAGGGCCGCGCCCCAGCTGCCACGCGCCAGTAGCAGGTAGGCGCCAAGCGCCAGCGCCGCCGTGATCACCGCCAGCACCGCCACCGCGCGCTCGCCGCGCAGGGCCGCGCCGAGCGCCGGAGCAACGATGCCCATGATGCCGTTCTGGCCACCGGTGAGCCCACGCATCTCGACCATGCTGTGCTCCACGATGAAACCGAAAGCAATCGTGATCATCGCCAGATAAGGCCCCTTGGCACGCAGGGCTGGTAGCGCCAGCAGCGCTCCGATGGCGCTGCTCAACAAGGCCGCCATCGGCCAGGCGGCCCAGAAGCTCCAGCCGGCCCGGGTGGTTAGCACCGCCACGCCATAGGCGCCCAGGGCGTAGAAGCCGACATGGCCAAAGGACACCTGACCGGAGAGGCCCATCAGCACGTTGAGGCCGATGCCGACGATGGCCAGCAGGGCCACGTTGGCCAGCACGAAGACGTAGTAGCCGTTCAGCGTGCAGGCCAGCAGCAACGCCGTCATCACACACAGCAGCGTGAACACGAGACGTGAGAGGCCGCGGTCATTGCGGCCGGTAATGACATTCGGGTGGATTGACATGGCGGGCACGGAAAAGGTCGGATTCAGTGGGCTCATACCTTGCGCACCTCGGCGCGGCCGAACAGGCCGTTGGGACGCAGAGCCAGTGCGGCAATCACCAGCGAGAAACTGATGATCTGGGTGTAGCCGGAGCCCAGGGTGGCGGTGACGATGGCCTCCACGCCGCCGAAGATCAGCCCGGCCAGCATCACCCCCCAGGCGCTGGAGATGCCACCGAGGATGGCGACCGCGAAAGCCTTGAGGCCGAACAAGGTGCCCATGTCGGCATGCACATTCATGAGCGGCGCGATCAACACCCCGGCAATGCCAGCGAACAGGGTGGACAGCGCAAACGCGGCCGCCACCACGCGGCGGATCGGAATACCCATCAGGCGCGCTGCATCGCGGTTCTGCACCACCGCCAGCATGGCGATGCCCCAGCGCGTGCGGCGGGCCACGAAATGCAGCACGGCGGCAAGCAGCAGGCCGATGACAGGAATCAAGACCTGCAAGGGATACACGCCCAGCCCCAGACCGCCGAGTTCGATCGGTGTCTGCGCCAGCATCGAAGGCAGGGAACGCGGCTCCTTGCCGAAGGAGAACATCACCAGGTTATCCAGCACGATGCCCAGCGCCACGGTGGACATCAGCCAGGCATCCGAGCCGCGACTGGCGAAGGGCCGCACCGCCACGAATTCGACCAGCAGGCCGTACAGCGCACACAAGGCCAGCGCCAGCAGGATCGCCAGCGGCATCGGCCAGGCCAGCGCCTGGGCGAAACCAAAGGTCAGCACCGCGCCCAGCATCATCGAGCTGCCCTGGGCGAAATTGACCGTGCCGGAGACGGCATAGGTGACATGGAAACCCAGTGCCATGAGGCCATACATGGCACCCAGGCCGAGGCCGGAGATGAGGGCGGAGAGGAGAAGCATCGGCTGCCTTGCGAAGTGATTGTTGGGGCGGTCAGAAAAGCCGTCGTTCCCGCCATGGCAGGAACGACGGCCAGACGCTTATTTTTTCGTCATGCCGACCGGCAGGATGAAGTCATCAATGAAATAGGCCCACACGTAGTCGTTCTCCGTCAGCGCGTCATGCACTTCGGGCGAGAAGGGCTTCACATAGGTCTTGATCAGGCCTTCGTAGCGGTCGATCTTGTAGAAGCCCTGGCGTACCGCGTCGCCCTCGGTGGAGCCGGCCTTGGTGATTGCCTGTGCGGCCAGCTGCATGCCGTCGTAGGCATTCGCTACGCCCACTGCCGGGGTAATGTCATCCACGCCCTTGATGTCCGGGTACTTGGCCATCAGGGTCTTGATCAGGCGCTCGCCGACCGGGTTCTGCTTGCCGAAGAAGCTGTAGGTCTGCACGAAGTGCACGTTCTTGGCGTTCGGTCCGGCCAGCTCGGTGAAGCGGCCACCGGCCGGGCCCCAGTGCGACACCACCGGCACCTTCCAGCCCATGCGGTCGAGCGATTTCACGACCTGCGCCGAGGGGCCCACGTTGCCGACCATGAACAGCACGTCGGCGCCGGCGGCCTTGAGGCGCGTGAGCTGCGGCACCACGTCCACATCATTGGCCTCGAACTTCTCGCTGCCCACCGCCTTCATGCCCTTGGCCGCCAGGGCGGCATTGAGGCCCTTCTCGTTGGATTCGCCCCAGGCGTTGTTCACCAGGATCATGCCGGGCTTGCTCGCCTTGAAGGTCTTCTGCGCATAGGCCAGCATGCCGCGATCGACGATCTCGTCCACCGCCGATACGCGGAAGGCGAAATTCGGCTTGGCGCCGTTCTGGGTGATCGGCGTGCCGGCGGCCCACGGCCCCATGAAGGGCACCTTCTCCTGGTTGGCCATCTGCACGATGGCTACCGACACCGGCGTATCCAGGCCGCCGAACAGCACCGCCACCTTCTCCTTGTAGATCAGCTCGCGCGCCGCGGTCACGCCCTTGGCCGGGTTGCCTTCGTCATCGCGGCGCACCAGTTCGATCTTGCGCCCGCCGAGCAGGCCGCCCTTGGCGTTGATTTCCTCGATGGCGACCGTCATGCCACGCGTGATGGCCTCGCCGGCCAGCGCGGACTGACCGGACAAGGCCGTCACCAGACCAATCTTGATCGGGTCGGCGGCGTGGGCCAGCGGCAACATGAAACAGCCGGCCGCGGCCAGGGCGGCGGTCAGAACGCTACGTCGGGTGATGCGGGTCATGAAGATTCTCCTGTGATCGGGACATGGGCAGGCCTGCGGGCCTCGCCGACATCGAATGCAGGAAGCGTGCCCATTGCGGCCAATCAGCAACAAACATTGAAAACACAACATAAACGCGATTGTCGACAATCTGGCACGACACATGCTCACACTCCACCAAGCGCCTGATTGGCGATTAGCTGCACAGATTCAGTGCAAAAAATGGAGATCGAACATGAATTCCGCTTCAAAACCGGGCATCCAGCCCTCCGCAGAGATCGGCCGTCAGGCCGGCGAGCTGGTCGAAGAATTCCTGCGCATCATCATGATTCCGGACCCGGAGGGCGCGCGCGCCTTCACCGCGCCGGACCTGCGCATCCGCTTCACCGGCGGCCGCGAAATGCAGGAGCCGGCCGACTGCAGCGCCTTCAATGCGGGCCGCTACGCTTGGGTCAAAAAGCGCTTCGAGCGTACCGACGTGGTGGCCGGCGCCACGGCGGACGAGGCCATCGTCTACAACATCGGCACGCTCTACGGCGCCTGGCCGGATGGCACGCCCTTCGAGGGCAATCGCTATGTCGATCGCTATGTGGTGAGCCAGGGCAAGATCGTCGAGATGCAGGTGTGGAACGACAGCGCCGAGTGGCTGCTGGTGCGCGCCGGCCTCGCCCAGGCCTGGCCCTCGCCGATGGGAGCCGGCGCATGACGCACCCCATGCTGCCCCCCCTGCCGGACAGCGGCCGCTTCCGCTATCAGGCAATCACGCAGCGGCCGGACTACCGCTGGCCGAACGGCGCCAGGCTGGCGGTCTACATCGGCTTCAACCTCGAGCACTTCGCCTTCGGCGAGGGGCTGGGCGCCTGCATCGGCCCGGTCTCGCCGCAGCCCGACGTACTCAACTACAGCTGGCGCGAATACGGCAACCGCGTCGGCGCCTGGCGCTGCCTGGAACTCTTCGAGGCGCTGGCCCTGCCCACCGGCGCACTGATCAATACCGCGCTCTACGATCACTGCCCGGAGCTGGTGGCGGCCTTCGCCGCACGCGGCGATGAGCTGATCGGCCACGGCCACAGCAACGCCATGCGCCAGGGCGAACTCGATGAAGTCGGCGAGGCCGCCCTGCTCGCCGCCTGCCGCGCCCGCATGGCGCAGTGCAGCGGCGCGGCGCCCGCCGGCTGGCTCTCGCCGTGGATTTCGGAGAGCCGCGCCACGCCCGATCTGCTGACAGAGACCGGCTACCAGTACACGCTCAACTGGTGTCACGACGATCAGCCGGTGGCGATGACGACACGCAGCGGAAAAAGGCTATGGGCCATCCCCTATCCACAGGAAGTGAATGACATTCCGATGATCATGGCACGGCAGATGGACGGCAAGGACTTCGCCAACCTAATCATCGACAACTTCGACGAGATGCAGGCGCAGGCACAGCGCCAGCCGCTGGTGATGGGCATCGCACTGCACCCTTACATCGTCGGCCAGCCCTACCGCCTGCGCCATCTGCGGCGCGCCCTGCAGCGCATCGCCGCCGCCCGCGATGCGGGCGAAATCTGGCTCACCACGCCCGGCGCGATCTGCCGCCATGTGGATGAGTTGTTCCCGGCCTGAGTCCAATGCGCGCAACCACCGCCACAAACCCGTCGCTCCTGCGCAGGCAGGAGCCCAGGAACTTTGCACTTCCTTCGAACTCGCGAACCGCGTCGAAAGACGCTGGATTCCTGCCGGCTCAGGCATGACGGTCTTCACATCAACTTCCTTGCAAACACTCATGACGACTCCAGCCCCCCTCCCCTTCGAAGACAGCATCGGCGCCTGGGTGCCGCACGGCAAGTTCAGCCTGCCGCCCACCGCCAGTGGCCCCCTCGACGGCCTCAGCTTCGCCGCCAAGGATGTCTTCGACGTGGCCGGCCATCCCACCGGCGCCGGCAATCCGCAGTGGCTGGCCACCCACCCAGTACCCGAACAGCATAGTCCGCTGATCACCCGGTTGCTGGGGGCCGGTGCCACCCTGCATGGCAAGACATTGACCGACGAGCTGGCCTACAGCATCCACGGCGACAACATCCACTACGGCATGCCGGTCAACAGCGCCGCCCCCGAGCGCATCCCCGGCGGCTCTTCGAGCGGCTCGGTGGCGGCGGTGGCCGCGCAACTGGTGGACTTCGCGCTGGGCACCGACACCGGCGGCTCCACCCGCGTGCCGGCCAGCTACTGCGGCGTGTGGGGCCTGCGCACCACCCACGGCCTGCTCTCGCGCGACGGCCTGGTACCGCTGCATCCGGGTTTCGATACCGCCACCTGGTTCGCGCACGACGCGGGCACTTTCGAGCGCGTCGGCCAGGTACTGCTGCCCCCCAGCACCTTCTCTGCAGCTCGCCTGCTCGTGCTGCGCGACGCCTGCAGTCTGGCCGACGCCGCCTTCGCGCCGGCCCTGCAGGCCGTCCGCAGCGCCCTGGCCGACTTCTGCACCAGCACCGAAACGCTGGACATCGCCGCCCCGCAGAGCCTCGAGCACTGGCGCCAGACCTATGTCACGGCCGGCGCTTTCGAAGGCTGGATGAGCCATGGAGACTGGATCAGCCGGCATGCACCGGACTTCGCCCCGGCCATCGCCGCACGTTGGCAGCAGGCCGCCAGCGTCAGCCAGGATCAGGCCGAGGAAGCCTTCGCCCAGCGTGCCGCGATCCGCGCCAGGGTGCGCGCCAGCCTCGGCACAGACGGCATCGCCCTCCTGCCCTCAGCTGCCAGCGTAGCGCCGCTGCGCACGGCAGGCGGCGCCGAGATCGACGAAATCCGCCTGCGCACCCTGCGCATCGGCTGCATCGCCGGCCTCGCCGGGCTGCCCCAGGTAAGCATTCCGCTACGCAGTGCGGCCGGCCTGCCGATCGGCATTTCCCTGCTCGGGCCGGCCGGCAGCGACTTGGCCCTGATCCGCCTGGCACGCCAGATCCACCAGCAACTGGCCGCCTGAGCAAGACGCCACACGCTCTGCGACACAGAGCTGTGGCATGCTTGTTCAATCAGACACAGCCGGATTGTCGACAATCCAATCACTCAATATGGCCACCCGAAGCTCCCGCAGCAAAACCGCCCTGCCCGTGACCGAACTGCCTGGCCTCAAGCCGGGAGACGATATCGAGACCCGCATCTACAACACGGTTTTCGAGAGTGTCATGACCCAGCGCCTCAAGCCCGGCACCAAGCTGCCCGAGGCCTCGCTGTGCGAACTCTTCGACGTCAGCCGCGCCACCGTGCGCAAGGTGCTGCAGAAGCTTGCACATGACCACATCGTCGAGTTGCGCGTGAATCGCGGCGCGGTGGTGGCCGCACCGAGCCCCGAGGAAACCCGCCAGATCTTCGAGGCACGGCGCTATCTCGAAGCCTGCATCGTGCGACTGGCCGCCAGCACGGCCAGCCGGGCCGACATCGCCAGCCTGCGTGCCCAGCTCAAGCAGGAGCACGAAGCCATGCACCGATTTGCCCAGCCGGAATGGGCCCGGCTGGCGAGTGCCTTTCACCTGCGTCTGGCCGAAGTGGCCGGCAACACCATCCTGCAGCAATACCTTATGGAACTCGTCTCGCGCTGCTCACTGATCGTGGCGCTCTACGAACCGCCGGGCAACGCCGCCTGCGAGCACGATGAGCATGCCCGCGTGGTGGATTACATCGAAAAGGGCGATGCGGAACGCGCAGTCAAACTGATGGATGAGCACCTGCGCACGCTCGAAGCCAATGTCTGCGTTCAGCCCGAGGCCGAAGACAACAGCCTCGCTCGCATGCTTGGGATGTAATGGAAAAACCCTAAAAAGGGTGGTAGCGCTTAAGTTTCACGCTGTTTGCGACGCTAACAGGCAGAGAGGTCTACTTTTGGCCCACGCCCCCGAACCGTCGCCCAGGAATACATCATGAAACTCTCCAGCAGACTGGTACTGATCATCGGCAGCGCCCTCATCGGGTTGCTCCTGATCGCAGGCATCGCCTTGCAGATCATCCGCAGCACCATGGCTACAGAGCGCGAGAACCAGACACGCACCCTGCTCAACCTGTCGGTTGGGATCCTCAAGCACTTTCATGAGATGGAAACCAGCGGCAAGCTTTCGCGCGAGGAAGCACAGGCCCGCGCCAGCCAGGCCCTGCAGGGTCTCAAGCACGAAAATGACTATGTGTTCGCGCGTACAGACGAGAATGTGCTCGTGGCACACGTCAAAACAGACCGGATCGGCAAGGTGGATCTCGGCTCCAAGGTTCCTGATGGCCGCACCACGGTAGAGGTCTACCGTGATGCGCTCACCAAAGCAGACCCCGCTTTCGTCACTATCTACACCACCCGCCCGGGCAGCGACAGCAAGGCAGCACAGCTACCCAAGCTGAATGGCGTCACACGCTTCGCACCGTGGAGCTGGACAGTGGGCACCGGCTTCTTCATGGACGATATTGATGCGGCCTTCCGGCACTACGCCCTGCTGCTGCTGCTGGCGGGCCTGGTCATCATTGCGGTCAGTGCCAGCCTGGCCGTCGTGATGGCGCGCAACATTTACCGCCAACTTGGTGGCGAACCGGACATGGCTACCGCCGCGGCCAACCAGATCGCGACCGGCCACCTTGGGCAACATCTGCCAGACAGCCATGAGGGCAGCCTGCTCAATGCGCTCAAAAGCATGCAGACCAATCTGCAAAGCATGATCGCCAGCATCAAGCACAGCGCCCAGTCGCTGAACTCGGCGGCCAATGACATCGCTTCACGCATGGATGTGATCCGTGAGTCCTCCGGTCACTCTTCTGAAGCGACCGCCGCCACCGCCGCCGCCATCGAGGAAATGACCGTCAGCGTGGGGCAGATCGCAGACAGCGCTCACGAAACCGAACGCAGCTCCGGCCGCTCGGCCGAGCTGGCGGCGAGCGGTAGCCAGCGTGTAGCGGCCGCCGCCGAAGCGATCCATGCAGTGTCAGGGACCGTGGCCGACGCCTCGGACAAGATCGTTGGTCTGGCGGATCGCACGCGGCAGATCGACGGCATCGCCAACACTATCAAGGAAATCGCCGAGCAGACCAATCTGCTGGCCCTCAATGCCGCCATCGAAGCCGCCCGCGCCGGTGAGCAGGGGCGCGGCTTTGCCGTAGTGGCCGATGAGGTGCGCAAACTGGCCGAGCGCACCACCAAGGCCACAGCCGAAATCACCCAGACTATCGCGGCGGTGCAGGCTGACACTGACTCTGTGGTGCACAGCATGAACACCGTGCGCCCTCTGGTCGAGAAGGGCGTGACGCTTGCAACTGAAGCAGCCGAGGCACTCGACGGCATCAACCGCGAAACCGGCGAGACCTTGGCCAAGATCCACGATGTGGCGCACGCGACTTCGGAGCAAACCGCAGCCAGCAACAGCATTGCCACCAATGTGGAGCGCATCGCCCGCATGGTGGAGGACTCGGACTCCGCCGTCCGCAGCGCCAGCGATACAGCCCGCCAGCTCGCCGCGCTCGCCACCGAGCTGAACACGGCGGCAGCGCGCTTCAGCACCTGAACCCCGGCGGAGGCCATGCGAGGCATGGCTGAAGAAAGGATCTGGTCACATGGCCGGCTGAGGCCGGCCTTCTCCATTTCTCCGCCCCCCGTCCTGGAGGGCAGGGCTGGGGAGGTCCGGTCTTCAGCGCACGAGCGCCTTGACCTGCTCGGTCCAGGCCGTGGTCGGCCGGCCGATCAGCCGACTCAGCTGCTTGCCCGCATCGAACAGGCCATTGCGCGAGGCGCCGGTATCCGATTCGGCAAGCAACTGGGCCAGCCCCTCGGGCAAACCAAAGCCGGTCAGCGCAGCCTTGAAATCCGCCTCGGACTGATTCAGATACACCACCGGCTTGTCCGACTGCCGCGCCAGCTCGGCCGCCAGCTGGCCCAGGGTATAAGCCTCATCCCCCGCCAGTTCATAGATACGGCCGGCCTGATGCTCACGCGTCAGCACTTCCGCTGCCGCCTCTGCATAGTCGACACGCGCGGCGGAAGCAATCCGGCCCTCACCGGCGCAGCCCAGCAGCACCCCATGCTCGATCGCCGCCGGCGCGCTGGCGAGATAGTTCTCGGTGTACCAACCATTGCGCAGGAACGCATAAGGCAGGCCGGAATGGCGGATCAGGGCTTCGGTTTCCTTGTGCTCGGAGGCCAGTGGCAGCGGCGACACATCCGCGTGCAGGATGCTGGTATAGGCCAGCAACTGGATGCCGGCCTGTTTGGCGGCTTCGATCACGGCGCGGTGCTGCGGCACACGCTGACCGATCTCATTGCCGGAAATCAGCAGCAGTCGCTCCACGCCGCTCAGCGCCGGCAGCAAGCTTTCCGGGCGGGTGTAATCAGCCTGGCGTACCACCACGCCGCGCGCAGCGAAATCCGCCACCTTGGCCGGATCACGCACCAGCGCGACGATCTGGCCGGCCGGCAGCTTGCCCAGCAGGGATTCGATGACGAGGCGGCCAAGCTGGCCGGAGGCTCCGGTAATGGCAATCATGATCTTTACTTCCTTTTGTTGAGGGGAAGCGGCAGAATAGCCAACACACTAACTATTTGTAAGTACGCACAGAAAGGTAAGTTCAAGATGCGCCAACAGGATCCATTGCCAGCCAGCGCGGGCGGCCGGCTCGCCGAGGCCATGCAACGCGGCGACGTGTTCGCCGATCTGTGTCCTTCGCGCGAAGTGCTCAATCATGTGACCAGCCGCTGGGGCGTGCTGTTGCTGGTCGCCCTGCTGGGCGGCACCCACCGCTTCAGCGAGCTGCGCCGCAAAGTACGCGGCATCAGCGAAAAGATGCTGGCGCAGACCCTGCAATCGCTCGAAGGAGATGGCTTCGTCGACCGGATCGCCTACCCGGTGGTGCCACCACATGTGGAATACCGCCTCACCCCGCTGGGGCTGGAGGTCGGCCAGCGGGTCGAGGCGCTGGCCGACTGGATCGAACTGAACCTGGGCGAAATCCTCAGTGCCCGCCAAGCCAAGCAAGCCACGCAGGCCTCCGTGGACTAGCGCTTGCGGACTACTCCAGCCGCAAGGCAACGTAGCGCAGGAAACGGTCGTCAGTCTTCTCGAGATCCGACCCGGCCATCTCGCCAATCTGACGCAAGCACTAGTCGGGCGGTATGCGCTGAGCGTCGCCTGGCGGCCCTCAGCCGCGTGCCCTTGCACCAGAGGCAAGCAGACTTTTCATGCGGGCGGCGGTGCATCCAGATGACGCTGGGTCCACTCGCGGGCGTCCGCCATGTGTTCAAAAATATCGAAAGGCATGATGCCGGCGTAAATGCCACGCCAGACGCGATCGGTCACGCCATAGCCTTCAACATCCGGGGCAATTACATAGGCCGTGCAGATCCGCCGCCAATTGCTGGCATGCTCCACGACTCCGCGCCGGATGCCCTCCACTGCCTCGGGCGGACACAGCGCTGCACCGCGGATTTCGAGGATCAGCCCCCACGGGCCTTGCGCGGCCACGGCCGGCACCTGTTCGGCCATCAGCTCGCGGTAGTAATGAATCAGCTCGGCATTCCAGGGACCGCCGATTTCGGCGATCAAGAACTGCCCTTCCCTGTGAATATGCGCCGAACCATGGGCTGGAAATTTCATGCAATCCTCGCAAGTATTTCCTGCAGCATAGCGCGGTCGAGCCTGGCTCGTCCCGCTCAGATCACGGTCTGGCGCGCACCGTCCGCGGCCATGCGCTGATCGCGCCAGTCCTCCAGCTCCTGAGCCGGCAAGGCCTGGGCGAAACAGAAGCCCTGGCCATATTCGCAGCCTAGGCTGCGCAGTTTCTGGCGTACCTCTTCGGTTTCGATTCCCTTGGCGATCACCGTTTTGCCCAGGCGCCGCCCAAGGCTGACCAGGGTCGCGACAATGGCGGCATCCGCTTCGCTGTGGCAGACCTTGCTCACGAACGCTGCATCGATCTTGAATTCCTGCACCGGCAGATCCCGCAGCGCCAGCAGGGAGCCGTTACCGCGCCCAAAATCATCGATCGTCAGACACACGCCCGCCGAGGCCAGGCTGAAGAGCACGCGCAGCGCGCTGGCCGGTAGCACCGCCAAGCCTTCGTCCCGCAGCTCCAACGTCAGGCATTCCGGCGACAGACCCTGCGCCTGCAGGCGGGCCAGAATCAGCTGATCGAGGCCCTCGCGCGCCAGCAGAACCGGCGCAAAGTTCAAGGACAGACTGAGTGCCACGCCCCGCTCACGCCAGTTGCGGATCTGCAGCAAGGCCTGATCGAGCAGGCGCAGGCTGAGGCCTTCAAGGGCCGACTCATTGGTGGCCAGATGCATGAATTCTGCCGGCGGCAACAGACCCAGATCAGGATGGCGCCAACGCGCCAGCGCCTCGACCCCCACCGGCAAACCACTCACGAGGTTCACCACCGGCAGGAAGCACAGTACGAACTCGTTCTGCTCGATGGCCATGCCAAAGCGCTGCCCCAGCGTTTCGCGCACCTCGGGTAACACCCCCTCGGCCAGCACCGCCATGACGATGCCTTTGCGGCCACGGCTGGCCTGATACAAAGCGCTATTTACCACCCGCAGCAGTTGATCGCCGCTCTTGCCATGGCCGGGGTAGAGCGCCATGCCGGCGCGCACCTCGCGCCCGGCGGCCTCGCCCAGCGCCTCGCTCAGGGCCTCGAAAATCTTGCCGCCGACACGCGTCGCGCCTTCTTCATTGGCCACATTCAGCAGCACAGCGAACTGGCGCCCTTCCAGCCAAGCCACGGTGTCTGTCAGGCGTACCGTGATGCGCAGTGCGGCGGCCGCGGCAGCCAGGCCGGAGAGCGGATCTTCGGTGGGGCCGAGGTCCAGCAGCATGACGGCGAAACTGGAGCGCTGGCGCTCGGCCATCCGGATCGACATGTCGAGGCGCCGCAGGAAGGCCTCGCGATCCGGCAAGCTGGGCACCCCGGCAGGGTTGGGTGCAAAAGCGCGTGGCGCTTCATCGAGCAGGCGTTTGCGCAGATCGGTGTCGCTGGCAGCATTGAGCATCATTTCAGACTCGCGTGAGGGTTGATGCGGGTGCTGCAGGATCCCGCCAATTCGACTGGCCACCCTAATCCAAAGTGATAGATCTCTTCAAGCAGGACTTACCTGCATGAACCGCCCCGCGCGCCAGACGGCAAGCTCCTCCCTACGGGGTACAACAGCCTCGCCGGCAGCGCGGTTTTCTCACCGCAGCAACGACACCGCAGGCGAACGCGGCCATCAACCCGCCACGCTCCCGCTCAGTAGCACCGGCCGGGCTTCACAACGCCGCAACACCCTCTGGGCACACTCCGGCATGCTGCAACGCACCAGCCTGAACACGGCCCGGATTGCATGCACCAATCTGGCTCATGGCTATATGTCTGCTTACGCAAACAGGCGCTTTGCACGCATGGCACGCTTCTCGCAATGGCAATGGTGCCGACATAACAGCTCCAGCAGGAGACACGCGTGGCCCCGATTCAGGCTCAAACCCAAGCAAGCCCGGCGCAAGCCCGGTTTTACGATGAAATGAACAGCGCCAGTGGAGAGCTGCGCACGCACTACCAGGGCTATGTGGACTGGTTCGACGGGATGAGTGCGGAACGCATGACGCGCAAGCGCCAGGAAGCCGATGCACTGTTCCGCCGCTCCGGCATCACCTTTGCAGTGTATGGCGATGAGGCGGGCGCCGAGCGCCTGATCCCCTTCGACGTGATCCCGCGCATCATCCCTTCGCACGAATGGCTGGCCCTCGCCGACGGCCTGCGCCAGCGCGTCAAAGCACTCAACGCCTTCATTCACGACATCTACCACGGCCAGGAAATCCTCAAGGCCGGACGCATCCCGGCCGAGCAGGTCATCTCCAATGCCCAGTACCGCCCCGAGATGCAGGGCGTGGACGTGCCCAACAACATCTACGCGGCGATTGCCGGGGTGGATATCGTGCGTGCCGGCGCCGGTGAGTTCTACGTGCTGGAAGACAATCTGCGCGTGCCCTCCGGCGTCTCCTACATGGTCGAGAACCGCAAGATGATGATGCGGCTCTTCCCCGAACTCTTCGCCAGGAATCGCGTCGCCCCGGTCGAACACTACCCGGATCTCTTGCTCGACACCCTGCGTGCCGTGGCGCCCAAAGGCGTGCTCGACCCGGTGGTGGTGGTACTCACCCCGGGCAGCTTCAACAGCGCCTACTTCGAGCACGCCTTCCTCGCCCAGCAGATGGGCGTCGAGCTGGTCGAGGGGCAGGATCTCTTCGTGCGCGACGAGCAGGTTTTCATGCGCACCACGCAGGGGCCGCAACGCGTTGACGTGATCTACCGCCGCATCGATGACGACTTCCTCGATCCGCTCGCCTTCCGGCCGGATTCGATGCTTGGCGTACCCGGCATCCTCTCCGCCTACCGCGCCGGCAACGTAACGATCTCAAATGCCGTCGGCACCGGCGTGGCCGATGACAAATCGATCTACCCGTATGTTGGCGAGATGGTGCGCTTCTACCTCGGTGAAGAGCCCATTCTCAACAATGTGCCCACCTACATGCTCAGGAAGCCCGAGGATCTCGCCTACACCCTCGAACACCTGCCCGAACTGGTGGTGAAGGAAGTCCATGGCGCTGGCGGCTACGGCATGCTGGTCGGCCCGGCCTCCACCAAGGCCGAGATCGAGGACTTCCGCCTGCGCATCCTCGCCTCGCCCGAGAAATACATCGCCCAACCCACCCTGTCGCTGTCCACCTGCCCAACCTTCGTGGATGCCGGCATTGCGCCGCGCCACATCGATCTGCGCCCCTTCGTGCTCTCTGGCAACGAAGTGCGTTTCGTGCCCGGCGGCCTCACCCGCGTGGCATTGAAGGAAGGCTCGCTGGTCGTGAACTCCTCGCAAGGCGGGGGCACGAAAGACACCTGGGTGATGGAAAACTGAGGGAGAACAATGAGCATGCTCAGCCGCACCGCCGATCACCTGTACTGGATGGCCCGCTACATCGAGCGCGCCGAAAACCTCGCCCGCATGCTGGACGTGAACAACCGCATGCAACTGCTGCCGCAGAGCGAACGCGAAGTCGAGCGCCTGTGGCGCGAAACCCTTGATTCCGTGGGTGTGCTGGAGAGCTACTTCAACACCCATGGCGAGAAGCTGGTGCCGGCCGAAGTCGTGCACTTCATGGCCCTCGACCGCAACAATCCCGGCAGCATCTACTCCTGCCTGCGCAGCGCCCGCGAGAATGCCCATGCCGTACGCGGCACCCTGACTTCCGAGCTATGGGAAACCATCAATGCCACCTGGCTCAGCCTGCAGAGCTATGACATCGGCCAGATGGGCGCCGATGAGCTGGACGCCTTCTTCGAGTGGGTGAAGCTGCGCTCGCACCAGTTCCGCGGCGTGAGTTTCGCCACCATGATGCGCGACGAAGCCAACTGCTTCCTGCGTCTGGGCACCTTCATCGAACGCGCCGACAACACCGCCCGCATTCTCGACGTGAAGTACAACTTCATTGCAGAAGCCCCGCGCCGCGACGATGCCGGCGAGTACTACCAATGGAGCGCGCTGCTGCACTCGGTGTCAGCCTTCGAGATCTACCGCAAGGTCTATCGCGACCAGATCACGCCCTCGCGTGTGGCCGAGTTGCTCGTCTTGAGAAACGACATGCCGCGCTCGCTGGCCTATTGCACTGACGAAATGCTGGTTTTCCTCGAGCAGGTGGCCAACACCCGCTCGCAGGAAACGCAGCGCCGTGCCGGCGAGCTCGCTGCCAGCCTGCGCTACGGGCGCATTGAAGACGTACTCGAAGGTGGCCTGCATCAGTACCTGACGAAATTCATTACCCGCATCAATGACGTCGGCAACCGCATCGCGACCGATTTCCTGATGCCCGTGACAGCGTGACGCACCAGGAGCGGCCGGAGACCGCTCCTGCAAAAAACAGGAGGTTTTGACGATGCAGTACACCATCCGCCACGAAACCCGCTGCCACTTTGACAGCCCTGCCAGTTACAGCATCCGCCAGTTGCGCATCACCCCACGAGAGGAAGCCGGTGTGCGCGTCGCGCAATGGCAGGTCAACACCCCGGTGCGCAGCAGCCGCAGCGTCGATGCCTGGGGCAACACTACCCATCTGCTGACCCTGACCGAACCGCATGAAAACGTGCGCATCGTCGTCACCGGCGTGGTCGACGTGCCGGACAGCAGTCCGGCCCTGATCGGCCTCGAGCAAAGCCCGTTGGCCCCGCAGATCTATCTTGCCAGCACCCAGCTCACGACTCCCGGAGCGGCCCTGGCCGCACTGGCTCACAAACACCTCAGCCAGCCACCGCAGGATATCGACGACGTGCTGACCCTGCTGCAGGCCCTGCGCGAGCAACTCCTGCCGGCCCCCTCCGGCGGCGAAGCGGTGCGGGGTGCCGAGAGCAGTTTCACGCGCGGCGCCGCCACCCTGCCGGACCAGGTACATATCCTCCTTGCCGCCTGCCGCTCGATCGGCCTGCCGGCTCGCTTCGTGAGCGGTTACCAGCTCGGCGAGCGCGTTGGCGAGTACGCCTGGGCCGATGTATGGCTGGAGCAGGAGGGCGGCTGGGTCAGTTTCGATGCACGCCGCGCCCAGCTCGCCAGCGGTCGCCAGATCCGTCTGGCGGTGGGCCGCGATTACCTCGACGCCTGCCCGATGCGTGCGGCTCACCACGGCGGCGGCCATGAGGAAGTACGCGTCTCGGTGCACGCTGCCTGAACCAACGCACGTACGCGCTGGGCCCTACAGGCTCACGGGCGCGATGGAACTTCTGCGGCAGAGGGAGTCATACAATCTGCATTCCCTCGCACAGGAGTCCTCGCATGCTGAATTCATGTTCGCGCCGATTGACCGGCGCCCTGCTGCTCATTGGCAGCCTTTTTTCCGTCAGTACCCATGCGGCGGAAGCCAGCCTCAGCGGCAGCGCCACCTACCGCGAGCGCATCGCCCTGCCACCCAATGCGATCTTTGAAGCCACGCTGGAAGATATTTCCCGCGTCGGCGCACCCGCTGAACTGCTGGGCAGCAGCAAGCTGGACCCCGCTGGCCAGCCCCCTTTCCGTTTTTCCATCCGTTACGACCCGAGCCGCCTCAATCCCGCTCACAGCTATACGGTGCGCGCGCGCATCACGCTTGATGGCCAACTGCTATTCACCACCGACACGATTGCGCCGGTCCTCACCCGTGGCCATGCCGACACGGTGGAGCTGCTGCTCAAGCGCGTGGCCCGCAGCCAGCCTGCAGCCGTGCCCTCAGACGCCAGTCTGGTCAATACCTACTGGAAACTGCTCAGCCTCAACGGCGAGGCCGTCGTGAGCCATGAAGGCACCCGCGAAGCCTATTTCGTGCTGAACGACAAGGCCGAGCCCGGCGTCAGTGGCTTTGCCGGTTGCAATCGCTTCATGGGTGCCTACAGCCTTGAAGACAGGCAGCTGAAATTCAGCAAGGTGGCTGCCACCATGATGGCCTGCGTAGCCGACGGTGGCCCCGAACAGGCCTTCCTTGCCGCCCTCGGCAAGGTCAACAGCTGGCGCGTGAGCGGCCAGAAGCTGAGTTTGCTGGACGCGGATGGCAAGCTGCTGGCGGAGTTCGAAGCCCGCTACATGCAGTAGGGCCGAAGCACTCAGGCCGGTGGCGTCACCGTCAGCAACTGCAGCGCCAGCAGGGCTGCAAGCGGCTCCGGTACAGCAGCCAGCGCAGCCGGGCTGGCGTCTTCCTGCGGCTCTTCGTGCGACCAGGAAAATTCGCTCATGTCACGTTCGATCAGCATGATGTTCTCCTTGCAGGGCCGGAGTGGCCACATGAATCTCAAGCATCAAGCGGTCCACCCTGCCGACATTCGCCCGCCCTGCCACATCCATTTGCAGAGTCTACCAACACACCTGCCGTGCCCGGGCTATCGCCACTGCGCATCCAGCACGGTGCTGTCCCGCCCGGGGACGGATTGTCATGCCCTGCAGCACAAACTCCACACAACCTCCT
The DNA here is from genome assembly GCF_030548425.1 of Uliginosibacterium sp. 31-12. Lineage (NCBI taxonomy): Bacteria > Pseudomonadati > Pseudomonadota > Betaproteobacteria > Rhodocyclales > Zoogloeaceae > Uliginosibacterium > Uliginosibacterium sp. 31-12. Next base: position 37,184 of record NZ_JAUOOA010000009.1, on the reverse strand, counting down.
GCGGCGGCCCCAGTCCCGCCCCCTGCCATCATGCTGAAGACAGCCACTCTTGCTGCAAACCCGCGCCCCTTCGGGCGCATCGTGCTCACCGGCGCTGCCGGGCGCCTAGGTCGCCTGCTGCGAGCACCACTACGTGCGCTGTGCGACGAGCTGGTTCTCAGCGACATCGTTCCCCTGACTGAGGCCCCCACGGGCAATGAAACCCTCCAACCATGCGATCTCGCTGATCGCGCTGCACTAGGTCGCTTGCTGCACGGCGCCCAGATGGTGGTGCATATGGGCGGTATTCCGCTCGAACGCGATTTCGACACCCTGTTGCCCGCCAACATCGTGGGCCAGTACAACCTCTACGATGCAGCGCTGGCAGTGGGTCTGAGTCGAGTCATACTCGCCAGCTCCAATCACGTCACCGGCTTCTATCCCTGCGGCGAAACAGTGAGCCCCTCCATGCCGATGCGCCCGGATAGCCTGTATGCCGTGAGCAAGGGCTACGGCGAGCTGCTGGCCTCCTACTACCACGATCGTCATGGGCTCGAATCAGTGTGCCTGCGGATCGGAGCCTGTCGGGAGCGCCCATCCGATATGCGCGGCATGGCGGTTTGGCTGAGCCCGGGAGATTTTGTCGAACTGGTGCGCTGTGCGCTGCTGGCCGATGCACCAGGCTGCGCCGTGGTATATGGCGTGTCCGACAACCCAGGGTGCTGGTGGCGCGGCGACGATGCCGAACGCATCGGCTACCAGCCACGCGACAGTTCGGCGCGCTTCGCCGCTGAACTCGCCGCCACCCCGCCGCCCGGGCCCGGGTCAGGGCCGGCATTGCAAGGCGGCGTGCGCGTAATGCTCAATGACTACCGCAACCCAGCCAGCTTCGACCTCGACCCGCGCCTGCGCAAGCCGGCGTAGGTCTGCGTAGGTCGGAAAAGCGCAACGCACGCCAACAATATAACGGCTCACCACGCCGCCCAGTCGGAAGGCGCCTGCGGCTTTTCTGACCTACTCCGCCGCCTTCTTCTTCAGCGAGCGCCCGCGCACCTCGCCCAGCAAGGCATCGAAATCGCGCGTCTCGGCCGGCATCATGGTGACCTGCACTTCCACCTCATGGGAGGCGCCACCGAGAATGACCCCGCGCATCGGGCTCACATCGTTGAAGTCGCGCCCCCAGCCGAGGATCACATGCTCCAGATGCGGCTGCAGGTTGTTGGTCGGGTCAAAGCCCACCCAGTCATTGTCGGGGCACCACACCGCAATCCAGGCATGCGAAGCGTCGGCTCCGATCAGGCGCGGCTTGCCCGGCGCTGGGTGAGTCAGGATGTAACCGCTCATGTAGCGTGCTGACAGGCCCAGAGAGCGCAATGCACAGAGCATCAGCTGGGCGAAGTCCTGGCACACGCCACGGCGCTTGTGGAAGGTTTCGGCCACCGGCGTAGCGACCGTGCTGGCCTTGGCGTCGAACTCGAACTCCTTGTGAATACGCCCCATCAGGTGGCGGCAGGCCTCCAGCAAGGGGCGCCCCGGCGTAAAACTGGCCAGCGCCCATTCGCGCACTTCCTCCAGCAGCGGCACCTGCACCGAGGCCAGCGCGCATTCCTGCGCATCCAGCGGCGCAATGGATGGGAAGGCCGAGAGCATCGCCGCTACTTCGTCCCAGGGCCGCCCCGGGACTTCGCGCCAGCACTGCGGGCGTGGGGAAACCTCCACCGTGCTGGCCGCAATCAGGCGCAGCATGCTATGCGGCTGGCGCAGCGCCAGCCAGCTGCCGGGATTGCCAAACCAGTCAATCAGCGGCTCACAGCGATTGGCGCTGGGCGTCACCTCAAGCAGATTCTGTTCGACATGCTGGAACGCACATTCGCGCGGCACCATGTGCAGCAAATGCTGCGACAGGCTCACCGGCGCGGCATAGCGATACAGCGTTTCGTGGATGACGTGGTAGCGGATCGGCGCTTCGGCTTCATGTTCACTCATGCGATCACCCTCGCCTGCTCTTCGGCATGACTGAAATAGTGCTGGCTGATCTGGTCGGAGAGGCTGGCCGAGGCCGCGCGCAGGGTGACCATGGCCTCGCCCAGGGCGCGTGAGCCGGGATGGAAGTCCAACCCCGGATCCAGTGCCAGCAGGCGCCGGTGCAGAGCATCCAGGCCGCTATCCGGCATGTCGCCAAGCGAGGCGTTGAGGCGCTCCACGTAATCGCACAGGCCGGCGGTCTGGAATACGATGCCGCGCGGGTTGGTGTCGTCCGCGATCAGGAGATCCAACACCGCAATCCACTCGGGGCGCGCCATGTAGCGCGAGCGATAGGTCACGATGGAATCCGACACGTCGAGCAGCCATTCCGGGTTGCCCTTGACGCCCATCTTCATCGCCGCCTCGATGGCTTCGGTCTGGAACTGCAAACGCTCGATACGCCGGCCCAGCGAGAGAAAGCGCCAGCCATGGTCACGCGTCATGCCATCAAGCGCAAAGCCAGCCAGGGTCATGAAGCTGGTGATGTATTCATCGATCTGCGCCAATGCCTCGAAGATTCCAACCCGCTCATGCGGCTTCGTGCCGATCTTCTGGGCCAGCGCATTGAGGGTACGCCAGTTGTCGGAAGACAGGCGCTCACGCAACTGGAAGCCGGTGCGCGACAGATGCAGGATATGCGAGGCCAGCCCGCCGTGGTGCTGGGAATCGAAGGTGGCGCGCAGCAAGGGGCGCACGGCTTCGCTCTCCTTGCAGTCTGCCGGCAGCACACCGATGGATTTGCCCAGCGCGGCGAGCGCCTTCCACTCACCGGGGTTGTCGACGTTGTCGGTCACGCGGGTAAGTGCCACGCGCAGATAGCGCGCGAGATTGTCGCAGCGCTCGGAGTAGCGGCCGAACCAGAATAGATTTTCCACCACCCGGCTGGAAAGGCCGGCGCCGCTGCGCACCAGATCGGCCGCTTCGACCGGCCGGCGCAGCAGCGAGATGGGCGCACCGGCCGTCTCGCCGCACACCCATACGTCCTTGCTGCCGCCGCCACGCTGGTTCGAAAGGATGCGCGTGTCATGATCACTGGCGCTACGGGCCAGGCCACCCGGCATCACCATATAGCCCTCTGGCGTGGCCACCGCAAACACGCGCAGGCCCACCGGGCGAGCCAACAGTTTGCGGCCGTGGCTGCGATCGAGCAGCGGCGCACGCGAGATCGAGACCAGTTCCTGGGCGTAATAATCGCGCGGATTGGCACGCACGCGGGCAGCCAGGCGGGCACGCCCGTCCTCATCCAGATCCTCGCCGAACACCGGCTCGATGCGCCGCCCCTGCGGATGCGGCACAGCGCTCTTGAAGACAAGGTGATCGACTTTCTCCAGCGCATCTTCCATCGCCGAGGTTTCGCCGCACCACCAGGTGGCCACCCCAGGCATGGCCAGCTCCTCGCCCAGCAGGTGCTGGCTAAGACCCGGCAGAAAACCCGCCAGCGCCCCGGTTTCGATCACGCTGGCGCCGATGCCATTGGCCAACAGCACATTGCCTCTGCGCACCACATCCATCAGCCCCGGCACACCCAAGGCTGAATCGGCGCGCAGCTCAAGTGGGTCACAGAAATCGTCATCCATGCGGCGGATGATGGCGTGGACGCGGCGCAAGCCAGACAGGGTCTTGAGCCACACACAGCCATCGCGCACGGTGAGATCCTGCCCCTCGACAAGCGGAAAGCCGAGATAGCGCGCAAGGTAAGCGTGTTCAAAATAGGTTTCGTTGTAAGGCCCGGGCGTCAGCACCACCGTATTGACCAGGCCATTGTCATGCGGCGCATAGCTGGCGATGGAGTCGCGCAGGGCAGCGAAGAAACTGGCCAGGCGCGTCACGCGCAGCTCGCGGAACAATTCGGGGAGCAGGCGCGCGGTGATGATGCGGTTTTCCAGTGCGTAGCCCATGCCCGAGGGTGACTGGCTACGGTCATTGACGACCCACCACTGCCCGTCCGGCGAGCGCGCCAGATCCACCGCCAGAATGTGAAGGAAAACCCCGCCCGGCGGCTGGATGCCATGCGCAGGGCGCTGGAAGCCGGGGTGGCCCAGCACCAGCGCAGGCGGCAGGCGCCCTTCGTGGAACAGCTGCTGCGGGCCATACAGGTCGGCCAGGATGCAGTTGAAGAGGCGTGCGCGCTGCTGTACGCCACGCTCGATCCCGGCCCACTCGTCCGCCGGGATGATCAACGGCAAGGGGTCCATAGCCCAAGGGCGACCGCTACCTTCCTCGTCGTCATAGACGTTGTAGGTCACCCCGTTGTCGCGAATCTGGCGATCGGTATCGTTGAACAGCTCGCGCAACTGCGGCGCGGTTTGCCCCAGCAGGCGCTGATAGAGCGCAGCGTAATGCGCGCGCGGCACGCCGGGCGCGGAGAACATTTCGTCGAAACGGGCGCTATCGTCCGGATACTCGGCGAGGAATTGTCGGGGCATGAGGATTTCTTGTTATTGAGGGCGTCCCGGCATTGTAGAGTGCCACGGCCACCAGCAGGGGCGGCCGGACACGACTGGCGCGCGTGCCGGCTGCGCTGACGGATGCCCGTGGCGGGCTGCTCAGTGATGCCTCATTTGCGTAAATCGAGCGTGAAGGGGAAGTCCGGGTTGCGCTCTTCCAGCGCAGGCGCGATCCGCCCCGGAGTATGGCCAAAGCGGAAGAAGCGTGCCAAGCGCCGCGCCTCGGCCTCGTAGGCATTGACCGGGAAGGTGGCGTAATTGCGTCCGCCCGGATGGGCCACGTGGTACTGACAGCCTCCCAGCGAGCGCTGCATCCAGCCATCCACCAGATCGAAGCTGAGCGGCACATGCGGCGCAATCGTCGGGTGCAGGCAGGAGGGTGGCTGCCAGGCACGATAGCGCACCCCGCCCACGAACTCGCCAACCGTACCGGTGGGCTGCAAGGGCACCGCGCGGCCATTACAAGTCAGCACATGACGCTCATCCCCCCAGCCGCGCACCTTCACCTGCAGACGCTCGACCGAGGAATCAACAAAGCGAACCGTGCCGCCGGCACCACCCTCCTCGCCCATCACATGCCAGGGCTCCAGTGCGAGGCGCAGCTCGACCTCTACGTTCTTGGCGACGAAATCGCCGATTTTCGGAAAGCGGAACTCCAGATGGGGCGCAAACCAATGCGCCTCCAGCGGGTAGCCGAAATCCTGCAGCTCTTCGATCACATCCCGGAAATCGTCTTCCACAAAGTGCGGCAGCATGAATCGATCGTGCAGCTCGGTCCCCCAGCGCTTCAGGCGCGACGGCTCATAGGGCTGCTGCCAGAAACGCGACAGCAGCGCGCGCATCAGAAGTTGCTGGGCGAGACTCATCTCGGCATGCGGCGGCATCTCGAAACCACGCATTTCGAGCAGGCCGAGGCGGCCGGCAGAGCCGTCTGGCGAGTACAGCTTGTCGATGCAGAACTCAGCCCGGTGGGTATTGCCCGTCACGTCAATGAGCAGATTGCGCATCAAGCGGTCGATCAGCCACGGCGGGCAGTTCCCGAATTGCGCACTCTGGCGACGCATCTCCTGCAGCGCCACCTCGATCTCATAGACCGAATCGTTACGTGCCTCATCGACACGCGGGGCCTGGCTGGTCGGGCCGATGAACAGGCCCGAGAACAGGTAGGACAGGGAGGGATGGTTGTGCCAGTAGCTCACCATGCTGGCGAGCAGATCCGGCCGCCGCAAGAAGGGCGAATCGGCCGGCGTGGCACCGCCCAGCACAAAGTGATTGCCGCCGCCGGTGCCGGTGTGGCGCCCATCAAGCATGAACTTTTCGGTAGACAGGCGGGTGTGGTGGGCCGCGTCATAGAGATGGGTGGTCTGCTCGACCAGCTCGCCCCAGGAGGCCACCGGATGCACATTGACCTCGATCACGCCCGGATCCGGCGTCACCCGCAGCACCTGCAGACGGGCATCCCTGGGCGGCTCGTACCCCTCCAGCACCACCGGCAACTGCATCGCCTCGGCAGTGGCTTCGATGGCGGCCACCACTTCCAGATAATCCTCCAGCAAGGCGGTGGGCGGCATGAAGAGATAGAGCTTGCCCTCGCGTGGCTGGGCGCACATGGCGGTGCGGGTGACCCAGCCGGCAGACTCGAAGGCCTCCGGGTGGCGCTCGCAGGCCGCGTCACCATTGCCGCGCCCGCCGGCACCGGCCAGACCGACCGGAGCAATCTCGCGCCGCACCAGTTCCTGATGGCGCAGGGCAGCATACGAGGGCAAGGGAGGCTGGCGTTGCAAGGGGTCAGACTGGTGCAGCCAGGGATAATCCGCCGCACGGGTCCACGGCTGGCCATCCAGCGGCAGGCGATAACCCAGCGGTGAATCACCGGGGATCAGGTAGCAGCGCTCATCGCGCAGGAACCACGGCCCGCTCTGCCAGTGTGTACCGGCCGAGTTGCGCGCGATCGGCAGCACCCAACCCACCGTCTTGTCCAGGCCCTGGCTGAATACCTTGCGCAGGCGCTCACGCTCGAGCGGATCCTCCAGACGCGCATCGAAGGGATCGACGTTGGCTGGCAGCTTGCGCTCACGCCACAGGTAGTACCAGACATCTTCGAAGGCCGGGAAAGCGAACTTCGGCGCCAGCCCGAGCCGCTCGGCCACACCGCGCAGGAAGTCGCCCGCCTGAGCGTCAGTGACGGCGTGGTCTTGCTGCTCATCGGCAAACAGTGCCGGATTGGTCCACAGCGGCTCACCATCCTTGCGCCAGTAAAGGTTCAGCGACCAGCGCGGGAGCTGCTCACCCGGATACCACTTGCCCTGGCCAAAGTGCTGCAACCCATGCGGCGCGTACTTCGCCTTCAGCTTGGCCAGCAGCTCGGCAGACAGGCCACGCTTGGTCGGGCCCATCGCATCGGTATTCCACTCGGCGCCATCACGGTCATCCACCGACACGAAGGTCGGCTCGCCGCCCTGGGTGAGGCGCACGTCATGGGCCAGCAGATCGTCGTCGATGCGCTCGCCCAGCGCAACGATGGCCGCCCACTCATCCTCGGTATAAGGCTTGGTCACTCGCGGCGCTTCCCAGATGCGATCGACGCGCATGTGGTGCTCGAACTCGACCTTGCACTTTTCCAGTCCGCCCTCGATCGGCGCGGCGGACGAAGGCTCCGGCGAGCAGGCCAGCGGGATGTGGCCCTCTCCGGCGAGCAGGCCCGAGGTCGGGTCAAAACCGATCCAGCCCGCACCGGGCAGATAAACCTCGCACCAGGCATGCAGGTCGGTGAAGTCCACTTCCGTGCCGGAAGGCCCATCGAGCGACTTCACATCCGGCTTCAGCTGGATCAGGTAGCCGGACACAAAACGCGCGGCAAGGCCCAGGTGGCGCAAGAGCTGCACCAGCAACCAGGCCGAGTCACGACAGGAGCCAGAAGCCTTCGCCAGCGTCTCTTCCGGTGTCTGCACGCCGGGCTCCATGCGCACCAGATACTTGATGTCACTCTGCAGACGCTGGTTCAGCGCAACGAGAAAATCGATGGTTGGCGTCTTCTCGCGCGGCACCGAGTCCAGCAGCGTCTTGAAGCGTTTTTCGAGTGGCAGTTTGAGTAGATAGGGCGCCAGCTCGGTCTCGAGGCCTGGGTTGTAGGCAAAGGGATAGGCCATTGCCTCGGGCTCGAGGAAGAAATCAAAGGGGTTCAGCACCGCCATCTCGACGACCAGATCCACCTCGACGCGGAACTCACGGGTTTTCTCCGGGAACACCAGGCGCGCCAGATAGTTCGATTGCGGATCCTGCTGCCAGTTGATGAAGTGGCCCTCGGGGGTCACCCGCAGCGAATACGACAACACCCGCGTGCGCGAATGCGGCGCCGGGCGCAAACGCACGATCTGCGGGCCAAGGCTGATCGGCTTGTCGTAGCGGTAATGCGTGACGTGATTCAGCGCAACATGGATCGACATCGGTTTCTTTCTGTTGGGATCGGGGCTGAGAGATCTTAGCAATTAGCGTGCAATGCCCTATTCATGGGAATTGCAGGCCTTTGCACACAGTGCCGGCACCAAGCACGGGCACACATCCAACCCGGCATGCTGCATGGCACCAAAGCAGCGCATGAATCCTGCCAAGGCCTTGTTGCAGAAAATCACGCCCCGGATCCGCCCCGGCACATTCCGCGAACTCCACCTCGGCGCTATAATTGCCGGTTTTTCAAAAGCTTAGGCCCACCATGACTGCTCGCAACATCGATGGCGTCGCTCTCTCGGCGCAAGTGCGCGGTGAAATCGCCCAGCGCGCCGCTGAACTCACTGCCCAGGGCGTGCAGCCCAGCCTCGCCGTGATCCTCGTCGGCGGCGACCCGGCCTCGGCCGTGTATGTGCGCAACAAGGTGGCCGGCTGCGAAAAGGCTGGCATCCGTTCGCTCAAGTTCGAATACCCGGCCGACGTGGCTCCGGAAGAAGTCTTCGCCAAGATTGCCGAACTCAATGCCGACGCCTCGGTGCACGGCATCCTGGTGCAACTGCCGCTGCCCAAGCAGTTTGACGAAGACAAGGTGCTCGAAGCCATCTCGCCGGAAAAAGACGTGGATGGTTTCCATGCCGAGAACTTCGGCCTGCTGCTGCAAGGCCGCAAGAGCTTCTACCCGTGCACGCCCTGGGGCGTGATGAAGATGCTGGACTCCGAAAACGTCCAGATCAAGGGCGCGGAAGCCGTCGTCATCGGCCGCTCCAACATCGTCGGCAAGCCGATGGCGGTGATGCTGCTCTCACGCGGCGCCACCGTCACCGTGTGCCACTCGCAGACCAAGGATCTGGCTTTCCACACAAAACGTGCCGACATCGTGGTCGCCGCCGTGGGCCGCCCGAACTTCCTCAAGGGCGACATGATCAAGCCCGGCGCGGTGGTGATCGACGTGGGCATCAACCGCCTCACCGAAGGCCCCAACGCCGGCAAGCTGTGCGGCGATGTGGAGTTCGACACAGCTCGTGAAGTGGCCTCACTGATCACCCCGGTGCCTGGCGGCGTTGGTCCGATGACCATCACCATGCTGCTGGCCAACACCGTGGAGTCGGCCCAGCGCGCCCTTGAAGCAAAGAACGCACAATGAGCGAACAGACTCCTGTTATCGGCATCGTCATGGGCTCCAACTCCGATTGGCCCACCATGCAGGCTGCCGCCAAAGTCCTCAAGGAATTCGGCATCCCCTATGAAGCCCGTGTGGTGTCTGCCCACCGCACCCCGGACCTGATGTTCGAGTACGCCGAAGCCGCGCGTGGCCGCGGTCTCAAGGCCATCATCGCCGGTGCCGGCGGCGCTGCCCACCTGCCCGGCATGCTGGCCGCGAAGACCAGCGTGCCGGTGCTGGGCGTACCGGTGCAAAGCAAAGCGCTTTCGGGCGTCGATTCGCTGCACTCCATCGTGCAGATGCCCAAGGGCATCCCGGTGGCCACCTTCGCCATCGGTGAAGCCGGCGCGGCCAATGCCGGCCTCTTCGCAGTGGCCATGCTGGCCAACGAGAATCCGCAAATCGCCGCGCAGCTCGATGCCTTCCGCGCACGCCAGACCCAGAGCGTGCTGGACATGAAACTGGACGACATCGCGTGAGCACGATGATCCTGCCCCCCGCCACCCTGGGCATGCTCGGCGGCGGCCAGCTCGGCCGCTTCTTCGTGCTCGCCGCCCACGAACTGGGCTACAAGGTCTGGGTACTCGACCCGGACCCCAACAGCCCGGCCGGCAAGGCCGCCGACCGCCATCTGTGCGCGGAGTACGACGATTTCGCGGCGCTTGACCAGTTCGCCGCCGGCTGCGCTGCGGTGACCACCGAGTTCGAGAACGTGCCAGCCGGCACCCTCGAATACCTTGCCAAGTTCATCCCGGTGCGCCCCAATGCCGATGCCGTCGGCATCTGCCAGAACCGCGTTGCCGAGAAGAGCTTTCTGCGCGCCAACGGCTTTCCGCACGCAGCCTTCGCCGCGATCAACAGCGTGGCCGATCTGGAAGTGGCCGGCGCCGAGCTCTTCCCCGGCATCCTGAAGGTCGCCCGCTTCGGTTACGACGGCAAGGGCCAGGCACGTGTTACGAGCCGTGAAGAAGCCATCGCCGCCTTCCACGGTTTCAAGAACGAGCCTTGCGTGCTGGAGCAAATGCTCAAGCTCGATTACGAGGTTTCCGTGGTGCTGGCGCGCGACGAGAGTGGCCGCAGCAAGTGTTTTCCGGTCGCCGAGAACCAGCACACGAATGGCATTCTCGACGTGTCCATCGCGCCGGCGCGCAGCTCGGCCTGCCAACGTGACAGCGCGCAAGAAATCGCCGAACACATCGCCGCCAAGCTCGGTTACATCGGCACCCTCGGCGTGGAGTTCTTCGTTTCCCACGGCGAGCTGTATGTAAACGAGATGGCGCCACGCCCGCACAACAGCGGCCACTACACGGTGGACGCCTGCGTCACCAGCCAGTACGAGCAACAGGTACGTGCCCTGTGCGGCCTGCCACTGGGCGATGCACGCGCACACTCGGCTGCGGTGATGGTGAACCTCTTGGGCGACATCTGGTATGACGCCAGCCAGCCGGGCCCCGATGCGCACGGCGCCTATCGCGAGCCGGACTGGTCGAAGCTCTACGCCGTGCCCAACCTGAAGCTGCACCTCTACGGCAAGCACCACGCCCGCCCAGGCCGCAAGATGGGCCACTTCACGGTACTCGACGCCGATCCGGCCAAGGCGCTGGCCGTCGCGCTGGCCGCCCGCGCCGCCGTCGGCATCAAGGACGAGTGAGGTGCGCGCGGCGCTGGCAGGCCTGTGGCTGACGCTGGAGCTCCTGAGCAGCCCGGCACAGGCCACCGCGCCAGTACCGGTCACCCTGCCCACGGCTGGCTTATCGTCTGCCCCTGCGCCGCTTGCCGGCTTTGTGTTCCAGCCGGCAAGCCCCGGCCCGCACCCGGCGGTGGTCATGCTGCACGGTTGCGGTGGCGCCTACGCCAAGGATGGCACGCTCAACGCGCGGCACCGGATGTGGGGCGAGTTTCTCGCCGCCCACGGCTATCTCGCCCTGATGCTGGACAGCCTGGGCGCGCGCGGCATCAAGGAGTTGTGCACGCAGAAATTCTCCGAGCGCAGCCTCAAGGAAGCCGACCGACGCGGCGACGCCTATGCCGCCCTCGCGTATCTGCGCGGCCGCAGCGATGTGGATGGCCAGCGCATCGGCCTGCTGGGCTGGTCTCACGGCGGGGGCGTGACGCTCGACACCATCACGCACGCGCCCCGAGCCGGCAGCGGCTTTGCAGCGGCCGTGTCCTTCTATCCTGGCTGCAGCAGCAAAGCGAAAAAAGCCGAAGCCTTCAAGCCCTATGCTCCACTGCTGCTGCTCATCGGTGAGGCCGACGACTGGACGCCTGCGGCCCCCTGCAAGGTATTGGCGGCGGCCGTGACGGCACGCGGGGAGGCCATGCAGATCGTGACTTACCCCGACACTTATCACGACTTCGACAACCCGGCACTGACGCAGAAACGCGTCCGCAAGGATGTGCCGAATGGCGTGAATCCCGGCCAGGGCACCACCACCGCGCCGAACCCCGAAGCCCGCGAAGACGCCCAGCAGCGCGTACTCGCTTTTTTTGCACAAGAGTTGAAATGATCTGCGCTGACACGCCGGACAACATCGCCCGCGCCGCCGAACTGCTGCGTGCCGGCAAGCTCGTGGCCCTGCCCACCGAAACGGTCTACGGCCTCGGGGCCGATGCCGCCAACCCCGACGCGGTGCGCCAGATCTTCGCTGCCAAGGGCCGCCCGGCCGATCACCCGCTGATCGTGCATCTGGCCGACCGCGAGCAACTCACCGACTGGGCCCGCGAGATCCCCAGGGAAGCCATCGCGCTGGCGCGCGCCTTCTGGCCGGGCCCGCTGACCCTGATCCTGAAAAAGGAGGCAGACGTCTCCGAAGTGGTCACTGGCGGGCAGGACACGGTCGGCCTGCGCGTGCCGGATCATCCGGTGGCACTGGCGCTTTTGCGCGCCTTCGGCGGCGGCGTGGCGGCGCCCTCAGCCAACCGTTTCGGCCGCATCAGCCCGACCACTGCGCAACACGTGCAGGAAGAACTGGGCGAATCCGTGGCGATGATCCTGGAAGGCGGCGCCTGTGATGTAGGAATCGAATCGACCATTCTCGATCTCTCACGCGGCGAGCCGGTGATATTGCGACCCGGCATGATCAGCCGCGCGGCCATGGCTGCGGTCATCGGCCGCCCGGTGCGGCTGAAGTCGGAAACGGAAACGGCACCCCGCGTATCCGGTGCGCTCGCCGCCCACTACGCGCCACGCACACCGATGCGCCTGGCCTCGCGCGAAGAAATCGCCGCAGCATCGGCCGACTGCGCAATACTCAGCCACGCCGGTGAGAGCGACCCCGGCCGTTACGCCATGAGCATCGACGCGCCCTTTGACGCAGAGGGCTACGCCCATGATCTCTACGCCAACCTGCGTGCCCTGGATGCCGCTGGCGCGCGCGAGATTCTCGTCGAAAACCTGCCGGATGACAGCGCCTGGGATGCGGTGCACGATCGGCTCGGGCGTGCCGTGGCCGGCTCCGGCGCCGAAGACGACGAAACCTAGGCGCCGCATCCGCTGCAAGCGGCCTTGCATGGAAGCGAGGCAAGCATCGCACATCGCAAAGGCCGCGTAGCACCGCGCCCACAACACTTGCAGCGCACGAGCCAAGGGCCGCATCACGCAGTAACGAGAAGGAAATTCGTCATCCCCGCGAAGGCGGGAATCCAGAGACATAGCAAGACACAGGCGAGAAGTCTCTGACCTCCCGCCTTCGCGGGGATGACGAGCTGCACAAGCCATCCCGCCTCACCCAGCCCTTGTCATCTGGCGCCCGACAATGCGGGCGACGCCTGCCACTTACAAACGGTAAGTCGCCACCACGCTCTGCATGGACTCGGCCAGCCGATCCAGTTCGCGTGCTGAACCCGCGCCTTCAATGGCCGCAGAGCTGGACTCCTCTGCCATCTGGGCAATCCGCTCGACCTGCTGCGCGATGCTGGTACTGGTCGTCCCCTGCTCACGGATGGCGTCACTGATCTCCGTCACCATCTGTACCGCATTGCGGTTGGCTTCGCCGATATGGCGAATCGATTCGCTGGCGCCCTGAGCCCGGCCTACGCCACTGCTGACCTTCTCCACGGCCTGCTCCATGCGCTCAACCGCAGCGCGCGCGCCATGACGCACGGATTCGACCATGGCCGAGATCTCCTGAGTTGATTGCGCCGTACGCTCGGCCAGCTTGCGCACCTCGTCAGCCACCACCGCAAAGCCACGCCCCTGCTCACCGGCACGTGCGGCCTCGATCGCTGCATTCAATGCCAGCAGATTGGTCTGGTCCGCCACTTCGCGGATCACGCCAACCACCGAGGAAATCCGGTCGGTCTGCTCGCCCAGTTCGCGAATACTCCCCGAAGCCTGATCCACGCTGCCGGCAATCTCGTTGATGTCCGCCACGGTCTGGGTGATCACCGTTTCGCCTGATGAGGCCAGCCGACCCGACTCTTTCGAGAGCTCATTCGCTTCGCCGGCCCTATCGCTCACATGGGTGATGCTGACCGTCATTTCCTCCATCGCCGCCGCCATCGCTGAAGCCGCCGAACTCTGCTCCTGCGAGGCATGTGCAACCTGATCGGAAGTTGAGGCCATGCGATTGGAAGCCGCAGCCACCGAACGAACCCCCTGAGCAATGCTCTTGAGATTGGTCTGCATGGTGACCAGCAACTGGTTGAGCGCTTCAGAGGTCAAGCCCAGTTCATCACGACTGCGAACCGGAATCCGCAGGGTGAAATCCAGATCACGCTGGATCCGCGAAACCGTGCCCTGTACAGCCTGCAGAGCACCGCCGATGCTTTTTACCAGCATGAAACCCATGCCTCCGATCACGATGATCGCCAGCACGGCCACCCCCGCCGACACCGCCAGCCCCGTGTGGCCCAAGCGCCCTGCCGCCTCTCCTGCTGCCTTGGCATTCTGTTCGTTGAAGCTGGCCATATCCTCCAAAGCCTTGATCGCCGTTTCGCCTGCGGGAGCCAATACGCCCCCCAAAGCCGCAAAAGCTTCGTCGGTCCGGTTCTGACGTGAGAAATCGAGGACTTTGTCCAGCTCGGTCTCGTAGAGCTTCAGAGCGTTTTGTACGGCATCCAGCAGCCTGCGATCTTCATCGTTGCTGACAAGCTCATTCGCATACATTTTCAGATGCGCATTCCAATCGGCGCGCGCTGCGGCAATCGACTTCTCGATCGCGGCCCGGCGCGTCTCGTCCAGCGCCATCACGTGCTGAGTGATGCCCAGCCGCACCCGCAGCAAGGAAAGCTCGGCATCATCAATGACACCTAAGCTGGGAATCGAATTGTTGTTGACCTCGTCAACCGCTGCTACCAATCGGGAGATCGTGACCAGTCCCGCGCCCCCCACCACCAGCAAGGCCAGCGCGGAGGCAATGATCATTGCCCACAGGCGCTTTGAAATCGTCAAATTCATGCTGCGCTCCTCGTTCAGAATCCACTCATGATCAAAATCATGTCGGCCTGAAACCCCAAGGCCACTCCGTTAATTAACGGCGTGGCCCCGGCTGAACTTGAAGCTCCGTGCAAGCCCCTGTTTCAGATGGACTTGACGTGCGCCGCCTCGAAAAAGCCGTCGCGATAATCCCTCAGGGTCTGCTGGATTTCTTCGCCTGTGTTCATCACGAAGGGGCCGTACTGCGCGATCGGCTCATTCAGCGGAGCCCCGGCCACCAGGATCACACGCGCATCCTGAGCCGCCTCGATGACGACCCCGGCTGCGCCGTCATTAGCCAGAATAGCCATGAACCGATCGGCGACCGCACGCCCGGCTACCGTCACTTCGCCACGATAGGTGTACAGAAAGGCGTTGTGTCCGGCCGGAATGGCCTGCGCAAAGCGCGTGCCGGCAGGCAGATGCACATCCAGGTACAGCGGCGCGGTGTCCGGACGCTGTACCGCCCCGGCCGTGTCCTGGCTCTCGCCAGCAATCACGCGCACCGTCACGCCCTCTGGCGTGGTGAATTCGGGGATGGCTTCGCTCGGGATGTCACGGTAATAAGGCGCAATCATCTTGTTCTTCGCCGGCAGATTCACCCACAGCTGAAAGCCTTCCATGAGGCCCTCTTCCTGCTCGGGAAGTTCGGAGTGGATCAGGCCGGAACCCGCCGTCATCCACTGCGCACCACCAGGGCCCAGCAGGCCGGCATTGCCGGCACTGTCGTGATGACGCATGCGACCGGCAAGCATGTAGGTGACGGTTTCGAAGCCGCGGTGCGGATGATCGGGAAAACCACCGATGTAGTCATCCGGATTCTCGT
The DNA here is from genome assembly GCF_030548425.1 of Uliginosibacterium sp. 31-12. NCBI lineage: Bacteria > Pseudomonadati > Pseudomonadota > Betaproteobacteria > Rhodocyclales > Zoogloeaceae > Uliginosibacterium > Uliginosibacterium sp. 31-12. The sequence continues at coordinate 21,879 of NZ_JAUOOA010000009.1, read as the reverse complement.
TGCGGAAAGCGTCGAGCATCAGGAAGGGGTCGAGACGCCGCTGCAGATCCTGGGTCAGGACGCGGGTCAGCTTGACCCCTGCCCCATCCGAGGTGGCACGCCCGGCCACCAGGCGCTCCACGCCTCGCGAAGCGGCGGGAGTGAGGGCAGAAACTTGCGGGACTTGGCTCATGAGGCACTCCTTGATGAATCGAGGCCATGCGGCGCCTGGCCGCACAGCCTCGCGGGTCTGCGCAAATCGAGCAGGCGGCCACCGGCCGCCATGCTTACACCGTCAGTGCTGCGATTTCCGCTTCGGCCTCGGCAAAAGCCTTGGCGGCCGCCTCTTCGCCCATCGACAGGCCTTCGGCGTGAATGAGGCTCACGTCGTTCAAACCGAGGAAGCCCAGCACGCTCTTCAGATACGGGGTCTGCGAATCAGCCGGGGTGTCGCGGTAGAGGCCACCACGTGCCAGCGCCAGATACACCTTCTTGCCCTTGAGCAGGCCTTCCGGGCCGTTGGCGGTGTACTGGAAAGTCACGCCAGCTTTGGCGATCGCATCGATCCAGGCCTTCAGTTGAACCGGCACGCCGAAGTTGTACATCGGAACGCCAATCACGATCACATCGGCAGCCTGCACTTCCGCAATCGCCGCAAAATCAATCGCCGCACGCGCAGCCTGCTCAGGCGTACGTGCTTCAGCCGGGGTGAAGATGGCGCCCAGTGCAGCCTCATCCAGAATCGGCTGGGAGCCGGCTTCGCGCACGGTGAGGCTGGCCGAGGGATCGAGCGCACGCAGGCGGCTCACGATGCTGTTGGCCAGACGGGTGGAAGCCGAAGCGTCGCCGCGGACGCTGGAGTTGATTTGCAGGATGTTCATGGTGTTTCTCCTTGGGGTTAGGGGGAGGGAGTGACGCCACTTTATTCCTGCAGCTCAAGCACCGGAAGCCTTCAAAACGGATAGCATTGTTCCACCATTGGAACAATAGGAGGCTGCATGGACCTGGACGCCAACGACTTGCTGCTCTTCGCCCGCGTCATGGAAGCCGGCAGCTTCTCCGCTGCTGCCGAGCGCAGCGGCCTGCCCAAGTCCACCGTCTCGCGCCGGATTGCGGCGCTGGAAACGCGCCTGGGCGAACGCCTGCTCACCCGCAGCACACGCCGCCTGCTGATTACCGAGTTCGGCCTGGGCATCCTTGAACACGCTCGCCGCCTGCAGGAAGAGGCTGACGCAGTCAGCGCCTACGCCCTGCACCGCCAGACGGCCGTTCGCGGGCGCCTGCGCGTGTCGATGCCAGCCGACTTCGGCGAATGGATTCTCGGCCCGCTGTTCCTGCAGTTCGCTGCGAGTTATCCCGAGGTCAAGCTGGAGCTGGATCTTTCGCCGCGCCGGGTCGATCTGATCGGCGAGCAGTTCGATCTCGCGCTGCGCGTGGCCGCCCGCCTGCCGGATGACGCCACCCTGGTGGCGCGCCGGCTGTGCACCCTGGAAAGCGGCCTCTACGCCAGCCCGGCTTATCTGAAGCGCTTCGGCACCCCCACCCGGCCAGACGAGCTGATGCGCCACACCGCTCTGCAACTGGTCGGCAGCAACGGTGAAGCCCAGCGCTGGCGACTCACACGCGACCAGGAGGTGTGGGAGGACTTGCCCAGCGGGCCACTGGCCGCCAACTCGGTGAGCCTGATGCGCTTGCTGGCCTCGCACGGTCTGGGCGTCGCTGCACTCTCCGAACGCTTCGTCGCCGACGCGGTTGCGAATGGCCTGCTGCTGCGTGTACTGCCCGACTGGAAACTGCCGAGCATGACAGTCTGGGCGGTCATGCCCGGGCGCCGCCTGCTGCCGGCACGCACCCGGGCCTTTCTCGGCGCCCTGGAAGACGCGCTGGGACTAGTCTCCTCCTGAGCCTGCAAGAAACTTCCGGCGAGTCACGGCCACGCAATGTGGCCCAGTGAGCATGTCGTGAGTAGAGCCCGGGCGTATTTATTGCTAATCATTCGGGCAAGCCTCCGATTACCTCAACACGACCCGGAATCACTCCATGAGCTCTCTCAATTTTATCGGCGGCGAAAAAGGCGGCGTCGGCAAGTCTGTCACCGCCCGCCTGCTGGCCCAATACTTCATAGATCGCGGCCAAGCCTTTACTGGCTTCGATACCGATCGCTCGCACACCTCCTTCACCCGCTTCTATGCGGACTATGCTGCGCCGGTGATCGTCGACAGCTATGCAGGCCTGGACCTGATCGCCAACAGCCTGGAAGCACAAACGGCCGACGGACAACAAAACAGTGTCATCGTCGATCTGGCCGCCCAAACCGCGGCCCCGCTGGCGCGCTGGATCAAGGATTCTGATCTGCTGTCCTTGCTGGCCGAGATGGGTGTGACGGTCAATTTCTGGCACCTCGCCGATTCGGGCAAGGACTCCACGGACTTGCTCGATCGCCTGCTCGACACCTATGGCCAGGGCCCCAACTACTTCGTGGTGAAGAACGAAGGTCGCGGCACAGACTTTTCACTGTTGGAAAAGTCCGCAGCCCTCAGCCGGGCACTGGAGCTGGGCGGGAAGCTGATCACGCTGAGCGAATTGCACGAAGCCAGCATGAACAAAATCGATCGGCAGAATGCGAGCTTCTGGGCTGCCATCAACAACCGTGAGGGCGATGCCGTGCTGGGCATGATGGAGCGCCAGCGCGTCAAGACCTGGCTGCGTAACCACTACGCGATCTTCGACACCCTGCCACTCTGAACCCGCAGCCCCAAAACAAAACGCCCGGTCTCGCAAGAGCCGGGCGTTGTGCTGGACGTCAGTTTTTCATGCCGACAAGGCCAGTCGCATCTTCTGCATGGCTTTGGCCTCGATCTGGCGGATCCGCTCGGCTGACACGCCGTACTCAGCGGCCAGCTCATGCAGGGTGGCCGGATCATCCTCCACCAGCCAGCGGCGCTGCACGATGGCGCGGCTGCGCTCGTCCAGGCTTGCCAGTGCGCCCTTCAGGCCTTCGTCTGCCAGGCGCTCGCTCTGCGCAGTAGCCAGCACTTCCACCGGCTCGGCCGATTCGTCTGCCAGCCAGTCGATCGGCGCCATGCGCTCGTCGTCGTCATCCGAACCGCGATCAATCGCTACTTCGCCACCGGCAAAGCGCGTTTCCATCTCGATCACTTCTTCCGGCTTCACGCCCAGCTTGCTCGCAATACCGCGTACATCCTCAGGACTCAGTGAAGCACTGTCACCGCGCATGCTGCGCAGGTTGAAGAACAGCTTGCGCTGGGCCTTGGTGGTCGCAATCTTCACCAGACGCCAGTTCTTGACGATGTATTCGTGGATCTCGGCCTTGATCCAGTGCATGGCAAAAGACACCAGCCGCACCCCACGCTCCGGATCGAAACGCTTCACCGCCTTCATCAGGCCAATGTTGCCTTCCTGGATCAGATCCGCATGCGGCAGACCGTAACCGAGGTAATTGCGGGCAATGGACACCACCAAACGCAGATGCGACAGCACCAGTTGGCGCGCGGCGTCCAGATCGTTCTCTTCCTTCAGGCGCAGAGCCAAGGCGTGTTCCTGCTCCTCGGTCAGCAGCGGGTAGCGATTGACGGCCTGCACGTACTGGTCGATGTTGCCCAGAGCGTTCGGAACCGGAAAAGCCAGCGCTTGCGTCATACCTGTCACCTCCACAAATCTTCAGCGGGCATTTCGCCCAACTCAATGTTAGCACTCTGCCTCATTGAGTGCTAAATGCGCAAGAGAGTTCCATGAACATGTCCATAGAAAATCAAAAGCCCCGCCTAAACAATTGTTTAGGCGGGGCTTCGGGCTCACTTAAAGGCGTTCTCAGAACGGGATATCGTCGTCGAAATCGCCAAAGCCACCCGCCGCAGGCGCTGCTGCCGGCGCCGGACGGGCCGCCGGCGCAGCCGCCGGACGAGCGCGTGGCGCCTGCTGGAAGTCGTCACCACCGCGCTGGTCATAATCGTTTCCGCCACGGGAAGCACCGCCATCTTCACGCGAACCGAGCATCTGCATCTGGTCGGCGCGGATCTCGGTGGTGTATTGCTCCACACCTTCCTTGTTGGTCCACTTACGGGTGCGCAGGCTACCTTCGATATACACCGGGCGGCCCTTCTTCAGATACTGGCCGGCGATCTCGGCGAGGCGGCCGTTGAACACCACGCGGTGCCACTCGGTGGCTTCCTTCTTCTCGCCGGTCTGCTTGTCCTTCCAGGTATCCGTCGTGGCAACGGTAATGGTGCAGAAAGCATCACCGCTCGGGGCATAACGCGTTTCCGGGTCCTTGCCCAGATTGCCGACGATGATGACTTTGTTGACTGAGGCCATGCGATTACTCCTTCGATAAAGTTGCGGCGCCGCATTCACGATTCATTCGGCGCCGATTCGGGTCTGTTCTGCCGCGCGGCACTGAGCGCGTGACAGCCAGCGATCCTACCCTGAGCGAGAACTTTACGTAAGGCTCCCGCCACACATCCTCACCCGCCACAGCGCGAAAACACTTGGCCGGGCAGGGTCCGCCCCGTATATTGGTTGGTTTTCTTGCTGGCGGCACAGGCTATGGAATGGATCCAGATCCGTGGGGCACGTACCCACAACCTGAAGAACATCAGTCTCGACATCCCGCGTAACAAACTCACCGTGATTACCGGCCTGTCTGGCTCCGGCAAGAGCTCGCTGGCCTTCGACACGCTCTATGCGGAAGGCCAGCGGCGCTACGTGGAAAGCCTGTCAGCCTACGCACGCCAGTTCCTGCAGCTGATGGAAAAGCCGGACGTCGATCTCATCGAAGGCCTTTCGCCAGCCATCTCCATCGAACAGAAGGCCACCAGCCATAACCCGCGCTCGACGGTCGGCACCGTCACCGAGATCCACGACTACCTGCGCCTGCTCTACGCCCGTGCCGGCACGCCGCACTGCCCTGATCACGAACTGCCGCTCGAGGCGCAGACCGTGTCGCAGATGGTTGATCACGTATTGGCCTTGCCTGAAGGCACGCCGCTGATGATCGCCGCCCCGCTGATCACCGAACGCAAGGGCAGCCACGAAGAGCTGGTTGCCGAACTGCGTGCTCAGGGCTTTGTACGCCTGCGCGTCAACGGCCAGATCTGCGAGATCGACTCGGTGCCGCCACTCTCCAAAACGAGCAAGCACAGCATCGATCTGGTGGTGGATCGCATCAAGATCCGCCCAGATTCGCGTCAGCGCCTTGCCGAAAGTTTCGAAACCGCCCTGGCACATGCCGAAGGACGTGCCATCGCCATTGAGATGGAGAGCGGCCGGGAGCACCCGTTCTCGGCGCGCTACGCCTGCCCCGTCTGCGGCTTCGCGGTGCAGGAACTGGAACCTCGACTGTTCTCCTTCAACAATCCGGTTGGTGCTTGCCCGAGCTGCGACGGCCTCGGCAACCACGACTTCTTCGACCCTGCCCGCGTTGTCGCTCATCCCGAGCTCTCGCTGGCTTCGGGGGCCATTCGCGGCTGGGATCGGCGCAACCAGTTTTACTTTCAGATGCTGCAAAGCCTCGCGGCATTCTACGAATTCGATACGGACACCGCTTTCAATGAGTTGCCCGCGGAGATCCGCGAAGTGGTGCTTCACGGCTCAGGGAGTCGCAAGATCCCGTTCAAGTACCTCTCGGAATCGGGCCGCATGGTCAGCAAGGAGCACAGCTTCGAGGGCATCCTGCCAAATCTGGAGCGGCGCTTCCGAGAAACAGACTCGGTCGTCGTGCGCGAAGAGCTCGGCAAATTCCGCTCGACCCGCCCCTGCCCGGATTGCGCCGGTAGCCGCCTGCGCAAAGAGGCACGCTATGTGCGCATTGGCACCCGTTCACTGCCGGAAATAGGGGCCCTTTCGATCCGCGACTGTCAGCACTACTTCGCCACAACCAAACTCGCAGGCAACAAGGCCCAGGTCGCCGACAAGGTCATGCGTGAAGTGGCCTCCCGCCTGCAGTTCCTCATCGACGTCGGGCTGGACTACCTGAGCCTGAACCGCTCGGCCGACACACTTTCAGGCGGCGAAGCCCAGCGTATCCGCCTCGCTTCGCAGATTGGCTCCGGACTCACCGGCGTCATGTATGTGTTGGATGAGCCCTCGATCGGCCTGCACCAGCGCGACAACGATCGCCTCCTGGGCACCCTACGCCGCCTGCGTGATATCGGCAACACCGTCATCGTTGTCGAACACGACGAAGACGCCATCCGGATGGCCGACCATGTAGTCGACATGGGTCTGGGTGCCGGAGAGCACGGTGGTGAAGTCATCGCCCACGGCAGCCCGGCCGATATCATCGCAGCTGAAGCCTCGATCACCGGCGCCTTTCTTTCTGGACGACGCGGCATAGAGGTTCCGAGGAAGCGACTCCAGCCAGACCCCACACGCCTTGTGCGTCTGGAGGGCGCCACAGGCAACAACCTCAAGGACGTCACACTGGAAATCCCGGTCGGCCTGATGACCTGTGTAACGGGCGTATCCGGCTCGGGCAAGTCGACCCTGATCAACGACACACTCTACGCAATCGTCGCGCGCGAAATTCACGGCAGTTCAATCGAAGCAGCGCCCTATCGATCGATTGAAGGCCTCGAGCAATTCGACAAGATCATCAGCGTGGATCAGGCTCCGATCGGGCGCACTCCACGCTCCAACCCAGCCACCTACACCGGTCTGCTCACCCCGATCCGCGAACTCTTCGCAGGCGTGCCGGAGTCCCGCGCGCGCGGTTACGGCGCCGGCCGATTCTCTTTCAACGTCAAGGGTGGGCGCTGCGAAGCCTGTCAGGGCGACGGCATGTTGCGCGTCGAAATGCACTTCCTGCCAGACGTATTCGTGCCCTGCGACGTGTGCCACGGCAAGCGCTACAACCGCGAAACCCTCGAAGTCCGCTACAAGGGGCGCAATATTGCCGAAGTCCTCGGAATGACAGTAGAAGAAGCCCAGCGCTTCTTTGATGCCGTCCCAACCGTGGCTCGCAAGCTCGACACCTTGATGGAAGTTGGCCTCGGCTACATCCGCCTTGGTCAGAGTGCGACCACGCTCTCCGGGGGTGAGGCTCAGCGGGTAAAACTCGCACTCGAGCTCTCCAAGCGCGACACCGGGCGCACGCTCTACATCCTAGACGAACCCACCACCGGCCTGCACTTCCACGACATCGAACTGCTGCTGAAGGTACTTACCCGCCTGCGCGAGCAAGGCAATACCATCGTCGTGATCGAACACAACCTGGATGTGATCAAGACGGCTGACTGGCTGGTCGACCTGGGCCCGGAAGGTGGTGCTGGCGGCGGCCGGATCCTGGTCTCCGGCACGCCAGAAATCGTCGCCGCTCACCCAGATAGCCATACCGGCCACTATCTGGCCCCATTATTGCGCTGAGACGGGGAGCCGCGCTTTCTGCCGAAAGTGCGGCTCCAGCATTGCTCCCTAGCCAGCGCCAGACAGGCAAATTAGCCGCCTCACGCAACAGCCCCCAAGACAAGCACAAGCTCTATCGCAAAGAATATTCAGTGCACCACAAACAAAAAGCCCGCTCAAGAGCGGGCTTTTCGATGAAACTGGCGAAGCTGATTACTCAGCGGCAACAGCCTCGGAACCTTCCGGACGATCCAGCAGTTCGACGTAAGCCATCGGTGCATTGTCACCGACGCGGAAGCCGCACTTCAGGATGCGCAGATAGCCACCGTTACGGCTGGCGAAACGCGGGCCCAGTTCGTTGAACACCTTCAGCACCATTTCGCGATCACGCAGGCGGGCAAACGCCAAGCGGTGATTGGCGAGAGACGGAGTCTTGCCGAGGGTGATCAGCGGCTCCACCACGCGACGAAGTTCCTTTGCTTTGGGCAAAGTGGTCTTGATCACTTCGTGACGCAGCAGCGCGTTCGAAAGGTTTTGCAGCAGAGCCTTGCGGTGGGCGCTGGTGCGGTTGAGCTTGCGGAGGCCGTTACCGTGACGCATTTTCGTTATTCCCTATTGCTTGCAGCTCAGGCGGTCTTTTCAAGACCGGCCGGCGGCCAGTTTTCCAGTTTCATGCCCAGCGTGAGACCACGCGAAGCGAGCACATCCTTGATCTCGTTGAGCGACTTGCGACCCAGATTCGGGGTCTTGAGCAGCTCAGTTTCAGTACGCTGAATGAGATCGCCGATGTAGTAAATGTTTTCAGCCTTGAGGCAATTGGCGGAACGAACCGTCAGTTCAAGGTCATCAACCGGGCGCATCAGGATCGGATCGATCTGAGGAGCCTTGGCTTCTTCCTTGGCAACCGGAGTACCTTCCAGATCAGCAAACACGGACAGCTGATCCATCAGCACGCGAGCAGCAAACCGGATCGACTCTTCCGGATCCACAGCGCCGTTGGTCTCGATATCGATCACCAGACGGTCCAGATCGGTGCGCTGCTCGACGCGAGCGCTTTCGACCTGATAGCTGACACGGCGAACCGGACTGAACGATGCGTCCAGAACGATGCGGCCGATCACCTTGTTGTCGCCATTGAGCGGACGCACATTACCCGGCACGTAGCCGCGGCCTTGCTCGACCTTGATCTGCATATCCAGCTTGCCGCCCGGAGCCAAGTGAGCAATCACATGATCCGGGTTGATGATTTCGACGTCATGGCTGACTTCGATATCGCTGGCCTTCACCACGCCTTCGCCGGACTTGGAAAGACGCAGCGTCACTTCAGCACGGTTATGCAGCTTCAGCACGACACCCTTCAAATTAAGCAGGATGTCGACCACGTCTTCGCGCACGCCATCCAGCGTGGAGTACTCATGGAGCACGCCATCGATGGAGACTTCTGTCGGGGCGTAACCCGGCAACGAAGAGAGCAGGATGCGGCGCAGCGCGTTACCAAGGGTATGCCCGTAACCACGCTCGAAGGGCTCCATCACCACAACGGCATGAACCGGGGAGATGCTCTGCACATCGATGATGCGGGGTTTCAGGAGGCTATTACTCTGCATGTCCTATCCTTGTCAGTTATGAACTGCTTGAGCCCGCATTAACGCGAGTAGAGTTCGACAACCAGGCTTTCATTGATGGTCGAAGGCAGTTCGGCGCGCTGCGGGAAAGCCTTAAAGGTGCCCTTGGCAGCCTTAGCATCCACTTCGAGCCACTCCGGGAAGCCACGGCCTTCAGCAGCCTCGAGTGCAGCCTTGGTGCGCAGATGGGCACGGGCGGCATCGGTCAGCTGAACCACGTCACCGGGACGCATGGTGTAGGACGGGATATTCACACGCTTACCGTTAACCAGCACACCGTTGTGACGCACAACCTGACGAGCTTCAGCGCGCGAACCGCCAAAACCCATGCGGTAGGCAACAGCATCCAGACGGCCTTCGAGCAACTGCAGCATGTTTTCACCGGTCTGTCCCTTGCGGCGATCAGCTTCGGCATAAACCTTGCGGAACTGGCGCTCAAGCACACCGTAGATGCGACGGATCTTCTGCTTTTCACGCAGTTGCTGGCCATAACCAGACAAACGCTGGCCAGACTTCTGACCATGCTGACCCGGCGCATACGAACGACGTTCGATTGCACACTTGTCGGTAAAACATTTTTCGGCCTTCAGGAACAGCTTTTCACCTTCACGGCGGCACTGACGGCACTTCGGATCGAGATTGCGAGCCACGTTCTTTTGCTCCTAATTAGATGCGGCGACGCTTCGGCGGACGGCAACCGTTATGCGGCACAGGGGTAATGTCGGTAATCGACGTGATCTTGAGGCCCAGCGCGTTCAATGCCCGCACTGCAGACTCACGACCCGGACCCGGCCCCTTGATGCGCACTTCCAGATTCTTCACACCGCACTCTTGAGCTGCCTTGCCAGCAGCCTCAGCAGCCACCTGGGCAGCAAAAGGCGTGCTCTTGCGGGAGCCCTTGAAGCCAGCACCGCCAGAGGTCGCCCACGACAGTGCGTTGCCTTGACGATCAGTGATCGTCACGATGGTGTTGTTGAAGGATGCATGGATATGCGCAATCCCTTCAGCAACGTTCTTTTTTACTTTTTTGCGAATCTTCGCAACGGTCTTTGCCATGATCTACCCCAGATTACTTCTTGCCAGCCATCGTCTTGCGCGGGCCCTTGCGGGTACGAGCATTGGTGCGGGTACGCTGACCGCGAACCGGCAAACCACGACGATGACGAACACCACGATAGCAACCAAGGTCCATAAGACGCTTGATATTCATGGTGACCTCGCGGCGAAGATCACCCTCTACGGTGAACTTGCCTACCTCTTCGCGCAGACGATCCATCTGCTCTTCGGTAAGGTCTTTCATCTTGGCGCTGCGGGTAACACCTGCAGCATCACAGATCTTCTGGGCACGGTTACGGCCGATGCCATAAATGGCAGTCAGCGCGATCTCGGCGTGCTTGTGATTCGGAATATTGACACCAGCAATACGGGCCATGAACTTACCCTTTTATCGCGGAAAAGCGAAACGCATAAGTTTAAAGAAAACGGGGCTCAAAATCAACCCTGACGCTGTTTGTGACGCGGATCTTCACAGATAACGCGAACCACGCCCTTGCGACGGATGATCTTGCACTTGCGGCAGATCCGCTTAACAGAAGCTTGTACTCTCATTTCTTACTCCTAATAACCGTTCCGTCTTACTTCGAGCGGAATGTGATACGTCCCTTGCTCAGGTCGTACGGCGTCAGCTGTACGGTGACCTTGTCGCCAGGGAGGATACGGATATAGTGCATCCGCATCTTTCCTGAAATATGGCCCAGGACGATATGACCATTTTCCAGTTTCACCCTGAAAGTTGCGTTGGGCAAAGTTTCGATGACTTCGCCCTGGAACTCGATGGCATCTTCCTTCGACATGACGCTATTTACCGGGGCAATCCTGGACTACCCTTGAAATTCGCCTTTTTAAGGAGGCTTTCGTACTGGTGGGACATGACGTAGGCCTGAACTTGAGCCATAAAATCCATCGTCACCACCACAATGATCAGCAGCGACGTTCCACCGAAGTAGAACGGCACCTGCCACTTCAAAATCAAGAATTCAGGCAGCAAGCAAACAAGCGTCACATAAGCAGCACCAATCAGCGTCAGACGCATCAGGATCTTGTCAATGTAACGAGCAGTCTGCTCACCAGGACGAATCCCTGGAACGAAAGCACCACTCTTCTTCAGATTGTCGGCAGTCTCTTTCGAATTAAAGACCAGCGCAGTATAGAAGAAGCAGAAGAACACAATTGCTGCGCAGTACAACAGGATGTAAATAGGCTGCCCCGGTGAAAGGGTCGCTGCAATATCCTTGAGCCAGCGCATGCTGTCAGAAGATCCAAACCACTGGGCTGCAGTAGCCGGGAACAGAATGATCGACGACGCGAAGATCGGCGGTATCACACCCGACATGTTCAGCTTCAACGGGAGATGCGAACTCTGACCACCATAAATCTTGTTACCAACCTGGCGTTTGGCGTAATTCACCAAAATCTTGCGCTGACCGCGTTCGACATAAACAACGAAAGCTGTAACCAGCACAACCAGCACACAGATGAACAGCGCCCAGACCGAATGCAGTGCCCCTGTGCGAACCAATTCCAGCAAGCCGCCAATTGAAGTCGGCAAGCCCGACGCTATACCAGCAAAAATCAGAATCGAGATGCCATTGCCGATACCACGCTCAGTAATCTGCTCACCCAGCCACATCATGAACATCGTGCCAGTCACCAGGGTCGAAACCGCGGTGAGACGGAACAACAAACCTGGATCAATAACCAGATTCGGCTGCTGCTCCAGCATCATCGAAATACCGACGGACTGGAAAATCGCCAATGCGACGGTTCCGTAGCGGGTGTACTGCGTAATCTTACGACGCCCTGCCTCACCTTCCTTTTTCAGCGCCTCGAGCTGAGGCGACGCAATCGCCATCAACTGCATGATGATGGACGCGGAAATGTAAGGCATGATGCCCAGCGCAAAGATCGTAAAACGAGATAACGCGCCGCCGGAAAACAGGTTGAAGACACCAAGAATCCCGTTTTTCTGGGTTTCAAACAACTTGGCGAGTTCGACCGGATCAATTCCGGGGACGGGAATATGCGCACCGACGCGATACACCACCAGAGCCCCCAGAAGGAACCACAGACGACGCTTCAGATCGGCGAACTTTCCCGACTTGCCCAGCACTGGCGATTGAGTGGCCACGTAGCTATCCCGTCCCGTGATTACTCAGCGACCGAACCGCCAGCAGCTTCAATCGCAGCGCGCGCACCCTTGGTGGCACCAACGCCACGCAGAGTAACCTTGCGCTCGATGGAACCTGAAAGGATCACCTTTGCAGACAATGCTTCGATTGCCACAATGCCAGCCTGCTTCAGCGACAGCAAATCGATATCATCAATCGGCAGCGCAGCGAGCTCACTCAGACGCACTTCAACGTTACGCGAAGCCGTCAGCGACACGAAGCCACGCTTCGGCAGGCGACGCTGCATAGGCATCTGGCCGCCTTCGAAACCGACTTTGTGAAAACCGCCCGCGCGAGATTTCTGGCCTTTGTGACCACGGCCACAAGTTTTGCCCAAGCCGCTACCTATACCACGACCAACGCGACGACGAGCCTTCTTGGAACCCTCAGCGGGTTGCAACTTATTGAGTTCCATGATTACCCCTCGCTCTTAACCAGGTAGGAAACCTTGTTGATCATGCCGCGTACAGCGGGCGTATCTTCAAGTTCCACGGTGTGATTGATACGACGCAGACCGAGGCCACGTACAGTGGCGCGGTGCGGCTGCTTCGTGCCGATCAAGCTCTTGATGAGCGTGACGCGAATTTTCTTGTCAGCCATGATTACCCCAGAATTTCTTCAACGCGCTTGCCACGCTTGGCGGCAATTTCAGCGGCAGTGCTGGTGGCAAAGAGGCCATTCAGCGTAGCGCGCACAACGTTGTACGGATTGGTGGAGCCCAGGCACTTGCAGATCACGTCGGTAACGCCCATCACCTCGAAGACAGCGCGCATTGCGCCACCAGCAATGATGCCCGTACCGCTCGGGGCCGGTTGCATCAGCACAACAGCTGCGCCGTGCTTGCCAACCACCGAGTGCTGTAGAGTGCCGTTGCGGAGCGAAACCTTGGCCATCTTGGCGCGGGCTTCGTTCATGGCCTTCTGCACGGCCACCGGCACTTCGCGGGACTTGCCCTTGCCCATGCCGATACCACCGTCGCCGTCGCCAACCACGGTCAGAGCGGCGAAGCCAAGAATACGACCGCCCTTCACAACCTTGGTCACGCGATTGACCGACACCATCTTCTCGCGCAGGCCATCGTCACGCTCTTCCTGAGCCTGAACCTTTTTCGTCTGTTGCTTAGCCATGACTCTCTCGCTCAGAACTGGAGACCATTTTCACGGGCAGCCTCGGCAAGAGCCTTGACGCGACCGTGATACTGGTAGCCGGCGCGATCGAACGCTACCGACTGGATACCTGCTGCAACTGCGCGCTCGGCAATCAACTTGCCGACGACCACGGCTGCACTCACGTTGCCACCGTTGGGCTGCTCGCCCTTCACGGAAGCTTCGACAGTGGAAGCAGCAGCCAGCACGCGCGAACCGCAACCGGAGATGATTTGCGCATAAATGTGGCAGTTCGAACGGAACACAGTCAGTCGAGCGACTTTTTGCTCCGCGATGCGGGCCCGAGTTTTGCGAGCCCTGCGCAAACGCGCTTCTTTCTTGTTCATATTCGTCCGCCTTTACTTCTTCTTGGTTTCCTTCAGGCTTACCACCTCGTCGGCGTAGCGCACACCCTTGCCCTTGTAGGGCTCAGGAGCGCGGTAAGCGCGAACTTCAGCGGCCACCTGACCAACCTGTTGCTTATCGACACCCTTAATGACGATTTCCGTCTGGGTCGGGGTCTCAACCTTCACTCCAGCAGGCATCTGATGCACCACCGGATGGGAGAAACCCAGCGTCAGGTTCAGCTTGTCACCTTGAGCCTGGGCACGATAGCCCACGCCAACCAAAGTGAGCTTACGCTCGAAACCCTTGCTCACACCCACAACCATGTTGTTGAGCAGAGCGCGGGTAGTACCCGACATGGCGCCAGCATTCACGGCGCCTTCAACAGCAGCAACCGTGACCACACCACCATCACGCACAAGGCTGACAGACGGATGCAGACGCTGCTTGAGCGACCCCAGAGGGCCCTTGACAGTCACTTCGCCGGAGGCCAGCGTCAGTTCAACGCCAGCAGGCAATGCGATCGGATTCTTGGCTACGCGCGACATTTCCGTTCCTCCTTAAGCCACGAGGCACAGAACTTCGCCGCCAACCTTGCCGGCACGCGCACGACGATCAGTCATCACGCCAGCAGGGGTGGAAACGATAGCCACACCCAGACCGTTCATGACCTTCGGCAGCTCATCGCAACCGCGGTACACGCGCAAACCAGGCTTGCTCACACGCTCGATGCGCTCGATAACAGGGCGACCAGCGTAATACTTGAGTCCAATGGTAAGCTCACGCGAAGCAGCTTCGCCGCGAACCACGAAATCCTCGATATAACCTTCGTCCTTCAACACTTGGGCGATCGCAACTTTCAGCTTCGAGGAGGGCATGGAAACAGCACCCTTCTGAGCTTGCTGAGCATTACGAATGCGCGTCAGCATATCGGCGACCGGATCAGACATACTCATCTCGATCTCCTTACCAGCTAGCCTTGGTCATGCCGGGCACTTCGCCCTTGAAAGCCACTTCACGCAGCTTATTACGGCACAGACCAAATTTACGGAACACACCACGGGGACGCCCAGTCAGTTCGCAACGATTGCGAAGACGGCTCGGGCTGGCATTACGCGGCAGCTTCTGCAGTTTCAGACGCGCTTCCATGCGCTCCTCGTCGGAACGCGACGCGTCTTCAATCACCGCTTGCAGAGCAGCGCGCTTGGCAGCGAACTTCTCTACCGTCTTGCGACGCTTGTCTTCGCGGTTGATAAGAGCCAGTTTAGCCATGTCAGCCTCAGTTCTTGAACGGGAATTTGAACGCCACGAGAAGCGCACGCGCCTCTTCGTCCGTCTTGGCGGTCGTGGTAATGCTGATGTTCATACCGCGAAGTGCGTCGATCTTGTCGTACTCGATCTCGGGGAAAATAATCTGCTCTTTCACACCAAGATTGTAGTTGCCACGACCATCGAAACCCTTGCCAACGATGCCACGGAAGTCACGAATACGCGGCATAGCCACAGTAATCAAACGATCCAGGAATTCGAACATGCGCGGACCACGCAGGGTAACCATGCAGCCAATCGGATAACCATCACGAATCTTGAAACCCGCGATCGACTTTTTGGCCTTGGTCACCACCGGACGCTGACCAGCAATCTTGGTCATATCACCCACAGCATGATCCAAAACCTTCTTGTCGCCCACAGCCTCACCCACCCCCATATTCAGAGTGATTTTAGTGATGCGCGGCACTTCCATGATGGACTTGTAGCCAAAGCGCTGACCCAACTGAGCCACCACTTCAGATTTATAGAATTCTTGAAGACGAGCCATGACAGTTCCTTACGCTCCGACCACAGCACCGCTGGACTTGAAGATACGAAGCTTCTTGCCATCTTCGATCTTAAAGCCAACACGGTCAGCCTTTTGCGTCGCCGGATTAAACAGCGCCACATTGGAAATTTGGATCGGCATCTCTTTTTCGACGATACCGCCAACCTGACCCTTCACCGGATTCGGCTTGGTGTGCTTCTTGACGCGATTCACACCCTCAACCAACACCCGCTCAGCATCTACGCAACGCACCACAGTGCCGCGCTTGCCTTTGTCTTTGCCCGCCAGGACGATAACTTCGTCCCCTTTGCGAATCTTGTTCATCTTCGCTCCTTAGAGGACCTCAGGGGCCAGCGAAACAATCTTCATGAAACGCTCGGTACGCAACTCACGCGTCACCGGCCCGAAAATACGCGTACCGATCGGCTCGAGCTTGGCGTTCAGCAGCACAGCTGCATTCTTGTCAAACTTAATCAACGAACCATCGTTGCGACGAACACCCTTGGCAGTACGAACCACCACGGCGTTATAGACGTCGCCCTTCTTCACGCGGCCACGCGGGGCTGCGTCCTTGATACTCACCTTGATGATGTCGCCAACGCCGGCATAGCGGCGCTTGGAACCACCCAACACCTTGATGCACATAACTGCGCGCGCACCCGTGTTGTCGGCGACGTCAAGAATCGTCTGCATTTGGATCATTTTTTTACTCCATCCAACTTGAACACCAAAGGCGTTCAGTCTTGGATCCCGTCCGGGAAAAAGGCCCTGCGGTTAGCAGGAAGTCGAGCCAAGCATTCTAGCTTAGCTCGAGATCTGGATGCAAGTGTTTTGCGAAAAAAACTTGAATTAGCCTTGGGCTTTTTCAAGCACTCGCGTCACACGCCATGCTTTAGTTTTGGAAATCGGAGCGCACTCCTCAATCTCAACCAGGTCGCCTTCGGCGGCAACGTCGTTAGCAACGTCAGCATGATACTTCTTGGATTGCACCATCACCTTGCCGTAGAGCGGATGCTTGACGCGACGCTCGACCAAGACGGTAACGGTCTTGTCCATCTTATCGCTCACGACACGGCCGCTCAGCGTACGGCGCACTACTTGTTTCTGCTCACTCATTACGCCACCGCCTTTTCACGCAGGATTGTACGAACGCGAGCGATATCGCGACGCACACGCCCCAACTGGGACGTGTTGTTCAGCTGCTGCGTAGCGATCTGCATGCGCAGGGAGAACTGCTCCTTGAGCAGCGCGATCAGCTCATCCTGAAGCTCGGTAGCGCCCTTGGAGCGCAACTCATTGGCTTTCATTCTTCTTACCCCACAAGCCGCGTAACAAACGCGGTCTCAATCGGAAGCTTGGCAGCTGCCAGGCGGAAAGCTTCACGAGCCAGAGTCTCGTCCACACCATCCATCTCGTACAGCACCTTACCCGGTTGAATCTCGGCAACCCAATACTCCGGATTACCCTTGCCGTTACCCATACGAACTTCGGCAGGCTTCTTGGAGATGGGTTTGTCCGGGAAAATACGGATCCAGATACGGCCGCCACGCTTGATGTGACGGGTCATGGCACGACGAGCAGACTCGATTTGACGAGCCGTCAGTCGACCACGGCCGATGGCCTTCAGGCCGTACTCGCCGAAGCTGACTTTGGCGCCACGGGTAGCAACACCCGTGTTGCGACCCTTCTGCTCCTTACGGTACTTCCTTCTATTCGGCTGCAGCATCGCTAGCTCCTGCGTTCTTCACAGCGCCTGTCTTGCGCGCAGCGGGACGACGGGCTGCCGGCTTGGCATCACCTTCGTTACGTGCGGGACGACGGGCCTTGCGACCTTCATTTTCATTGGCTTCAACGACGGCCGGCTGTTCGCCCTTGCCAACCATTTCACCCTTATAAACCCAGACCTTGATACCGATAATGCCGTAGGTCGTGCTGGCTTCAGAGAAGCCATAATCGATATCGGCACGCAGGGTATGCAGCGGCACGCGGCCTTCGCGATACCACTCGGTACGGGCAATTTCGGCGCCGTTCAGACGACCCGAGCTCATGATCTTGATGCCTTGAGCACCCAGACGCATGGCGTTTTGCATCGCACGCTTCATGGCGCGGCGGAACATGATGCGCTTTTCGAGCTGTTGAGCAATCGAATCAGCAATCAGCTGAGCATCCGTCTCGGGCTTGCGAATCTCTTCGATATTGACATGCACAGGCACGCCCATGATCTTCTGCAGATCAGCCTTCAGCTGCTCAATGTCCTCACCCTTCTTACCAATCACAACACCCGGACGGGCGCTGTAAACGGTGATGCGGGCATTCTTTGCCGGACGCTCGATCAACACACGACCAACAGAGGCGTGCGCCAGCTTCTTCTTCAGATGCTCACGAACCTTGATGTCTTCGTGAAGCATCGTCGCGAAACTCTTGCTGTTGGCGAACCAGCGAGAGCTCCAGTTCCGGGTTACCGCAAGGCGGAAACCGGTCGGGTGGATTTTCTGTCCCATGTGCTCCCCTTATTCCCCAACAGACAGGTAGATGTGGCAGGTCTGCTTCTCGATGCGGTTACCACGGCCCTTAGCACGGGCAGTGAAACGCTTGAGGGACATACCTTTTTCCACGTGAATCGTCGTAACCTTCAGCGAATCAATGTCAGCACCATCATTGTGCTCGGCGTTCGCAATAGCGGACTCGAGCACCTTTTTGATGATGCCAGCACCCTTCTTCGGGCAGAAAGTCAGAATGTTCAGCGCTTGATCCACCGGCTTGCCGCGAACCAGGTCAGCCACAAGGCGACCCTTCTGGGCGGAGAGGCGGACACCGCGCAAACTTGCATTGGTTTCCATGATCCCCCCTTACCTCTTAGCCTTCTTGCTGGCGGCGTGACCCTTGAAGGTACGCGTCAGCGCGAACTCGCCAAGTTTGTGACCGACCATGTTTTCAGTCACAAACACCGGAATATGTTGCTTGCCGTTATGCACCGCGATGGTCAGACCGATGAACTCGGGCAGAATCGTCGAGCGACGCGACCAGGTCTTGATCGGACGCTTGTCGGTGGAATTCGCTGCAGCTTCAACCTTCTTGATCAGATGGTCGTCTACAAACGGCCCTTTTTTAATGGAACGTGCCATGACTACCTCTTATCGCTTGTGACGACGCTGAACGATCATGCTGTCAGTACGCTTATTGTTACGCGTACGATAGCCCTTGGCAGGAGTACCCCACGGGCTGACAGGCACGCGGCCTTCGCCGGTCTTGCCTTCACCACCACCGTGCGGGTGATCCACCGGGTTCATCGCCGTACCGCGAACGGTCGGGCGAATACCACGCCAACGCTGAGCACCAGCCTTACCGATCTTGCGCAGGTTGTTCTCTTCGTTACCCACTTCGCCGATGGTCGCGCGACACTCGATGTGCACGCGGCGGATTTCACCGGAACGCAGGCGCAGCTGAGCATAGATACCTTCGCGAGCCAACAGCTGAACCGAAGTACCAGCAGCGCGAGCCAGTTGAGCCCCCTTGCCAGGCAGCATTTCAACGCAGTGGATCGTGCTACCAACCGGGATATTGCGAATCGGCAGAGTGTTACCCGCCTTGATCGGAGCCTCGGAGCCGCTCAGGATTTCCTGACCAACCACCAAGCCCTTCGGGGCGATGATGTAACGACGCTCGCCATCTGCATAACACAGCAAAGCAATATTGGCAGTACGGTTCGGATCGTATTCAATACGCTCAACCTTGGCCGGAATGCCGTCCTTGTTGCGCTTGAAGTCAACCAAACGGTAGTGTTGCTTGTGACCGCCGCCCTGATGGCGAACAGTAACGCGACCATTGTTATTGCGACCGGCGTTCTTCGACTGGCTTTCCACCAGGCTAGCCAACGGCTTGCCCTTGTGAAGACCAGGATTCACCACCTTGACCAGACCGCGGCGACCCGCAGAGGTGGGTTTGACCTTGACCAACATTATGCGGCCCCTCCCTCAACGAAATTGATCTCCTGGCCCGGCTTCAGGCAGACAAACGCCTTCTTCCAGCCCTTGCGCTGACCGATCGAACGGCCAAAGCGCTTTACCTTACCCTTAACGTTCAGAACCTGTACGGAATCCACCTGAACCTTAAAGAGCAGCTCAACAGCGGCCTTGATTTCCGGCTTGGTGGCATCCGATGCCACACGGAAAACCACTTGCTCGTGCTTTTCAGCAACCGAGGTCGCCTTCTCGGAAATCTGCGGGGCGAGCAGCACCTGCAGGAGTCGTTCCTGGCTATAGCTCATTGCCACATCTCCTCGATCTTGGCGACCGCAGCGCGCGTCACGATAACGCGCGGATAGCGCACCAGCGACACCGGGTCAGCTTCGTGAGCTTCGAGCACCAGCACGTTATGCAGGTTGCGCGAAGACAGCCACAGGTTTTCATCGATTTCGTCAGTAATGACCAGCGCAGACTCAGCACCGAAGCCCTTGAGCTTCTGGGCCAGCAGACGCGTCTTGGGAGCATCAACAGAGAAGCTCTCAACCACCACCAAACGATCCTCGCGAACCAGTTGCGACAGGATCGATGCGATACCTGCGCGGAACTGCTTGCGGTTCACCTTCTGAGTAAAGTTTTCATCCGGGCGATTCGGGAAAATCCGACCACCACCACGCCACAACGGCGAAGACGACATACCGGCACGAGCATTACCCGTACCCTTTTGCTTGAAAGGCTTGTGCGTAGTGTGCCTAACTTCACCACGATCCTTTTGAGCGCGATTGCCAGAACGGGCATTCGCTTGATAGGCCACAACCAGCTGATGCACTAGCGCTTCGTTGTATTCGCGGGCAAACACCGCGTCCGAAGCCTGCACCGTAGCGGAAGCCTGGCCCTGATCATTAACCAGCTTGAGTTCCATGACGCCCCCGATCAGTTAGCCTTGACAGCCGGACGCACAATCACGTCTCCGCCATCATGCCCCGGAACTGCGCCCTTGATGAGCAGCAGACCACGCTCGACATCCACACGCACCACTTCCAGATTCTGGACGGTCGACTTAGCCGCACCCAGATGACCAGCCATGCGCTTACCCGGGAAAACGCGCCCCGGATCTTGCGCCATACCGATCGAACCCGGAGCGTTGTGGCTGACTGAGTTGCCGTGCGACGCACGCTGGGAGCTGAAGTTGTGACGCTTGATGGCGCCAGCAAAACCCTTACCAATGGAAGTGCCGACAACATCGACCTTTTGACCCACAGCAAAGATTTCAACGCTGATCACATCACCCGCCTTGTAGCTGGCAATCTGCTCAGCGGAAAGACGGAATTCGCGCATAACGCTACCCGCCTCAACACCCGCCTTAGCCATATGACCGGCGAGCGCCTTGGTTACGCGGCTTGCGCGGCGCTCACCAAAGGCAACCTGAATAGCGGAATAACCATCCACCTCAGGGGTCTTGATCTGGGTCACGCGATTGTTCGACACGTCAAGCACTGTCACCGGAACGGAAGCACCGTCCTCAGCAAAAATGCGAGTCATGCCGACCTTGCGACCGACAAGGCCTAGACTCATGTTTTTTCTCCTATGATCCAGTTTCGATTGACTGGATCGCAATTGGTGCTGCAATGAAAACTCACGCGCCCATTTGAACGCGAAGCGCGGGAGTTTAACTCAGAACAGATCGACTACGCAAGCAGCAGTGTTATTGCAGCTTGATTTCAACATCCACGCCAGCCGGCAGATCCAGCTTCATCAGCGCGTCAACCGTCTTGTCGGTCGGGTCGATGATATCCATCAAGCGCAGATGGGTACGGATTTCGAACTGGTCACGCGAAGACTTGTTCACGTGCGGCGAGCGCAGGATGTCAAAGCGCTCAATCTTGGTCGGCATGGGAACCGGGCCACGAACCACAGCGCCAGTGCGCTTGGCTGTTTCAACGATTTCCTGGGCGGACTGATCGATCAGACGATAGTCAAATGCCTTCAGACGGATGCGGATTTTTTGATTTGCCATGATGTTTCCAAAAGAGCGATAAAGAGCACAAAGAACAAACGGCGCGCCACTCAGGCGCGCCGCTCAAACATGAATTACTCGATGATCTTGGCGACGACGCCGGCGCCAACGGTACGGCCACCTTCGCGGATTGCGAAGCGCAGACCTTCTTCCATGGCGATCGGAGCAATCAGCTTCACGGTCATCTGGATGTTGTCACCCGGCATCACCATTTCCACACCTTCCGGCAGCGAGATTGCGCCCGTCACATCGGTGGTACGGAAGTAGAACTGCGGACGGTAGTTGTTGAAGAACGGGGTGTGACGACCACCTTCGTCCTTCGACAGCACGTACACTTCGCCCGTGAAGTGGGTGTGCGGCTTGATCGAACCCGGCTTGCACAGCACTTGGCCGCGCTC
>NZ_JAUOOA010000008.1:0-221747 GCF_030548425.1 Uliginosibacterium sp. 31-12 | reverse complement strand
GCTACGCTTTTTACTGCGCCGCATCGTTTGCGAGAGGGGCGCATTCTACACCCCTTAAACACCTTGTCAAGCATTTTTGAGAAATTCTTTAGAACCACTCAAACCAAAACTTGACTACCGAACCTGCTTCAAACCTAGGCCTGAAGCACTTTCCGACCCTCTTGCTGTTTCGCTTTCGCGTCATCAGCAGAGAAGCGAGATTATGGAGACTGAACCCCGGCACGTCAACAGCTTTGTCGCATTTAAGCAAAGAAACTGCCTATCCCACCTGGCTCCACCGCCAAACCCCACAAACCCCTAAACAAAAGGCCGCTTACGCGGCCTTTTGTTTCCTCGGACAGTGGTTGCTTACACCGAGAACGAGGACCCGCAACCGCAAGTTGTTGTTGCGTTCGGGTTGCGGATCACGAATTGCGAGCCTTCGAGTCCGTCCGTGTAGTCAATCTCGGCTCCCACCAGATACTGATAGCTCATGGAGTCGATCAAAAGAGTGACGCCATTTTTTTGCAACTGGGTATCGTCTTCGTTCACCTCTTCGTCAAAGGTGAAACCGTACTGGAAGCCGGAGCAGCCGCCGCCAGAGACAAACACGCGTAGTTTGAGCTCGGCATTGCCTTCTTCGTCGATAAGTTCCTTGACCTTGCTGGCTGCGCTGTCAGTAAAGACCAGCAGCTCTGGCATTTCAGCGGTAGTTGTGTTCATGTTCTCTCCTGCAGGGAAGCACGGGTTGGTGCTCATATAGTGCCATTGGACCTGATCTGCGCCAACAGGTTCTGGTCTGTACAGCAAAACGCCCCGCACAAGGCGGGGCGTCTAGCAAAACATCTGAAGCAAAAGCTCAGGCCTTCTTGAGCTCCAGCTTTTCCTTGATGCGAGCCGATTTGCCCGAGCGGCTGCGCAGATAGTAG
This sequence comes from Uliginosibacterium sp. 31-12, assembly GCF_030548425.1. Lineage (NCBI taxonomy): Bacteria > Pseudomonadati > Pseudomonadota > Betaproteobacteria > Rhodocyclales > Zoogloeaceae > Uliginosibacterium > Uliginosibacterium sp. 31-12. The sequence continues at coordinate 220,839 of NZ_JAUOOA010000008.1, read as the reverse complement.
AGCTTGGCGCGACGCACATCGCCACGACGCTTCACTTCAATGCTGGCCACCAACGGGGAGTAGGACTGGAAGGTGCGCTCCACGCCTTCGCCCGAAGAGATCTTGCGAACGATGAAGGACGAGTTTAGGCCACGGTTACGCTTGGCAATCACGACACCCTCGTACGCCTGCAGACGCTCGCGGTTACCTTCCTTCACCTTGACCTGAACGATCACGGTATCGCCAGGAGCGAATTCAGGAATGGTTTTGCCGAGACGGGCAATTTCTTCTTGCTCGAGTTGCTGGATCAGATTCATGCGTATCTCCATTTTTAACAATCACGGTCCGCTTCGGACCCTTCACGCAGAGCAGGTCGCCACCTGATACGTGCCTTGGTTATTCGCTCCGGCGAACCAGAGCACTGCTTTCCCGCTTGAATTCCTCAAGCAGCAAATTCTCTTCGCGACTCAACTCACGACCTTCCAGCATGTCCGGTCGTTTTCGCCGGGTCAGGCCCAAGGCCTGCTTCAAGCGCCATCGTTTGATTTGCGCATGATTGCCAGACATCAGTACCGACGGCACCAAAACGCCGCGATAGTTGTCAGGGCGTGTGTAGTGCGGGCAATCCAACAATCCCGCAACAAAGGAGTCTTCCGCTGCCGAATCCGCATCATTCAAAGCGCCCGGCAATAGCCTAATGATGGCATCCATCAACAACATTGCCGGCAACTCACCACCGGAAACCACAAAATCCCCGATGGAGACTTCCTCATCCACTTCGGCATCAATCAAACGCTGATCAATGCCCTCATAACGCCCGCAGAGCAGGATCAACCCCGGCTCCTGCGCAAGTCGAACCACCCCAGCATGATCCAATGGGCTGCCTTGCGGCGAGAGGTAAACCACCCTCCCCGCTACACCAAGCACTTCCTTTTGCACTGCTTTTGCCGCAGAGATCGCCTTACTCAAAGGCTCAGCCAGCATCACCATGCCCGGCCCACCTCCGTAGGGGCGATCATCAACCGTACGATGCGGATCCACCGTGAAATCACGAGGATTCCAGCACTGTGACTGCCACAAGCCCCGGTCAACCGCTCGCCGGGACACTCCGAAATCGCGAACCGCTGCGAACATTTCGGGAAAAATCGTTACTACATCAAAACGCCGCAAGCCAGCAGAAACCTGACTCACCAGTCCGCCCCCCAGTCGACGCTAATCAGGCCGGCAGCCAGATCCACATCCAACACGTAGGCAGCGACAAAAGGAATCAGTCGCTCTGTTTCGCCATCAGCAATTTCCAGAACGTCGTGAGCGCCAGTCTCGATAAGCCCTCGCACCACGCCTAGCGGCACGCCGGCCTTACCTGTCACGCGCAACCCGATCAGGTCAGCCCAGTAATACTCATCCTTGCCTGGCTTCGGCAAAGCCTCCCGGGGTGCAGCGAGAAACCAACCATCGATAGCCTCGGCAGCTGTTCTGTCTGCAACTCCCTCCAGCGCCACGACAATCAGCTTGCCATGGGGCCGCAGACCACTCGAAACAACCGGGCGCCAGTCTTCCGCTTTTGCGGAATCCGGATCAGGGCCGATCCACCACTGCGGCATACGCCGCCATGACATCGGATCATCACCAAGCGGCTGAACCTTCAGCCAGCCATGAATGCCGAAAGGGGCGACTATGCGCCCCATCACGATCATGGCTTGTCGATCAATCAGGCAGCTGCCTTGGCAGACTGCTTGACCAGACGAGCAACGGTGGGCGACAACTGAGCGCCCTGTTGCTGCCAGTAAGCCAGACGTTCCACATTCACCGACAGGCCTTGTTCGGCGCCGGAAGCCACGGGGTTGTAGTAACCCACGCGCTCGATGAAACGACCATCGCGACGATTGCGGGAATCGGTCGCAACGATGTTGAAGAACGGGCGCTTCTTGGCGCCGCCACGTGCAAGACGGATAACAACCATGGTTCAGTATCCTGAAAAATCCGGTAGCGAATTACCGAAAACCGGCAATCATATAGCTGCCGAACGGGCAGATCAATACCTTCCGCTCCGAACAACCGGAACGAAAGACGGAAAAAACTGGTGCCGCTTGTCTGGATTGAACAGACGACCTACCGCTTACCGTACCACTTCGTCTTTCGACGCCGCCCGAAAGCGTTCGTGGTCTGGACTATCCCTTCACCCTGGCTTTCGCTTTAGGCGCTGCCCGTCTAGTCTCTACACCTTCCCCGTCTCCAGGGCTTGGCTCGGGATTGGCATGCTCTTGCGAACAAAGCTTTCCCCGAATTTGAGCAGTTCTACTCCCAAGGTTTCCCAAGGGGCACTCATGTCAATTTTAAGGCGGTTGCTCTACCACTGAGCTAAAGCGGCACTACCAAACAACAAAACAACCAGTTGGGCTTCAGCGCCCGACCCTCAAGCGGCCCGGAAGACTGCGCCCAAAAACACAAAGCCCGGCCTTTCGGCCAGGCTAAGTATTTGATTCGCTGGTGGTGATGGGCGGAGTCGAACCGCCGACCTATGGGTTATGAATCCATCGCTCTAACCATCTGAGCTACATCACCCCCGAAAGAGCCGGCGATTATAGCGAGGGTCGCGGAGCTTTGCAATGCCCTGAATGCAGGCAAATCGGAGGAGCCGCCTGCGCGCGCACCGTCAAAGCATCGTTAATTCATGCACTTGGGCGGAGCTGGATTGACTTTGGCAGGGTGATGACTGACCATGCGCCCCTTCCCGCAACCAGCCTTGAAACCTCGTGCGCGCCATGAAATCTCTCCTGAAATTCGTGTTGTGTCTGATGCTTACGGGTGCTGCCATGGCCCAAACCGATCCGGTACGCCCCATTCCGGACGATGCACTGAAGGCTGAGATGCAGGTGATCGGGGAGCGCCAGCTGAAGCTCAACAACCTGAGCGTTCGACTCTCTGTCGGCGGCGTGATCGTCAATCAAAACAATCTGGTTGTGCTGACCCAGTCATTGGGCAGTTCAACCTATATCGTTCGTGTGAAATTCAACGCGCAAGGCGAAGCCCAGAAGGTCTGGATCCTGACGGCGGCCGAAGACGCGGTTGCCGCGCCCAAGCTGAAGTCGGACACCCCCTGGTGGAAAGTGTTCTGAGCCTTGCCCCAACCTGCAGTGAAGTGACCTGATGAAGAAGCTGTACATCCGCACCTTCGGGTGCCAGATGAACGAGTACGACTCGGACAAGATGGCCGACGTACTCGCCGCCGGTGAAGAACTGGTCAAAACCGACAACCCCGAAGAAGCCGACGTGATCCTCTTCAACACCTGCTCCGTGCGCGAAAAGGCGCAGGAGAAGGTGTTCCACGACCTGGGTCGGGTCAAGCACCTCAAACAATCGAATCCCAAGCTGATCATCGGCGTAGGGGGCTGCGTGGCCTCTCAGGAAGGCGAGGCGATCATTTCACGCGCGCCTTATGTAGACGTGGTCTTCGGCCCGCAGACCCTGCACCGCCTGCCCGAGCTGATCGAGGCCCGCCGCGAGTCCGGCAAGTCGCAGGTGGACATCAGCTTCCCTGAGAACGAGAAGTTCGATGCCCTGCCGCCCGCCCGAGTCGAGGGCGCTTCGGCTTTCGTGTCGATTATGGAAGGGTGCTCGAAGTTCTGTACCTATTGCATCGTGCCTTACACGCGCGGCGACGAGATCTATCGTCCGCTCGGCGATGTGCTGGCCGAAATCGCCGGACTGACGGAGCAAGGGGTGAAGGAAATCACCCTGCTCGGGCAGAACGTGAATGCATGGCGCGCCCCCGTGGAACCGGGCTCGGAAGAAATGGCGGACTTCGCCTTCCTGCTCGAATGCGTGCATGAAATTCCAGGCGTGGAGCGCATCCGCTACACCACCTCGCACCCGCGCGAGATGACCCAACGCGTGTTCGAGGCCTATGCCAAGCTGCCCAAGCTGGTCTCCCACCTGCATCTGCCGGTGCAGGCCGGATCGGATCGCGTGCTGGCGGCCATGAAACGTGGCTACACGATCCTCGAATACAAATCGGTGGTGAGGAAACTCCGCGCAGCACGGCCGGACCTCTCACTGTCAACTGACTTCATCGTCGGCTTCCCCGGCGAAACAGAGGCCGATTTCGAAGCCACCATGAAGCTGATCGACGAGATCGGTTTCGATGCATCCTTCAGCTTCATCTTCAGCCGCCGCCCCGGCACGCCGGCGGCCGAGATGCATGACGACACGCCGCAGGAATTGAAACTCGCACGGCTGTCGCGCTTGCAAAAGCGTATCGACGAGCTGGCCAGTGAGGTCAGCGCCAGCATGGTCGGCACGACCCAGCGCGTACTGGTGGAAGGCCGCTCAAAGAAAGATCCGGGCGAACTTGCCGCGCGTACCGACAACAACCGCGTCGTGAACTTTAAGGGCAACCCTCGCCAGATCGGCCACTTCATCAATGTGAAGATCACCGCGGCGCTGCCGCATTCGCTGCGCGGCGAGGTGGAGATTGCGGAATAAGCGGTCTGAACAACTGAAACTGGCATCACTCGGTGTCGTGCTCGCAGCCCTTGCTGCCTGCGCGGCAGCACCCGAGCAAGCTGTCAGCAGCGGCGCCACGCCCAAAAAAACAACAGCCAAAACCGTGGCGGCCCCGTTGGCGTCGGCCTCTGCACCCATCGCGACCGCCCCCCCCGGGTCAACCGGCGGTGCCAGCAGCGCGGCCAGCAAGCTGCCGTCTTACGCAGAGCTCATCAAGGACTTCACCCGCCTGCCCGGCTGGCTGAACATCTACAAGAAGGACGAGCGCTACCTCCTGGAGCTCAAGGAGAGCGACTTCGCCCAGCCTTTCTTCTTCACCACCCAACGCAGCCGTGGCATCGGTGAGCGCTGGTTGTGGAGTGGCATGATGCTGGAGTCCGGCATAGGCAAGTTCGTGCGCCTATCGGACCGGGTTCAGTGGATCGAACGCAACGCGGGCTTCGTCGCCAGCAGCAAACCAATGCAGTTCGCGGTAGCAGACGCCTATTCGGACAGCCTGCGTGGCGGCGCAGCCATTCTCAGCCAGCCCCACCCTAGCAGCCGTGCCATTCTGGTTGACCTCAACGCCCTGCTGCTGACCGACTTTTCAGCCAGCGTGGCCCAGCTGCAAAGCACCTACCGCCAGCCCTACCAGTTCGACCGGGCCAACAGCCTGATCCAGCAGGTGCGCAGCAGCAGCGAGGAAACGGTGGTCGAGTTGCTGAGCCACTACGCCGCAGCCTCGCTGGCAGTGCCGACCCCCGGCCAGGCGGTTCAGCCCTCCACGCCGGGCACCCTGCCCGATGCACGCAGCATGTTCCTCGGCTTTGCCGTGAGCTTCTCGCCGCTGCCCACCGAAATGGCGGGCCGCCCAGCCGATGCACGCGTAGGTTACTTCCGCAGCCAGCGCTACAACTACGATCGCAACCTTGCGCCCCATCCACGCGAATACGTAATCAATCGCTGGCGGCTAGAGAAGAAGGATCCGGCGGCCCCCTTGTCCGAGCCCGTCAAGCCAATCACCTACTGGCTGGATCGCAATATCCCCGAGCAATACCGCGACACCGTGCGCGAGGCCATCCTCAGCTGGAACACCGCCTTCGAGCGTGCCGGCTTCAAGGATGCGATCCGCGTCGAGCAGCAGGCTGACGACGCCCCCTGGCGCAGCGCCTCCCGCCAGCACGCCACCGTGCAATGGCTGCTCGGCACCGATGCCCGCGCCTCAATCGGCCCCTCGCTCGTCGATCCACGCAGTGGCGAAATCCTCGATGCGGATATCGTGATCAGTGACTTCCGCCCACGCGGTGCGCGTCAGGCCGCGCTCTATGACTTCCCGCGCAAAGCGCACACCCACGAGCACGACGACCCCTGCGACTTTGCAGAAGCGAGCTTCGCCGACCTCGCCCAGGCCCTCGAACTGGCCACCGCACGCGGCGAAATAGAGCCAGACGGCCCTGAAGCAGAAGCCCTCGCCAAGGACGTGCTGCGCTGGGTGGTAATGCACGAGGTCGGTCACACCCTGGGGCTCACCCACAACTTCCGCGCCTCCTCGGCTTACACCCTGGCCCAGCTGCGCGACCCGGCCTTCGTGGAACGGAACGGTCTGGCCGCCTCGGTGATGGACTACACCCCGCTCAACCAGCACCCCGCCAGCGTCGGCAAGGTCGCTCTGGCCCAGAAAACGCTGGGCCCTTACGACCTGTGGGCCATAGAGTACGGCTACACCCCGCTGCCGCGCGAGGAAGAACGCGCCCAATTGCGCAAGATTGCCGGGCGCGCCGAAAACGATCCGCTGCTGAGCTACGGCGACGATTTCGACGCCGGCAGTTTTGACGGCAACGTGCTCTCCGCCGGCATCGATCCGGCAGTCGCCCGCTACGACCTGGGCAATGATCCGGTGGCCTGGTTCCGCCTGCGCCTGCAGCTCGCCCGCGAATTGTGGGATGCATTGGCCAAACGCCCCCCTTCCGGTCGTGAAGAGGAAGCCCGGGAAACACGCGCGGCAGTCAATAGCAGCCTCAGCCAGCTCGGCATGGCCGCCAGCAATGCGGCACGCAACATCGGCGGCGTCAGCATCAGCCGCCACACTTCACCGGCCCGGCGTGACGTGTTTACGCCACTGCCCGCCTCGGTCCAGCGCGCAACACTTGCGGCCCTCTCTCAGGGGCTGTTCCAGCCCGCCAGCTTCCAGATCGAGCCGGCCTTGCTGCGCCGCCTCGCGCCGGACTACTTCGAACCGCTCAGCCTTGAGCCGCAGCCCGGCATCGGCGCCAGCGTGCTGCGCCAGCAAAGTACGGTACTGGACCTGCTGTTCTCGGACCGTGTCAGTCAGCGCCTGCTCGAAGCCGAGCTGCTGGTCAGCGATCGCTTCAGTCTGGCCGAACTGCACGCCACCCTGCGCCAGGACATCTGGCAGGAACTCAGGGCCGGCACCGACATCCCGCTGCAGCGACGCGCCCTGCAGCGGGCTCACCTGAGTCGGCTGAGCAACCTGATCCTGCGCGGCAGTGGTGCCAGCAGTGGTGCGACAGGCACCGCACCCGCCGATGTGCGCGCCCTGGCCCGCCACGAAGCCAGCGCTCTGCAGCTCGCCTTGCGCACGACCCTGCCGCAGGGCGGGCGCAGCGTGGAAGCACGCGCACATTTGCAGGAATCGCTCGCGACGCTGGACGAGGCCTTGCACGCACCGCTGCTGCGCACGCAGCCGTAACGCTACGGCTTGCCCGGCGCGAGCCGCAGGTAGACAATCGCGGCTTCGCCCCGTGCGGGCCCGTACTGAACTTTCCGGAGTCTTCCGAACATGAAGAAACTGACCGCGCTTGTCGCTGCCGCCCTCACCACCAGCCTGTTGCTTGGCGCCTGTGGCAAGAAGGAAGAAACCCAGATCGCCGCCGAAGCCTCGGCGCCTGTGGTTGCCACCAAGATCGTCGTGGGTCTCGATGATCACTTCCCGCCGATGGGTTTCCGCGATGAGAAGAACGAACTCGTCGGCTTCGACATCGATATGGCCAAGGAAGCCGCCAAGCGCCTGGGCATGGAAGTGGAATTCAAGCCCATCGACTGGAGCGCCAAGGAAGCCGAGCTCAACGGCAAGCGTATCGACGTGCTGTGGAACGGCCTCACCATCACCGAAGAGCGTCGCACCAACATCGGCTTCACCGCGCCCTACCTCGAAAACCACCAGATCGTGATCGTGGCCACCAACTCGCCGATCAAGACCAAGGCCGAACTGGCCGGCAAGATCGTCGGTGTGCAGGAAGGATCGTCCGCTGTGGATGCCGTGAACAAAGATCCGGCAGGCAAAACGCTGAAGGAACTCAAGCAGTTCGGCGACAACGTCACCGCGCTGATGGACCTCTCCGCCGGCCGGCTCGACGCCATCGTGGTCGACGAAGTGGTGGGCCGTTACTACGCAGCCAAGAAGCCTGCCGACTATGTGGTGCTGGGCGACAACTTCGGTACCGAAGAATACGGTGTGGGCGTGCGCAAAGACGACAGCGAACTGCTCGGCAAGCTGGACAAGGCCATGGCTGATATGAAGGCCGATGGCGCAGCTGCGAAGATCTCCGAGCGATGGTTCGGCAAGAACATCGTCAAGTAAGCGACGCACACCCCTGCATCACCCGCACAGCCGGCCCCACGGGGCCGGCTGTGTCTTGAAGGCTTCCGCATGGATTACATACTCAGGATTCTTCCCCAGCTCATCGACGGCGCGGGCATCACGATCCAGGTTTTCCTGATCACCCTCGTCCTCGCTGTGCCGCTGGGCCTTGCCCTCGCGCTGGGGCGTATCTCTCGCTGGCCCGCCGTGTCGGTCGCCGTGAATGGCTACATCTGGCTCATGCGCGGCACACCGCTGATGCTGCAGATGCTCTTCATCTACTTCGCCCTGCCTTTCGTGCCGGGCATCGGCATCCGCCTGCCGGACTTCCCCGCCGCCATCGTGGCCTTCGTGCTGAACTACGCGGCCTACTTCGCCGAGATCTTCCGCGCCGGCATCCAGTCCATCGACCGCGGCCAGTACGAGGGCGCCAAGGTGCTGGGCCTCACCTATGCCCAGACCATGCGCCGCATCGTGCTGCCGCAGATGATCCGCCGCATCCTACCGCCGGTGTCGAATGAAACCATCACGCTGGTGAAGGACACCTCGCTGATCTACGTGCTGGCCATGAACGATCTCTTGCGCGCCGCGCGCGGGATCGTGCAGCGCGACTTCACCACCTCGCCCTTCGTGGTCGCCGCCGCCTTCTACCTGCTGATGACCCTGCTCCTGACCTGGGGCTTCCAGTACCTCGAGAAACGCTACGCAGCCCATGACGAATAAGCCCATGATCAAGGCCAGCGGCCTGCACAAACGCTTCGGCCCCAACGAAGTGCTCAAGGGCGTGTCGCTCGAAATGAGCAAGGGCGAAGTCATCGCCGTGATCGGCCCGTCGGGTTCCGGCAAGAGCACCTTCCTGCGCTGTCTGAACCATCTGGAGACCATCGACGCCGGGCGCATCGAGATCGAAGGCGATGTGCTGGCCGACACCGACGCCGCCGGCCAGGCCCGCTACGCCCCGGAAGCCGAAGTGCGCCGCATCTGCCGGCGCATGGGCATGGTCTTCCAGCACTTCAACCTGTTCCCGCACATGACCGTGCTGCAGAACATCATCGAAGCGCCGATCACCGTGAAAGGCCTGAGCCGCGACGCGATCATTCCCAAGGCCGAAGCCCTGCTCGCCAAGGTCGGCCTCTCGGCCAAGCGCGACGCCTACCCAGCGCGCCTCTCTGGCGGCCAGAAGCAGCGCGTGGCGATCGCACGCGCCTTGGCCATGGAGCCGGACATCATGCTCTTCGACGAACCCACCTCGGCACTGGATCCCGAGCTCACCGGCGAAGTGCTGCGCACCATGCGCCAGCTCGCCGAGGAGCACATGACCATGCTGGTCGTCACCCACGAGATGGGCTTTGCACGCGAAGTGGCCAACCGAGTGATCTTCATGGACCACGGCGAGATCGTGGAGGAACGCCCGGCGGCCGAGTTCTTCGCCAGCCCGGCGCATCCCCGCAGCTGCGCATTTCTCGATAACATGCTCTGATCCAGCTTCCGGAATCGCTTCGTGGTCACTCCCGTCAGCAAGCCCGCTCCCGCCTCCCGGCCGCGCCGCCTTGAACTCCAGCTGGCCCCGCCAGACAACGCCCGGCTCGCCAACCTGTGCGGCGCGCTGGACGAGAACCTGCGTCAGATCGAAGCGGCCTACGATGTGGCCATCGCGCGTCGTGGCGAGCTGCTGACCCTGCACGGCGAAAGCGCCCAGATCAATATCGCCCGCAACGCCCTGCAGGCCTTCTACCGGCGTGCCGACCAGCACCTCACGGTGGAAGATATCCAGCTTGGCCTGATCGAATTCGCCAAGCGCGATGACACCAGCCCTGCCGCGCCCACCCTGCTCACCCGCCGCAGCGATCTGCACGGCCGCACCCCGCGCCAGAACGAATACCTGCGCGCCATTCAGAGCCACGACATCACCTTCGGCCTCGGCCCGGCCGGCACCGGCAAAACCTATCTGGCCGTGGCCTGCGCGGTGGACGCCTTCGAGCGTGAGCAGGTGCAGCGCATCATCCTGACCCGCCCGGCGGTCGAGGCTGGTGAGCGCCTGGGCTTTCTGCCCGGCGACCTCGCGCAGAAGGTCGACCCTTATCTGCGCCCGCTCTACGACGCGCTCTACGATCTGATGGGCTTCGAGCGCGTGGCCAAAATGTTCGAGCGCCAGTGCATCGAGATCGCCCCGCTGGCCTTCATGCGCGGCCGCACCCTGGCCAACGCCTTCATCATCCTCGATGAAGCACAGAACACCACGCCCGAGCAGATGAAGATGTTCCTCACACGCATCGGCATCGGCTCGCGCGCCGTCGTCACTGGAGATCTGACCCAGATCGATCTGCCGCGCGGCCACAAGAGCGGCCTGCTCGACGCAGTGAAGACCCTCGGCGAAGTGCGCGGCATTGCCTACACTCATTTCACCAAGGAAGACGTGGTGCGTCACCCATTGGTGGCCCGCATCGTGGATGCCTACGAACGCGCCGCCGAAAAACGGGATGCCAGCCCGGATTCCACCTCACAGGCCCAGCCATGAAAGCCATGATCCTCGCTGCCGGACGCGGCGAACGCATGCGTCCGCTCACCGACAGCTGCCCCAAACCCCTCCTTTCGGTTGGAGGCAAATCCCTGATCGCATGGCACATCGAGCGCCTCGCACGCGCCGGCATTCACGACATCGTGATCAACCACGCCCATCTCGGTCATCTGATTGAAGAAACGCTGGGCAGCGGCCGCGAATGGGGCGTGAATATCGATTACTCGCGCGAGGGCGAAGCGCTCGAAACCGCCGGAGGAATCGCCACCGCCCTGCCCCTACTGGGCGACGTGCCCTTCCTGGTCGTGAATGGCGATGTGTATTGCGAACTCGATTACGCCACCTTCTGTGCCCGTGCGCTGACCCGCATCACCCAGGGCCAGCACGCCCACCTTGCCCTGGTCGACAACCCACCGCAGCATCCGGACGGTGACTTCGTGCTCGACGCCAGCGGCCAGGTGCTGCGCGAAGGCGGCGCCCGCCTGACCTTCTCCGGCATCGGGCTCTATCGCAGCTCGCTGTTCGCTGCAACCGAGCCCGGCACCAAAGCCAAGCTGGCACCGCTGCTGTTCAAGGCCATCGATGCTGGACGCCTCTCCGGCGAACACTTCCACGGCCGCTGGGAAGACGTCGGCACCCCGCAACGCCTGATCGCGCTGGACGAGGAACTCAAGCGCCGGAGCGCTGCCTGATCTGAAAACACCCCAAGCCTCATCACAACAAGAAGATTGCCGATGAACTTCGATTTCGCCCCCTTCGCTGCCCGCCGCGCCCGCCTCGCCGACCAGATCCGCGCCGCCGGCGGTGGCATTGCCATCGTGCCCACCGCACCGGAGCGCTGCCGCAATCGCGACAGCGACTACCCCTACCGGCACGACAGCTACTTCCACTACCTCAGCGGCTTCGGCGAACCCGAAGCCGTGCTGGTGCTGATCGCCAGCGCAGAGGAAACCCGCAGCGTGCTGTTCTGCCGCGAGAAGAACGAAGAGCGCGAGATCTGGGATGGCTTCCGCTTTGGCCCCGAAGCCGCGCGCGAGCGCTTCGGCATGGATGCCACCCACCCGGTCAGCGAGCTGGCCAAGCGCCTGCCCGAGCTGATCGGCAACCAGCCGGCGCTGTGGTACTCGCTAGGTCACGATGAAGAATGGGACCGCCGCATCACCGACGCCCTGAACAGCGTGCGTGCCGGCGCCCGCAACGGCATCAGCGTGCCGACCGAGATCTGCGACCTGCGCGTGCAGCTCGACGAGATGCGCCTCTTCAAGGATGCCAACGAAATCGGCCTGATGCGCCGCGCCGCCGAAATCACCTCAGCCGCGCACCGCCGCGCCATGCGGGCCTGCCGCCCGGGCATGATGGAATACGAGATCGAAGCCGAAATCCTGCACGAATTCCGCCGCAGCGGCAGCCAGTTCCCGGCCTACACCAGCATCGTCGCCGGTGGCCCGAATGCCTGCGTACTGCACTACAACGCCAACAACCAGCCGCTACGCGATGGCGAACTGCTGCTCATCGATGCCGGCTGCGAGTTCGACAGCTATGCCGCCGACATCACCCGCACCTTCCCGGTGAACGGCCGCTTCGAAGGCCCACAGCGCGACGTCTATGCGCTGGTGCTCGCGTCCCAGAAAGCGGCAATCGCCGAATGCCGGGCCGGCAAATACTTCAACGATCCGCACGACGTGGCCGTACGCATCCTTGCCCAGGGCATGCTGGATCTGAAGCTGCTCAGCGGCAGCCTCGACGAAGTACTTGAAACCAGCAGCTACCGCCGTTTCTACATGCACCGCACCAGTCACTGGCTGGGCATGGATGTGCATGACTGCGGCGAATACAAGCAGCGCGGCCGCTGGCGCGATCTCGAGCCCGGCATGGTGCTGACCATCGAACCCGGCTGCTACATCCGCCCGGCCGACGACGTTCCCGAAGCCTTCTGGAACATCGGCGTGCGCATCGAGGATGACGTGCTGATCACCGGCAATCATCCGGACGTACTCACCTCCGCCGCGCCCAAATGCATCAAGGATGTGGAAGCCTGCATGGCGGAGGCACTCGCCTGATGGCTCCACCGATTGCCATCATCGGTGCCGGCCCGCTCGGGCTGGCCACGGCGCTGGCCTTGTCGCGACGCGGGCAGGCGGTGGAGATTTTCGACGCCCGCAGCCTCGCGGCCACCCAGCAGGACAATCGCACCCTCGCCCTCTCGCACGGCAGCCGTGAGCTGCTCGAGTTACTCGGCGCCTGGCCCGCAGCCCTGGCTACGCCGATCACCCACATCACCATCTCGCAGCAAAGCGACTTCGCGCGCAGTCAGCTCAGCGCCGCCGAACAACGTCTGCCCGCGCTGGGCTACGTCCTCGGCGCCAGCGCCCTGCACGCGGCTCTGCTCAGACAGGTGCAGGCCGCCGGCATTCCGCTGCACGAAGAAACCCGCCTCGAAAGCAGCCAGCCCGAGGCCGCTTACATCGAACTGCAACTGCAGCACGCCACCCGCCAGGCCCGCCTGCTGCTGCGCTGCGAAGGTTTCGTGCCGGAGCAGGAAGCCACCCGCATCCGCGACTACGATCAACACGCCCTGCTGTGCCGCGCCACCCCCGTTGCGCCACACCAGAACCTGGCCCACGAACGCTTCACCGCCCGCGGGCCGATCGCCCTGCTGCCCTTCGGACAGGATTACGCCGTAGTGTGGACCGTGCCGGCACAGGAGGCCGAAGGCCTGCTCACCGCCCCCGAGGCGGAATGGCTCGGCGCATTGAATGGTGCACTGGGCGGCCTCGCCACCCTCAACTCGATCAGCGAGCGCGCCCACCATCCGCTGGGCCTGCGCATGCGCCGCGAGATCACCGCGCCGCGTTGCGTCTGGCTTGGCAACGCAGCTCAGACCCTGCATCCGGTGGCCGGCCAAGGCTTCAACCTGGCGCTGCGCGATGCCTGGGAGCTGGCCGACACGCTCACCGGCGCGAGCGACCCCGGCGCGCCGGAGCTGCTGGCCCGCTATGCAGCCCGCCGCAAGCTGGACCGCGAAGGCGCCGCCGGCTTCACCGATCTGCTGGTGCGCGGCTTCTCCACCCACAACCCGCTGATCTCCGGCCTGCGCGGCGCGGGCCTCGCCGCGCTCGAAGCCCTGCCTCCCCTGCGCCACTTTGTGGCTAAACGCATGATTTACGGGGCCAGGGCCTGGCCTTGAACTTCAGGGCTGAACGCTGAATGCGTCGCCACGTACGACACTGCTGTAGGGTGGAGTGAAACTCCACCAGATGCGTTGACCAGGCTGGCGGAGTTGGCACTCCGCCCTACCGCCCAACGACTTCCGACACCAGACACCCAATACCATGAACCTCCACCTCCTCCGCATCTTCGCCGCCGTCATCGAACAGAAGAGCTTCTCGCGCGCAGCCGAAGTGCAGGGCGTGAGCCAGCCAGCCGTATCGAAAGCGGTACGCGAGCTGGAAGACCAGCTTCAGGTGGTGTTGCTGGAACGCGGCGGACGCTCGTTCAGGCCGTCGGAGGCGGGCCAGATGCTCTACAAGTACGCGCGTGGCATCTTCGCCATGGAGCGTGCTGCCATCGAGGCCGTGCAAGCCTATTCGGAGCTGGAGCGCGGCAGCCTCACCATCGGCGCCTCCACCACCATCGCGGCTTACTGGCTGCCGAAATACATCGCCGAGTTCTCCAGCCAGCACCCCGGCGTGAGCCTGCGTCTGCTCTCCGGCAACACCAAGCAAGTCGCCCAGTGGCTGCTCGATTGCGATGTGGATGTGGCGCTGGTGGAAGGCCATATCGATGACGAGCGTCTCGAGATTCGCCCCTGGCGCCGCGAGCGCATGTTGATCGTGGCAGCCGCCAAGGCCTTCCCGGCCGGACGCAAGCAGCGCGCAACCGATCTCTCGTCCCAACTCTGGCTTTTGCGCGAACCCGGCTCGGGCAGCCGCTCGGTCGTCGAACACGAGATGGAACGGCTCGGCATCCAGCCCGCGCGCACGCTGGAGGCCGGCAGCAACGAGATCATCGTGCAGATGGCTGCGGCAGGGCTCGGCCTGGGGCTGGTGCCGGAGCTGGCTGCGGCCGATGCGATTGCGCTGGGCCGCGTGCAGGTCGTGGAACTTGTCGAAGGCGAAATCAGCCGCGAGCTCTTCCGCCTGCGCCTGCCACGCCGCCCGGTGAGTCAGGGCGCACTGGCCTTTGAAGCCATGATCGGCTGAGGTCCAGACTGCCGAGCCATCAGGTGTGCATGGCCCGCGCGACAAGCAAGGTGTCGGTGAATTGCTCGAAGCGGACGATCTTCCCTTCGGAAAGGCGCCACACATGCGTCACCCGCGCCTGCATCGGCTTGCCGGTCTTGCGGTAGGTGCCGGAGTAAGTGCCGATGCCGACCAGTTGCTCACCACCATCGATGATCTGCTCCAGCGCGAAGCTGTAGCCTTCCCATTCACTATCAAGCACAGCAAAGACATTGGCAATGACCTGATCGGGGCCGATCCAGGTGCCGGCGCAGGGGAAGCCGGCCATCTCGGTCCAGGCCACTTCAGGGGAGACGTCCGCCATCATGGCGGCGAGATCCTGGCGTGCTGACGCAGCGTAGTGTTCGGTGACGATCTGCAGATTGGTTTTCATGACTGTTTCCTGTTTCAGAGCGCGCAGCCATCGGCATCGCAGCCAAAGGCCTCGCCTGTGGCAGGCGCGGTCGCGGCGTGAATCTGATTGCGCAGCCAGGTTTGGAAATCCTGCGCACGCCCCATATAACTTGCAACATCCAGGCGTTTGAAGACGCCCCCGGTTTCGAGCACGAAGCTGGGGAAGCCCTGAGCGGCCATCTGTGCCATGAAGGCCCGGGTCTGCTGGATATGCGCCTGCACAGCCTCGCCCGACTGGTGATCCAGCGCCACCGCGAAGCTTTCCGCGTCCAGACCAAGGCTGGCGGCCACTTCGATCAGCACCGCACGATCCGCGATCCGGCGCCCTTCAACATAGTGGGCAATCTGGAGTTGGGCGAGCATGTCCAGCCCGCGCCCGGCCAGGGCTTCGGCCGCCAGCATGGCCGCCGTCGGCGGCTCGGAGTCGAACACGGCCTCCGTGTCATGCAACAACCCATCGCGATAGCCCTCGCCGAAGGGCTGCCCACTCAGCTGGGCAATCCGAGCGTCATGCGGTTTGACGAAATCGCGTAGCTGCGCGGTGACTGGCTGGCGCCTGGCGCCGGTCATCATGCCGCCGCCATGCGGGATCACGGGTAGGACTTCACGGGCAGCCTTCACTAGCGGCGCGGCGCCATAGCACCAGCCGCACAGGGGGTCATAGAAGTAATGCAGGGTCGTTGCTGACATGATGAGCGTCCTTTAAAAGTGCAAAGCTCCCGCGCCGCCCTGGTGAGTGCGCCGCGGGAGATTTTCAGCGGATTACCACTGCATTTCGCCCTTGTTGACCTTGGCGCCGATGTCCAGCGCGATGCCCAGGCCAGCTTGCGGGTAGGCCTTCTTCATGGCGTCGATCAGCTCGGCACCGCTCTTGGCCTTGGCCGCTTCCACATCAAAACGCTGCAGATAATCGCGGGTGTAGCGAATGGCGCTCACGTCCAGCGCGGTGCCGGCAGCCATGTGGCCCGGCACAACGGTAGCCGGCTTGAGCGCTTCGATCTCGTCGAGCTGGGCGAACCAGGCTTTGCGTTCGCTGGCCTTCTGGGTATCCGCCGTCCACACATGGAGGTTGCCGAAAATCGCGATGTTGCCGGCGATGGTCTTGATCGACGGAATCCACACATAGGGACGATGGGCCAGCTCACCCGTAGTGCCGCGCACTTCGATGGTCTCGCCATCCACGCTCAGGCGGGTGCCCTGCAGGAGATCCGGCACGATCGGCTTCTGCGGTGCATTAGCGCCCATCTTCGGTGCCCAGAACGCCACTTTTCCGGCCAGCTTGGCCTCGATTTTCTCGCGCACGGCCGGGGTGGTCAGCACCTGAGCGTTCGGAAAATAGGCCTTCAACACTTCAGCGCCGAAGTAGAAATCCGGGTCCGCGTTGCTGATGAAGATGGTCTTCAGCGTCTTGCCGCTGTCGAGCACATTGGCCGCCACGCGCAGGGCGTCGGCGCGGGTGAAGCCGCTGTCGATCACGATCGCTTCAGTCTTGCCGCTCACCACCACGGCATTGACATGGAAGCTGTTGCCGTCGGCGTTATAGACCTTAACGCTGAGCGGCGCAGGCGTCTGCGCATTCGCGCCGGTGGAGGCGACGACGCCGAGGGTCAGGGCGGGCACAATGAAACGGACGATGCTGCGGGGCTGGAACATGGTGAATCTCCTTGGGTGGGTTTGCTGTGGAACGAACTTTATGTTTTGCACTCCAGTTGATAAAGTTCGTATCAGTTGAATATTTATTGCATGAATCGACGAAATGGATCGCCTGACAGCTGTGCGCGTCTTTGTGGAAGTGGCCGACCGGGGCAGCCTCACCCAGGCCGCTGAACATCTGGACATGTCGGCCGCGATGGTCAGCCGCTATCTCGCCGCAGTGGAAGACTGGTTCGGCGCCCGCCTGCTGCACCGGACCACGCGCAAGGTCAGCCTCACCGATGCCGGCTTCGCCGCGCTACCCACCTGCCGGCAGCTGCTTGAGCTCGCGGAAGAGGCGCAGCACCTCGCGGCTGAACGCAGCCGCGAGCCCGCTGGCGTGCTGCGCGTTACCAGCTCCGGCTCCTTTGCGGATGCCCAGCTCACAGCGGCGCTGGTCGACTTCCAGCGGCAATATGAGCAGGTGGAAATCGTGCTGTCGGTGGGCGACAAGGCAGCCGATCTGGTGGGTGAGCGGGTCGACCTGGCGGTGCGCATCACCAACACCCTGGACCCGGCGATGATCACGCGGCCACTGGCGCGCTGCCGCTCGAAGCTGTGCGCCTCACCGGACTACCTGAAAAAGCACGGCGTGCCACGTGTGGCAGAGGATTTGCGCCAGCACCGCTGCATTGCGCACGCTTTCGGTATCGGCAAGCAATACCGCTTCACGCAGGGCGGAGAGACGCTCACGGTGCCGGTGGACTGGAGCTTCCACACCAATGAGACCGCCGTGCTGCGGCGGGCCGTGCTTTCGGGCGCGGGCGTCGGCATGTTGCCCACCTACTACCTGGGGGATGAGCTGCGCTCAGGCCGCCTGGTGCAACTGCTGCCGGATCATGAACCGGAGGAGCTGGGCATCCATGCCATCTATCTCTCGCGCCAGCACCAGCCGCTGGCCTTGCGCCTGCTGGTGGATTTTCTGGCCGCGCGCTTTGCCGGCGAGCCGGCGCCCTGGGATCAAATCCTTTAAGCGCGGAAGGAAATGACGCGTCTCATAGCGCTTGCGGAGGTTGTGCAGCCAACCAGGCTTCATAACCACCTTTCAGCGGCCGGGCGGAGAGATAGCCGGCATCCAGCAGTTGGCGCGCCGCATGCTTCGCGCTGGCGTCTTCCGGACACGCACACAGGGTCACAACAGGGCGATCCTTCGGCCACTCGCCGGCGTCAATCAGCAGCAATGCAAGCGTCGTCCGCCTTGCCCCCGGGATCGCCGCGGTTTCGGCTGCCATCGCCGCTCCGCGCAAGTCGAGCACCAGCGGCGCATCGCCCTCGGCCATGGCCGCGATCAACTCGTCGGCAGTGATATGGGGAAGTGCAGCGAGTTTGCGGAAGCGGAATTTCTGCCACAGCTTCCAGCTAAGCCAGCCGCCCAGCAAGACCAGCACCAGCACGAGTGCCGTGCGGGTATGCGCTTCGAGCAAAGCGATGGCAGCTCTGACGGTGTCCTGCAAGAGCCAGCCCGCGCTCAGTGCCAGGCCCGCCCACAACACAGCGCCGGCGCCCGCAGCCAGCAAGAATTTCAGCTGATTCATGCGCAAGGCACCGGCAATCGGCGGCGCTACCGTTGAAAAGCCGGGGATGAATTTGGCGAGCACCAGTGAGGGCAGGCCCCAGCGGATGAAGCGCGCTTCCGTTTCGCTGACGCAGGAAGAAGGGTTGATCGAGAGCTTGCACAGGCCGGCCAGCACCCGGTAGCCGAAGAGCTGACCCGACCAGTACCACAGCCAGTCAGCAATCACCGAGGCCACCAGTGCAGCCGCCAGCACCTGGCCCAGTGCCGAAGGCGTCGTGGCGAGGCTGCCTGCCAGCAGCAGCGTCGGCACCGCAGGCACCGGCAGACCGATCTGCTGCAGAAGAACATTGAGAAAAACAACCGTGACTGCATCCTGCTGCAGCGCACGGGTGATCTGTGCTATTTCCATGACCCACCCAATCAACGAATGTCGTGAGGCTGCTGATGACCCGTGCCGCTTCAAACCGGCACCATCACCCCCTGTGCTGTGCTGTGCTGCTTGCACAACATGCAGGGATGCCAACCCGGAGCTTAACAATAGTCCGGCAACAGGCATCACAAACATTCAAAGTCGCGGGTCGAGTGGCGGCCCCGAAGCGCAGCCACTCGGGCAACTCAGATCTTGATGAAGTTGGTCGCGGCCAGCGAACCGAAGGGCAGCTCGGCCAGCCGGCCGCCCACATCCAGCGCGCCGAGATCTACCGCGAAGTAACCGATGGCTTCGAGGAGCTTGCGCACTTCGGCCTTAGCCGCTGCATCATCGCCGGAATAGAACTGAACGCGTTGCCCGCCGGACACTTCCGGTTCGGCCAGAACGTTCACATCCAGATGGTTGAACGCCTTGACCACACGGGCGCCGGGTACGAGCTCGCGAAACACTTCACTTGAATACTTGCCGCCCAGATCAACCGCCTTGATGCCATAGGCAGCGAGCGGATTGCTCGGGTCTGCAGGCGCGTTGGGGTCGAGAAACTCGACCGGGTTGGTGCCGTCGATGACGATGCGGCCATTCCAGGCCGGCAGACTGCCCAGCACCTTGCCCAGATCGCTCCAGCGCACGGCCACCACCACGATGTCGGCACTGGCCGCTTCCGCAGTAGTACCGGCCTTGATGGTCGGGCCGAGTTCTGCAACCAGGGGCGCCAGGGAGGCTGGGCCACGACTGTTCGAAATAGTGGCCGAGAGGCCTTTGCGGGCCAATGCCCGAGCCAGGTTAGAGCCAAGTGCGCCTGCGCCGATGATGCCGATGTTCATGATTTTTTTCCTCTGTTTGGGTGGGGCTTGAAACGCTGGAGACCCCAGCGCCCCGAAGGCTGGTGGTATCCGCTGACTGAACTACTGATGAATGAAGATTAAAGAGTCCGAGATTAAGTAACTAGACAGCCAAATCGCATTGGACTCGTCCATTAATGAATGTAATTTCCAGAGCCATATCAAGCCAGACGCCCTTCGCGCTGCAGCGTCTTGCCGATCCGCCGGATCTCGGCCTCGCCCTGCGCAAGGGCGCTTGCGTTGGTGTGCACCGAGTAATGACCGGTAACCAGCGGATAAGGGTGCTTTACCGCCGAGCCGAGCACGAAGCTGCTGTCTTGTTTGGCCACGATGTCGATGCTTTGGCTCGACGCCTCTAAGATCACCAGCTCGCCGGCGCTCACGCTTTCATGCGCATCGAGCTGCCCGGTATTCACCGCCAGCCAGGCCACGTCGTGCCCGGCAGGTGGGGTGTAAGACCAGCGCTCGCCCGCCTTGAGGCGCACCGCCAGATAGGTCATGTCGGAGGGCGCCGGAATCGGACTCTGCGCCGTGCCATAGCGACCAAGCATCACGCTCACCGGGCCCACTTGCGGCACGTCTGAGGGCGCCAGATAGAGGCTTTGCGCAGGGGCGTTTTCTTCGCTTGGCGGTAGCGCCACCCACAGCTGAAAGCCATGGATCGGCCCCTCCGTGGCCGGGCCACCGCTGTGCCAGACGCCATGGCCCGCACGCATCCACTCCACGCCGCCAGCGGGCAATGTTCCCGATTTTCCGGTGCTGTCCTCATAGACCACATCGCCTTCGAGCAGGAAGGTGAGCGTCGCGAGGCCGGAATGCGGGTGCATGCCAAAGCCCCTCTGCCCCGTCCTGGCCTTGAAGTTGACGAGATCCAGGAACACAAAGGGCTTGAGTAATTCGCCCAGGTCGCCGGGGCTCATCAGCCGGGTAATCGGCCCATGAGTGCTGCCACGAGTGCGCAGCACGATGGCGGGAGCACCTGTGGTCTGGCGCAGTGCTGGCCTGAGTAGCGTAGATGTCGACATGTGCTTGTCCTCGTGATGGATGGCAGGGCCTGTGCCCGATGTCGAAAGATTAGCTACACGCCGATTGGTTGATTAGATGGTATGTTTTGCTTGGACTCCTCCAATTAATGAAGCAATCACCGCATGCTGGATCTGAATGACGTCGCCTTGTTCGTGCAGGTCGTGCGCAACGGCAGCTTTGCCGAAGCCGCGCGGCGCCTCGGCATGCCGCCGAATACGCTAAGCCGGCGCGTGCAGCAGCTCGAAGAACAGTTGGGCATGCGGCTCTTGCAGCGCTCCACCCGCAAGCTCACCCTGACCAGCGCAGGAGAGGCCTTTCACGCACGCTGCGCCGGCGCAGTCGATGGCCTGAACGAGGCGGCGCAAGACCTGCTGACCGGCACCCAGGAGCCCAGTGGCCTGGTGCGCGTAGCGGCGCCAGCAGACTTCTTCGATTTCTTCCAGATGGAATGGGTGGCCGTTTTTCTGGCGACCTATCCCAAAGTGAGGCTGGACTTCGTGCTCAGCGATGCGAAGACCGACCTGATCGCCGATCAGATCGATCTGGCGCTGCGCGGTGGCCCGATGCAGGACTCCAGCTACATCGGCCGACAGGTGATGCTGTGCGAGACCGCCGACGGACTCGTCGCCAGCCCGGCCTATCTCGCCGCACACGGCCAGCCCGACAGCTTGCAGGACTTGACCCAGCACGCCTGCATCACCTACTCGCAGCCGGGCAAGCTGACGACATGGCGCCTGCTCGACCCGGAGGGAGGCAGTGAAGAAGTACAAGTCACGCCCTGCCTGAGCGGCAACACCGCCCAGGCGCTGCGCAAGGCGGCCGTGGCGGGGATGGGCATCACGCTGCTGCCCCACCCGATTACCCGGTCGGACCTGAAGGCTGGTTTGCTGGTACCGGTGCTGCCTCACTACAAGCGCCCCGGCAGCGGGCTGCACGCGCTCTACCCCAGCCGCCGCCATTTGCCGCCAGCCGTATCGGCATTCATGGCGCTCGTGACAGAAAAGCTGAATGAGCTTCAAGCCTGAGGCCTGGCTCACCTGAACAAGAGGAGAAGCGGATGACCCCTTTGCCCGAGATCCTGGCCCTGATGCGCCAAGGCAAGTGGAACGAGGCTCACAACCTGGTTCAGCTCGATGACTCCCCGACGGCAGCCTGGCTTCATGCGCTGCTGCATGTGCAGGAAGGCGATCTTGAAGATGCCGAGTACTGGTATGGCAAGGCTGGGCGCCACTTCCGCAGCCGCGGCACGCTCAGCGAGGAGCTGGACGCACTCGCAGCCACGCTCCAGGCAGCACAAGGCTGAGGCGAGACGCCCGGCACAACACTCAGACCGCCAGCGCCTTCTGCACCGCAGGCAGCGCGCGGACACGCTCACGATGCGCGATGACTTTTGGATAGGCCGCAGGATCGAGGCCATCGCCTTCCAGCCATTGCGCCACGGTGAACAGGTAGAAATCGCTGATGCCGGCCTGCGCCCCGCTGACCCAACCGGCGGCAGGCAGGTGGGCCTCCACCAGCGCAAAACAGGCGCCCACGCTCTCGGGCACCTTGCGCCGCATGGCTTCGATGGCCACCGGATCGTCGGCCCAGCGACTGCCGCGCACGCGGTGAGCATGCGCCACATGCAGGGTCGAACACAGGTAACTGTTGAAGGCCTGCACTTGCGCCAGTGCAAACGGATCCTCCAGCGGCGCCAGGGCGGCGGCAGGATAGGTCTGTGCGAGATAGAGCAGGATCGCCGGCGTCTCGGTCAGCACGCCCCGCGCGCACTGCAGGGCCGGCACCCGGCCATTCGGATTGAGCGCCAGAAAGGCCGGGCTGCGCTGCTCGTTGGCCGAGAAGTCCACCTTGTGGACCGTGTAATCCGCACCGGCATATTCGAGGGTGATCAGCGAAGCCAGCGAGCAGGTGCCGGGGGCATGAAAAAGCGTCAGCATGCGGAGAGCCTCGTCAGTAAGTAGCAGGAAGGGCCATCCTGCCACGCATGGCCGCCGGGCTCCAGCGCCATGGCGCGCAAGCAGCACTTCATGTTTCTTTACATTACGGAGAAACGCGGGCAACTCATGGAGGCCACACTGCGTCCTGCCAACCCCGGCAGAGACTCAGGACACACCACATGGACACAAATCAGGACACTCCGGCGAAGAAACGCTGTTGCAGCACCGACAAGGCTCACCGGGGCGGCAAGCGGTGCTGCGCGGGCAAGCTGCTCGGCACCGTCATCGTGCTCGCGCTGGTCGCAGGCGTCGCCTTCTGCGCCGGCACACGATTCTCGCAAGCGGGCAGCGCAACGGGCGCGAAGCTGGCCGCCCAGGAAATCGACAAGATTCCGGTTCTGCGCCCCTGATGCTGCCAGTACGGCCAGCCGCCGTTCAGAAACCGCACCGCGCCTGACCTGGAGACTTACATGCGTAAAGAAGCCACGCCCTCCTCACACCCGGCCGCCATACCGGGCCTGCCGGATGCCGCAGTGCGCAAGGATGCGCTATCGTGGGCCCGCTCGCCGGTAGAGCTGAGCTGCCCCGGTTGCGGCCGCAGCAAGACCTTGCAGGACACGCGCGACTGGCCGCCGGGCCTGCGGCAGATGCGGGCCCTGTGCCCGGACTGCAAGGGACATGGGCATGACAGCACCGTGCTGATCTACGCTGACGGCCGCGTGGTGACCGAGCACTCGCGCGCGCACTGAAATCCGCACAGGGAACCCGATGGCTGAACGCCTGTTGATGATCGATGACGATGCCCCGCTCACCCGCATGGTGGGCGAGTATCTCGGCACCCGCGGCCTCGCCGTAACCCCTGCGCACAGCATCGCCGAGGGCGAGCGCCTGCTGCGCAGCGAGGCCTTCGAAGCCCTGATCCTCGACGCCATGCTGCCCGATGGCGATGGCTTCGAGCTGTGCCGGCGGCTGCGCGAACACAGCGCACTGCCCATCATCATGCTCACCGCACGTGGTGAGGAAGTGGACCGCATCGTGGGCCTCGAGCTCGGCGCGGATGACTACCTGCCCAAGCCCTTCAGCCCGCGTGAATTACTGGCCCGCCTGCATGCCCTGCTGCGCCGCGCCCACAACCAGGTTCAGCGCACGCCCTCGCCGGCGCTGTTGCGCTTTGGCCGGCTGGAGCTCGACAAAGGCGCCCTCGAAGCCCGCCTCGATGGCCGCCTGTGCGAGCTCACCGCCCACCAGTTCGCGCTGCTGTGGGCGCTGGCCACCCATGCCGGGCGGGTATTGTCCCGTGAAGCCCTGTTGGAGCTCGCGCGCGGCGATACCCTGGAAGCCTTCGATCGTTCGATTGATGTGCACATATCGCGCATCCGCGCCGCCATCGAAGATGATCCCAAGGAGCCACGCCGCATCGTCACCGTGCGCGGCGCCGGCTACGTCTTTGCCCAACGCCAGGACGAGAGCGCATGAACAAAACCTGGCCCTGGCACCGCACTCGCTGTGAGGCAGAAGACGCAAAGCCCCGTTGCGACTGGCGTACGCGTCACCGCGAATGGCATGAGCAGCATCGGCAACGCCGCCATTACGTGCATATCCGCCTGTACCGGCAGATCTACCTGAGCTTCATGGCCGTGGTGCTGCTGGTCGGCCTCCTCGCCGCGGCCGCCGGCTGGATAGCAGGTGATCGCGGCTCCAGGCCACTGGATGCAAACACCCGCGCCCTGCTCGTCCGCCTGCTGCCCGCAGACGCCCCGGTGCAGACGCTCACCGCCACCCTGGGCGAGATCGCCAGCATCATGCATGGCGCGGTCGGCCTCTACAGCCCGCAGGGCGATGCCATCGCCCGGGCCGGCGAAGACATGCCGCCACGCCTGACGCCCGAGCAGCGAAGCGAAGCCAGCCTCATCCTGCCCGATGGCCGCCTGGTAATGATGGAATGGGGGCAACGCGCCCACATTCTCTTCATCGTCTGGCTGGTCGTCTGCTCACTGCTGATCGCCCTCGCCACCTGGCCGGTCGCCCGCCGCCTCACCCGGCGCATCGAGCGCTTGCAACAGCAAGCCGATATATGGGGCGAAGGCCGCCTGTCCACCCGCATGGAGGTCGATGGCTGTGACGAAATCGCCGAGCTGGCGATCCGCTTCAACCAGGCCGCCGAGCGCGTCGAAGCCATGGTCAGCAGCCAGCGCGCCATGCTCGCTGCCGCCTCGCACGAACTGCGCTCACCGCTGGCACGCATCCGTGTGGCCCTGGATCTGCTCGATGGTGATCGCCCGGATCTGCACGCCCAGGTCGCCCGCGACATTGCCGAGCTCGACGGCCTGATCGGCGATCTGCTGCTCGCCAGCCGCCTCGCCGACGACGCCCCGCGCCTGCAGATCGAACCAGTGGACCTGCTCGGCCTGGCCGCCGAAGAAGGCAGCCGGGTCGGCGCCAGCGCCAGTGGCGAAGCCCTCTGCGTGCCGGGCGACCTGCGCCTCTTGCGCCACCTGCTGCGCAACCTGCTCGACAACGCCCGCCGCTACGCACCAGGCAGCGCCCCCGAGATCGAAGTCTTCCGCCGCAGCGACGCCTGCGTGCAACTGCACGTGCTCGACCGTGGCCCCGGCATCCCCGAAGCCGAGCGCGAAAAGATTTTCGAACCCTTCTACCGCCTCGCCGGCAGCGCCGAGCGCGGAGAAGGCACCGGCTACGGCCTCGCCCTGGTTCGCCGCATCGCCGGCCTCCACGGCGGCAGCGTGCAGCACCTCCCCCGCGAGGGTGGCGGCAGCTGTTTCGAGCTGATCCTCCCGCTGCAAGCGCCCGCCCGGGCGTAGGCGCAAATCCGCCCGCAGTGCGCTGGCTGACGTGATAGCCCGGCAGCTATCGGCAGAGCCGCGCATTCAGAAGAGCACTCACCTTGAAACTGGGCAGACCAAGCCAAGCGTGCAACTTGCGCCTTTGCGGCTGTTAATGCCAAAAGACTAGAATGGCCGCAAACGGCCAAGAGTCGCCTGGTGCGTCTCCCGCAGAGCGGGCTCTCAGGTGACTGCTTCACTTTGAAACCAGCCAGACAGCCTACGCGTGCAACTCGGCCAAAGCAGTCGTTCATCACACAGTAGCCCAGTAACCGCTATTGCCTCATTGCCGCCACACAGGTTCGCGCAGGGCCTCTACCAGAAAGTCCAGCAGTCGGCGCACTTTCAGGGGCAAGTGTTTGCGGGTGGGGTAGACGGCATGGATCGGGATCGTGGCGGCGCGCCAATTCGGCATCAATTCAATCAGGGCCCCGCTGCGCAAATCCTCATGGATGAGAAAGTCCGGCTGCAGGATGATGCCTTGGTGTGCCAGCGCGGCTGCTCTGCAGGTGTCGCCGTTGTTGGCATGCAGCCTGGAGTGGATGCGCACTGAGGCCTCTTCGTTTTCTGGTCCCTTGAAGCTCCAGGTGTCGCCCCCGGACCAGTAGCTGTACGAAATCGCGGCGTGCGCTGCGAGATCTTGCGGGTGTGCGAGCTGGCCGTGGCGAGCGACGTATTCCGGTGAAGCGCACAGCACCATCCGGGTATCGGCGAGTTTGCGGCTGACGAGCCCTGAATCGGGCAATCGGCCAATCCGCACAGCAAGGTCAAAGCCTTCCTCGACCAGATCAACCACACGGTCAGCCAGCACGATGTCCAGTGTGAGATAGGGGTTCTCAGCAACGAAACGTCCCCAGAGTGCCGCGAGGTGCATGGCGCCGAAGGTCTGTGGGGCGCCAATGCGTAACCGCCCCCTGATCTCACCACTGCTGTCACTCAGTTCTGACTCCGCCTCATCTACCGCGAGCAGGATGTCACGGCAACGCTGCAGGTAAGTCTCTCCTTCGCTCGTCAGTGAGAGCCGGCGTGTAGTGCGCTGGAGCAGGCGCACGCCCAGATGTTGTTCCAGTTCGTTCACGTGGCGTGAGATTGCAGGTTTCGAGAGCCCAGTGCTGTCCATAGCACCCACAAAGCTACCGGCCTCCACAACCGCGACAAAAGTCTTCATGCCTTGAAAGAGATCCATGTTTCGAATTCCGGAACAGTTTGTCTTGTTCAGCCTAGTTTGTTCCGAATGTCGGTACTCGTAAAGTTCATTCCACGGCGGCACCACACGGTGCCCTGGCAGACGGATGAACCGGCTGCTCCCCCAACAGCAAAGGAAAGCATCATGAACATCACCATCATCGGCGCGGGCAACATGGGCTCGGGTTTCGTCAAGCAGCTCTCCGCCGCAGGCCACAAGATCCGCGTCACCGCACAGAATCTGGACAAGGCGCAGGCACTCGCCGCAGCCCACGCAGGTGTTGAAGCGCTGCCCGCCGCTCAGGCGCTGGGCGACTCGCAGGTGGTCATCGTCGCCACGCCTTTCGGCGAAGCCGTCAATGCGCTCAAGTCGCTCGGCTCGCTCGAAGGTCGTGTCGTGATCGACATCACCAACCCGCTCACCGCCGACTACATGGGCCTCACCCTGGGCTTCGATACATCAGCCGCTGAGCAGATCGCCGCCGCAGTGCCGGGCGCCCGCGTGGTCAAGGCCTTCAACACCATCCTGGCTCAGGTGCTGGCGCAAGGGCCGGTCTTCGGCACCAGCCGTGCTCCGGTTTTCTATGCAGCGGACGACGATGCGGCCAAGGGCGTGGTGCGTGAGCTGATTGCCGGCATCGGCTTCACTCCGGTGGATGCCGGTGGCCTCAAGAACGCCCGCTATCTGGAGCCGGTTGCCGGATTGAACATCTACTTCGCCTACGGCGCCGGTCACGGCACCCAGATCGCTCCGAACTGGATCCGCCGCGACTGAGTTTTCCCCCGGGCGGCTGCTCCTCGGCACACATCGCGGCCGCCTCCACCCCGACAATCGAAAAGGAATTCCCATGAAACAGCGTCTTTCCCATATCGCCGCCGCCTTGCTGCTGGCAGGCGTTTCCAGCTTCAGCATGGCCGCAGACATCGTCAGCCCGATCAGCGACAAAGTCATGGCCAACCGGGTCCGCCCGGCCGACGCCCGCAAAGCTGGCCGCGTGGCTTACGACAAGCCCACGCCCGAGAACAGCATCATGCTTTTCATTGATCATCAGGTTGGTCTGATGGCGAGCGTGCGCGATTTTCAGCAAGCCTCCGGCTACAAGTCGAATGTGGTGTCGCTCGCCCAGATGGCCAAAGCGCTCGGCATTCCGGTGCTGGTGACCTCCTCGAACGCCCAGTGGCAGAACGGTGACACGCTGCCGGAGCTCAAGGAGCTGTTCAAGGATCAGCCGATCTATCGCCGCACCGGCATCATCAACGCCTATGAAGACCCCACTTTCCGCAAGGCGCTGGAAGATCTGGTCGCAAAAACCGGCCGTCGCCACATCATCATTTCCGGCGTCACCTTGGGCACTTGTGTGACCCTGCCGACCTTGTCGATGCTCAATGATGGCTACCAGGTTTATCCGGTCGTTGATGCCTCCGGTGCCTGGAGCCGCTATGAAGCCGAGGCCGCCATGCAGCGCATGACTGCCGCCGGTGCCGAACTGGAATCGGTGTTTGCACTGGGCGCCGAACTGCAGGCGGACTGGAAAAATCCGAGCGCAAACGACATGCTGCCGCCCTTCATCAACGGCCTGCCGGAGTACGGCTGGGTACTGCAGAACTACTGGAACAATGCCGACCCGGCCAAGCGCCCGGTGCAGGATCCTTTCGGCATCGTGAAGTAAGCAAGCTCAGCCTTTGCCAGAGCCCGACGGCAAGAAGCCGCCGGGCTCTTCTGCGTCGACATCAGGCAACTGAATGCCGATGAATCATGCCTCCAGATCAGGCTGGGCATCCGTGCCGAAAGTGGCCAGCGCGAAATCGACGAAGCTGCGCAGCTTGGGCGTCATGCGACGGTCCGGCGCATACACGAGGTGGAAGGGGCGGGTCGGCACCGGAAAGTCCGGCAGCAATTCGACGAGCCCGCCTGAAGCAATGTCTTCGCGCACCAGCTCGCAGGGCTGCAGCAGGATGCCCATACCCGCGCGCGCGGCCATCAGCAGCGCTTCACCACTATCGACCATCAGCTTGCCGGAGACCGCGACAGTGATCGGCCCCTCCGGCCCCTCGAAGCTCCAGCGGGTTCGCAACTCGGTGTAGGAAAAGCCGAGGCACTCATGCAACTCAAGATCAACGGGATGGGAGATTGGCGGGTGGCTGGCGATATAGGCGGGTGCCGCGCACAAGCGCAGACGATAGGGTGCAAGCCGGCGCGCGATCAGCCCGCTGTCTGAAAGCTCGCCAACCCGGAAGGCCACATCAAAGCCTTCATCGATTAGATCAACGAAGCGGTTGGCGAGCGACATGTCGACCGACACCTCGGGATACGCCGCTAGGTATTCAGGTAGACGCTTGGAGAGCGCATGCACGCCGAATGACACCGGGGCATTAATGCGCAAGCGTCCGCGTGGCGTACCACCGCTCATGGCGGCCATGCCCTCAGCGGCTTCCACCTCGGCAAGGATGATCTTCACCCGCTCATAGAAGGCAAAGCCTGCTTCGGTGAGGTGCTGACGCCGCGTGGTGCGGTTAATCAGGCGTACGCCCAGATGCTGCTCAAGGGTCTGGACATGCTTGCCGACCAGCTGGGAGGACATGCGCAAGGCTTCCCCTGCGGCCGAGAAGGAGCCGGACTCCACGGCCTTGGCGAACACGCTCATGCTCAAGAGACGATCCATTGCAAACGCTCCGTTTCAAGTAATGGCAATTATCGACCATTTATCAGCGATGGTTTCAAGTCTTAAAGTGAGCGCTCCAACCAACAAGGAGCAAGAACATGAAAATCGCCATCATCGGAACCGGCAACATGGGCGCAGGTCTGGCCTCGGCACTGGCCGCTGCAGGACACGAAATTAGCGTCGGGGCGCGCGATCTGACCCAAGCCGCCGCACTGGCAGAGAAAATCGGTCACGGCGCCGTGGGTGGCGGGATTGCCGCCGCCGCCAAGCTTGCTGACGTGGTGATTCTGGCGCTGCCGTTTGGCGCCGTGGCTGAGGCCATCAAGTTGGCCGGAGACCTGGCCGGCAAGGTGCTGGTCGATATTTCCAACCCGATCAGCCCAGACTACAAGGAACTCACCATCGGCCACACCACCTCGGCCGCCGAAGAGATCCAGAAGCTCGCCCCGCAGGCCCCCGTGGTGAAAGCCTTCAACACGATCTTTGCGCAATTGCTGGCGCCCGAATCCCGCACCGGCAAAACCCTGCAAGTGTTCGTGGCAGGTGATGACGCCACTGCCAAGGCCACCGTATCCGGACTGGCGCAGTCCATCGGCTTCGAGGCCGTGGAAGCCGGCCCGCTTTCCAACAGCCGCTTCATCGAGCCTATCGGCGAGATGAACATTCATTTCGGCTACTTTCTTGGCAAGGGCCCGAGCGTCGCGCCGGCCTGGGTTCAGATTTAAACCGTTTGCCCTCACCAGACGGCCTGCGTCAGCAGGCCGCTGGATGGCCTTCAAGGATCATCATGGACTTCCGTATTCGCACAGCGCTGGGCGCTCTCGCCCTGCTGGTTAGCACGAGCCTCGCACTGGCCGCCCCGGCCATCGAAGTGCTGGGCCGCGACTTCAGCTTTCCCAACAAGCTGGAGGGGCTTCCTGCGAAGCTCTCCGACTTCAAGGGCCTGCAGATCAACAGTTTCACCACAAGTGACGGTGTGAAACTCAGCTACTGGGAAGCCGGTTCCGGCAAGCCGCTGGTGTTCATTCCGGGCTGGTCGGCCAACGGCGCTGAGTTCATCAACGTGATGTACCTGCTCAGCAAGAATTACCACGTCTATGTGCTGGACCCGCGCAATCAGGGCCTGTCGCAGCGCGTCGATTACGGCACGCGCATCGCCCGTTTTTCGGTGGACCTGAAAGAGTTCTCGGCGCAACTCGGCCTGAAGTCGGCCGATTACATCGGCTGGTCAATGGGTGCGTCCGTGCTATGGGGCTACATCGACCTCTTCGGTACGCAAGGCATGCGTAAGGCGGTTTTCGTGGATGAGCCGGTGTCGATCTATTCGCATGCGGACTGGTCGGAGCAGGAACGCCTGGAAGCCGGTGGCATGACCTCTTCGGTCGAACGCATGATCGCCAGTTTCACGGCCGGCGCGCCGACCAACCAGCTCGTGGTCGACATGAAGGTCATCGAGCGTGCGATGGCCACAGATTCGCCCTATTACGTGAACTCGCAAGCTTTCGCCAACGCCTTCATCAAGACCGACCCTGCCTTTACCGCCAAGGTGCTGTTCGATCACGCGACCAATGACTGGCGCGACGTGATCCGCCACAAGATCAACGTGCCCACCGCGATCTTCTCGGGCGAGTACAGCCACAACTTGCCCAGTCAGCGCTGGATGGCCTCGGTGATTCCGAATGCCCGCCTCTATGCCTATACCGAGGCTGAGCAGGGCGACCACTTTCTCATGTTCAAGAACCCGTTCAGATTCACCCAGGATCTGCGCGACTTTCTCGAGTACTGAGCCCGCGCCGGCCTCGGCCGGTTAACTTTCCCCAACCCCACCCCAAGTCTCATTTCATTCAAGGAGAAACCCATGCCCGTCGTACGCGTCAGCTGGTTCGAAGGTAAAGACACCCCCACCAAACAGGCTGTAGCCGCTGAAATCACCGAAAGCATCGTGCGCAATACCGGCACCGATGCGAAGTACATCTACGTCATCTTCGAAGACGTGAAGCCCTCTGACTGGGCCGGTGAAGGCAAGCTCTTCGGCGACTAAGCCCGATCAAGCATCCCCGGCGGTGCGAGTCGAACGCTCGCGCCGCCTCATTCATTGCCCCATCCGGTGGCTGGTAGCAGCACACTGAACTGAAGGAATCCCATGAGCATCACCATTTTCGCGACCGTCGAAGCCAAGTCAGATGTCAGCAATGCAGTGGAAGCCGCGCTGCGTGCCATGATTGAACCCACAAGGGCTGAACCCGGCTGTCTCCACTACGCACTCTTTGCTTCACAAGAGGCCGCCGGTACTTTCCATCTGCTCGAAACCTATGCCGACGATGCTGCGCTGGCCGCTCATCACGCCTCCGCGCACTTTGCCGCACTTGTCGAGAGCATTGGCGACAAGCTCGCGCGCGAAATCCGCATCGAACGGATCTCAGCGCTTGAAAGCTGAGGCGGCGCTTGATTTTGTCTGTCATGACAGGTCGCGCTCCGAATAGTGTTCCCCAAGGCGAGCTAAGCCCAGGAGACTCCACGGTAGTGCCGGTGTGGCAATGCGGCGGCTTTCGCCTGGAATTCAGGCTGCCCGCCATCATGGCCATCATCAACCTCACGCCTGACTCTTTTTCGGGCGACGGTTTGAATGGGTCGGTGGATGCGGCGATGCGCCGCGCCGAGCAAGCCCTGAACGAAGGCGCCACCATTCTGGATATCGGAGGGGAGTCCACCCGGCCCGGATCGAAGGCCATCACCGTGCAAGAGGAACTGGCCCGCGTGATCCCGGCCGTGCGGGCGCTCACTGCCTTAAACGTTCCTATTTCGGTCGACACCACCAAACCGGAAGTCATGGCCGAAGCCATCGCGGCCGGCGCGAGCATCATCAACGATATCAACGCGCTGCGCGCACCGGGCGCGCTGGAGGTGGCGGCGGCGAGCACGGTCGGCGTGTGCCTGATGCACATGCAGGGGCAACCCCGGGATATGCAACAGGCGCCTCGCTACGCAGACGTGAATCGAGCCGATCACGACTTTTTGGCGCAGCGCTTGGCAGATCTGATTGCGGCGGGCATTGAATCTGAACGCATTTCGCTTGACCCCGGCTTCGGCTTCGGCAAAACCCTCGAACACAACCTTGAATTGTTTCGCGACTTGCCACTGCTTGCCGCCTGGAGACTGCCTGTGCTGGTCGGCGTCTCCCGCAAAACCATGCTGGGTGAGATCACGGGGCAACCGGTGGAGAGCCGCCTGGTCGCGACGGCGGTTTCATCCGTGCTGGCTGCACAACGAGGAGCTTCCATCTTGCGCGTACACGACGTTGCCGCGACGCGGGATGCCCTGGTCATGTGGCATGCACTCGACTCCTGAAACCAAACTCCGCCCCTGATTGTACCGGGTTCTACAACAGAGAATCACGAAGTCAGCCGTTTGTTGCACGCGAAAAGACAACTAGAGTGGTTCAAACCTTGCCGGGGCTAGATGGCACCCGCAAGCTGCCCCAACGGAGATCACATCATGCGAGACCACCCAAGCCCCATCAGCCCCCTGCGCCAGGCCCCAAGCCTGGCTTTGTCTTATCGCGTGCGCGAACCCGCTCCATCCAGCCCCAAGGCGTGTGTGATCCTGCTGCATGGCGTGGGCGGCAATGAAACCAACCTGGCCGAACTCGCCGCAGCCATTGATCCTTCCGTACTGGTCGTGTTGCCGCGCGGACCGCTCCAGTTGGGCTTCGACCAATACGCCTGGTTCAGGGTGGCATTCACTCCGGAGGGCCCCCGGCTTGACCCCGCCGAAGCCAATCGTGCCCGTGAAGCCTTGCTGGACTTCATTGCCGGCATCAAGGCGACCTATCAGCTGGGCGCTGAACAGATCGTGCTGGCGGGCTTCAGCCAGGGCGGCATCATGAGTGCCAGCGTAGCGCTCAGCGAACCGGAACGGGTGCGCGGCTTCGGTATTCTTTCAGGCCGCATCCTGCCGGAGCTGGCTCCGTATCTGGCGAGCCGTGAACGCCTTGGCTCCATGCAGGCATTCATCAGCCATGGCGAACAGGACAACGTGCTTCCGGTCAGCTGGGCTCTGCGTGCCGAACAAGGCCTGACCGAACTGGGGGTCGCGTACGAAAGCCACCGCTATGCCGCCGGTCACGTGCTCACTCACGCGATGCAAAGTGACTTTCTCGTCTGGTGCGACACACTGCTTGGCACGCACTCCAGCCGCTAGGAGGCAGACATGCTCGCGAAAGAATCAGCTTCAGACCCGGCCTCAAGCCGAACCATGCTCCTGGCTATCGGCCCGGAGCAGCTCAGCGTGCGCATATCAGGCGGTATGCAGCCTCCCGTCATGCAGTCGGTTGACGTCGGGGTCGAGTCCATCGCGCGGAGCTGGTTCAAGCATGAACCGCCAACGGCCCTTGAACTTGAGCAGGCCATCGAGGTGATCGAGGAAGCACTCGAAGCCTTGCGTGGCCTGATCGCGCCCGACTTGCGTCTCCTCACCGAGGATAAAGGAGTCCTGGAAATCGCCGAGCTTGCAGCGGCTCCCGCTCAAGCCGGGACACGACTGAGTCGTGATCTCGTGGAGCAGACATTCGGGCGTCTGGCAGCCATCACTCAGGGGCGACCGGCTTCAATTGAAGGGCTTACCGAGGGCTGTTTTTTTGCAGCAAGGCTTTTGATTTTGCGCGAGTTCATGCACCACATGAAATTCGATGCGATCAGCCTCGAAGCATGATTTCCACGCGACCGCTCTGGCCTCAGCCTCCCACCCGAAAAAGACCCCAAGGAACTCTCCCGTCATGAGCCATGCTTCAACGCACCCTGTCCTGCTGCTGGTCAGCCGTCGCGCAAAACCCGGACATGAGGCCGAGTTCGAGCGGAGGATGGAGGCATTCATCCGCACGGCTGAAGGCTATCCCGGTTGTCTGGGGGCACAACTGGTTCACCCGGGAGATGAGGAAGAGGTCGAAGACACCCTGTACCACGCGCTCATGGCCTTTGGGGATGCCGACAGCCGAAACGCCTGGCAAGGATCTACTGAGCGAGCAGCAGGTTTGGCAAGCATTGAGCCCTATATCGAAGGACAGGTCGTGGAGCGCGGCATATCCGGTCTGGCGCACTGGTTTCAGCCTCACTCGGGAGCAAAACCGGGCCAGCCACCCCGTTGGAAGGTCGCCGTGGTCACCTGGCTCGGAATCTTCCCCACGGTGTATATCCTTTTCAGATTGCTGGGTGACGCGCTGGCCAGCTGGTCACTTCTGCCCCGGATACTTCTCCTGACAGTATTGGTCGTGGTCATCATGACCTGGCTGGTCGCGCCACAACTGACTCGATTGCTCAAGCCATGGTTGTTTCCTACTCCCAAAAAAGGGGGCCAGAAAGCCTCTGACGATTCCTGATCAAAGCCTAGATTTGGGGTGCCGATCACGCGCAATCGCAACCTTTCCGACTAGCCCGTTAGCACCCAAAAGCAGACCTTGCATTCATGATCCACAGATGGCCGCTTTGGCCGAGCAGGAGTAGCTCGCCTCGGGTCATGAATGACCGCTGCGCTCAGTTTCCTGCCGCTGACAGCTCACGAGGCCGAACGCCCGGATTGGGTCGATTGCTGGCATAGGTCCCGAATGAACATTCTCCTAAGCCTGCGAGGTTGAAGGGCTGCGGCGCGAGATCATCCCGTACCTGGATACCCCGTCGGGGTAGTCAAGGGACGGCCGACGGCCCTCTTCAACCGGCCGGCCCACTCAAGCAAGCGCCGCCGCGCTTTCCGTGAGTACTGTCTGAAGACGCCGGCCGGGCGCGCTTCTACAGGAAGCTCTATCTTCTAGCGCTCAGATCCAGCCCAGCAGGCGCCACCACAAATAGTCCAGCGGCATCACCAGCACGAGGGTCAGCAACGCGAGCGGCAGCGTGATCCTCAGCAGGTGGCCGAGTTTCTCGCCGGAGAGCTGCATCGCCACCACTAGCGGGCCGACCTGGTAGGGAAAGAGCACGGTGGAGAACCCGATCACCTGGGTCATCAGCACCGCCGGCAGGCTGAAGCCGGAGGCTTTGGCGAGCTCGGGCGCCATCGTGGTGAGCACAGTCGGCACGCCGGGAATCGTCGTCACCAGCCCGGTCAACACGGACATCATCGTCAGCGAGAAAAAATTCAGCGCTTGGCGCCCAGCCTGCAAGGGCAGTACCTGCTGCAGGAACTCGCCGACCAGCTTGCCGAGACCGGAATCGTTGACCAGCGCGCCCAGCCCGAGGGCCGCAGCAACGAACAGCACCACCCCGAAGTCGATGGCGCCGTTGAAGCTCTTCGGCGCCACCACGCCGATGCCGGGCAGCAGCAAGACCACGGCGGCCGCCAAACCGACCCAGGCGGGATTGATGCCGTGCAGGCTATCGGTCATCCATAGCGCTAGCGTTGCAAGCAGAATCGCGCCCACGCGCCACTGCATCGCTCCCTCGCCCGGTTTGTCGGCTTCGACCGTGTCGGCGATGAGGCCATCCTGCGGGTGAATGCGGTCCGGAAACAGGGTCAGAACCAGCCAGTCCACCAAGGCCAGCTTGAGGATGCCGAGCAGCGGGAAGTGCAGCATGAGATAGCTCGTATAGCCGAAGCTCACGCCGTGCAGGGTTTCACTCGCGCCGGCGAGGATCATGTTCGGGATGTTCGCAGGCAGGATCGCAAAGCTGGGCAGGTTGCAGGCCAGCGCCAGTGCGGCGGCGATGCCGATGCGCCCGTTCGAGCCGGCGCGAAAACCGACACGATCCGCCAATGCCATGCCGATGGGCAGCATCACCACGGCCCGCCCGACCGAGGACGGCATCACGAAGCCCAGCAAGCTCGCAGCAATGCTCAGCCCGATGATCATGCGGGCATAACTGCTGGCCAGATGCGGCGCCAGAAACCCGGCCAGCCGCTTCCCCAGGCCGGAGACACTGATTGCAGTGCCGATAACGAAGCCGGAGACGATCAGCCACACGGCAGCCGAACCGAAACCGGAGAAAATCAGATCCGGCCGCGCCAGCCGGAAGATCAGCACCAGCCCGAAGAAGATCAGGCTAGTCAGGAAGGGCGGCAGTACGCCGGTGCTCCACAGCACCAGCGTCACCAGAACCACCGCAGCACTGTGCGCTGCGCGCGGATCGGCACTGGAAGCCGGCCCCAAAGCCAGCCACAGGGCGAGCACGACGGCGGCCCACACAAACAGGTTCTTGCCAGAAAAAAGCTTGCTCATTGAAAGACTCCGGTTAGGCATGACGAGCATACCGCGACCGAACTGTCGTCATAGAATACAAAAATGCCAAACAATGTCGCCAACACGCCAACCCACACCCCCAGTCACGCAGCCTTCGTGCTCGACCCCGAGCAACCGGTGCTGAGCCACGGTCGCGATCTTGAGGCCGAGGCCTGCATCGCCCCTCACAGCCACCCGCGCGGTCAGCTGCTGTGGGCCGCAGAGGGGGTACTGCGGGTGACCACCGAGGTGGACGTCTGGATCGTGCCGGCCAGCCATGCCGTGTGGATCCCCGGAGGCCACATACACCAACTCGTGACCGAAACCAGCGCACGCACCCGCAACCTGTACATAGACCCGAGCATTCCGGTGCGCCAGCAAACGCCCGGCTGCAGCATGCTGCTGCTGACCCCACTGATGCGCGAGATCATCCTGCGCCTGACCTCGGCCAGCGCCGCGAACGATGGCGCGTGCCGCCAACGGCTCGGGCTGGTCGCCATCGATGAGATCGAGGGGCTTGAAGCTACGCCACAGAACCTGCCGGCGGGACAGGACGCTCGCCTGCGCCGGCTGATCGGCCACCTGCTGCGCCATCCGGACGAGCAGCGCCTTCTGCCGGAGCTGAGCCGGATCGCCGGCGCCAGCGTGCGCACGCTGGAGCGACTCTTCGTCGCTGAAACAGGGATGAGCTTCCGCCAGTGGCGTAGCCGCCTGCGCTTGCTCAATGCAATCGAGCTCCTGCGGCAGGGCAAAAGCAGTACCACTGTCGCGCACTCATTGGGCTATCGCAGCGCTAGCGCCTTCGTAGCTGCGTTCGGGCAACACTTCGGTCGCTCACCGCAGAATTTCTTCGGCCAGATCGCCACTGACGAGACGCCATGAACCCTCTTAAAGTTGATCGAACCCGCATTGCCCGGCTCACGGACTTGCCCAATATTGGCAAGGCGTCTGCCGAGGACTTGCGCCTGATTGGAATCAACGAGGCATCGCAGCTTGCTGGAATGTGTCCGTTCGAGCTGTATCGCCGGCTTTGCGAGAAAACCGGGCTGCACCATGATCCTTGCGTGATTGACGTCTTCATGTCGGTGACCTGTTTCATGAATGGCGAGCCCGCTCGCCCCTGGTGGGCTTTCACGGCGATCAGGAAAGCTGTGCTGGCCGAGCGAGCGCCCCACGCAAGTCCGGGCCCCGCCGGCTGAAGCCGGCCCTACACACCCCATTCGAGGCTGGCCGGCTATCCCTGTGTAGGTGCGGCTTCAGCCGCACAAACCGACGCAAACCCGGGCCCCGCCGGCTGAAGCCGGCCCTACACACCCCATGCGAGGCTGGCCGGCTATCCCGCTATGTAGGTGCGGCTTCAGCCGCACAAGCCGACGCAAACCCGGGCCCCGCCGGCTAAAGCCGGCCCTACACACCCCATGCGAGGCTGGACGGCTATCCCTGTGTAGGTGCGGCTTCAGCCGCACAAACCGACGCAAACCCGGGCCCCGCCATCTGAGGCCGGCCCTACGTGCCCCTGCCCGGCTGATACTCCGGCAAGCCAGCCAGCCCGGCTTTGAGCGCTTCCACCAGCAGCCGCACCTTGGGCAGTGGGTAGCGGCGCTGGGGCGATACGGCCCACACCGCAGTATCCGGCGGCTGATTGGCTTCAAGCAGGGACACCAGCTCACCACGCCGGAGCGGATCGCGCACGTAGTAATCCGGCAACTGGCACAAGCCCAGCCCCAGCAAGGCCGCGTCCAGCACGGCCTGGCCGCTGTTGCAGCGCCAGTTTCCGGTGGGTTTGAAGAGGTATTCGCGGCCATCCTGGCGGAAGGGCCAAGTGTCGCCGGTGCCGATCAGGCAGTTGTGGCTGGCCAGTTCGGAGAGCGAGTGCGGACGGCCGTAGCGCTCCAGATAGGCCGGCGCAGCGCACAGGTAAAGCGCGCGCGGAGCGATGCGGCTGGCGACCAGAGAGGAGTTCTCCAGCCGGCCGAGGCGAATCGCCAGGTCGAAGCCCTCGTGCACCAGATCCATCACCCGGTTGGTGAGCTCGATCTCCACGCGCAACTGCGGATACTGAACCATGAAGGCATTCACGATCGGCACGATGAAGCGCTCGCCGTAAGCCACCGCCGCAGTCATGCGCAGCAAGCCGGTGGGCGCACGGTGCAGGTCGGTAATGGCGAGAAAGGCTTCGTCGCGCTCCTCGATCAGGCGTTGGCAGCGGGCGAAGAAGGTCTGCCCGGCCTCGGTGAGCGACACCTTACGCGTGGTGCGATACAGCAGACGGGCCTGCAGGCGCTCTTCGAGCAGCGCCACCTGACGACTCACATGTGACGACGACACCCGCAGCCGCTCGGCTGCACGCGAAAAGCTCGCGCACTCCACCACCGCAACAAATTCTTCCAGGCCTTCCCAGCGACTCATGATGGTTCTCCTCGCCCGGATTATCCCTCACTGGCAACAGTCTTTCCTATGAACAGCAATTATCCCGCCACGCCCTTCAATTAGACTCGCCAGCACACTGATAAACCCAAGGAGACGCCCCATGTCCGCCACCACTATCAAATCCCGCGCCGCGGTTGCCTTTGCCGCCGGTGAAGCCCTGAAGATCGTCGAGGTGGATGTTGCTCCGCCGCAGAAGGGTGAAGTGCGTGTGCGCATCGTGGCGACCGGCGTGTGCCATACCGACGCCTTCACGCTCTCGGGCGATGATCCGGAAGGCATCTTCCCGGCGATTCTCGGCCACGAAGGCGGCGGCATTGTCGAAGCGGTGGGCGAAGGGGTCACCTCGCTGGCCGTGGGCGACCACGTGATTCCGCTCTACACAGCCGAATGCCGCCAGTGCAAGTTCTGCACATCCGGCAAGACCAATCTGTGCCAGGCGGTGCGCGCCACTCAGGGCAAGGGCCTGATGCCAGACGGCACGACGCGCTTCTCCTACCAGGGCCAGCCGATCTACCACTACATGGGCTGCTCCACCTTCTCGGAATACACCGTGCTGCCCGAGATCTCGCTGGCGAAGATCCCGCCGGAAGCGCCGCTGGAGAAGGTCTGCCTGCTCGGCTGCGGCGTCACCACCGGCATCGGCGCGGTGCTGAACACCGCCAAGGTTACCGAAGGCTCGACCGTCGCGATCTTCGGCCTCGGCGGCATCGGTCTCGCGGCCATCATCGGCGCAAGCATGGCGAAAGCCAGCCGCATCATCGCAGTGGACATCAACCCGGCCAAGTTCGAAATCGCGAAGCAGCTCGGCGCCACCGATTTCGTCAATCCCAAGGATTTCGAACGCCCGATCCAGGATGTCATCGTCGAGATGACCGACGGCGGCGTGGATTACTCCTTCGAGTGCGTCGGCAATGTGAAGCTGATGCGCGCGGCGCTGGAGTGCTGCCACAAGGGCTGGGGCGAATCGACCATCATCGGCGTCGCCGGTGCCGGGCAGGAAATCGCCACCCGCCCCTTCCAGCTGGTGACTGGCCGCGTCTGGCGCGGCTCGGCCTTCGGCGGCGTGAAGGGCCGCACCGAATTGCCCAGCTATGTGAAAAAGGCCCAGAGCGGCGAGATTCCGCTGGACGTGTTCATCACCCACAACATGCCGCTCGCCGAGATCAACGAAGCCTTCCACCTGATGCATGAAGGCAAGAGCATCCGCACCGTGATCCACTTCTGAGCGCCGCGCCATGAGCCTCGAAAACATCGCCTGCAACAAGAGCTTCGGCGGCTGGCACAAGCGCTACCGCCATCGCTCGAGCACCCTCGCCTGCGACATGGTGTTCGCCATCTACCTGCCGCCACAGGCTGAACTGGGCAAGCCGCTGCCCGTGCTCTACTGGCTCTCCGGCCTCACCTGCACAGATGAAAACTTCATGCAGAAGGCCGGCGCGCTGCGCATGGCCGCCGAACTGGGGATCATCGTCGTGGCGCCGGACACCAGCCCGCGCGGCATGTACGTGCCGGGCGATCCGGACGGTGCCTGGGATTTCGGCCACGGCGCGGGCTTTTATCTGAACGCCACTCAGGCCCCGTGGAACACCCACTACCGCATGCACGACTATGTGGTGCATGAGCTGCCGGCGCTAATCGAAGCCAGCTTCCCGGCCTCCGATGCGCGCAGCATTTCCGGCCACTCGATGGGCGGGCACGGCGCACTCGTCGCAGCATTGCGCAATCCGGGACGCTACCGCTCCATCTCGGCCTTTGCCCCGATCAGCCAGCCCACCGCCTGCCCCTGGGGTGAGAAGGCGTTCAGCCGCTATCTGGGAGAGGATCGCAGCACCTGGCGTGAATGGGATGCCAGCCTGCTCATCGCCCAGGCCGAAGAGCGCTTGCCGCTGCTGGTCGACCAAGGGGATCGCGACAACTTCCTCGAAGCCCAGCTCAAGCCCGAAGCCCTGCAAGCGGCAGCCCGGGCCGCCGGCTACCCGCTCAGCCTGCGTCTGCAAGCCGGCTACGATCACAGCTACTTCTTCATCGCCAGCTTCATCGACGAGCACCTGCAGTTCCACGCCCGCGCGCTAGGCTGAGCCGGGCGCGCAATTGAAGCGCGTGGGCAGCCGGGCTGGGCCTTTACAATGCGCCCATGAAAAGCATCCGTCATGTTGCCCTGGGCCTGCTGGCCAGCCTCTCGCTGGCCAGCCAGGCCGCCCTGCCCGAGCCCCTTGCCCGCGCCGCACGCGAGGCCGGCCTGCCTCCTGAATCCGTCAGCCTGTGGATTGCTCCCGCCGCGGGTGGCGCAGCCAGCGTGCAGCACAATGCCGAGCAGCTGATGAACCCGGCCTCGGTCATGAAGCTGCTGACCAGCTACGCTGCGCTGGACCTGCTCGGCCCGGCCCACACCTGGAAAACCCAGGCCAGCCTGCGCGGAGTGCTGCGCGAAGGCGTGCTCGAGGGTGATGTGCTGATCGCTGGCAGCGGGGATCCTGCGCTCACCTGGGATCGCCTCGGCCAGTGGCTGCGCGACTGGCGAAGCCGCGGCCTGCGCCAGATCCGCGGCAACATCGTGATCGACACCAGCCTCTTCGCCACCACCCCGCCCGGCGCGCCTTTCGACGAAGCCCAGCACCGCGCCTACAACGCCCAGCCGGATGCCTTTCTGGTGAATTTCGGCGCCCTGAGCCTGCGCCTGACGGCCGGCACTCCGAATACGCCGGTCGAGGTCGCGCCGCTCACCCCAGCCACGCCGCTGCGCATCGTGAATCACCTGAAGAGTACTCCGGGCGCCTGCGGTGACTGGCGCAGCGGCCTGCGCGGCGCCTTCACACCGGAAGGCAAGGGGCTCGTGCTCACCCTGGAAGGCCGCCTCGCCCAGAGCTGCGGCGAACGCCAGCTCAACCTCAAGGTGGACGACAGCCTGCGCTGGGCCAGCCTGGTCATCCGCGCCCAGTGGCAGGAGCTCGGCGGCAGTTGGTTCGGTGAAGTTCAGCGTGGCAGCGTACCGGCCGCCATCACAGCCTTTTCCAGCTGGGAATCCCCCACGCTGCCGGAAGTGCTGCGCGACATGAACAAGTGGTCCAACAACGTGATGGCCCGCCAGATGTTGCTGGCGCTTGGCAATGACGGTGGCGGCGCGCTCACGCCCGAGAAGGGCGTCGCCCGTCTGCAAGCCTGGATGCCCGGGCAGGGGCTGGATCCAGCGCAATGGGTGCTGGAGAACGGTAGCGGCCTCTCGCGCGTGGAGCGCACAACGGCCGCCCAGCTCGGCGCACTCTTGCGCGCCGCATGGAAGAGCCCGCGCATGCCCGAATTCCTGATGGCCCAACCGGTGATTGGCAAGGACGGCACCATGCGCACGCGCCTCGTCGACAGCCCGCTGGCCGGACGTGGTTATGTGAAAACCGGCACCCTCGATGGCGTGAAGAGCGCGGCCGGCTATGTGCAGGACGCCAGCGGCAATTGGCAGGCGTTTGCGCTGTTGCTGAATCACCCCCGCGCGCCCGCCGCTGAGAACACGGTGGAAGCCACGCTACGCTGGATCTACGAACACTAAGCCCACGGGCGCTGACGAGGCGGGCCGCGCTCTGCGCCAGCGGCGGCACATAAAAAAAACCGG
The DNA here is from genome assembly GCF_030548425.1 of Uliginosibacterium sp. 31-12. NCBI lineage: Bacteria > Pseudomonadati > Pseudomonadota > Betaproteobacteria > Rhodocyclales > Zoogloeaceae > Uliginosibacterium > Uliginosibacterium sp. 31-12. Next base: position 178,250 of record NZ_JAUOOA010000008.1, on the reverse strand, counting down.
TACGCGCCTTGCGGCCCGCACCGGATAAAAAGCGCTCTCTGCCCTGTTTCAGCGAGCGTCCAATCAGGCTTTCCGGAGAGTTTCTGAACAGCGTCCGTGGCTGGATCGGGCCTTCGCTTCCCGATCCAGCCCGGCTCACCCTTCAGCGCGCCCCCAGACCGCCAAAGCTGTCGACGTCATACACATCCCATTCGGCGGCCACATCCCAGCTCGTGCCAGGAATGCTGCCCTGCGTGACGCCGGCCTTGCGGCGCAGGGTCTTGTCCTGGGTCGCGACGCTACCGCTGGTCCACGACACGCCAGGATCCACACCCAAGACGCCGATGCCGTCGATCACCGCCCCGCTCTTCTCCAGGGTCACCGCATCATCACCATTGAAGTTGGTCACGCTGCTGCTGATCGCGCTGGCAGGGAAGGTGTAGGTGCTTGTGAAGCTCGGGTGGCGGATGATCAGCGTCCCGCCTGCGGCGAGGCTACCGCTGAGCGTCAGCGAGTTGGTCGCGGTCGTACCGCCGTTGGCATACATGCGAACGGTATAGGCCGACAGATCGACGCTGCTCGAGAGCGGGTTGTAGATCTCAAGCGCTTTGTTGTTGCTGGTGCCCTCGATGTACTCGCTGAAGAACAGGTCCGGTCCGCTCGTCGTGCCGCCCGTGCTGGCTGCGCTGATCTTGATCGTGCTGATGCGCTTGGCCGGCAAGCCGCTGCCGGTGAGCGTCAGGGTGATCGAGTAGCTGCCCGCAGCAGCATAGGTATGGCTTGCGCCCGTCACCGTGGTAGCCAGGCTTTCCGTCGTGCCATCCCCCCAGCTCACGCTCAGGCTGCTGCCATTACTGGCAGAGAGATTCGTGATGCTGACCGCCGTGCCCGCCGTGCCGGTACTCGGCACGCTGGCGCTCAGCGTGGTCGCAGCCACCGCCGCATCGGCACCGAGAGTCAGCCCCACCACCACCGGATCATGATCCGAGCCGCGATACGGGCTCACCGCATAGCGGTCATCCGTCTTGCTCGCGGTGGTGTAGTCGATGATCTCCGGCTCTTCTGAGTTGATGTGCCAGACGCTGATACCGCTGAGCTGCGCCTTCAGGCTGCTGCTGGCAAAGGCGTGATCCAGTGCGCCAGTGGTACCGTCGAACTGGTAGCTGTAACGCTGCTCGGCAGGCAAACGACGCAGCACGGCCTCGTAGCCGGCACTTTCCAGCACCGCCAGCGGATCTTCATTCAGATAGGCATTGAAGTCGCCCATCATCAGCACATCGCTCTCGCCGGAGCTGCTCACCAGCGAAGCCACCCAGTCACGCAAAGCCTTGGCCTGAGTCACCCGCGAAGCATTCCAGCAGCCCTGACCGTAATCTGCCTCAACGCTGGAGCTGCTGCTCGGGCAGGAGCCCTTGCTCTTGAGGTGGTTGGCCACCATCCAGAACATGCCGCCATTACTCAGCGCCGCGAAGCGCTGCGCGATCGATGGGCGAATCCCCCCGGAGACCGCGAAGTTGGTGTCAGTGATGATCTGCACGTTGCCTACCGGGCTGACCTTGGCGGGTTTGTAGATCATGGCCGAGGTGATTTCATCGTCCCCGGCGATGCCGGCATCGATATAGCGGTAGGTGCCTGCGCCCATCTTGGCATTCAGGGCGGTGACCAGATTATCCAGCGAATAGCCCGCGTCGTTCTGCGTTTCGATCAGGGCCAGGACATCGGCATCAATCCCGGCGATGGCCTCCACCAGCTTGGCGCGCTGGCGGGTGAAATCGCCCGACGAAACGGCCCCGCGCGAGCCCAGGGTGGTGAAGAAATTCTCCAGGTTGTAATGCGCGGCTTTCAGCGTGCCACCCACACTCGCCGGTGCGGTGCTGCGCGGATTGCTGGCAACGAATGCAGGAGCGGCCGAGGGATGCACACGCCAGGCGTTGGAGCTCCAGGTGAGCGCACCGGCGACGCCCGCCACCGTATCCCCCACGCGGCGCGTACCGCTGGTGTCGCTCGCGCTGAGATAGGGGATTGGATTCGGATAGGCCTTGGTACTGCCATCGTCGAGAATCATGCGATTCAGGGCGTTGGCGCTGGTGGCCGCGCTGGCACTCAGGCTCGGATGGTTGTAGGGCTCCCACAGGCGGCCACTGGAGAGCTGTACCGAACCGTAATGGCCGAGGTCGGATACGTCGGTCACGGTCAGGGTCTGCTCGAACTTCACCAGCATGCCTTCATAGGCTTCCATTGCATCAGCGCTGGTCAGCGGCAGACTCAGGGCAACAGGCGCGATGGAGAGCCCATTGCCACACACGCTGATGGCGGTCGGCGCGCTGATCTCGGTCAGTGCGCGCGTATCGCTGCTGGCCTTGTACTCCAGAACGCTGCCTTCAACCTGCACGTAATCGCCCACGGCCACAGTGGCTGCACTGGGGGCGTAAATAAAGAGCCCTTCGGAGGTCAAAGGATCCGCATCGGCCACCGGCTGCTGGATGAAGAAGCCCTTCAGTTGCGTATCGGCCTGGAAGATGGCGGTGACCACCCCGCGCACCGCCACGGCTTGCCCGGCCAGCGGGCTGGTGTCGGTGCTGCCCTGCACAGCGGTGATGGCCTGCAGAGGATTAGTGGGCGTGGCACAGGCCGGCAAGGCGACGCTGGACGCGCTCGAAGCGCTGGTGCTGCTGGCCGACGAGGCAGCGGCGCTGCTGCTCGCACCGGAGCTGCCTGCGCTGCTGCCACTGGCGACGGCACTCTCCGAACTGCTGGTGCCACCACCACCACAGGCCGCAAGGCCCAGAGCGAACGCGCCGGCGACCATCGCCGATAGCGCGGGATACTGCTGTTTTAACTTGACCATCTGACTTCCCCGGGGTTGAGAGTGAATGCTCTTTGCCGGCCCGGTCCGCCACGCGGACCGTCAACCGACGCATGTTCTCGAGGCTCTGTGGCCCCTTTGATCCGATTTTCAGGCGCAGAAAGCCCTCCCCGCCCGGCAAGGGCAGGAACACAAACCGGCCTGGTCATTCTGGCGAGCCGGAGAACCCGGCCCTTTTTAAATCAAGGCATGCGTTTGCCGCGCACCTGGGCATCTGGCGCAAAAGCCTTACCGTCTGCCGCGAGACTGGGCTTCATGTAGTCGAGCAAGGCGTCGATATCCTGGCCACCGGCCTGCCGATTGCGCCCGTCGCGGAACACCAGGAAGCCATCGCCCCCTTCCGAGAGGAAGTTGTTCACCACCACCCGATATTCCCTAGTCATTTCCATCGGCAGCCCCTCAAGCAGGATGTCGCTGACCCGGCTGCCCAGCGGAGCATCGTCGTGCCAGACATAGCTGAAGCCAGCCGAGGGTTGCAGGAAGCGCGGCTTGCTTGCGCCGGCGGGCCACTGCATTTCCAGCGCCGTCTTGATCTGTGCGCCAGTCAGCGTCATCACCACCAGGTTGTTACCAAAGGGCTGCATGGCGAAGATCTGCCCAAAGCCCACGGTGCAGCCATTGGCCTCCTTGCACAGCAGATCGGCACGAATGCCGCCTTCGTTGAGGAAGGCGATCTGCGCGGCGCCCTTGTCTTCCGGGCGGGCGGCAGCCAGTTGCGCATCGGCTATCAGGCGGCCCGCCGTGCTGTCGCTGCGGGTTTCACCACGCACAAAGGAAGCCGTCACCCGTGCCACCGGCCGCTGCGCCCTCGGCGCGGCCTGCTGCACGAAGGCCTCCACCCGGGCAGCGATAGCCGGGTCCGGCTGGGCGTTGAGCAGTGCGCCGCTGAAAGCCGGGGCGGTCACCCGCGCCAGTTGCAGGCGCTGCAGCAAGGTCGTGCGCTCTCCCACCACGGGCAGGTTGGCACTCACGGTGCGCTGGCGATCCACATCATGGGTTTTCGGATCCAGCACCAGATCGACTACCGACACGCCACGGCCGTAATTGACCGCCTGCATCACCGGACGCCCATCGATTACGCAGCGGTAGCCCTGGTGGGTATGCGCCGAGAAGATCACATCGATCTCCTGCGTGGTGCGCTTGGCGATCTCGAAGATCGCCCCCTTGGCCTGCGGGCAGCTCGCGTCATTCCAGTCAGCCGGTTTTTCTTCACTGCCAATTTCGCCCCCCTCATGCACCATGGCCACGATGGCCTTGATGCCGTTCTTGCGCAGCAGCCGTGCGGTGCGGTTAAGGGTGTTGGCTTCGTCGTCGAAACGCAGGCCTGCAATCGAGGAGCGCACCACCACGCTGGGGGTTTCGCGCGTCACCGCACCAATGAAGGCCACCGGAATGCCCTTCACCTTGCGGATCGTATAGGGCGCGAACAAGGCCTTGCCGCTGCGGGCGTCACGCACGTTGGCACCGAGCAGGCTGAATTTCATGCCGGTATACGCGCCCTCGGCGCAGGAGCTGGTCATCGAATCCGGCGCACTGGCAGCACAACCACCTTTCTCCAGACGCTTGAGCTCCTTGATGCCGGCGTCGAACTCGTGATTGCCGAGCACCCCGACATCCACCCCCATGTCATTCATCAGGGCGATGGTGTTTTCATGCCGGAACAGGGTCGACACCAAGGGTGAGCCGCCCACCAGATCACCGGTTTCGAGCACCAGGCTGGCTGGCACTTCACTGCGCAGGGCCTTGATCATTCCAGCCAGCGCAGCAGCACCGCCGACCGGAATGCGCGCGCGCGTCTCGGGCTGTAGCGGATCGGTCCAGGCCAGGCTCAGACTGCCCGGCTCCAGATTGCCGTGAAAATCGTTGAATGCAATCAGGCGCACACTCACGCCGGCCTTGTGCGGCCCCATGCTGCTGGGCTCGGGCCACACGGCCTGAAGCATTTTCGCCAGCCGGGCACCGGCCAGAGCCAGCTGCGCCTGCTTGAGCTGGTCCGCCTGCTTGCGATACGCATCCGTCATCCCGCTGGCCGACCAGCCGGCGGCGGAAGAGCTATTGGCTTGCGCGGGACGCGGCGTGTAACTCAGCGGCGCGTACACCGCCTTGCCGGTCTGCACCAGCTCGGTCGCCCAGGCCTGTGCCCAGCCACTGGCGTCTCCCCCAGGGGTGGTCACCTGGCGCGCCCGCGCCAGCATTCCGGCAAAGCCCTCGCCCTGCACGGCCAGGTTCAGGGGAATGTCGTCCCAGAACGCATGAAAACGTTTGCTGCCATCAAAAATCAAATTGCCACCGGCGGTTTCGCTGGCGTGATCCAGGCCATGCTCGTCCGGATCGACCGGCTTGCCATCCGCGCCCAGATAGATCGACTCAACATGCAAAGGCTGGTGCAGATCGCCCACGTAGTGGCTCAAGAGCATCAGCGCCTCGCGGGCGTCTGCAATCTGGAACGGAGCCGGCGGCGTCTGGCCTTTGAGCACCGCCAGCATGGCCGGGATGGCATGTACGACATCGTGATCGCTGGTGCCGGCGAACTTGCGGTCGTAACGCTCGCGTTGCGGCGCGACATCCGTGTAGTGATACTGGCTGTGGCACCACTCGTTGCCCTGTGCCGTACCGCACTGAGTCCAGTTGGCCTTGACGAAGGCGATGATGCGAGCCTGCTGCTCAGGCGTGTTGAAGGGGATGCACTCGGTGAAGCGCTGCGGATTGGCCGTATAGGTGAAATTCACGCCATCCTTCGAGGACGTGCCCTTCACGCAATCGGCCCACACCGCGGCAGTTTCCAGGCTCATGCCCCCCAGAGTCTGGCGGACCATCTGGCCGGCATAACTCCCTTCCAGCAGGCGGTCGGCAATGGCGCCCACGGCCTGATGGCCAGCGGAATTCCAGGCCAGCGCCGCACTGGAGCCCAGGGTGGCGATCAACAGACACAAGGGACGCAGCAGTCTCGCATTCATCACATTCTCCAGGATCAGGCGGCAACGGCCTTGGGTTGAATCCGGGCGGGCTCGCGACCGCCACGGACGTCCATTTCTTCACCCCCCATGGCACCGGCCTGTTCCAGCGCCATCACCTTGAGCTGCTCGTTGATGCGCTCCACACGCTCGTTGAAATAGTTGTGGAACACCAGGCAGAACACCGCAATGCCGATCCCCGCCGCGGTGGCAAACAGGGCGGTGCCGATCCCCTGACTGACCGCCTGCGGATCGGACACCCCTTGCGTGGCCAGCGCGTTGAAGGTGTCGATGATGCCCAGGATGGTGCCCAGCAAACCCAGCAGCGGAGACAGCGTGATCGTGGTGTCGATCACCCACAACAGTCGTTTCACGCTGCTCTGTTGCTGCAGGTAGAGCGCCTGGACCTTGTTTTCGAACTGGTCCTTGGAGGCGCCGGCAAAGGCCAACACTCCGGCCATGATGCGGCCATGGGGCGTGCGCGCTGCACCCACCGCCGCTTCGATGGCGGACGAATCGCCACTGGCCAGCGCCTTGCCCAGACGCTTGCGGGTACGCTCGACGAAACTGTAGTAGATGAAGCGCTCGATGATCACCGCCACGGCAAGCGCCAGCAGGACCACCATCGCGGCGAGGACTATTTCATGCAGAAGATTGAAGTTCATGATTCGGTTTCCTGATGTTGCGGTTCGGTTCGATCAGTAATCGACCTGGAAAGTCATGCTGGCAAAGCGGCCTGCGCCGGTATAGACCTTCGGTGCGGCGACGTCGTTGGAGATCGTGACGTTGGAGCCGCTGCCGGCATTGGCAACGTAGTACTTCTTGTTGGTCAGGTTGCTGATGTTGAAACGCAGGGTCGGGTTCTTGAAGCCCCACACGCCGTTGAAGGGCATGCTCCAGGCCGTGTTCAGATCCAGCAGGGTGTAGCTCGGGATGGACACGTCATTCACAAGGGTCAGGTAACGCTCACCGGTGTACTTGGCCGCCAGGTTGGCCATGTACGGGCCATAGGCGTATTGCAGAGAGAGCGAGGCCAGATACTTCGGCGTATCGGGGAACTGCTTGCCGGCGGTGGCGTAGTAAGTCGTGCTGCCGGAGGGCATGTTCTCCTTCATCTTCGAGAGGGTGTAGCTGAATGAGCCATACACGCTGAAGCCATGATAGGGCGCGGAACCACCTTCCAGTTCTAGGCCGTGAGTGGTCGAATCCCCAACGTTCCACGAGTGGCTGTAGCCCTGGGTCGGGTCGTAGCTGGAGGCGATCCGGTCACGGAAATCAACAAAGAAAGCCGTAACGGAAGCCTTGCCCCAGTCGCCCTTGAAGCGCGTACCGAGATCGTAGTTGGTGGACTTTTCCTGCTTCACCGGTACGTCATACATGCTGGTGATGGTGTTTCCGGAGTAAGTCCTGATCAGGTTGGCGTAGTCGGAGTTGCTCGGCGCACGGAAGTTGTTGGCCACACCGAAGAAGGTCTGCACCTTGTCGGTAATGTTGAACGAAGTACCCAGGCCCGGCTGCACCTGCTGATACTTTTCGACCACCCGGTAATCCAGATAGCCATTACCGGCAGCCGAGGTCGCGGAGGTGGAGGCGGTGCCGTTGTTGGAGAAGTTGCGGAAATCGCGCTGAAGCACCTTGTAGGTCACGGAAGGCGTGATTTGCAGGCGGCTGTCCATCAGGTCGATGGTGTCTTGCAGGAATGCGCTCTTGCCGGTCGAGATGGTGAGCCAGTCACGCGCCTGATACGGATTGCCATCCTGATACTTGATCAGCGCGTCGCTGTCATCAAGCCACCAGTCCAGCACCGTGCCGCTGTTGTCCACATAGGTGGCGGGGCGGGTCTGACGGTGACGTGCGCGCTCAAACCATAGACCGGTGGTGATCTTGTGGTTGTCCAGATCGTGGGTAGCCTTGACGTTGATACCGGGGCGGTTGGTTTCGGTCATCGAGCCGGTCAGCACCAGCACCCGGTCGCGCACATCGGTATCGCCGTTGATGTCGGACACCCCACCGTGCACATTGCTGCTGCTCTTCGATTCGGTGATGGTGGTCGGGTAGGTCGAGCCGCCGTAGCCGTACCAGTAGTAAGGCTCGATATCCAGACGGGTGCGCTCGCCCACCTGCAAATTGGCTTTGGGCGTGAGCAGGTAGTTCTTGAAGGGGTTGCGGGCGTAGTCGTAGTAGTTGACCGTGCCTGCACTCTCAGTTTGCGCCGTGCCATTCACCGGCGTCACGTGCTTGGGCATGTCGCCGCTGTAATCGGCCTTGTAACCTTCCGCTTCGATTTCGGCCAGCGTCATGCTGCGATAGTTGTGGTTCATCAGCTCGTTGGCCAGCATGCCCATGGACAAGCGCGAACCTTTGCCAAGGTCATACTCGAGCTTGCTATCGATGTGTTGCCGGTTGTTCTCGCCCTCCCCTTTCCACTTGTCGACGCTGGACTTGGAGTAGGAGAGATAGCCCTTGAACTTGCCGATTTCACCGGTATCCACGCGCACATAGCTGCGCAGGTAATCGAGTTGGCCAAACGATTGCGCGACACGCAAACGCATCTCTTTGGTCGGCCCACAGCTGTTCATGCCGATATTGCCGCCCGATGCGCCCACGTGCGGCGCTTCGGCATCGGTGCCCCCCTGCGTAACGAAGAGGTCGCACATGTTTTCCTTGTCGGTGAGCTCCTGCGGATAGACCGCGAAGTTGCCCGAGTCATTCACCGGAGCACCATCAACGGTGAAGCCCATCTGGTCACTGTTAAAACCACGCACGCGGAGATTGCCGCCCGACATGCCGGTGGGATCCGTGCTGGAAGCATTCACACCCGGCAGCAGATTCAGGTCCTGGAAGGCGTTAGAGCTGGAGCGGGTCTTGTCCAGCTGTGCCTTGGTCACGGTGCTCTTGGCCTTGGGGGTGTCTTCATCGACCAGCAGGCCGGTGCCGAGCTTATCGCCCTCGCCGGTCACGGTGATCTTGCTGAGCTCAGAGGTCTGCTGCGCATGCAGCTGGCCAGACGCCAGCATGGCAATGATTGCGAGCGTGAGGGGTTTCAAAGTGTATGTACGCATGATGGGCTGCCTTCTTTAAGTTCGGGGGGCGGAAGAGGGGTGGAACAAAGCAGTACTTGCAAAAGCGCAGGAGGGACGCATCACGAAGTTCCTTCCAGCACGTATTCGATGGGCACCGCAAAGCGGCGCATGCCCTGACCGGTAAAAGCTTCACCGGGGAAAGCCTGGTATCGACCATTGCGCACGGTGCGCAGGGCCTCCTTGTCCAGCAACATGGTTCCGGACGAAGTCTCGACGCCGGCATCGACCAGCCGGCCTTCGCGGTCGATCTCGATCCAGATCTTGACCACGCCAGTGGGGCGCAACTGCCTTGCCTCACGACTGTTCGGATAGCGCTTGATGCTTTCCAGATAGGCCCGCAGGTTCGCCTCGTAGGCCTGATCGGCAGAGGCCGATGCGACACGCGCAGGCTGTGGCGGCGGGGGTGGCGGTGGCGGAGCCGGGGTGGGCGGCTGCGGCGTCGGCACCGGAGTCGGCGACGGAGCGGCCGGGGCTGGTGTTGGCATCGGCGTTGGCGTCGGAGTGGGAGCCGGAGTTGGTTGAACAGCCTTCACGACTGGCTGCGGGGTCTCCGGAGGCGGCTCCACTTTCGGTGGTGGCGGCGGCGCTTCAGGAGGAGGAGGCAGCGGCAGATCCTCCATCGTGATGACAGTTTCATCCCGCGCAGAGATCAGTTGCGGAGGCGGCGGCATGAACTGCCAGGCTCCGAACAGGGCGGCCATGACGATCAGCATGCCGCCAACAGCAGCCGGATCGCGATGACCGTAGATGGATTCCAGAATCATCACTGCACCCGCTTGGTCGCAAAGGTGATCGACTCAATCCCCTGCTCGCGCAAGGCATCCATCGCAGCCACCACGCCTTTCCACTGCACGGTCTGATCCGCACTGACGATGAAGCGCTTTTTAGGATCTTTTTGATGTGCGGCCTTCGCCGCTCCGCCCAACTGCTCGGACGCCAGCAGCTGCCCGTCCAGCGCCACGGAGCCATCCGCCTGCAAGGACACCACGATCGGCGCCTCATCGACCGTCGCCCGTGAAGCGGTCTTGCTATCGGGCAACGTCGTCTTGAGGCCGAAGGCAGGAATCACGTTCAGGCTGATCAACACGAAGAAGATCAACAGAAACATCATCACGTCGATCATCGGGATGATCTCGATGCGGGCTTTGCGGGGGGGCGGCTCTTCAAAATGCAACATGGCTGACGACTCTCTTCGGCTGATTAAGCAAACGTTTGCGCTCTTTACAGGCAACACACGGGAAAACTGTGCTTGCAGATACCTTTTAGCAATTTGAATGCCACTTTTTGCTTCAAATTACTTAAAAAATTCAAAACGGCCGTTTTCAGGAAATTTCCGCCAAACGGACAGTAAAACACCGTCTCCATACGGTTAAAACCAGCATGCAAACGTTTGCCTTGTAATGACGTAAATAAACAATCGAGTATGTCTTTAGATATAACAGCGGCGATTTTCTGCGCACCGCGTGACAAGGAGATGAAATGCGCCCCGAGGCGGAAAAATTTCCCGCTTTCGGCATCCAGCTTGGTGCAGGAAATTCCCTCTTGGTGCATTCCGCTCACCACGCTTTCTCACCGCACGCCACAGGCGCCAGCCCGAGGTGTGCAGCCAGGGTCTGGGCAAGATCGGCAAAGCTCTCGCGCACACCAAGGGAACGCCCGGCAGGTACGCCGGCACCGGCAAACAGCAGCGGTACGTGTTCGCGCGTGTGATCACTGCCAGGCCAGGAGGGATCGCAACCATGGTCGGCCGTGAGCACCAGCACATCACCGTCCTGCATCGCAGCCAGAAGGCGCGGCAGGAAAGCATCGAACTCTCGCAGTGCATCGGCGTAACCCTGAATGTCACGGCGATGGCCATACAACATGTCGAAATCGACCAGATTGGCGAACACCATCCCACCCGACGCACAGGCCGACATCGCGGCCAGCGTTGCTTCGCAGAGTGCGGCATTGCCGTCGGCGGCGTGATGGTGGGTGACGCCACGCGCTGCAAAAATGTCGCGAATCTTGCCCACGCCGTGAACTTCCCTGCCCGCTTCGACGAGCGCATCCAGCAAGGTGCGGGAAACCGGCGGCGTGGTGTAATCGTGCCGGTTGCCGGTACGGCGAAAGCGCTGCGCCTGCCCGGGCGCGGCATCCACGAAGGGACGTGCGATAACCCGGGCAATGTTCAGTTCGTCGAAAATGACTTTCGCCTTCTCGCAAATGTCATACAGCCGTGCAAGACCGAAATGCTCTTCGTGCGCGGCGATCTGGAACACGCTGTCGCTGCTGGTGTAGCAGATCGGCCAGCCGGTACGGACATGCTCGTCGCCAAAGCTCTCGATAATTTCGGTGCCACTGGCGTGGGTGTTGCCAAGGCTGCCCGGCAGATCGCAGATGGTCAGCCAGCGCTGCAGTTGTGCAGCAGGAAAAACGTTTTCTGCCGGTGACTCGGCGCGCGGGAAGTAGCCCCAGTCAAATTCGACCGGGCAGCCCATGAGTTCCCAGTGCCCGCTGGGCGTATCCTTGCCGCGGCTGCGTTCGCGTGCAGCGGCCCAGGCTCCCACGGGCGAGAAATCAACCGGCATGGCTTGCGGCCAGGCCCCGCTTGCCAGCTGCGCGGCCTGCGGCAGACCGAGGCGGGCAAGATTGGGCAGTTTCAGAGGCTGGCCTTGCACCGCACAGCGGGCAGCGATGTTCCCCAGCGTGTTGGCTCCGGCATCCCCGTAGGCCCCGGCATCCGGCGTCGCACCGATGCCAAGCGAGTCCAGCACCACAACAATGGCGCGCGCCATGCTAAACGCCTCCCCGGCAGGCTTCGACCAGCACCGGGCGTGTTTGCACCGGCGCCTCGCTGAGCGTGAAACTCTTTGCCAGTTGTGCCTGTGCCAGCGCCAGCCCTGCCGCGTCTGCCGCGTGAATATGCGCCAGCACCTCACCGGCGGCCACCTTCCGGCCGATGCCAGCCACCCCGGTGAGGCCCACGCGATAATCGATGCGGTCACTCGTCTGGCGACGCCCGCCGCCCAGTTCGATCAGCAGCAAGCCAATATCCCGCGTTGCCACACCAGAGACCCATCCAGCATATGGCGCAACGAAGTCACCACGCACCGGGGCGGCAGCCAGATACTGATTCGGACGCTCAGCAAAGTCTGCCGGCCCGCCCAGCGCAAACACCATGCTGGAGAAGCGCTCCAGCGCCGCACCACTACGCAGGGCAGCGTCGACACGTTCCAGCCCGGCACCAAAATCCGCCGTAATGCCGCCGATGCACAGCAACTCGGCACACAACACGCGGGTCAGCTCCAGCAGACGCGCATCCACCGGTTCCCCCTTGAGCAAGGCCAGCGCTTCATGCATTTCCAGCGCATTGCCGCAGGAGTCGCCCAGCACCTGATTCATGTCGGTGATCCAGGCCCGCGTTGGCAAGCCCGCACCCACCGCCACCTCCACCAGCGATTGCGCCAGGGCGCGAGCCATCTCGAGACTGGCAGCGAAAGCGCCGTTGCCCGTCTTCACATCCATCACCAGGCCCTGCAAGCCTGCCGCCAGTTTCTTCGACAGGATGCTGGCCGTGATCAGGGGAATGGATTCGACGGTTGCGGTCACGTCGCGAATGCCGTAGAGGCGCCGATCTGCCGGCGCGAGCTCACCGGTCTGGCCGATGATGGCGCAGCCTGCTTCCGTCAGACAGGCGCGCAGGCGCTCCAGCGATGGTGCGGTCTGATAGCCGGGAATGCTGTCGAACTTGTCGAGCGTTCCTCCGGTATGGCCCAGGCCACGCCCCGAAATCATCGGCACGAAGGCACCACATGCAGCGAGGATCGGCGCCAGCGGCAGGCTCACCTTGTCGCCCACGCCGCCGGTAGAATGCTTGTCGAGCACCGGCCCCGGCAGATGGGTCTGGCCCCACTTCAAGACATCCCCGGAGTTCATCATCGCCCGGGTCAGGCTCACCTTTTCAGTCTGGCTCATGCCATTGAGAAAAATGGCCATGGCCATCGAGGCTGCCTGGGCATCGCTCCAACCGCCATGGGTGAGACCATCGACGAAGTGATCGATCTCTGCGGAGGACAGTTCCAGACCGTCACGTTTATGCCGTATGACTTCCTGTGCAAGCATGCCTGCCCCCTTCAGTAGACGCCAGGGGCGGCGCTGCTGTGCGAGGCCTCGCCGGAGAGCACCCGCTCGATATCGTCCAGCACGCTGCTGGCGCCGATCCGGAAACGCTCTGCAGAAAGTGCCGCCTCGCCCAGCAGGCTGCGGGTCAGTTCGATGTAGGTTGCCGCATCACTCACCGTGCGGATTCCGCCGGAAGGCTTGAAGCCGACACGCCCTTCGGCCGCGGGATCCTGCCGGATCGCCTCGAGCATCAGGCGCGCAGCTTCGGGCGTGGCGCTGATGGTGGTTTTGCCGGTACTGGTCTTGAGGAAATCGGCACCAGCCTTCAGCGCCAGGCGCGAGGCACGGGCGATGGCTTCGTGCTGCAGCAGCATGCCGGTTTCCAGAATCACCTTCAGGGTCAGGTCCGGGCAGGCCTCGCGTGTGGCCTGCATCACCTTGAGTGCAGCGGCATCATCGCCGCGCAGCACATGCTGCCAGGGCAGCACCAGATCCACTTCCTGCGCACCGGCAGCCACAATCTCGCGGGTATCCCGCACAGCGCGTTCAACATCCGCGTAGCCATCCGGAAAATTGGCAACGGCGGCCACCCGGATGCTGTCAGGCAAACGATTGCGCGCATAACCCGCAAGGCGCGGCCATACACACACGGCCGCGACCTGACCAAAAGCGCCCTGAGCGCGTCGGCACAGCCGTTCGACGTCCGCTTCGGTATCGTGATTGTTGAGTGTGGTCAGATCCAGACTGGCCAAGGCGATCCGCGCGGCTTGCTGCAGTTGTTCGGTATTCATCGGTAAGACTCCGCAGTTCAGAGATTGGCAATGATGCGTGCCAGCAGGCCGCTGGCGGTGTCGCCGGCAGCTCGGGCCTGGGACAGTGTGTGAGAGTGGCTGAGACTCTCGCCAGAGAGCCCCGCCGCCATATTGGTAATCAGCGAGAAGGCCAGCACCGGCAGCCCCATGCGCCGCGCAAGAATGGTTTCCGGCACCGTGCTCATGCCCACGGCATCCGCCCCCATGAGCTCGAACATGCGGATTTCCGCTGGTGTTTCGAACTGGGGGCCGAAGCTCCACAGATAAACGCCTTCGTGCAGACGGGTGCCGCTCTCGCGTGCCACCTCATGCGCCACCCGGCGCAGCGCGGGATCGTAGGCATCCTTCATGTCCACGAAACGCTCGCTGCCCATCTCCCCCACCAGCGGCGAGCGCTGGGTGGCATTGATGTAGTCATTGATCAACATCAGGCTGCAAGGCTCCATGGCCGGCCTCAGGCTGCCCGCAGCGTTGGTCAGCACGATCGCTTCGCAGCCAATGTCCCTGAGCGTTTCCAGCGGCAGGCGCATGCCGTCGACCACGCCATCCTCGTAGGCATGTTTGCGCCCACTCATGACAGCCACCTCGGTCTGGCCGATCCGCCCCAGCCACAGCTCGCCGCCATGGCCCTGCACGGTAGCCTCGGGAAAGCCGGGCAGCTCGGCGTAAGGCACCCGCACCGGATCGACGACATGTCCGGTGAGCCCTCCCCAGCCCGACCCCAGCACGACCGCAATGCGGGGCTTGTGCTGGGGGTAAAGCGCTTTCAGTTTCTCTGCTGCGTTCATGTCATTTGTCATTTTTAAGATGTTCCGGACCAAAGCTCTCTGGGAGCAGCTGGGCGAGCGTGAAGCTGGCGCGCACCATCTGCCTGTCTGCAATGAGAATGGGGGTGTTGGGCAAGGCAAATTCACGCAGCTTCTGGCGGCAGCCGCCACAGGGCGTCACCAGCCCCGGGCCTTCACCCACGACGAGCACGGCTCTCACCGCCCGGCTGCCTGCGAGCACCATCGTGCTGAGCGCCCCGGCTTCGGCGCATACACCCTCGGGGTAAGCCGCGTTCTCGACATTGCAGCCGGCATGGATGCAGCCATGCTCATCCAGCACCGCCGCGCCAACGAGAAAGTGCGAATACGGCGCGTAAGCCCGCAGCTGTGCATCCAGCGCGGTCTTCCACAGGGCCGTGCGAATCGATTCAGGTAAAACAATGGCTGACATGCTCAGCGCTCCTTGAGATAGGGACGACCCAAAGCCCCCGGGGCCTGGGAACTGCCCATGAACCCGGCGAGCAGGATCACGGTCATCAGATAAGGCAGTGCCTGGATGAACTGCACCGGCACCTCACCGATGACAGGCAGCACCGCGCCCTGCAGGCGGATGGCCAGTGCATCGAGAAAACCGAACAGCAGGCAGGCAGCGAGGGCGGGCAAGGGGCGCCACTTGCCAAAGATCATCGCCGCCAGCGCCATATAGCCCCGCCCTGCAGTCATATGCGGGGCGAACGCGGCGTTCTGGGCCAGCACCAGATAGCTGCCTGCCAGGCCGCACAGCAACCCGTTGAGCGCCAGTGCCGAGAAGCGCAGGCCATGCACCGATACGCCGGCGGCATCCACCATGTGAGGGTTCTCGCCAACAGCACGCAAGCGCAGCCCGAAGCGGGTGTGCTGCAGCAGCAGCCAGACCCCGGGCACCAGTGCCAGCGCCAGATAGACCAGCACGTTGTAGCCGGCCAGACCATTGCCGATCAGATCCCCCAGCACCTCCGGCGCTTCCGGCCACAAGGCACGCAGGCGCACTTCATCGGGCAACGCGGGGGTCTGTCCGCCCTGGTGGAAGCACGCAATGCCCAGCACCACGGTCAGCCCCGCCGCGAGGATGTTGATCGCCATACCCGATACCACCTGATCCCCGCGATGGATCACGCAGGCATAGCCATGCAGCATGGACAGGGCGAACGCCACGCCAATGGCGGCCGCCAGGGCCACAAAACTGCTCCCCCAGACGGCACCGGCGGCACCGGCAGCGAAGGCCGCACACAGCATCTTGCCTTCCAGGCCGATGTCGATCACCCCGGAACGCTCCGCCAGCACGCCCGCCAGCGCGCACAAGATCAGCGGGGTCGCCACCCTCAGGGTTGAGGCCAGCAGGGTGCCCAGCATGAGCTCATCCATGCTGCGTCTCCTTTTCGGTAAAAGATGCCTCACGGCGGGAACACGCATGCACAAGGCGCGCCACCGGCCCGGCCACCACATGCGACATTGCGCCGGAGACCAACACGATCAGGCCCTGCAGCATCACCACCATGTCACGGGTGAAGCCCTGGACTTCAAAAGCCACTTCCGCGCCCCCCTGAAACAGCGCACCAAACAACAGGCTGGCCATCACGATCCCGAACGGATGATTGCGCCCGATCACCGCCACCGCGATGCCGGTGAAGCCTGCGCCACCCACGAAATCCAGCAGCAACTTGTCATTCACGCCAGCGATCTCGTTCATCCCGACCATCCCGGCCAGCGCTCCCGAGCAGGCCATCGCCAACAGAGTCTGATGACGCGGATTGATACCGGCATATTCGGCGGCGCTGGCGCTGGAGCCAAACGCACGCAGGCGAAAACCCGCACGGCTGCGCCACAAGAGGAGATACACCGCCACGGCCGCCCCCAGCGCCAGCACAAAGCTGAGATTCAGCGGGGAAGACGGCCATTCCACTCCCAGGCTCGCCAGCACCTGATGAATCCCGGAAAGATGGGCCGATGCACCGAAGGGGGCGCTCTCCACGGCCATGCCGTCATTGACCTTGAGCTGATGCACCAGCAGATAGCTCAGCAAGGCGCTGGCCATGAAGTTGAACATGATGGTGGTGATCACCACATGGCTGCCCCGCCAGGCCTGCAGATAGCCCGGCACGGCGGCCCACAGGGCCCCAAAGCCCATGCCGGCAATCAGCAGCAGGGGCCACATCAGATACCAGGGCAGGCTGTTCGAGAGCCATAGCGCCAGCAGGCCAATGCCCAGACCGCCGATGCTCGCCTGCCCCTCCGCGCCGATGTTGAATAGCCCGCCATGCGAAGCCAGCGCCACGGCCAGTCCGGTGAAGATGAAGCTGGTCGTGTAATACAGCGTGTAGGACACTCCGCGCAGACTGCCAAAAGCGCCCTGCAGCAAGGTTTCCAGCACCAGCCCCGGCGCCTGCCCGACCAGCGCCACGACGCCTCCTGCCAGCGCAAACGCGATGGCGAGATTGACCAGCGGCATCAGCACCAGCTCTGCCCAGCGAGGCATCGGTGGAGTCGCCCCCGATTTGAAGAAGCTGATCATGCCTCAACCTCCTCGGCCACCAGGGCGACGTCGGTTTCGCTCATCAGCATGCCCAGGGTTTTCTCGTCGCACGCCTCGATCGGCAACTCACCCGTAATGCGTCCGGCATTCATGACCAGCACGCGATCCGCCAGCGCCAGGATTTCATCCAGCTCGCTCGACACCACCAGCACCGAGCAGCCGGCATCGCGCAGCTCACGCAGGCGGGCGTGAATGAACTCGATGGCGCCGATATCGACGCCGCGTGTCGGCTGCCCCACCAGCAGCAGCACCGGGTTCTGGCCGATCTCTCGCGCCAGCACCAGCTTCTGCTGATTGCCTCCGGAGAATTTCGAGCTGCCCAGTTGCGGTAGCGGCGGGCGCACATCAAAGCGGCTCATCATCGCAGCCGTTGCCGCCACCATCGCGGCACGCCGCATCCAGCCCTTGTGGCTATAGGCAGGCAGCGCTTCATAGCCCAGCACCGCAGACTCCCACGCCGGGAAGTCCATCACCATGGCCCGTGCGTGACGATCTTCCGGCACATGGGCCAGGCCCAGCTGACGTGCTATGCGCGGATCCAGCCAGCGCTCGCCGGGCACAACCCCAAACGTTTGCGCGCCCAATTTCAAACGCCCCGCCTGGGGGCTTACCAGGCCCGAGAGCACGGCGAGCAATTCGCTCTGACCATTGCCGGCGACGCCGGCCACGCCTACGATTTCGCCGGCACGCAGACTCAGGCTCACCTCTTTCAGCCGCACACAGCCCATGGCATCAGTGAAGCGCAAACCCTCTGCGACGAGGCGGATCTCTCCTGTTACCTCTTCCACGGGCTCGCTTCGCCCCAGCGAAACCTTGCGCCCAACCATGGCCTCCGCCAGTTGCTCCACCGTCGTCTCGGCAATGGCGCATTCATGCACCACACGCCCGGCACGCATCACCGTCACCTGATCACACAGGCGCATCACCTCCTTGAGCTTGTGCGTGATGAGGATTACGGTGCAGCCCTGCTCGCGCAGCTTGGCCAGCACGGCAAACAGCTGCTCGGTCTCGGCAGGGGTCAGCACCGCGGTTGGCTCGTCCAGAATCAGGATGCGGGCGCCCCGGTACAGGGCCTTGAGGATTTCAAGACGCTGCCGGTCTCCAACGCTCAGATCCCCCACCCGCGCATCCAGATCGACCACCAGGCCGCTGCTCTGCATCAGCGCCAGCAGGCGCTCGCGCGCCATGGCCTGGGCCCGGCGCAGGAAGAAGCCCTGCTCCGCGCCGAGCAGGATGTTGTCGAGCGCGCTAAGCCGGTCGACCAGCATGAAGTGCTGATGCACCATGCCCAGCCCCAGCGCGATGGCGGCATGCGCATCGGGAATCCGGACCGGACGGCCCTCGATCTCGATCTCGCCTTCATCGGCCTGATAGAAACCATACAGCACCGACATCAGGGTGCTCTTGCCCGCGCCGTTCTCGCCCACCAACGCATGAACCGTCGCAGCCCGCACGCTCAGGCTCACCGCATCGTTGGCCTGCACCGTGCCGAAACGCTTGTGGATGTTGTGCATCCGCACGGCCAGAGGCTTCACTTCCACCTGTTCAGTCATGTTCATCCTTTCGGCGCCGGTCCGGTGGAAGCACGCTCGATCAGGTGCGGCGCCATCACTACCTCACGGACCGGCAACACACGCTTGCCCAGACGCTCGAGCAGCACCGATGCCGCCATCTCGCCCAGCTCACGGATCGGATGACCGACCGAAGTCAATGCCGGGAACATATAGCTGCCCATATCGATGCCGTCGAAACCGATCACGGACAACTCGCCGGGTACGGACACGCCCAGTTCGGCCGCGGCACGCAGCACCCCGATGGCCATCATGTCGTTACCGGCCAGGATGGCCGTCACCTCGCGCTGGCGGAGCAACTCATGCGCCAGCGCATGGCCAGCCGCCGCGGAAAAATCCCCTTCCAGCATCCAGTCGGCACGGATTTCGATACCCGCCTCCTGCAAGCCGGCAACCCAGCCTGCCGTGCGCTCGCGACTGACCTGGAAACGCGACGGGCCGGACAGGCAGGCAATCCGCCGGTGCCCCAGCGCCGCGAGGTGGGACGCGGCCAGGCGCGCCCCCGCGTCATGATCGACCCGCACCAGATCCGCTTCCAGACCCGGAATACGCCGCTCCACCACCACCGTCGGCACGCGCGCAAAACCCAGACGCCGGACCAGCGGCTCCGGCTCACCAGCCGCCGCGGCCAGCAGCAGCCCATCCACGCGCCGCTCGAGCAGAGTTTGCAGATAATGCGTCTGCAGCTCGGACTCATCGTCCGTATTGCACAGGAACACCGAGTAGTCCGTCTGCCGGCAGCGCTCTTCGATTCCGCGCGTCAGCTCGGCAAAGAAGGGGTTGGTGATGTTGGGCACCAGCACACCGAACACGAAGGTTTCACTGGTTTTCAGTGCCCTCGCCACGGCGCTGGGCGCATAGCCCATTTCGGCCACTGCCTGTTCCACCCTGGCACGTGCTGCATCGCTCACCCGCCGCGTGCCGTTGAGCACATGGGAAACCGTGGTGAACGACACGCCGGCCCGCGCGGCGACATCCTTGATCGTACTCATGCCTTGTATCCTGTCGGCTTACTTGCAAACGCCATTGACATAGTCGGGAACCTTCACACGACCGGAGATGATGTCGGCCTTGATCGTCTCGACCTTCTTGGTCATCTCTGAAGAGATCAGTGCCGCGTTGTATTTGTCGAGCGCGTAATCCACACCGCCCTCCTTGAGGCCCATCACGGAGAGCCCCGTACGTGTAGTCACCAGCGCCTGATACACCGCTTCATCGACCCGCTTGATCATCGAGGTCAGCATAGTGCCCGGCTGCATGTAGTTCTGATTGCTGTCGACGCCGATGGCCAGCTTGCGGGCATCCTTGGCCGCCTGATAAACACCGGTCCCGGTGCCGCCGGCCGCGGCAAACACAACATCGACACCACGCGCGAACTGCGCCCGGGCCAGCTCACCGCCTCGTGCCGGATCGTTCCAGGCCGCCCCGGTGGTGCCGGTCATGCTGGCCATCACCTCCACCCCCGGATTGACGAACTTCGCTCCCTGCTC
Organism: Uliginosibacterium sp. 31-12; assembly: GCF_030548425.1. Taxonomy (NCBI): domain Bacteria; kingdom Pseudomonadati; phylum Pseudomonadota; class Betaproteobacteria; order Rhodocyclales; family Zoogloeaceae; genus Uliginosibacterium; species Uliginosibacterium sp. 31-12. The sequence goes on along the minus strand of NZ_JAUOOA010000008.1, from coordinate 158,052 downwards.
GTAACCGCACTGAAACTTGCGGATCAGCGGCACATCCATCCCGCCAACGAAACCGATCTTGCCGCTCTTGCTGGAGAGCGCCGCCAGTGCGCCAACGAGGTAGCTGCCTTCGTTTTCCTTGAACAGGATCGACTGGACGTTCGGCAAGGGCACCACTTCGTCAATGATCACGAAGCGCTTCCCGGGAAAATCCTTGGCAACCTTGGCAACGGCGGACTGCTGTGAAAAACCGATCGCAATCACCGGATTGGTGCCGCGCTCAGCCATCCGGCGCAATGCCTGCTCGCGCTGGGTCTCGGCAAAGACCTCGAATTCAGCCACGCGCTGCCCGGTCTCCTTGCTCCAGCGCTCGACGCCGCGATAGGCCGCCTCGTTGAAAGATTTGTCGAACTTGCCGCCCAGTTCATAGACGATGCCTGGCTCGGCCGCTGCGACACTACAACCCAGCACTAAACTCATCAGCCCGATGCGATGAACAAATTTCAGTGCGTTACTCATCTGTTGGCTTCCTGTGATCAAAGGGATTTGATTCGCGCTCTGCAAACGTTTGCATTGAGAAAGTATAAGCAGGCTCCATGCCAACTTTGGTTATAGAAATGTGACGCTCGTGCTGGCCTGAAACCTGCTGTTGCAGGACGAGCAATTCTTGCTCCAAGATCAGATCAATCCAGGAAGGACAACAACAATGACTCACCCCACCCCCGGCACCGTGAATTGGCCGTCCATGCCCAAGGCTTTGCTGCATGAGCATCTGGACGGCGGCCTGCGGGCCCAGACCCTGCTGGACCTGTGCGCCGAGCGCGGGATTGCCGTGCCTGCCGGCAGCGCCGCAGAACTGGCGCAATGGATGCAGAGCAACGCCAACTCGGGCAGCCTGGTGCGCTATCTGCAAGGCTTTGCCCTCACCGTTGAAGCCATGGCCAGCGCAGCCGCCTGCCGGCGCGTTGCCTTCGAGGCGGCTGAGGACGCGCTTCTAGATGGCTGCGTGCTGGCCGAATTCCGCATGGCGCCCTTGCTGCTGGAGCCCTTTGGTATCACACCGGAAGCGGTCGTCGAAGCCTTGCTGAGCGGCCTGAAGGAAAGCCGCCTGGCCAGCGGCCTGATCCTCTGCGCCATGCGCACCGATACGCCGGAAGCCTCACTGCGCACCGCCCGCCTGGCTGCGCGCTACAGCGATCAAGGCGTCGTCGGCTTTGACCTGGCCGGTGCCGAGCTCAATTACCCGCCGGGCAGCCACCAAGCCGCCTACCATGTGGCCCGCGAGGCCGGGCTGGGCCTGACCTGCCACGCCGGCGAAGCGGACCTTGGCAGCCGCGTGCTGGAAGCCGCGCAGATCGGCGCCCGCCGCATCGGGCATGGCGTAAACATCATGGCGCCCCCGGATGACGCCACCGGCGCGGCCTGGCTCGCCGAGGCACGCGCCCTGAACCTGCACTTCGAAGTCTGCCCCAGCAGCAACGTGCATACCGGCACGGTGGCATCGCTCTCCGAGCACCCGATCCGCCGCATGCTGGCGGCAGGCTTGTCGGTATCCTGCTCCACCGATAACCGGCTGATGTCAGGCGTCACGCTCAGTGAAGAGTTTTCCAGTCTGGAGCAGCACCTGGGGCTCTCCGTCACCGAAGCCGTACGCCTGACCCGGCACGCCATCAGGGCCTCGTTCCTGGAAGAATCCCAGCGCCTGAAAGCCATGCAAGCACTCGATCAATGGCTCGTACGCTCCACCGCCTAAAGGTCTGAAACAGTGGGCAATCGTTTGCGCAAACGATTGCCTAGCACCAAAGCGGTGAAACAGGCGCAAGTTTGGGGCATGACGGAGCCCGCTCCCCGCGATACCCCAAAGCGCTCTGCGGTGGTTCTGAAACTCTTCGCTGACAATCCAGCGGCCTCCCGGACCACTCCGGAAACAGTGGCCTGCCCTGCATCCTCCTCGCTGCGCGCACCAAAGCCCTGGCATGGGCTTTGGTGTCTGCGGCAGGCACATCTTCATACGCAACGTAGTTGCATATAAGAATGGCTTGTGTTGGAATCCGCACCCTCCCATTGACACGGCGCCTGAAGCTGTCGCGCCACGCATGAGACGCCCCACCCTCTTTCCGTTCAAGCAGCTCAGGCCCGTCTCCCGCCAAAACCATGCGCTGGGGGCCGGTCTGCGCTCACGCGGACAATTGCTGATCCTGCGCGCATTGCTCCTGATCCTCTGGCTGAACGCCTCGCTCATCTGGAGCCTGCATTGGGCACAGCACTTCGAGCAGCCTCCGCAGACCAGCTTCGAGCAGACCACCCCAGCAGATAGCGACGAAGGCCTGACTCACCGCCTCTGCAGCCAGTGCCAGATATTTGCCCACCTGATCGCGCCGAGGCTTGCGCCACCAGAGGCACACCATCCACTCAGCCTCAGCCTTGCGCCAAAGCATGAGCTGCCTGCTCCGCCAGCCCTCACCCGCAGCTGGCTGCACTTCCCCCGCGACCCTCCAGACGCTGCCTGAGCCCAGGCTCCCCGTATCACACCCTCTGGCCAACGCCCCGCGCCCGGCCGGGATACGCACACGTCTGCCTTCTGGAGTTGTCCATGAATACCCCCAAGCTAAATATCAAGCACCTGAGCCTCGCCGTCCTGACCACTCTTTCGCCGCTGGCCGCAAAGGCCCAGACCCCGCCAGCTCCTGCCGAGCTGGAGGCCATCACCGTGGTGGGGCGCAGCAGTAGCGGTAGCTATCTTTCGGAAGAAGCCACTGCCGCCAAGACCAGTTTGCCGGTGCGTGAAGTGCCGCAATCGATCCGCGTTTTCACCAAGCAGGCCATCGACGATCTGGGTGCCACGCGCCTGGACGATGTTTTTGACTTTGTGGGCGGAATTTCGCGCCAGAACAGTTTTGGCGGCCTGTGGGACAACGTCGCCGTGCGCGGACTACCCGGTAACGAGAACACCGGTATCGCTACCCTGCTCAACGGCATGACGGCCAGCCGTGGCTTCAACGCGCCGCGAGATCTGGCCAGCGTGGAGCGTATCGAGTTCCTCAAGGGCCCGGCCGCCGCGTTGTATGGCAGCAGCGAACCGGGTGGCACGCTGAACATCGTATCCAAGCGCCCCTTGTGGCAAGCCGCCAACTCGATCGAGGCTTACGCGGGCAGCCATGGCTACTGGCGTACCGCGCTGGACAGCACCGGCCCCTTAAGCGAAAGCCTGGCCTATCGCCTGAACCTGGCCGCCGAAAGCCGTGACGGTTTCCGCGACTACACGGATTCGGACCGGCAGGTTGTAGCCCCCGCCTTCACCTGGAAAATGGGTGCCGACACCCAGCTTGAATTCGTCGGCGAGTACCTGCGCCATGCAGCGCCGCTTGATCGCGGTGTGGTCGCTGTAAATGGGCAGCTCGGCCAGATCCCGCGCGAGCGCTTCCTTGGCGAGCCCTCGGATGGCAAGATCACCCTGCGCAACGCCAACTCACAGGCCATCCTGACCCACATCTGGAACGATGCCTGGCTGAGTCGCTTTGTGCTCTCGGAGCGCGAGACCAGCCTTGAGGGTTACTCGACAGAGGCGTCCGCCCTGCAAAGCGATGGCAGTCTGCGCCGCCAGCGCCGCTACCGCGATTACGACTCGCAGGATCTGGGCTTCCAGGCCGAGCTGCAAGGCAATCTTGAGCTCGCCAGCACGCCGCACGAAATCCTGTTCGGCTACGAAACCTATCGTTACACCATGGATACGGTGATGTTGCGCGCCAATCCCAGCGCAGCCTCGCCCTATGCGATCAACATTTACGATCCGGTCTACGGGCAGGCTCAACCCACGCCGGGTGCCAACACCGACACCTACGAAACCCAGCGCAACAACGCCTTCTACCTGCAAGACGCGATCAGTCTGGCGCAAGCCTGGCGCCTGATGGCCGGCCTGCGCGTGGACAACTACAGCCAGTCGCTGCAGAACCGTCGCACCACCACCACCACGGAGCAATCCCCCTCCGCCACCTCGCCACGTCTGGGGCTGAGCTGGCTGCCCTCGAAGCAATGGACACTGTTCGCCAACAGCGGCCAGTCCTTCCGCCCCAATGCGGGTTCTGATCGCAACAGTGAAGCTTTCGAGCCGGAGAAGGGGCGCTCTTTCGAACTGGGCAGCAAGTGGGAAAGTGCGGACAAGAAGCTGGCCGCCAACGCCGCGCTGTTCCAGATCCGCAAACAGAACGTGCTGACGACGGATACGCAGAACAGCAGCTACTCGGTCGCCGCGGGTGAAGTCCGCAGCCGTGGCGCCGAGCTGGAGTTTTCCGGCCAGATCACCCCCCGCTGGCGCGTCAACAGCGCCGTGTCCTACACCCAGGTCGAAGTACTGCGCGACAACACCCTGGCCATCGGCGAGAGTCTGCTCAATGTGCCTGCGGTGGTCGCCAGTGCCATGGCGATGTACGAGAACGCGTTCAGCAATGGTCAGCGCTATGGCGCCGGAGGAGGAGCGACCTACGTCGGCGAGCGTCTTGGCCAGGCCCGCACCCAGGCCGAAGCAGACGCCGGTAGCCCCGCCTTCAATCTGCCGGCCTACACCACAGTGCGCCTGAATGCATATTGGCGCCCGACAAAGTCGCTGCGCCTCACGCTGGATATCGACAACCTCTTCGACACCACTTACTACACCAGCTCCTACAGCACGCTGTGGGTGTCGCCCGGCAGCGGCCGCAGCTTCACCCTTGGCGCGCAGTACAGCTTCTGAGAATGACCATGACCCAGCCTGAACCCGACGGCCTTCGCCGCCGTCTTCTCCAGGGCGCTGGCCTCGGCGCCCTGGTGCTGGCCTGTCCGCCCTTGCGCGCACAGCCTGCCGTGAAGCCCTTGCTGATCGTTTCCTCATGGGAAATCAGTGGTCTTGCTCCTGCCGCCAGCGGCTATATCTTCACCCGCCTTCAGGTGACGGAAACCCTCCTTGACGCGCGGGACGACGGCACGCCGGAGGCGGCGCTCGCGGCGAGCTGGAAGGTCTCGCCGGATGGCCTCGAATGGCACTTCGAACTGCGCCCCGGCGCACGCTTCCATGACGGTAGCCCGGTCACGGCACAGGCCGTGGCGCGCAGCCTGAACCTGGCACGCACTCCGCCGGGAGTGCTGAGCATGGCGCCTATCCGCAGTATCGAAGCGGCAGGCGAAAAACAGCTCCGGATCCGCCTGGCGAGCCCCTACATGCCGCTGCTCAGCCTGCTGGCGCACAGCAGCACGATGATCCTCGCGCCCGCCAGTTTCGAAGCGAAGGGGACTGTGCGCGAGATCATCGGCAGCGGCCCCTACCGGATCAGCAAGCTGGAAGCCCCGCATCAGGTCGAGACTCGCCTCTCCGAGCACTACGATGGCCCTCGCCCTGCCATTGCACAGGTGCGTTACATGGCCGCCGGGCGCGCCGAAACCCGCAGCCTGATGGCCGAATCGGGCCAGGCCGATCTGGCGTACAACCTGGACCCCGTCAGCATCACCCGCTTGCGCCAGCGCACATCGCTCAGCATCGCCTCGGTAACCCTGCCGCGCACCCTGGTTGTCAAACTGAATGCCGGTCTCCCCGGACTCAAGGATCTGCGCGTGCGCCAGGCCCTGAGTCTCGCCATCGATCGGCCCGGCATCGCGCGTGCCCTGCTGCGCGACCCGGAGCTAGCCGCCAGCCAGCTGATGCCCCCTTCGCTGGGCGCCTGGCACGATCCGTCCCTGCCGACGCTCAAACGCGACCCGGTGGCGCTCAGACAACTGATGCAGCAGGCCGGCTGGACGCTCGGCGCCGAAGGCTGGCACGACGCCCAGGGCCAGTTGCTGCGCCTCAAGCTGCAGACCTTCCCGGATCGCCCGGAGCTGCCGGTGCTTGCCGCCGCGCTGCAGGATCAATGGCGCCAGGCGGGTTTCGCAGTGAGCGTGAGCATCGGCAATTCCGGCGACATTCCGCTGGCCCATCGCGACGGCAGCCTGCAGATGGGCCTTGCCGCGCGCAACTACGCCACCGTACCAGACCCGACCGGCACCCTGGCGCAGGACTTCGGCCCCCACGGCGGCGACTGGGGCGCCACACACTGGTCCAGCCCGGTCGCTGTCGACGCCCTGCAGCGCCTGGTGCGCGGTGGGCTCGACAAGGCGCAACTCGCCGCCCAGCGCAAACGCCTGCTGCAGACCCTGCATGAAGAGCTGCCCCTGATCCCGGTGTGTTGGTATCGCCAGAACGTCGCGATCAGCAAACGCCTCGAAGGTGTGAGCCTGGATCCACTGGAACGCAGCTTCCGCCTCACTGGCATGAGGTGGAAAGCATGAGCCCGACCCAAACCTCCGCCTGGCGCGGCCTGCTGCTGCGGCGCGCGATCCAGATCCTGGCGCTCCTGCTGATCATCGGCAGCGTCTGCTTCCTGATGGTGCGGGCACTGCCCGGCGACATGGCGATGCGCATCGCCGCCAGCCGCTACGGCTACGATTTCGTCGGCAGCGCCGCCGCCAGCGCCGTCGCGCAAGAGCTGCAACTGCAACGCCCGCTGTGGCAGGCCTGGCTGGAATGGCTGGGCCAGCTCCTGCGCCTGGACCTGGGTCACTCGCTGGTCAGCGGTGAAGCCGTGTGGCACGAGATGGCCCACCATCTCGCCGCCAGTCTCGATCTGGCGGTCACCACCCTGCTGCTGGCCTTGCTGATCGGCCTGCCGCTGGGCATCGCGGCCGCACTTCGGCCGGGCGGTGTCGCAGACCGGATCGCGTTGCTGTTCGCGGTTGTCCTGCGTGCCACGCCGGCCTTCCTGCTGGGCATCCTGCTGATGCTGCTGCTCGCGGTGCATTGGGGGATGTTGCCCGCCGCCCACGACGATCAGGGCGGCACCCTCTGGCTGCCTGCCCTGACCCTGGCCCTCGGTCTGGCCGCCGGGCTGGCACGCATCAGTCGCAGCGCGGTGCGTGAAGCGCTGGCCTCGCCAGCCTGCGAGTTCGCCCGCAGCAAGGGCTTGTCGGATTTTCAGGCGCTGCTGCACCACGCCCTGCCGCTGGCGGCCCTGCCGGTGCTGGCCTATCTGGGCGTTCATCTGGTGCTGCTGGTGGAAGGCACAGTGGTTGTCGAAAGTCTTTTCGCCTGGCCCGGTGTGGGCCACGCACTGGTGCATGCCGTGTTCGCCCGTGATGTTCCCGTCATTCAGGGGGCGGCACTGAGCATGGGCCTGCTCTTCATCCTCTTCAATCTGTTGCTGGACGCCCTGATGCTTGCCATCGATCCGCGCCAGCGCAAGCCCGGAGCCTCCGATGCCTGAGACCTTCTCCGCCCGCCTCGCGCGGCATTGCGGCCTGGGATTGCTGATCCTGATCGCCTGCTTCGCCCTGCTGGGCCCGGCACTGATCGGAATCGATCCGGCGACGCAATCCCTCGGGGACTCCCTGCTGCCCCCAAGCGCCAGCCACTGGCTGGGAACCGATGTATTCGGTCGCAGCGTACTGGTGCGCCTCGCCCACGCCGCCCAACTTTCACTCGGGCTGGCGCTGCTCGCGGCACTGAGTGCAGCGCTGCCCGGTGTGCTGGCTGGAGTGACTGCCAGTTGGTGTGGCGGTCGCACCGAACGCGGGCTGGTGATGTTGGCCGACGCCTGCATGGCCGTGCCCGGCCTGCTGCTGGTGCTGCTCTTCGCAGCCATTGCGCCGGGCCAGTACTGGGCGCTGTACGTCGGCTTGGCCCTGTCACTGTGGATGGAATATTTCAGGGTCACGCGCGCCGCCAGCCGGCCGGTCCTGCATGGCGATGCGGTTCAAGCCTCGCGCCTCCTGGGCTTTGGCAAGCGCTACATCCTGCGTCGGCATGTGCTGCCTGCGCTCACGCCGCTGCTGGCCACCTTGTTACCGCTGAGTACTGCGCAAGCCGTGCTGGCTCTGGCCGCGCTGGGCTTCATCGGGGTCGGCCTGCAACCGCCGACGCCGGAACTGGGCGTCATGATGATCGAATTTTTCCCTTTCTACAGTGAAGCCCCCTGGCTGATCGCAGCGCCGGTTACGCTGCTGATCCTGTTGGTGCTGGGCATGATGCTGCTGGCAGGTGACAAGGAACTGACATGAATACGGTCCTCATCCTCGAAGCCTCCGGCATCTCGGTGCACGCCGGCAGCCAACGCCTGTTGCGCGAGCTTTCCTTCACGCTGCGGGCCGGCGAAGTGCTGACCATCCTGGGCGAAAGCGGCGCGGGCAAGTCCCTGTTGGCCGACGCGCTGATGGGCAATCTGCCGGCGGGCCTGGTCGCCGGCGGCGAAGTCTGCATCCAGGGGCAGCGCAGTGCCGCCCGCGACACCCAAGCGCGTCGCGCGCTGTGGGGCCGCGATATCGGTCTTCTGCCCCAGGAACCCAGCCTGGCGTTGAATCCGGTGCGTCGCGTCGGATCGCAGCTTGAAGAAGTCTTCCGCCTGGTGCGGGGGCTGCCCGCTCACGCAGCGGCCGAGCACGCCACTGCCCGATTGCAGGAGGCCGGCCTCGGCGCGGCCTCTGCCCAATACTCCTGGCAACTCTCCGGCGGCATGGCCCAACGCGCCGTGACCAGCATGGCGCTGGCCGGTGGCGCCTCCCTGCTGATTGCTGACGAGCCCACCAAGGGACTCGACGCACACTGGCGCACCCATGTCACCGAAAGCTTGCGCGCGGTGAGCGAAGCTGGCGGCGCGGTGCTGCTGATCACCCACGATCTGCGCGTGGCCGAGGCCCTGGGCGGGCGCATGCTGGTTCTGCGTGCCGGCGAACTGATCGAGGCCGGCGAGACCGCTGACATCCTGCGCGCGCCGAGCGAGGCCTACACCCGTGAGCTGATTGCGGCTGACCCCGCGCACTGGCCAGCACGCCAGGCGCCCGCCAGCGGGCCGCTCATCGTGCAGGGACGCGGACTCAGCAAGGCCTTCAACGGTAAAACACTCTTTCATGCGCTGGACCTCGATCTGCACGCAGGCGAGCGCTTCGTCGTGCAAGGCCCCAGCGGCACCGGCAAGAGCACGCTTGGCAATGTGCTGCTGGGTTTGTTGCGGCCCGATGCCGGCAGCGTGATCCGGGCGCCCGGCCTCGCGACCACCGCCTTGCAGAAGCTTTATCAGGACCCCGTGGCCTCCTTTCCAGGGCGACAAAGCCTGGGCAGTAGCCTGCGCGATGCCTGCCGGCTGCACGGCGAGGCCTGGTCTGCGCTGCAAGCCCGACTGGATAGCCTGAAGATCGACGCCAGTCTGCTGACGCGCCGCCCCAGTCAAGTCTCTGGCGGCGAACTGCAACGGATCGCCCTGGCGCGCGTGCTATGCGCCCGGCCCGCCCTGCTGTTTGCGGACGAACCCACTTCCCGCCTCGATCCGCTCACCCAGCGTCAGGCGCTTGAGTTGCTGGGCGACGCCATGGATGAAAGCGGCGCAGCGCTGATGCTGGTCACCCATGACGAAGACATTGCGCGGGTCTTCGGCCAGCGCCAGCAGGTGTTTGCTGCGCACTGACCATGGGGAGGCCGGCTCGCCCGGGGAACGCCTATTGGCGGCGCCGCACGTAAAGCATCCAGGGCAAGGCAATCAGCAGACTGATCCATTCGTAGCGGCTGAGCACCTTTGCCAGGGCGACAATGAGCACGCAGAGCACAGCCAGTACGATGCCATCGATCAACAGCGGGGTGATGGCGCGCGCCTGGGCCGCAGGCTGCTCGATCACGCGCGGCGCAGAGGGCGGGTTCGTCTCGGTAACCGGGACGCTGGCCGCGTCCTGCTGCGCGGCCGATACGGTGGCATCAGGCAGCGCAGGCATCAGCATCGAGCCGCCTTTCCCCCCTTCACGCCAACGACGCTCGTTGGCTGCGGCGCGTTGCAAGGTATCGATCCAGGCATCGAGCCGCTCACCCCAGTGATCAATCCTCGCGGCCTCCTCGGCACTGGCGCACACATAAAGATTGCCTTCATTCTTGGGGTGCGTGTCGTTTGAAAAGCGCGCCTGCTCGCCATGCAGATAATCGAGCAGGCGATGCGGCAGGGTCAGGCTTCGGGAGTGCGGCAAGGTCGGCAAGCTGGACCACTCCGCGTCTCCCTTGTTGCCTGCGCGAAGCTCTGTCTGGTCTGGCAGACGCCACCGGCCGCGCAAGCCATCCTCCGGAAAGAGTTCGGCCTGAAGGCGCGCGGCGCTGGCGCTCCAGTCGGTCTCCGGCACCGAAATCGCCTCGCCCATGCCGAGGCACCACCAGGTTTCGATCTCGCCGGCATACGCCCCTGGGTCAGGCACCCAGCTCCACTCGCCACTCGCCTCCCGTGCGGCTTCGAGCGCGGCGTCGTTGGCGTCCGTACAGCCCGGTATTTCTTCCCCCGTCAGCCAGCGCTCACAGCCCTCCGCAAAATGCACGCAGATCAGGCGCTCCCCCCAGTAGAAGCCCTCGCCCGCGGGAACCTGCCCGGACTCCGTCGCATGCAGGGTAAGACGCATGGCCCCACGTGATCTGAGCCAGAACAGCCAGGCGCAGAAATCGGCGGCGATCAGTGTCCGTCCAGGCAAGGACCGGAACAGCTGGGGCGCTTCCCAGAACACGCCGTGGCGGAACCAGTCGTCCAGCTCATTGCCGCCGGCGAGATACTGGCTGCCCCAGGCACACAGGGCAATCTGGCGCCAGCTTGAATCGGATGTGCTCATGAGAAAACCGGGAGTCAGGACATGCCCGCGACCCTAGCACGCCGGCATTCAAGCGATAAGCGCCTCCGCCTGGCGGCACGGCAGGACTCGAACACCTGGCTGGACCAGGCAGCGCCGGGTTTTGCTGCAGCAGACACGGAACAGACGAATTGCCCTGCGACGGCGGTGACAGCCAATCCAGCAAAGATAGGCTTGCAAATGAGAACGGATCGCATTATCTTTCAATTCATCACCCCACCACGCACCCCGGGTACCGCCATGTATGTTTGCGTCTGCCATGCTGTCACTGATCGCGATATCGCACGCGCTGCGGCCGATGGCGCACGCACGGTGCGCGACCTGCGCGAGTCGCTCGGCGTGGCCAGCAGTTGCGGCCGATGCGCCCAGTGTGCCCACGCCTGCCTGAAAGAGGCGAGTGCAGCACCGCACAGAACAATCCCCCTGTTGCATGTCGCCGGAGATGGGCTCGGCCAGAGGGAGTTCGCAACCGCCTGAAGGCTTTGTGCTCCACACTCCTTCCTCGCGCACCTTCCGCGCCATGCCTATCAGGGTCATTCATTAAATTGACCTTGATGCATGGCGTTTGTCTTGTGCACAATGGACTCATGCCTGCGGCGGAGAAGCCCCTCTCCACGCGGTACGCCCCCAGCCCTTGAGAGGAGTCACAGCATGGAAGGTGACAAGAAAGTCATTCAGTTGCTCAACCGCCAGCTCACCCACGAACTGAGCGCCATCAACCAGTATTTCCTTCACGCCCGCATCTACAAGCACTGGGGCTTCGAGAAACTCGGCAAGCACGAGTACAAGGAGTCCATCGAGGAAATGCATCACGCGGACATGCTGATCGAGCGCATCCTGATGCTCGACGGTCTGCCCAACCTGCAGAATCTCAACAAGCTGCTGATCGGCGAGAATGTGCCGGAGTGCCTGGCCGGCGATCTCAAGCTCGAAGTCACGGCCCACGCCGACCTCAAGGAAGCCGTAGCCTACTGTGAGTCCGTGCGCGACTTCGTTTCGCGCGACATCGTGATGGAGATCCTCGAAGCGACCGAGGAACACATCGACTACCTCGAAACCCAGCTCGAAGTGATCGAAAAGGTGGGGCTGCAGAACTACCTGCAAAGCCAGCTCGAACCCGAAGGCTCCTGATCCGCCTGATCTCTGATGTAACAAGGCCCGGCAGCTTATGGCTGACCGGGCCTTTTTGCAGCCTGCTACAAGCGGCTCAGCGCACCACGCGATACACCGCAGCAATGTCGTCGTCACCATGCCCGGCGATGTTGGCGCGCTTGAACACCTCGTTGGCAGCAGAGGCCGCCTGCAGGGACTGGCCCAGCTCCTCGCTGAGGGCCAGCGCGAGGCGCAGATCCTTCTGCATGTGCTTGAGCGGGAAGCTGGTGCTGGCGTCATCGTTCAGCAGCATCGGCCCCTTGCCCTTGAACATCGGGCAGGCCATCGCGCCCGCCTCGATCACCTCGAGGATCTTGGCGCCATCCAGATTGCCCTTGAGCCCCAGCGCCAGGCCTTCGCTCAAGGCCACCATCATCGAGCCCATGATCATGTTGACCACCAGCTTCATGCGCGCGCCCTGCCCCACGTCACCGAGAAACACGCGTTTCTTGCCGAGCTTGTCGAAAGCCGGCCCGGCTTCGTCGTAGAGACTCTGATCACCCGCGGCAAGGATCACCAGCGTACCGTCTTCCGCCGGCTTCTTGGTGCCGGACACCGGCGCTTCGAGAAAACGCCCACCCTTGCTGGCAATCGCGGCAGCAATCTCACGGGCGGTGGCGTCATCAACGGTGGACATGTCGATGTAGCCCTTGCCAGCAGACATACCTGCCAGCACGCCATCGGCCGTGAACACGGTTTCGCGTGCCGCGGCCGGGTCGGCCAGGATGGCGATGGTGAAATCACAGGCTTCCACCACTTCGCGCGGCGTAGCCGCTTGAGCCGCCCCCTGCGCCACCAGCGGCGCGCACTTGGCTGCCGAGCGGTTCCACACTGTTACTTCAAAACCCGCCTTGAGCAGATTGGCGGCCATCGCCCGCCCCATGATGCCCAGCCCCAGAAAACCGATTCTTGCCACAACAACACTCCTATGAATTCAGCACTCACGCTCGCCGGAGCGAGCCTCCGGCAGACAGGCCGTAATGGTGCGTCAGCAAACCGGCGCTGCCAATGGCAGCGGGCTGATGTTTGCTATATGAGAGGGCCGGCAGCCCCGCCGCCGAGCTCGGGCTTCTCAGGCAACGGCGAGCGCAAACTCGTGCGCCCGCGCCTCGCGGTCATGCAAGGCCACCACCACGCTGATTTCCGGATCCACCTTGCCGGAGCCCAGTGACTCGACGAAATGGCAGGCTGAATGCGAGGCTGCCGCCCGCTCGTAAGCCGCCACCCATTGCTGCCGGACGCCCAGCCGATCCGGGGGCACCGGCCAGATCCCGGGGCGGGGCCGCATATGATCGCTGATACCGATCCGCCAGGGCTTGGCCGTCAGCCGGGCACGAAAGCATTGCTGGTTGCTGCACATACGCACATAGACCGGGTCCGCCCCGATCGCCGCAAAGAACTGCTGCACCTCGGGTGCGGATGCCTCGAAGGCCTGATGTGTGGCCAGTAGCCGGAAGCCGCCCGGCGTACGATAGAGGCGTACGTTCCAGGCCGGATGCCTGGCCAGGAAATCCATCAGGCGCTGCCGGGCGATGCGTTCATGCCCGCCCTTGCGCAACAGGTTCAGGCGATCCATGCCTCCGGCAAGCGGCCCGGTCAATAGCAGGGCCAATAACAACAAGCCTCCCGCGACGCCCCAGCTCCGCAAATGGAATCCGCCGATCACTACTGCCAGCAGCGCCAGCAATCCGAACACAGCGAAACGCAGTCCGGCCCGCGGGGTGCTCGCGAAATCCACATCGGCAAATAGCGCACGCGGGGTGTTGAGGCAGTGCGCGCCATATGAATTTCGGGTAACGACCTCTTCGCCGTGGCGAGACAACACCTCTTCGCGAATGGGAACGCCGAAGGCTCCGTTGTAGGCCGCCTTGGGCTCGCGGCGCGTCAGCTTCTCTCCACCCAGAAGACGCTGCAAGGCCTCTGCCGCACGAGCTTCGGCCATTGCACGCGCATCGTCTTCACTGCTGCTTGACCAGCCCCAGCGACGGATGGTGATTTGCTTGCCAGCCGCGCGATGCTGCTGGCGGGCTTCCGCCCAGTAGTCAGGAACGATCATCAGGTAGGAGGCGTAAAGGGTTGGGTACAAGCACGGTCTGAAAGATGAGCCGGGGTTTTCCCAACACACCGGTGGGCACGGCTAAGCCATCATTCTGCAGGCGTCGCCCGTTTCCCACGAAAAGCATTCGCGGTCATTGCGCCTACAGCCGCGCCCCCTCAAAGCCCGGTCCACTTCCGCTCCACCGCGAACTTGACCAGTGCCGAGGAGCCTTCTAGCTCACACTTGCGCTTGATGTTGAGGCGGTGGGTCTCCACGGTCCGCACCGAGAGGTTCAGGCTGGAGGCGATTTCCTTGCTGGAGCGGCCTTCGGCAATCAGAGTCAGTACCTCCTGCTCGCGCTGTGTGAGGAGTGGTGCGGGGGTGGCGCCGGCGGCCAGGGCGTCGGCCACGCCGGCGGAGTAGTAGCGCTTACCGGCCATCACGGCGTGGATGGCAGCGACGATTTCCTGCGCCGGGCTGTCTTTCAGCACATAGCCGCGGGCGCCCTGGCGGAAGGCCTCGACAACGTATTGCGGCTGATCGTGCATGGTGAGCATGATCACCTGCACCTGTGGATAGCGCTCGTGCAGCTTCTTCACCAGCTCGATGCCGTTGGCGCCGGGCATGGCAATGTCCATCAGCACCACATCGGGCTCCTGGCGCTCCAGCGCAGCCAGCGCAGCGATGCCATCGTCGGCCTCGGCAATGATCTCGAAGCCGGGCACGGTGGCCAGGCGCAGGCGCAGCCCGTCGCGCACCAGCGGGTGGTCGTCGACGAGCATGAGTTTGACGCGGGGTACTTCCATATTCCGTCCTTCCTTCAATTCCGGAGTGCGCTGGCCGGTAGCACGATTTCGATACTGGTGCCGGCCTCGCTGGCACGCATCACGAAGATGCCGCCGAGGGTTTCGATGCGCTCGCGCATGCTGGTGAGGCCGAGCCCGCTGCGCGGCTGCGCGATCAGCGCTTCAAGATCAAAGCCGCGGCCATTATCGGCGATGGTGAGACGCAAGGCATGCGGCCGGCTCATCAAGGTGAGGGTCACTTCGGACGCGCGGGCGTGGCGCTCAATGTTGGTGAGCGCTTCCTGCACCACGCGGAACAGGGCCGTGGCGACCGGACCGGGCAACGAAGGGCTGTCCTCTGCCTTGAGCTGCACAGCGAGCCCGGTACGTTGGCCAAATTCATTGAGCATCTGGGCCAGAGCCGCCTTGAGGCCCAGATCATCGAGTGCGGTGGGGCGCAGATCATGTGAGATGCGGCGCACTTCGCGCAGCACGTCGTGCAGGCGGGTCACGCCCTTTCCGGTCAGTTCGATCAGCACATCGCGGCCTTCGCCACCGAGGCTGCCGACGCGCTCCTGTACCGACTCGAAGAGAAACTTGACCGACACCAGCAGCTGGCTCACGCCATCGTGAAGCTCGCGGGCCACTCGTGCTCGCTCGGTTTCCTGTGACAGCACGACCTGATGCGCCAGCGCGCGCATGCGCGCCTCGGCACTGCGCTGGGTGGAGAGGTTCAACGCGAAACCGCAGACAGCCACAATCAGGATCGCCGTGCCGGTAATGACAGTAATGATCACCATGGTGGCGGAGATGGCCCGGCTGGCAGCATTGTCAATACGCAGGCGCGCCTCGGCCATGTCATCGAGATAAATCCCGGTGCCGATCACCCACCCCCAGTGTGGCTCCAGCTGCACATAGCCAAGCTTGCTCTCGGTGCGCTCGGTGGAAGGCCGGTTCCACATGAACTCGACATAACCGCCGCCTTGCTTGGCCTGCACCACGAGGCGCTGGATGGTGGGCGTGCCGCTGTTATCACGCAACTCCCACAGATCCTGCCCCACCAGTTGCGGCTGGCGCGGGTGCATCAGGTTGCGCCCCTGCTGGTCGTAGACGAAGAAGTAGCCGTCCTCTCCGTAATCGAGCTGACGCAGAATGGTCAGCGCCTGACTACGGGCTACAGCCTGATCCTCCATGCCATGCAGATGCTCGATCGCGCCCAGCGCCAGATCCACGTAATGCTTGAGCTCGGTCCGCCGGGACGACTCCAGCACCGGCAACACGGCCTGGGTCTCGGCGTCGGCCAGCGCACGCGCCTCGATGCGCACCACAGAAGCGATCGCTGCGATGGCGAGGAGCAGCGGTGCAACCGCCAGCAGAAGGACCTTCAGACGCAGGTTCATGGCGCCGAATCCTAATCCGGAAGGGCTTTAGGCAACAGCCGGACTTTCCGCCATTCGGTTCCGAATGCCGTTTTCCCCTATGTGGCGGCACGGAGCCGGCCTGCGTAGTCATGCGGATTTTTTTGCTTGCGCAGCCAACCATACTCAGCGCAGCCCGGCAAAGCAGCGCCGGGCCCGACGGGCGGAAACGCGCAAGGCTCAGCCTCACGCGCTAGGCCCATACCAACAGCCTTGCATTCATGCCCTGCACGGGCACGATGACATGGAGGAGACACAATGAACCGCATATTGCCCAAGCTGGGGTGGACCGCGCTGGCGCTGATCGGCGCTTTCTGCCTGGCCTACATCGCCTTGTCGCGCGGCGAAACCATCAGCGCCCTGTGGGTGGTGACGGCCGCCGTCGGCATCTACATGGCCGCCTACCGCTTCTACGGCCTCTACATCGCCAACAAGGTCGTCGGCATCGACCCGACCCGCATGACCCCGGCGGTACGCCATAACGACGGCCTCGACTACGTTCCGACCAACAAGAACGTGCTCTTCGGCCACCACTTCGCCGCGATTGCCGGCGCCGGCCCGCTGGTGGGCCCCGTGCTCGCCGCGCAGATGGGCTATCTGCCCGGCCTGCTGTGGCTCGTAGCCGGTGTGGTGCTGGCCGGGGCGGTGCAGGATTTCATGGTGCTGTTCGTCTCGACCCGTCGTGACGGCCGTTCCCTCGGCGATCTCGTCAAGAGCGAACTTGGCCCGATCCCCGGAGTGATCGCGATGTTCGGCGCCTTCCTGATCATGATCATCATCCTCGCGGTGCTCTCGATGATCGTGGTGAAGGCGCTGGCCGAATCTCCCTGGGGCACTTTCACGGTGGCCGCGACGATTCCCATCGCGATTTTCATGGGCATCTACATGCGCTACATCCGCCCGGGCCAGATCGGCGAGATTTCGGTGGTGGGCTTCATCCTGCTGATCGGCTCAATACTGCTTGGCGGCCAGGTGGCGGCCAGCGAAACCTGGGCCCCGATGTTTACCTTCACCGGCACCCAGCTGACCTGGATGCTCGTGGGCTACGGCTTCGTGGCCGCCTCGCTGCCGGTGTGGCTACTGCTCGCTCCGCGTGACTACCTCTCCACCTTCCTGAAGATCGGCACCATTCTTGGTCTGGCCATCGGTATCGTGGTGGTGGCTCCGATGATGCAGATGCCGCACGTCACCAAGTTCATCGACGGCACCGGCCCGGTCTGGTCCGGCAACATGTTCCCCTTCCTGTTCATCACCATCGCCTGCGGCGCGGTTTCCGGCTTTCATGCCCTGATCGCCTCCGGCACCACGCCGAAGTTGCTTGAGAATGAAAGCCACGCGGCTTTCATCGGCTACGGCGGCATGCTGATGGAATCCTTCGTAGCAGTGATGGCACTGGTTGCCGCCTCAGTGATCGATCCAGGCGTGTATTTCGCAATGAACAGCCCGGCAGCCGTGATCGGCAAGGAAGCCGTCGAAGTGGCGGCAAAGGTCTCCAGCTGGGGCTTCGTGATCACGCCGGACGTGCTGATCCAGACCGCTGCCGACGTGGGCGAGAAGAGCATCATCTCGCGTGCCGGCGGTGCTCCCACCCTGGCCGTGGGCATGGCCCACATCATCTCCGGCGCATTGGGCGGCAAGGCCATGATGGCCTTCTGGTATCACTTCGCGATCCTGTTTGAAGCCCTCTTCATCCTGACCGCAGTAGATGCAGGCACGCGTGCCGGCCGCTTCATGCTGCAGGATCTGCTGGGTGCCTTCATCCCGGGCTTCAAGCGCACCGACAAGCTGGGGCCGAACCTGATCGCCACCGGCCTCTGCGTCGCCACCTGGGGTTACTTCCTGTATCAGGGCGTGGTCGATCCGCTGGGCGGCATCAACACCCTGTGGCCGCTCTTCGGCGTCGGCAACCAGATGCTCGCAGCCATGGCGCTAACGCTGTGCACCGTAGTGCTGTTCAAGATGAAGCGCGAGCGCTACGCCTGGGTCACCATCCTGCCCACCGTGTGGCTGCTGATGTGCACCCTCACCGCCGGCTGGCAGAAGATTTTCGATGCCAGCCCGAAGGTGGGCTTCCTCGCCAATGCCGCACGTTTCTCCGCGGCTGCCGAGCGTGGTGAAGTGCTGGCCCCGGCCAAGAGCGTGGCCCAGATGCAGCAGATCATCTTCAACAACTACCTGGATGCGGCGCTGTGCGGGCTGTTCATGTTCGTGGTGGTTTCAGTCATGATCTTCGGCTTCCGCGCCTGCATGAAGGCACGTGCCGACGCCCGCGTCACCACTCAGGAAACGCCTTATCAGGCGCTGCCCGAGCGGGCCTGAGCACCACGAAAGTGTCCGGCAGGCAATGCCTGCCGGGCTTTTTCCGGCCTGCCGCTTCACCGAGGCGGCAGGCCAGAAAAAACCCGTGACCAGAGAGACGACGGATGTTCCAGAACCTAGCCAAGATGGGTGAGTACCTCGGCCACACCGCCCGCATGATGGTGGGCCTGCCCGACTACGACAGCTACGTGCAGCACACCCGGCTGAAACATCCGGAGCGCACGCCGATGACATATGAGGAGTTCTTCCGCGAGCGCCAGGAGGCCCGCTACGGCGGTGGCGCCGGGAAGTGCTGCTAGGTGGAAGCGGCACTGACCTCGCTCCCACAGCCCTCCCGAGTGCCGCAAGATTGATCCCTGTCACCCTCTTCACCGCTTGGGCTCCAGGCAGAAGGGGCGTTTTCATGCCCTCCGCCAAAGCACGCTTACAGGACTCCCACCATGACTGATCTCATTCCGGTCACCCTGCTCACGGGCTTTCTTGGCGCAGGCAAGACCACCCTGCTCAACCGCCTGCTGGCGGCCAATCCCGGCGTGCGCTTTGCCATCGTGGAAAACGAGTTCGGCGCGGTAGGCATCGACGGTGCCCTGATCGCCCCTCAGGCCACGGCCATCGTGGAGCTTTCCAATGGCTGCATCTGCTGCAGCGTGCGTGGTGAGCTGGCCATCGCCCTGGCCGATCTGCTCAGCAAGCGCGACGCCGGCGAACTCGCCTTCGATCGCCTGCTCATCGAAACCACCGGCCTCGCCGATCCTGGTCCGGTCGTGCAGACCTTTTTCTGGGAAGAGCAACTCCGCCACCGCTTCCAGCTTGATGCAGTGATCACTCTGGTGGACGTCTGCCATGCCACCGGGCAGTTGGACCGCGAGCGCGTCGCCGCCGCCCAGGTTGCCTACGCCGACTGGATCATCCTCACCAAGACTGATCTGGCGACACCGGACGCTCTACCCATACGCCTCGCCGCCATCAACGCCCGCGCCCCGCAACTGGATGTGCGCGAGCTGGACCAGCACTGGCCCGCACTCCTCGCCACCGGCGGCTTCGCCCTGAATGAAAAAGGCCTGCCCCCCGCCAACCCGTTCCGCCACAACACGGCCGCCAGACCGCTGAATGCGCTGGGCGGCAAGCCCGCCCGCTCCTGGGATGACGCCATCGAAACCGTGTTGCTCGAAGCACCGGGCTCGGTGGACATGGCCGCCGTCTCAGCCTTCGTCGATCAGCTGGTCGAGCAGCACGCCCACGATCTCTTGCGCTACAAGGGCATCCTGTCGATTGCGGGAGAAAACAAGCGCCTGGTCTTCCAGGGCGTGCATCGCATTGCCGGCTTCGACTACGGCCGTCCCTGGGAGTCCGACGCCGAACGCAAGAGCCGCATCGTGCTGATCGGCCGCGATTTGCCGCAGGACACTCTGCGTGCGGGCTTTGCCGCCTGCGCCGGAACTTGATCCAGAATAGGGCCCGCCGCGCGCTCAAGGAGGATCATTGAGTCAGCGGCGAGTTTTCAGGCCGCGCTAAAGAAGGCGGTGCAGCATGGCCAAGAAATTCCCGACCCATCCGAAACACCCCGAGCGCATCTGCTGGGGCTGCGACAAATACTGCGCCGCGACCGACATGGCCTGCGGCAACGGCTCCGAGCGCACGGCTCACCCGATCGAATGGTTCGGCGACGACTGGCTGGATTGGCAGCGCGAAGCTCCAGATGCAGCCTCCTGATCAAGCTACCGGACGGGCGGCCTGCAGCGCCAGCCAGCCCCTGATGATGCGATACACCGCCCAAAGGCCTACCAGGCCGAAAACCAGCCAGTTGATGAAGAAGCCCACGATCAGCATGTAAAGCACGAGGCCGATCAACATCACGATCAGGCAACGCCAGAACGTGTCGGCCTGCCAGCTGAAGTGGCTTTCGAGGAAAGTGCCTTTCGCCTCATCCCGCTTCACGTAATTGATGATGATGGCGATGATCGAGGTCCAGCCAAACACGAAAGCCCCCACCATGGTTGCGGCCTGCGACCAGGCGCCGATCACCAGCCCCACCGCATGCAATGCGTAAAGCATGTGGGTCAGCTGGATCAGCTTCGGGTCGGCTGGCGTGAAGGTTTCGCCTTCGATCACATCCAGGGTGTTGTTGTCGCTCATCGATATCCCTTTCAAAGGCCCAACTCGTTCCACAGAGCATCCACGCGCTGCTTCACGGCCGCATCCATTTGAATGGTACGCCCCCACTCGCGCTGGGTCTCGCCCGGCCACTTGTTGGTCGCATCCAGCCCCATCTTGCTGCCCAGCCCGGCCACCGGCGAGGCGAAGTCCAGATAATCGATCGGGGTGTTGTCGACCAGCGTGGTATCGCGCGTGGCATCCATGCGCGTGGTAATCGCCCAGATCACTTCTTGCCAGCTGCGCACGTCCACATCCTCATCCACCACGATGATGAACTTGGTGTACATGAACTGGCGCAGGAAGCTCCAGATCCCAAACATCACCCGTTTGGCATGGCCTGGGTAGGCCTTCTTGATACTCACCACCGCCATGCGGTAAGAGCAGCCTTCAGGCGGCAGGTAAAAATCGGTGATCTCGGGAAACTGCTTCTGCAAGAGCGGCACGAAGACTTCATTCAGCGCCACGCCCAGCATCGCCGGCTCATCCGGCGGCTTGCCGGTATAGGTACTGTGGTAGATCGGCTCTCGACGCATGCTGATGCGCTCGATGGTGAACACCGGAAACTCGGCCACTTCGTTGTAGTAGCCGGTATGGTCGCCGTAAGGACCTTCCGGCGCCATGTCATTCGGGTAGATGAAGCCTTCGAGCACGATCTCAGCCGAGGCAGGCACCTGAAGGTCGTTGCCCACACACTTGGTCAGCTCGGTCTTGGCACCGCGCAAGAGTCCGGCGAACTGGTACTCAGACAAGGAGTCCGGCACCGGTGTCACCGCGCCAAGAATGGTGGCCGGATCGCAGCCCAGCACCACGCTCACCGGAAAGGGTTTGCCGGGGTTGGCTTGCTGGAACTCACGCAGATCCAGCGCACCGCCGCGATGCGCCAGCCAGCGCATGATCACGCGGTTCCTGCCCAGTACCTGCTGGCGGTAGATGCCGAGGTTCTGGCGCGACTTGTGGGGGCCGCGCGTCACCACCAGCCCCCAGGTAATCAGCGGCGCCACATCCCCCGGCCAGCAATGCTGAATGGGTAATTTCGCCAGATCGACCTCATCACCTTCCCACACGATCTCCTGACAGGGCGCGCGGCTCACTACCTTGGGCGCCATGTTCATCACCTGCTTGAGCACCGGCCATTTTTCCCAGGCATCGCGCAAGCCCTTGGGCGGTTCCGGCTCTTTCAGGAAGGCCAGCAACTTGCCCACTTCGCGCAGCGGCTTCTGCCAGTCTGTCGAAGCCTCTTCACCAATCCCCATGCCGAGCGCAACACGCCGCGGCGTCCCGAAAAGATTGGCCAGCACCGGCATGGCCTGCGCCACACCCTGTGTATGCGGTTTTTCAAACAGCAATGCTGGGCCACCCGCGCGCAGCACGCGGTCGGCGATTTCGGTCATTTCCAGATAGGTATCCACCGGCACACGGATGCGCTTCAGTTCACCGATGGCTTCGAGCTGGGCGATGAAGTCGCGCAGGTCCTTGTATTGCATCTTCAGTTTCCTTCGTGCGGCGTGATGCGCCGGTAAGTAGCCGCTTGCCCCTGTGTGACGCCCGCCTCATCGACAAGGTTCCACACCGTCACGTCCTCGATCCAGAAGCGCCGCCCACTCTTCGCGATGCGCAGCCCGCGGTAGCCGGTCGCAAAATCTTTGCTTGCCACGGCATCGAGCAAAGCCTGGCGCTCGGCGCGATCCGGCGCTTCGGCCGACAGGCGCGAGGGCAGCCCGACGAGTTCTTCGCGCGGATATTCGAAACATTCGCAGGCCGCGCGATTGGCGAAGATGAAGCGCGGATCCACTCCCGCCTCATGCGCCAGCACGCAAAACGGCGCCTCTTCAGCCAGCCAGCGCGCAGCGGCCAGAGCACTCAATGCAGGATCGGCCAGCGGCAGGCCCAGCAGACGCTGATGCGAGGCGCAGATCAGGGCCACGAGTTCGCTCTGGGTCATCAGGGATGCAGATGATGATCGGCCAACAGGCCTACCAGCACCACCAGCCCGAGCCAGTTGTTATGGCGAAAAGCCTTGAAGCAGGCAGCGGGCTCACGATCACGGATCAGGAACAGGTGATGCAGCGCAATCAGCGTGGCAAGGCCGACGCCAACGAAATAGGCGCCCCGACGCCCGTCGGCATAACCGATCCAGGCCATCAAGCCGAGGAAGGCCGCATAGGAGATCGCAATCGCAGCAATGTCGAAGCGGCCGAAGGTGAGCGCTGAAGTGCGAATGCCGATCTTTCGATCGTCCTCACGGTCAACCATGGCGTACTCCGTATCGTAGGCAATCGCCCAGAACACGTTGGCCGCCAGCAGCCACCAGGCCTGCGCCGGCACCGTGCCGGTCTGCGCCGCAAAAGCCATCGGGATGCCGAAACCGAAGGCCACCCCCAGATATGCTTGAGGGATGGCGAAGAAGCGCTTGGTGAAGGGATAGCTCGCGGCCAGCAACACCGCCGGGATAGAGAGCCAGATCACCAGCCGGTTGAGCGGCAGGATCAGGACGAAGGCCAGCAGTGCCAGCGCGGCGGCGAGCCACAGGGCTTCGCGCCCGGACACCAGGCCGATCACCAGCGGGCGCTCCCGGGTGCGGCCGACATGACCGTCGAAGTCTCTGTCAGCCCAATCGTTGATGACGCAGCCAGCCGAGCGCATCAGCACCGTGCCCATCACGAAGATCCACAGCACCCACAGATTGGGCAGACCGCTGGCCGCAAACCACAGCCCCCACAAGGTGGGCCACAGCAGCAGCAGGGTGCCGATGGGCTTATCCAGACGCATCAGTTTTTCGTAGGCATCCAGGCGTTCCAGTAGCGTCATGAGGGCAGTTCCGGGTGAGATGGGCCGATGATAGCCCGCGTCGCCCCCAAAGGGCACTCAAGGCGACTCCTGGCAAGCCGTAAGCCGGTCGACAAGCCCACCACCAGCAGAGAGACACCATGCGCCCCGTTGATCGCCTGTTCCAGAAACTGCCCCAGCTTCCGACCATCCCCGCCATCGTTCAGGAACTGATCTCCTCGCTGGGCCGGGACGATGTAGACCTCGCAGACCTGATCGCCAAGGTCCGGCAGGATCAGTCGCTGTCCGCGCGCGTCCTGCGCCTGGCGAACTCGCCCTACTACGGCGGACGCAAGACGGTGGGCGGAATCGATGACGCAGTGGCCATGATTGGCCTGAACTCGCTGCGCTCCATCGTGATCGCCTCGGGCGTCACCGGCGCCATCGCCCGGGTGGAAGGCATCGATCTGGCGCGCTTCTGGAAGCATTCGCAGCTCACGGCGCAGACTGCCAAGGCGCTCGCCAGGCTGGCCAGCATCAATCCAGAATATGCCTATGCGGCAGGCTTGATGCACCGCATCGGACAGTTGCTGATCAATTTAAGCTTCCCGGAGATCGGGCAGCAGGTGGCCAAAAATTGCCGCAACCTCTCGGTGGGCGAACTGGCGGCGCTTGAGCGCCTGAACCTGTCTTTCAACCATGCCGAAGTCAGCGCCGAACTGGCAAGGCAGTGGCATTTCCCGTTGGAGATTCAGGATGCGCTGCTGCATTACATCAAGCCGGATGCCGAGGGTGCAACGCCCTACGCGGGCGTCGTCCATCTAGCGGCCTCGCTGGCCTTCGGTATCGAACAGGATTTGCCGGACGAAGTGATCCTCTCGCGCGTCAACCACGCCATCGTGCGCACCCTGGGGCTGGAAGAAGTCGACTGGCTGGTCGAACTGGTGAAGATGCGCGAGGCGGCTGGCGCCGGCTCCGAGCAATACTCCTGAGCAATATCAGGCCTTGAGGAGCTCCGCCCGCCCGCCGTACCAGCGGCGCAGCAAGGCATCTGCCGCTTCGGGATAGCGGGCCTGCAGTTCTTCAGCGGCCTGCTTGGCCACTTCGATCAGATCCACGTCAGCCTCCAGATCGGCGTAACGCAGCAGCGGCACACCGCTCTGGCGTGCTCCGATGAATTCACCCGGGCCGCGCAACTGCAGGTCGCGCCGTGCGATCTCGAAGCCATCGGTGGTTTCGAAGATGGCCTTGAGGCGTTCGCGGCCGTTCTGTGACAGCGGCTGCGCATACACCAGCACACAGGTGGAGGCCGCCGCACCGCGCCCGACTCGGCCGCGCAGCTGATGCAATTGCGCCAGACCGAAACGCTCGGCGTGCTCGATCACCATCAGGCTGGCGTTGGGCACATCCACGCCGACCTCGATCACTGTGGTCGCCACCAGTACCTGGGTTTCGTTGCGCAGGAAGGCCTCCATCACCTCTGCCTTCTCAGCCGGCTTCAAGCGACCATGCACCAGCCCGACCCTGAGTTCAGCCAGCTCGGCAGCCAGGGTCTCGTAGGTCTCGACTGCGGTCTGCAACTGCAGCGTTTCAGACTCCTCGATGAGCGGGCACACCCAGTAGGCCTGGCGCCCTTCGCGGCAGGCATCACGCACGCGCTCGATCACTTCCTCGCGGCGCGAGTCGGCCACCAGCTTGGTCACGATCGGCGTGCGGCCCGGCGGCAGTTCATCGAGTACGCTCACATCCAGATCCGCCATATAGCTCATGGCGAGCGTGCGCGGGATTGGCGTGGCGCTCATCATCAGCATGTGCGGCAGGCGGCCGGCCACTTTCTCGCGCAGCGCGAGGCGCTGACGCACGCCGAAGCGGTGCTGCTCATCCACCACCGCCAGGCCCAGCTTCTCCAGCCCCACCGTATCCTCGATCAGCGCATGAGTGCCCACGGCCAGAAGCGCTTCGCCGCTGGCGATCTTCTCCAGCATCGCAGCGCGCTCCTTCTTTTTCTGTGAGCCCGAGAGCCAGGCTACGCCGATGCCGAGCGGCGTGAGCCACTGGTCCAGCTTGCGGTAATGCTGTTCGGCGAGAATCTCGGTCGGCGCCATCAGGGCCGCCTGCAGACCATTCTCGGCCGCCTGCAGCATGGCCAGCGCAGCCACAATGGTCTTGCCACTGCCCACGTCGCCCTGCAGCAGGCGCTGCATCGGATACGCCTGAGCCAGATCGCGGGCGATTTCGTCCACCGCACGCGCCTGCGCACCCGTTAGCGCAAAGGGCAGCGCGGCAATCAATTGGGCGGGCAGGCGCCCCTGCGCGGGCAGGCTCGCCGCAGCATGCGCGCGGCGCTCGATGTAGGCACGACGCAACTGGATCTGCTGGGTCAGCAATTCGTCGAACTTCACACGCCGCCAGGCCGGATGGCTGCGCTCTTCCAGCGCGGCCTGGCTGGCTTCGGGCGGCGGCTGATGCAGGAAGCGCAGGCTGCGCTCCCAGCCAGCCAGGCGCAGGCTCTTGCGCAAGGCTTCAGGCAGAAAATCAACCAGGCTGGAGCGCTCAAAAGCTCGCAGCACCAGCTTGCGTAGCGCGGCTTGGGCCAAGCCGGCGGTGGCCGGGTAGATCGGCGTAAGCGATTGCGGCAAGGCCTCGCCTTCTGTCACCGCCAGAACCCGCGGGTGAATCATCTCCTCGCCCCAGAAACCGCTGCGCACCTCGCCAAAGGCGCGCACGCGGCGCCCGGGCTCCAGCAGCTTCTGCATCGCCGGGTAGAAGTTCAGGAAGCGCAGATAGATCACGCCGCTGTCATCGCGCAATTTGGCAACCAGCTGGCGCCGCGGCTTGAAGGTGATCTCGGAATGCTCGACCTCGGCCTCGATCTGAGCCGGCAGGCCAGGGGCGGCCTCGCGGATGGAGACGACTCGGGTCTCGTCCTCATAACGCATCGGCAGATGCAGCAACATGTCGGCATCATTGTAGATGCCGAGCTTGTGCAGCCGGCCGGTGAGAGCCGAGACCGGCTTGCGTGCGGGTGCATCCTCACCGGCCGGCCTGTCAGTCCGGGCCGCCCGCGTTTTCCGGGGCTTGGGCGCGTCGCTCAAGATGCTTCAGTCGAGCACCAGCACCGCATCGATCTCGACCAGCGCCCCGCGCGGCAGGGCACTCACACCGACCGTGGCGCGCGCCGGATAAGGCGCTGCGAAATGCTGCTGCATCAACTCATTGACGCGCGCAAAGTTGGCCAGATCGGTCAGATAGATGGTGAGTTTCACCGCATTCGCCAGCGTGCCGCCGGAGGCTTCAATCACCGCCTTGAGATTCGCAAACACCTGCACGGCCTGGGCTTCAAACCCTTCGGCCAGCTGGCCGCTGGCCGGATCGAGGCCGATCTGGCCCGAAAGATAGACCGTATTGCCGGCGCGCACGGCCTGCGAGTAGGGGCCTATGGCGGCAGGCGCTGCGGCAGTGGAAATGACCTGAGCGGACATGCTGAACTCCTGGTACGGGGGAAGCGGGAAAGTCTAGCCGATCAAAACAGTTTCAGTGGATAAGGAGGGCACGGTTCAGATCCACCCAGCCGCCCCACATCATCTCGATGCCAATGCACAGCAGAATGAAGGCGGACATGCGTGCCACCACAATCACACCGATGTCACCCAGCTTTTTCTGCAGGCGCACGGCATAGCGGTAACAGAAGAACACGACTGCAGCGGTAAGCGCGGCGCCAATCGCAGCCACGATCACGCCCAGCACATAGTTGGTCGGCGTATGCGGAAAGCGCGTACCCAGCGCGATGGAGGTGGCGATGGAGCCCGGGCCGGAAGTGAGCGGAAAGCTCATCGGAAAGAAGCTGCGCTTGGCAATCTCCTGCGATGAGAGTTCGGCTGTTTCGTTCGCCACCGCATCGCGCACGGCATCGCTCCCCTCATCATTGAGCATGCGCCAGCCAGTCACGGCCACCAACAGCCCCCCGCCCACCCGCACGATGGGCAGAGAGATGCCGAACAGCTCCAGCACATAGGAACCCACCAGCATCGCCACGATCAGGATGATCCAGACGTTGATCGCCACCTGGCGCGCCATGGGCTTGGCCAACCGCTCACTACCGCCCGTGATGCTGGCGAACAGCGCCGCACCACCGAGCGGATTGATGATAGGCAGCAAGGCCAGCGGAACCACCAGCGTTGCCTGCAGAAATTCGATCAGGGCTTGCATTCAATTTCCCTTCAACTGGGCCACCGCGCTTGATCGGCAGCACTCCGGGTGCGAGCATGCCACATCTGCCCTGCCCGCTGCCCTCATGCGCCCACTCTGCCTGCTGATCACCTTACTGCTGCCTCTGACCAGCGTGGCCGCCGAAGTACCGCTGATCGTGGTCGGCGACATTGCGCAATGCGACAATAAACCGGCAGTGGAGTCTGCCGCAGCCCGCACAGCCGCACTGGCAGCACGCATTCCCGGAGCCTGGGTAGCGCTGACCGGCGATCTGACTTACCCGCTGGGCACAGCCCAGGAGTATGCCGATTGCTTCGAGCCGACCTGGGGCCGCTTCCGCCGCCGTAGCCTGCCCGCGCCTGGCAATCACGACTACGGCACCGGCAAGGCCGACGCTTACTTCGACTACTTCGGCAGGATTGCCGGGCCGCAACGCCGTGGCTACTACAGCCGCAAGCTGGGTGGCTGGCACATCGTGTCACTCAACAGCGAACTCAAGGACGAAGAAGCCCGCTCCCAGCTGAACTGGCTGCGCCAGGATCTCGCCGCGAATCGGAGTCGCTGTCTGCTGGCCCTGTGGCATCGCCCGGTATTCAGCTCCGGCCCGCATGGCAACGATGCCAGCATGCGGACCGCCCTGCCGCTGCTCGAAGCAGCCGGCGCCGATCTGGTGCTGAGCGGGCACGATCATCACTACGAGCGTTTCGCCCGCCTCGATACCGAAGGCCGGCCCGTCAGCCGCGGCGGGATCCGTCACTTCGTGGTGGGTACGGGCGGCGCGGGTCTGTATCCCGAGGGCACCCAGCAGGCGGGCAGCGAGGCGCGCATCTACGGACAGCATGGCGTGCTGCTGTTGCGCCTCAAGCCTGCCAGCTACCGCTGGGCCTTCATGTCGGTAGGCGACCAAGCTCCACTCGACGCCGGCATGGATAACTGCCGGGCCAAGCCCTGAGCTGGCCCTATTGCAGCCAGGCTCAGCGCTCGCTGGAACCCGACACCACGTCTATCCATACGGCCAGCAGCAGGATCGAGCCCTTCACGATCATCTGCCAGTAACTCTCGACGCTGAGCATGGACATGCCGTTGTCCAGACTCGCCATGATCAGCGCACCGATAATCGCCCCAAGGATGGTGCCGGAGCCGCCGCGCATCGAGGTACCGCCTATGAAGCAGGAGGCGATTGCATCGAGCTCGCCCATATTGCCGGCCGAGGGAGAACCAGCGGCCAGCCGCGCGGTGTTAGTCAGGCCGGCCAGCGCACACATCAGGCCCATCAGGCCAAACAGGGCCATCTTCACCAGCCGTGTATTCACGCCGGACAAGCGCGTCGCCTCCAGATTGGAGCCCACCGCGTAGATACGCCGGCCAAACACGGTGTTGCGCGCCATGAAGGAAAAAGCCCCCAGGATGATCAGCATGATCAGCACCGGCACCGGAATGCCCTCGTAGCTGTTCAGCACCGTGACGAAGCCTGCGATGATGATGGCAATCGCCGCCAGCTTGCCAAGCTCCTGCCACAACGGTGGCACCGCCAGCTGGTAGCGCACACGGTTGGCGCGAGCGCGCAGGGTCAGCACCACCAGCATCACGAACAGCAGGACTGCCAGCACATTGCCCACGCTGATCGGCAGGTAGGCCTGACCGAAGCCAATGAAGGTCTCGGATTCGACCGCAATGGTGGAGCCATCCGTCACCGCCAACAGGATGCCGCGGAACACCAGCATGCCAGCCAGGCCCACAATGAAGGACGGCACACGCAGGTAAGCCACCCAGTAGCCGTTGAAAAGCCCCAGCAAGAGACCCAGCGTCAGCACGATGGCAAGGTTCAGGCCAAAGGGCAGATGGAAGCTCACATCCAGCACCGCCGCCACACCACCGAGCAAGCCCAGCATCGAGCCCACCGAAAGATCGATTTCACCGGCGATGATCACGAACACCATGCCGGAGGCGAGCATCGCAGTGATCGCCATCTGGCGCAGCAGGTTGGAAAGGTTGCGCGCGGTCAGGAAAGCGCCCTCACTCTGCCAGGTGAAGAAGCTCCAGATCAGCGCGATGGCGATCAGCAAGGCGAGGATCTTGTAGCGCGAAAAAACCTGCTGAAGACTGCGGAAAAATGTCATATCAATACCCTGCCCATTTCTTTTCTTGTAGGGCCGACTTCAGTCGGCCATCCGCTTGTGACATGCGACTGAAGTCGCACCTACGTCTCTGTCTGCCCGATGGCGGCGGCCATCACGGTTTCCTGGCTCAGGCCACTGTTGATGAAGTCGCCCCGCAGGCGCCCCTCGCCGATCACCAACACCCGATCGCTCATGCCCAGCAGTTCCGGCAGCTCGGAGCTGATCATGATGATGGACATGCCTTCTTTTACCAGCTCCATCATCAGCTTGTAGATCTCGTACTTGGCGCCGACATCAACACCCCGCGTCGGCTCGTCCAGGATCAGCACCCGTGGCGAGGGCAGCAGCATCTTGGCGAAGACGGCCTTTTGCTGATTCCCGCCGGAAAGGCCCTGGATCGGCAACATGGGGGTCGCCGTCTTGATGCGCATGCGGCGGATCATCTTCTCGATGGTCTGCATCTCGGCGGCCTGATCGATCACGCCAAAGCGACTGAACTGCTCGGGCACGGACAGCGTGATGTTGTGCCCCACCCCCATCAACGGCACGATGCCGTGACGTTTGCGGTCCTCCGGCACCAGGCACAAGCCTGACTTCACGGCCGTCTGTGGTGAATTGATGTGCACCGGCTTGCCATCGAGCAGCACTGTGGCTTCGGACTTACCCGGGTAACAGCCGAAGATCGCCATCGCCAGTTCGGTGCGCCCGGCACCCACCAGCCCGGCCACACCCAACACCTCGCCGCGGCGCAACTGGAAAGAGACGTCATCCACCTTCTTGCGCGCTGGATTGTCGACGTCGAAACAGGTGACATTGCGCGCCTCGAAGATCACCTCACCGATCGGATGCTCTTCACGCGGGAAAAGGTTGGTGATCTCGCGCCCGACCATCATGGTGATGATCTGGTCCACCGACAGCTCGCCCATCGGCCGAGTGCCGACATGGGTGCCGTCGCGGATCACGCTGATCGTGTCGCACACGGCGGCGATCTCGTCGAGCTTGTGCGAGATCATCACGCACGCAACACCCTTCTTCTTCAGGTCCAGAATGATGTCGAGCAGGATCGCGGTTTCGGCCTTAGTCAGCGAGGACGTCGGCTCATCGAGAATCAGCAGGCGGGCCTTCTTGTTCAAGGCCTTGGCGATCTCGATCAATTGCTGGTGGCCACCGCCGTACTGCGACACCGGCAGCGCCACATTCACCTCTGGCATCTTCAGGTCACGCATCAGCTCGGCCGCGCGCTGATGCATCGCGGCGTAATCGAGCGTGCCCGCAAAGCCGGTGATTTCGTTACCAAGGAAGATGTTTTCAGTGACCGACAAATGCGGCACCAGCATCAGTTCCTGGTGAATGATCACGATGCCGGCCTCTTCGGTTTCGCGAATGCCGCGTGCCTTGAGCTCCCGGCCATTCCACAGGATCTGGCCCGTCCAGCTGCCATGCGGATACACCGCTGAGAGCACCTTCATCAGGGTGGACTTGCCTGCGCCGTTCTCGCCGCACAGGCCTACGCACTCACCGGCACGCACCGCCAGATCGATTCCATTCAGCGCCTTCACGCCAGAGAAATCCTTGACGATGCCACGCATCTCCAACAGGTATTCAGCCACGCAACCTCCAGACCGGCTTGGAACAGAAGCCGTCGCGTCAGCACTCCGCCCTACCGGGCAGGAGTGCTGACGCGACAGACGCTTCTTACTTCAGACCCAACTGTTCCTTGGTGAAGAACTTGTCAGCCACCAGCAGGTCGGCATTGGCCTTGGTGATGGTGGTCGGCGAGAGCAGCACCGAATCAACCTTCTTCGCGCCATTGTCGAGCTGGGCATTGAAGGCGGGCTTGTCGCCCTTCACCAGTTGCACGGCGAGCTTGGCTGCGCCTGCGGCGATTTCGCGGATCGGCTTGTAAACCGTGAGGGCCTGGGTACCGGCAATCACGCGCTTGACCGCCGCCAACTCAGCATCCTGACCAGATACTGCGACCTTGCCGGCGAGCTTCTGGGCTGCCAGCGCCTGCACCGCACCGCCTGCAGTACCGTCGTTAGAGGCAATGATGGCATCCACCTTGTTGGCGTTCTTGGTCAGCACGTTCTCGATGATCTTCAGGGCCTCTTCAGGGTTCCAGTCCTTGACCCACTGGTCGCCAAGAATCTTGATGTCCCCCTTGTCGACGTAAGGCTTGAGCACCGACATCTGGCCCGCACGCAGGAGCTTGGCATTGTTGTCGGTCGGTGCGCCGCCCAGCAGGTAGTAAGAGCCCTTGGGGACGGCCTTGACGATGCCTTCCGCCTGCATCGCGCCGACGCGCTCGTTGTCGAAGGAAATGTAGGCATCGATATCAGCGTTCAGGATCAGACGGTCGTAGGACACGACCTTGATGCCGGCTTTCTTGGCTTCCTTCACGGTGTTGGTAAGCACCTTGGAGTTGAAGGGCACGATCACGATTACATCGACCTTCTTGGCAATCAGATTCTCGATCTGCGAGATCTGGCGCTGCTCGTTAGCATCGGCCGACTGCACATTGACCTCGGCCCCCAGCCCCTTGGCCGCCTCAACGAAATAGTCACGATCGCGCGTCCAGCGCTCCACGCGCAGATCGTCAATCGAGAAGCCGATCACCGGCTTGTCCTTCGAAGCGAAGGCCGGCAGGGATGCAAGGGTGGATACAGCCGCCAGAACGGCCAGAACGGTACGACGGGTAGTAAAACGGCTCATCAGGGTCTCCTTTGGTTGCACAGAGAGACCGGGAGTCCCGAAGCCTCTCTCGATGCCCGCAGCCGGATGTCCGGCAGCAGGGTCCAGCGGCACATCAGACGAACATATTTTTGTTTTCAGGTCATGCATGCAGCAGGCAGCCAACTTAGTGCGACCACACTACTTTTGCAATACAGGTTTGCCGCGCCAGACTAGCAAGCCCGCTTCTGCCTCATTCAATCGACTGCCCCGTCGTGCAGGTGGCGGCGAACCGACAGCCCTGCCCCCAACCAGCCCAGCAGCGCGGCGAATGCCAGCAGGCCGGCAGCCTGCAGCGGCGTCGGGCCATGCAAGTCGAGCACGATGTTATAGCTGCGGGCGAGATCCTGGATGCGCGGGGCGATCAACGCCATTACACCCTCGACCAGGGCCCAGGCCACCAACCCGCCGAGCAGGCCTTGCAGCAGGCCGAAATAGAGGAAGGGGCGACGCACGAAGTTGCGCGTGGCGCCCAGCAGTAGACTCACCGTGATTTCGTGGCGCTGGGTGAGAATCTGCAGACGAATGGTGTTGAAGGTCACGATCACCAGCGCCGCACCCAGCAAGCCGGCGAGCAGCAACATGGACCAGCGCCCGAGCTCAACAGCGGCATGCAGCCGCTCAACCCAGGCCGAGTCGAGCTGCACATGCGCCACCTCGGGCATGGCGGCCAGTGCCGTGCGGATGGCTTCGAACACCGCGGGATTCTCACCGGTCGGTTCGATGATGAAGGCGTCCGGCAAAGGGTTCTCGACCAGTGCGCCGCTCACATCAGCAAAGCCGCCGCGTGCGGCTAGCTGCTTGAGCGCCAGATCACGCGGCACGAAACGCAGCGCGGCAATGCGCTTATCGGCCTGCAGGCGGTTTTCCACGCGCTGGGCCTGCTCGGCACTCACTTCGCGTTTGAGGAAGGCGCTGATCTCGGGTTTGCCGGACACGCCACGCGCCAGACCGCCAAGGTTGTCCATCAGCACCAGGCCCAGTGCCGGCAAGGACAGGGCAATGGCCACCACCAGCGCGGAAAGGAAGGTCGCCAGCGGCTTGGCGGTGAGACGAGCAAACGCCTGGCGCAAGGCCAAGCGGTGCGGAAACAGGGCGATGCTCATGCCACCAGCCTCCCATGGTCGAGTTCGATGCGGCGTGAGCCGTAAGGCGAGAACAGGGTCTCGTCATGCGTGGCGAGCAGGATGGTGACCCCGGCCTGATGGAAGGAGCGGAACAGCGCCGCAATCTCGCGCGCATAGGCCGGGTCGAGATGGGCGGTCGGCTCGTCAGCGATCAGCACCGAAGGGCGATTGACGATCGCGCGGGCAATCGCCACGCGATGCTGCTCGCCGCCCGAAAGCGTCAGCGGCATGGCCTGCTCGAACTCGCCCATGCCGACCTTCTCCAGCGCTACGCTCACGCGCTTGGCTGCATCCTTGGGCGGATAACCGGTCACCAGCAGCGGCAGCATGACGTTGTCAAACACCGTGCGGTCAGTGAGGAGGCGATGCTCCTGCATCACCAGGCCAAGGCTGCGACGCAGGTACGGCACCTGATTCGGACGCAGGCTGCCCACGTCCTGCCCGCTGACCCACACCTTGCCGGCCGTGGGCTTCTCAAGCGAAGCGATCAGCTTGATCAGGGTGCTCTTGCCGGCGCCCGAGTGGCCGCCCAGTACCACCAGCTCGCCGTGGCGGATCTCGAAGCTCACGTCGGCCAGCGCCTCGTGGCCGCCGGGGTAGCGTTTGGTGACTCGTTCGAAACGGATCATGGAAAATGAGGCCGGCAGGGAAAGCCAGAAGTTTACCCGCAAAGCGGCCCATAGGCGCCCGTGCAAACCGGCAGCATTGCCACTGATCCTGCGCAGCCCAGGCTGGCCACGGCAGGCAAACGAAGGCTGCGATTACAATCGCCCGTCATCTCCCACGCGAAAAGCACGCCATGAACGATCTTGACGCCCTACGCCACGCGCTGGCCTCGCGCTTTCCGATCCTGTGCATTGAAACCCATGAAGAGCCCCGCGCGCGGGCGCTGTTGCGCAAGATTTCAGCGGAAGCAGGCGGCGCACTCTACGAATGGAGTATTGCCGACGGTTTGAGTCACGCCAATTTCCAGTATGGCGGAGATCGCCGTCAGAACTGGCAGACGGTGGAGGGCTGGCAACCTGAGCGCGACGATCAGGAAGGACAGCAACGCGCCGTCGAGAACACGCAGGAACTGCAAGCGGCACTGCATCACATCGACAAGGCGGGCAAGGCCGGCCTTTACCTGCTCTGTGACGTGCATCCCTTTCTTGAACAAGCCGCCGTGCAACGCCTGTTGCGCGAAATCGCCTTCACTCATGCCGACTGTGCCCGCACCCTGGTGCTGATCGGGCCGGACATCAGCCTGCCCCCCGAAATCGCCCGCCACGCCCTGTTCCACAGCCTGAGCCTGCCGGATGTCGCACGGATCAAGGCCATCTTTGCCGAAGAAATCGAGCTGTTCGCGCGCTCGCGCGAAGGGCGCAAGGTGCAGGGCGAGCAGGCCGCAGCGGATCTGCTGGTCCAGCATCTGCTGGGACTCTGCGAAGAAGACGTACGCCGCCTGCTGCGCCTGGCGATCCGCGATGACGCGGCGATCACCCATGCTGACGTGGCACGGGTCGTGCAGGTGAAACGCGAAATGTGTGCAGACTCTGCGCTGGAAATCGAGTTCGCCGTCACGGACCTCGCCCGGGTCGGCGGCATGCCCAATCTCAAACGCTGGCTGGCGCTGCGCCAGGCCGCCTTCGCGGGTCAGGCGGCAGATCTGCCATGGCCGCGCGGCATCCTGCTGTTGGGGGTTCAGGGCGCCGGCAAGAGTCTCGCCGCCCGCACCATCGCCGGTGCCTGGAAAGTGCCGCTGGCCCGCCTGGATATGGGCAGTCTGTTCGACAAATTCCACGGCGAAACCGAGCGCAAGCTGCGCAAGGCTTTGGCGGCCGCCGAGGCCCTCGCGCCCTGCGTGCTGTGGATCGACGAGATCGAAAAGGCCCTCGCCCAAGGCTCGGCGGACAGTGACGGCGGCGTGGGCCGGCGCGTGCTGGGCAGCCTGCTGACCTGGATGGCCGAACATGATTCACGGGTCTTCATTGCCGCCACGGCCAACGAAATCCGCAGCCTGCCACCGGAACTAATGCGCAAGGGGCGCTTCGACGAGATCTTCTTTGTCGACCTGCCGGATCTGGCCACACGGCGCGAAATTCTGGGCATTCACCTCACCCGGCGCCAGCACATGCCCGAACGCTTTGAACTCGACCAGCTGGCACGCGCCAGCGAAGGCTTCACCGGCGCCGAGATCGAGCAGGCAGTGATCGCCGCCAGCTTCGAGGCACATGCCGCACGCCAGACATTGGCCACGCCGCATCTCGTGGCGGAGATGGCGCGTACCCGGCCCCTCTCGGTGTTAATGGCTGAGTCCATGAGCGAGCTGCGCAGCTGGGCCCAGACCCGCACCGTGCAGGCATGAAAAAGGGCGCCCGCGGGCGCCCTTCAAGATTCAGGACACTGCTCAGCGCCGGATTCCGAACTGGCGATCGAGCCAGTTATAGGCATAGTCCTGCTGCTCGGCTTCGAACACATGACCGCCAGCCCAGACCTTGGATTCGAACTTGTCAGCCGCCTTCCAGGCGCCCCACACCTTGCTCATCTTGCCAAAGGCCGCATTCACCGAATCGAGCGGGAACAGCGTGTCCTTCTCGCCGGCATAGATCAGCATCGGTTTGGGCGCGGCGAGGCTGGCCACATCCGGGTAATCGAGATAACGCATCAGGCCCGGGTGGGTCATCTGCCAGGCCGAGCCGCCACGCAGCTGGTTGTTGCCCGGCACCATCAGGCCATCGGCCGTGCCCATCCAGTTGACCGCCACCGTGGCCGTGACCGCATCGGTCAGCGCAGCAGCCTGCCAGGCACGGAAGGCGCCCATCGAGAAACCGACCGCCGCCACCTGCTTTTTGTTCACCTCCGGCAGGCTGGCCAGAAACTCGGCGCCACGCGCATCTTCCTGTGCCATCAGGCCGGCCAGCGAGGAGCCCATGTTGGCGAAATTGGCGGCCAGCGCCTGCTGCATGTCGTAGGTCAGCATGCCGCGGTCGCCCCAGCCCAGCGCGTCGTGGGCAAACACCACATAGCCACGCTTGGCGAGTTCGTCACCAGGGAAACGATCGGTGAAGAAACGCTTGGACCAGCCCTTGGAGGACTCCAGACGGGCCTCGTCATTCCAGGTGGCAATCCACTTTTCCTTGCCAATGTCGAACTTGGAGCCGTGGTCGTGATACATGATCGCGGCTGGAAACGGCCCCTTGCCCTTGGGCACCAGCAGGAGGCCCATCACGCGGCTGTCGGCAGTGAGATTGAAGACCACCTTGCGCGCCACGTAGCTACCACGATCCACTTCGTCGAGCACCTGCATGTCGAAAGGCGTCTTGTCCGGTGCATGCAGGGTCATTTCCCACAGTTTGGCGCGACCGACTTTCTGCCAGGCGGCGAGATCCGTGACCTGCGGCGTCCATGCCAGCGGAAAGCTCAGGCGCGACTTGATCTGCGCGGTCATCACCGGCAGGTTGTCCTTTGTGACGCCGCTCTTCTGGAACTCCAGATTGGCCGCCAGGCCAGCTCCCATTGCGCTCATCGCCATGATCCCGGCCACCAGCTTGCTGCATGCTCCCATGATGTCTCCTTCATGATTGTCAGTATGCTCAGACTGCCTCGGCAGCGCCCGTGTTACCGGTCGCCAAAAGTGCGTCAACATACTCCGTTGCCATGAAGGGCTGCAAATCCTCGATGCCTTCGCCCACGCCAATAAAGCGCAAGGGCTTGGGATGGGTACGGGCGATGGCTGCGATCACGCCACCTTTGGCGGTGCCATCGAGCTTGGTGATGATCAGCCCGGTAATGCCCACCGCCTTGTCGAAAGCCTTGAGCTGGGCCAGCGCGTTCTGGCCCACATTGCCATCGAGCACCAGCAGCACCTCGTGCGGGCCACTCGGCTCGGCCTTCTGGATCACCCGGCGCACCTTGGCAATTTCTTCCATCAGGTGCAGCTGGGTGGGCAGGCGGCCGGCGGTGTCGACCATTACCACATCGATCCCGCGCGCCTTGGCCGCGCTGATCGCATCAAAGGCCACGGCGGCCGGATCGCCACCGTCCTGCGCGATCACCGAGACGTTATTGCGATTGCCCCATTCGACGAGCTGCTCACGTGCCGCGGCGCGGAAGGTGTCCCCCGCCGCCAGCAGCACGCTCTTGCCCTGGCTCTGGAAGTGGCGTGCCAACTTGCCGATGGAGGTGGTTTTGCCCGCCCCGTTTACGCCGGAGAGCATGATGATGTAGGGCTGCTGTCCGTCGATCACCAGTGGCTGCTGCAAGGGCGTCAGCAGCTTCACTAGGTGCTCGGCCAACGCGGCACGCAGCTGATCGCCGGTTTCGAGCTTGTCGTGTTTCCAACGGCGACGCAGCTCGGCCAGCAGGGTCTGGGTGGCCTCGACGCCGCAATCAGCCATCAACAGGGTAGCTTCCAGATCTTCGAGGAGTTCCTCGTCGATCTTGCGCAGCGAGAACACGCTACCAAGCGAAGAGCTGGTGCGCGCGAGCCCTGCCTTCAGGCGCGACAGCCACGAAGCCTTGGGCGCTTCGGCAGGCGTCGCCACGGTCTCTGCAGGGGTTTCGGATTTCTTGAAGAAACTGAACATGGAATCTTTGGTCTACGATGCCGGCTCGGCGCGGGCGCGCCAGCCAATGAAAACGATGAGGAAGTCTAACAGATGCCCCTGCTTCGCCTGCTCAAGCCTGCCCTGCTCGGCCTGGTCCTGACCACCAGTCTGGCGGCCAGCGCCAATCCCTTCGAAACCACGCTGGCCAACGGCATGAAGGTGATCGTCAAGGAGGACCGCCGCGCGCCGACCGTCACCCACATGGTCTGGTACCGCGTCGGCGCCATGGACGAAATCACCGGCACTACCGGCGTGGCCCACGCGCTGGAACACATGATGTTCAAGGGTACCCGGCAACACGGCCCGGGCGAGTTCAACAAGCTCGTAGCCGCCGTCGGTGGGCGCGACAACGCCTTCACCTCGCAGGACTACACAGCCTATTTCCAGCTCATCCCGAAAGAGCGCCTCGCCGCCATGATGGCGCTTGAGGCGGACCGGATGGCCAACCTGATCGTTCAGGATGAACTCTTCGCCAAGGAAATCGAAGTCATCAAAGAGGAGCGCCGCCTGCGCACCGACGACCAGCCGCGCTCGAAAGCCCAGGAGGCGCTGATGGCCGCGGTGTATCAGGCTCACCCCTATGGTCGCCCGGTGATCGGCTGGATGCCGGAGCTGGACAGCATGACGGCACAGGATGTGCGTGACTGGTATGCGCGCTGGTATGGGCCGAACAACGCCACGCTGATCGTGGTGGGTGACGTGGATCACGAGGCCGTTTTCAAGCAGGCGCAGGAGATCTATGGCCCACTCGCCGCACGCCCCCTGCCTACCCGCAAGGCACTGAGCGAACCTGCCCAGAGCGGCACACGCCGCATCGCAGTGAAAGCCCCGGCCGAACTGCCCTACCTGATGCTGGCCTGGCGCGCGCCGAGCCTAACTTCGCTCGACACGCAGGCGGCCACCACCCGCACGGCACTGAGCCTGCAGGTGCTGGCCGCCGTGCTGGATGGCTATGACGGCGCACGCCTCAACCGCAGTCTGGTCCGCGAGCACAAGCTGGCCGTGTCGGCCGGCGCCAGCTACGATGCAATCTCGCGCGGCCGCCAGAGCCTGTTCATCCTTGAAGGGGTGCCCAGCAAGGGCGTCAGCGTGGCCCAGCTCGAAACCGCATTGCGCGGCGAGATCAGCCGGATCGCCAAAGAGGGCGTCAAGGAATCAGAACTCACCCGCATCAAGGCCCAACTGCTCGCCGGCAAGGTCTTTTCGCAGGATTCCAACATGGGCCAGGCGATGCAGATCGCCGGCCTCGAAATGAGCGGTTTTTCCTGGCGTGACGAAGACCGCCTGCTCGACGCCGTGCGCAGCGTCACTCCCTCCGAAGTTCAGGCCGCCGCACAAACGCTGCTGGGGGACGACACGCTCACCGTTGCCGAGCTTATCCCCCTGCCCACCAAGCCGAATCACACGCCGCAATGACGCCCCCTTAGGGATGGCTTGAGCCGCGCATCAGCACCGATGGCGGACCCGAGCCCTCCCTACAGAACTGGATGCCTGCAATGAAACTGATCCTCACCAGCTTGCTCACCCTGCTCAGCGGCTTTGCGCACGCTGGCGTCGCCATCGAAAGCTGGAACACAGCGAATGGGGCACGGGTGCTCTTCGTCGAAAACAACAACCTGCCCATGCTCGACGTGCAGATCGATTTCGCGGCCGGCTCGGCCTTTGATCCGCCCGCCCGGCCTGGCACGGCCGCCCTGACCCAGGGCCTGCTCGACGCCGGCGTTGGCCAGGGCAAGCGTGCGCTGGATGACAACGCGATTGCCGACCGCCTCGCCGATGTCGGTGCCCAACTTGGCGGCGGCATCGATGCCGACCGTGCCAGCCTGCATCTGCGCGTGCTCAGCAGCGTCAGCGAGCGCGAGGCCGCACTGGGTCTGCTGCGCCAGATCCTCACCGAACCGAGTTTTCCGCCTGCGGTGCTGGAGCGCGAGCGCGCCCGTGCCATTGCCGGCTTGAGAGAGGGCATGACCCAGCCTGCCGCAGTCCTCGCCCGTCGTTTCGGCCAGCTCAACTACGGCGACCACCCCTACGGCAAGATCCTCAGCGAGGCGGATCTGAAGCGCCTGACACGCCAGGACCTGATCGACTTCCACCGCCGCTTCTATGTCACCCGCAATGCCCAGATCTCGCTGGTCGGCAATCTCAGCCGCGCCCAGGCCGAAGCCATCGCAAACGCCTTGGTCGCAGGGCTGCCGACCGGCAACGAAGCTCCGCCCCTCCCCGCCGTCAGTCTCCCCAAGGGCGGCCTCGAGCGTATCCCGCACCCCTCCGTGCAAGCCCACATCGCCATCGGCATGCCCGCCTTGAAGCGCGCCGATCCTGACCTGATGGCCCTCACCGTGGGCAACTACACGCTCGGCGGAGGTGGCTTCAATGCCCGCCTGATGAAAGAAATCCGCGACGCGCGCGGCCTCGCCTACGGCGCCTACAGCTACTTCGCTCCGATGGCCGCCGACGGCCTGTTCCGCATCGGCCTCGAAACCAAGGCAGAGCAGGCTGAAGAAGCCGTCAAGGTCGCGCAGGACACGCTGGCGAAATTTCTCGCCGAAGGCCCCAGAGCCGAGGAGCTGGCCGCCGCCAAAGCCAACCTGATCAACAGTTTCGCGCTGCGCCTCGACAGCAATGCCAAACTGCTCGGTCAGGTCGCCGACCTTGGCTTCTACCGCCGCCCACTCGACGCGCTGGATACCTACGCCGCCCGCGTCGAAGCCGTCACCCTGGAAGATGTACGCGCCGCTTTCGCGCGCCATGTGAAACCGGAACATCTGGTCACCGTGATCGTGGGCGGCAAACCCGCGCCAAGCAGATAAGCCCCTGCAAACCGGCGGCGGGGCTGTAGCACATCGCCACCGACTGCCGGTGTAGCCCAAGCCATGCGAAAATGCGCGCCTTTCCATTCGCCCGAACTCCCGTGAGCAAGGTTCGCATCATTGGCGGCACGCACCGCTCCCGCCTCATTGAAGTGCCCGACTCGATCGGCCTGCGGCCGACGCCGGATCGCGTGCGTGAAACCCTCTTCAACTGGCTCGGGCAGGAGCTGGACGGCCTCCACTGCCTGGACCTGTTTGCTGGTAGCGGAGCGCTGGGCTTCGAGGCGGCTTCGCGAGAAGCCGCCAGCGTCACGCTGCTGGAACTCGCGCCGAAAGTCGCCAGCCATCTGCGTGAAAATCAGGCCAAGCTGGCGTTCGGCAACCTGAAGCTGGTCACGGGGGATGCGCTGAAATACCTGCAGAGCACACCGGAGCGCTTCGATCTGGTGTTCCTCGACCCGCCCTATCGCCAAGGCTGGCTGGAGCGCCTGGAGCCCCACCTGGCCAAGGTGCTCGCCCCCGGCGCACGGGTCTATCTTGAAGCCGAGGAGGCGGTGGACGCCTACGCCGGCCTCGCACTGCGCAAATCCGGCAAAGCGGGTCAGGTACACTACCGACTGTTCGCCCTTCCCCCGGCAGGAGAATCCGCATGAATCCGCGCATCGCCGTCTACCCCGGCACCTTCGATCCGCTCACCCGCGGCCACGAAGATCTGCTGCGCCGCAGTGCCCGTATCTTTGATCACATCATCCTCGGCGTCGCTGCCAGCAGTGGCAAGAATCCGCTCTTCTCGCTGGCCGAGCGGGTGGAAATCGCCCAGGAGGTATTGGGTGACTTGCCCAACATCGAAGTGTTGGGCTTTTCGGGTCTGCTGATTGATTTTGTGCGCGAGAAACGCGCTGGCGTAATCGTGCGCGGCCTGCGTGCTGTCTCCGACTTCGAATACGAGTTCCAGATGGCGGGCATGAACCGCCGCCTGCATCCGGATGTCGAAACCCTATTCCTGACCCCCGGCGAGGAAAACATGTTCCTCTCGGCAACCATGGTGCGAGAGATCGGCCTGCTTGGCGGTGACGTCAGCACGTTCGTGCACC
Organism: Uliginosibacterium sp. 31-12; assembly: GCF_030548425.1. Taxonomy (NCBI): domain Bacteria; kingdom Pseudomonadati; phylum Pseudomonadota; class Betaproteobacteria; order Rhodocyclales; family Zoogloeaceae; genus Uliginosibacterium; species Uliginosibacterium sp. 31-12. Next base: position 116,109 of record NZ_JAUOOA010000008.1, on the reverse strand, counting down.
CCACGGTCACCACGCGCATCCGCGCCAAGCTCGCCGCCCGCTGAACCCGGAATAACCCAGCCAGCCCGGTCCGCCGGGCAGCCACTGCAACACCGAAAGGAAAGACCCGAATGGCCCTGATCATCACCGACGACTGCATCAACTGCGACGTCTGCGAACCTGAATGCCCCAACGGCGCCATCTCGCAAGGCGAGGAAATCTACGAGATCAATCCGGACAAGTGCACCGAATGCGTGGGCCACTACGATGAGCCGCAGTGCCAGCAGGTCTGTCCGGTCGACTGCATCCCGCACGACCCGGACCGGGTCGAGAATCCGGACCAACTGATGGCCAAGTTCATCAAGCTGACCCAGAAGTAAGCCTCCTCAGCACAAAAAGAAACCGGGCCAAGGCCCGGTTTCTTTTTGTGCATTGGCCCGCTCAGGCAGCCAGATCATCCTCGCGCCGCGGCACCGAATCGATCGAGGCGCCCAGCGCCTTCTCGATCACGTAACGCATCGCGTCGATTTCCTTCATCTGACGCAGCAAGGAACCTTCGGCCTGCATCAGTTCGCGGATGCGTTCCTCAAGCGTACCGGTCGCCTCATGCACGCGCTTGACGCTTTCCAGGCGCCGCTTCAACTGCAGCTGATACTCGCGCACCTGGGTTTCGAGCGGCGACATCACCACGCGCAGCCACTGCTCCACATCGCGATTGGCCATTTCGAAGGTCTTGCGAGCCTCCAGCGCAACCGTTTCGAAGAAACGCTGGGTCAGCGTGCTCTTGGTGTGAGTCACCATTGAGGCCAGGGTATTCAGCTCCTCGTTGAAGGCACGCTCCAGGCGCACAATGTCGCGCTCATAGCGCAGGGTCGAGAAGGTGTTCGGCGAGGCGAGCTTGAGGCCATGCTCCACGGCCAGGCGCTTGTACATCGCATCAAGCATGGTGGTGATCTCGTTGATCTCGCCCGAGGAGTCACGCAGCTTGGCCCGCAGTGCATCGAAGAACTCCAGCATGGCCTGACGCAGATCGCGCGAGAAAGTAGCCGTGCCCATGGCTTCACGGGTGCGGCGGGTCTCGGTACGCACCGCGTCCATGCCGATGTGCGAGTACACCTTGTTGGACAGGTTGGTGAACACGCTGCGCACCGCGTGATACTTCTGCAGGCCCTGATCGAATTCATCCTTCTCGGCGCGCACCTTGCGCATCATGTACTCGATCACGCTCTGATTCTTGCCGCGCAGATCCGCCATCTCCTTGAGCTGCTCACGCAGGCCAACCAGCCGCGTATGCAAGAGCTCGCCCGCGCGGCGGATGATTTCGCCGCATTCGAGCAGGGCATTCTCACGGATGATGTCCTGCCGAGCCGGCAACAGCTCGGTCGACAGCGCGCTTTCCAGCGCCGAAATACGCGAGCGCTCGAGCAACGCACCATCCTGGCTCACCTTGGCCAGCAAGGCCTTCTGGGCAGACACGGGGAACACCAGCGACTCCGGCACATCCAGAGTGGCCGCAGCCGTGCGCAGTTGCTTGGCGATCTCGGCATCGATCTCGGCTTCGGAGCGCAGGCCATCCCACAGACCATCGATCTTGTTGAGCACCACCATGCGGCCATGGCGCTGGGTATGGCCAACGTTCACATGCTTCTGCCAGACCTGCAGGTCGCTATGCGTGACGCCGGTATCTGCCGCCAGGATGAACAGCACAGCATGCGCCGAGGGCAGCAGCGAAAGCGTCAGCTCGGGTTCCGAACCGATGGCGTTCAGCCCCGGGGTGTCGACGATGACCAGCCCCTGCTCCAGCAAGGGGTGCGGGAACTGCACGATGGCGTGACGCCAGCAGGCAATCTCGACCATGCCTTCCGCATTCGGCCGGGTACCTTCCACGCCGCTGTCGTCCACCGCAAAGCCCAGCTGCTCTGCGGTGTCACGCGGCACCAGGCGCGTCTCGCCAACGCGGGCAAAAGCACGCTGCAGACTCTCGGCATCGTTCAGATCTATCGGCTCCAGCACCCATTCCGAGGGGATGCGGCGCAGATCAGCCACGCTTTCCTGGCGATTACGCGTCTCGATCGGCAACAGACGTACGCCTGGCGTCTGCCCCGGCTCCCATTGCAGCTCGGTCGGACACATGGTGGTGCGGCCAGCGCTGGAAGGCAGGATGCGGCTGCCATAGTGCGAGAAGAAGATGGCATTGATCAGCTCGGACTTGCCACGCGAGAACTCGGCGACAAATGCCACAACGAGCTTGTCTTCCTTCAGGCGATCCAGCACGCAATTCAGGCGCAGCTCGGTCTGGGCATCACCGATCTCGTTGTGCGCCAGCCAGGAGCGCAGATGCTGCACGGCGTTGCCGACATCGGCACGCCAGCGGGTATAGGCGGAAAAGCTGTCAATCAGGGCCATTGCAAGGCTCCAAGGTCTGAAATCCGGTACGCAGCGGACGAATCGCGGCGCTCAAGTTGTGCGTAGGATAGCGCCCTTACCCCCCTTTTAATCAAGGGTTTGGACAATTTATCGGCGACCCGCTCAGACTTTCCCGCCCGACGGCAGGCGCTGGCAGCGGGGGCAGAAGAACGTGGCACGCTGCCCCATCACACGCTTGTGGATCCTGCCGCCGCACACCCGACAAGCCTCACCCGCCCGCCCGTAGGCAAAATATTGCTGCTGGAAATAACCAGCCGAACCATCGCTGTGCAGGAAGTCGCGCAAAGTGCTGCCGCCAGCAGCCAGCGCGTCCTGCAAGGTATCGCGAATGCACTGCGCCAGCCGATCGCAACGCGCACGCGACAGGCGTCCGGCCGGCGTAGCCGGGTGGATCCGCGCCCGGAACAGGCTTTCGGAAGCATAAATATTGCCGACCCCGACCAGCAGATGACCGTCCATGATGAGCAGCTTGATCGGCGTCTTGCGGCCAGCGCACATGCTCTGCAAGGCCGCCCCGTCAAAGCCGGCCCCTAGCGGCTCCAGGCCCAGTCCGGCAAGCAAGGGATGCGCCTCGGCCGGATGCGGCAGCCACAGCACGGCGCCAAAACGCCGCGGATCCCGCAGGCGCAGGATCGTCGCGCCGAGCACCAAGTCAAAGTGATCATGCTTTTCCGCTGGCGAATCCGCCGCAAGAATGCGCAAGCTGCCAGACATCCCTAGATGGATCAGCAGGCTGCCGGCCGCAAAATCGATCAGCAGGTACTTGGCCCGCCGCCGCACCGCCTCCACCCGCAGCCCGCTCAGCCGTCCGGCCAGATCGTCCGGCACCGGGTAACGCAAGCGCGGCTGGCGGATGGACACGCCACTCACGACCTGCCCGAGCAGATGCGGCTCAATCCCCAGACGGGTTACTTCAACTTCCGGCAACTCCGGCATGCGCTGTCCTTCTGGCTGCGGCAAAGATCAAAACAGTACACTGCTGCTAAGATCGGCTTCAAGCCCGAGCCGGGCGCTGCCACCCCTGATTGCCGGAATACTTCATGTCCTCTCCCCGTCTGAAGCCCTGCCTGCTGGCCCTCGGCCTGCTCTTTGCCGGCAACCTCCATGCCGAAGCACCACGCCAAACCAAGCCAGCGCAGGGCAAAAACAGCGCTGTGCCGCTCAACAGCGCCCAGTTGCTGGCCCAGATGCTGCTGAGCGAAATCGCGCTGGCACGCGGGCTGATCGACGATGCCGCCTTCGGCTACAACGACATGGCACGCCGCTCGGGCGACCCGCGCATCCAGCTGCGCGCCAATGAAATCGATCTCGCCCGCCTCCTGCTGCTCATGCAACAGAATCCGGACGACGCAGAAGAAACGCTGCGCAAACTGCTGGCCGAACAACCGGCGGGGCGCGAGCGCCTGATCCTCCAGCTGCCCGGTCTTTATGGTCGCAATAGTGACAAGGCCTACGTCCTGCGCACCGTGCAGAAACTGCTCCAGCCCTATCAGAGCATGGCCGAAGCACACTTCAGCGAAGCCCTTGTCCAGCGTGACATCAAGGACCCATCGGCCAGCTACGCGGCAGCCCTACGCGCGCATCGCCTCAAGCCGGACTGGGAGCCCCCCCTACTGCTGCTCGCCGATCTGGCGGGCGACGCCCAGCGCGAGGAAGTCAGCGCACTATTGGCCACCTACCTGCAACGCAATCCGCGCGCCCACGACCTAGGAATTGCTCAGATCCGCCTGATGCTTCAGGGCCAGCAAAAGGCCGAGGCACGTGAAACCTATCTCCGCCTGATACAGACGCCGCCCGAACGCCCCGAAGTCGCCTTTGCACTGGCCGGCGTAGCCCTCGAATTCAATGACCTGGCCAACGCCGAAAGTCTCCTCGAAAAGCTGCTCGAGCAGAACTGGGGGGAAGCTGACCGCCTGCAACTGATCCTCGGCCAGATCGAAGCCGAACGCGGCAACACCGCCAAAGCCATCCAGACTTTCGACGGTGTCGCCCCTGGCCCGCACTACGTGAATGCTCAAGCCAACAAAGCTCGTCTGCTGGCTCGCAACCAGCAACTGCCAGAAGCCCGCGCCGGGCTGGCTGCCGCCCGCCGCGCCATGCCGGAAGAACGTGCCGCCATCGGCTTGCAGGAAGCCCAGTTGCTGCGCGAACAGGGAGATCAGCGCGGCGCACTGGCCGTATTGGAAGAAGAGCTGAAGCTCCAACCCGATCATGTCGACGTGCTGTATGACGCCGCCCTCCTCGCCGAACAGCTTGGCAAACCGGCGCTGATGGAGCAGCGCTTGCGGCGCATCCTGAACCTCAAGCCGGACCATGCCCACGCCCTCAACGCCCTGGGCTACTCCTTCGCGGATCGGAACCAACACCTTGACGAAGCCGAGCAACTGCTCACCCAGGCCCTCCAGCTCGCCCCGCAGGACGCAGCGATCCTCGACAGCATGGGCTGGCTGCGCTTCCGCCAGAAGCGCTTCGATCTGGCCGAACCTCTCCTGCGTCAGGCTTACGCACTCTTTCCGGATCCAGAGGTGGCCAGTCATCTGATCGAAGTGTTGTGGTCTGCCGGCAAGCGTGACGACGCGCGCCTGCTCTGGCAGGAAAACACAACCCGCAACCCGGCCAACGAACTCCTTACCCGCCTCGGCAAACGCCTGGGACTCTGACCATGAAGCGCTTTCTGCTTGCACTCATCACCCTGTTGCTGACAGCCTGTGCCAGCACTCCGCCCGCTCCGCAGGAGATTCCGCCCCGGCCGGTACGCGACAGCGTGCAGAAATTCGCCCTCAGCGGACGAGTCGCCATCGACCAGGGGAAGAGCGCCAACAACGTGCGCATCATGTGGGAGCACAACCGCGACAGTGACTCGCTCGGCTTTGCCTCGCCGCTGGGTAACATGCTGGCGGAGCTGCAGAGCAGCCCCAAAGGCGCACGCTGGATCAGTGCCGACGGCGAACTCTACGAAGCCCGTACGGCAGATCGCCTGATGACCCGCTTCACCGACACCCCGGTACCCCTCGACGCACTCAGCCAATGGGTACTCGGCCGCCTCAGCGCCCAGGCCAGCGAAATCCGCCGCGATGCACAAGGCCGCCTGCTCGACGCCCTCGATCAGGGCTGGGCAGTTCGCATCACAGGCTATGAAAGCGAACAGGCCAACGCCCTGCCGCGCACGCTGGAAGTTGAACAACCGGGGCTGCGCCTCAAGCTCGTGATCGAAGAATGGTTCATCTAGACGGCTTTCTGTACTGCCCGGCGCCTGCCAAGATCAATCTGTTCCTGCATGTCACCGGCCGCCGTGCCGATGGTTACCATCTGCTGCAGACCGCATTCCGCATGCTCGATCACGGTGACACGCTGGGGTTTCGCGTCCGCGAGGACGGCGCCATCCGGCGCCTGAGCGAGGTTCCCGGCGTAGCCGAGGACGCGGACCTCGTCGTCCGTGCTGCACGCCTGCTGCAAGCCCGCACGGGCTGTCGGCTGGGAGTGGAGATCCGCATCGACAAACAACTCCCCATGGGTGGCGGACTCGGTGGCGGCAGCTCGGACGCCGCCACCACCTTGCTGGCGCTGAACCATCTGTGGCAACTCGGCTGCACCCGAGCAGAACTGCAAGCCTGGGGGCTGGAGTTAGGCGCCGACGTGCCGTTTTTCCTCTTCGGACAGACGGCTTGGGCCGAGGGCGTTGGCGAAGCACTGCAGCCGCTCGAATTGCCGCCAGCATGGTATGTGGTGATCGAACCCCCGGTCGCCGTCCCTACTATTGAAATTTTTCGTGCAAAAGAATTGACAAGGGACTCTTCGATCCTGATAATGCCGGGCTTCGCTGCTGAGCAAACACAAGCGTTTCTGGAGCAACAGGGACGCAACGACATGCAAGCAGTGGCCTGCCGGCTGTATCCGGAAGTGCAGCAAGCGCTTGATGCGCTGACTCCTTTCGGCACTGCGCGAATGAGTGGATCTGGAGCCTGTGTGTTCCTTTCCTGCCAGCGCGAAGCCGAGGCAAAAGAAGTTGTTGAAGCAGTGCGGGATAAATGGCGCGTGTGGTGCGCCCCTTCACTGGACAAGCATCCACTGCATGCTTGGGCAAGAGATTGAATTTTTGTACGATGGATTCAAGCGTTGCTTCCATCGCACAGCACAGGTTTTGTTGGGGAGTCGCCAAGTTGGTCAAGGCACCGGATTTTGATTCCGGTATTCGAAGGTTCGAATCCTTCTTCCCCAGCCCCAATGAACGGGCAGGTCACAGCCGAGGCTGTCGGCCTGCCCGAATTGTTTCTGCCAACGCATACACGAGGTAGTCATGGCGTACCGCAGCCTGATGGTCTTCACTGGCAACGCCAATCCCAAACTGGCTGCCGACGTCGTCAAACGCTTGGGCATCGCCGTTGGCTCCGCCACGGTCGGTCGCTTCTCCGACGGCGAAGTGAATGTCGAACTGCTTGAGAACGTCCGCGGTAAAGACGTTTTCGTGCTTCAGCCGACATCCACCCCGACCAACGACAACCTCATGGAGTTGATGATCATGGTCGACGCGCTCAAGCGCGCCTCGGCCGGTCGCATCACCGCCGCCATCCCCTACCTCGGCTATGCCCGCCAGGATCGCCGTCCGCGTTCAGCCCGCGTGCCGATCACCGCCAAGGTAGTGGCCAACATGCTGCAGGCCGTGGGCGTGCAGCGCGTGCTGACGGTTGATCTACACGCCGACCAGATCCAGGGCTTCTTCGACATCCCGGTCGACAACATCTACGCCACCCCACTGCTGCTCTCGCATCTGCGCAAGGCTGAGCACTCCAGCGACCTGATGGTCGTGTCGCCGGACGTCGGCGGCGTGGTGCGCGCCCGCGCTGTGGCCAAGCAGCTCGAAACCGAGCTGGCCATCATCGACAAGCGCCGCCCGAAAGCCAATGTCTCCGAAGTGATGAACATTATCGGCGACGTGTCGGGCCGCACCTGCGTGATCGTCGACGACATCGTCGACACCGCGGGAACCCTGTGCAAGGCGGCCCAGGCACTCAAGGAACACGGCGCCAAGCGCGTGGTGAGCTACATCACCCACCCCGTGTTGTCCGGCTCCGCTATTGCCCGCATCACCGAATCAGAGCTGGACGAGCTGGTCGTGACCGACACCATTGCCCTGCGCGAAGACGCCCGCGCCTGCCCCAAGATCAAGCAGATTTCGATCGGCTCCCTGCTGGCAGACACCATGCTGCGCATCAGCAATGAAGAGTCGGTGTCCTCGCTGTTCATGGACGAATAGTCGTACAAGTTTCGGGCGGAGCCATCAAGCTCCGCCTTTTTGCCCTGGTGGGATCTGGTCGCGGTTCTCGCCATTTACTGGAGAAGTTCAACATGCAATTCAATGTCAAAGCCACCAAGCGTGACGTCAAGGGTAAGGGTGCGAGCCGCCGCCAGCGTCATGCCGGCGTCACCCCAGGCATCATCTACGGTGCCGGTCAGCCTGCCGTCCAGATCAATCTGGATCACAACGATCTGTTCCACGCCCTGCGCAAGGAAGCCTTCCACAGTTCCGTGCTGAGCATCGACGTCGAAGGCAAGACCGAGACCGCCGTGCTGCGTGACGTGCAATGGCACCCGTTCCGCCAGATCGTGCTGCACATCGATTTCCAGCGCGTCGACGCCACCCACGCCATCCACATCAAGGTGCCGGTCCACTTCATCAATGCGGATGCATGCCCTGGCGTGAAGCTGCATGGCGGCATGCTGTCGCACGGCGTGAACGAACTTGACGTCAAGGGTCTGCCGGGCAGCCTGCCGGAATTCCTGGAAGTTGACTGCAAGGATCTGGACAACGGTGCAGCCCTGCACGTTCGTGACCTGAAGCTGCCGGCTGGCGTTGAGCTGGCCCACGCCGCTGATGGCGACAAGGTGCTCGCATCCATCGTCACCGTGCGCGGCGCAGTTGCTGACGCGGCCGCCGCTGAAGGCGAAGCCAAGGCCTGATGAGCCAATCGGCTCCCAAGCTGATTGTCGGCCTCGGGAACCCCGGGGCCGAATACACCGAGACCCGGCATAACGCCGGGTTTTGGTTTTGTGAGCGCCTGGCACAGGACCTGGGCGCCCGCTTCAATCATGAAAGCCGTTTTCATGGCTTCGTCGGCAAGGCCGGCAACACCTGGCTCCTTCTGCCGCAGACTTTCATGAATCGCTCTGGCCAATCAGTCCTGGCCTTGGCGCATTTTTACCGCATCCTGCCGAATGAAATACTCGTCGTGCATGATGAACTCGACATCCCGCCCGGCCAGCTGCGGCTCAAATTCGGTGGGGGTCTTGGCGGACACAACGGTCTCAAGGACATTTCTTCGCGCCTGTCGACGCAGGACTACTGGCGCCTGCGCATCGGCATCGGCCACCCCGGCGACAAGAACGAAGTCGCCAATTTCGTCCTGAACCGCCCGCGTCGCGAAGAACAAAGCGAAATCGACACGGCGATCGATCGCGCCCTCGCAGCCTGGTCCAAAATTGCCAGCGGCGAGTGGAATGCCGCCACCCAACACATCAACGCGCGCCCTGCTGCGCCGGGGGTCAGTTAGTAGTTATTTGCCGGATCGTGTTGAGTCTTATGGCTTATGGGACAAGGCGCGTGACGCAGTGTGGGGAGGTGCCCGACACAAGGAGTGCAACGCAGTATCCATGAGCCATAAGATTCAACCCGGAGGGCTTGCGCTCAATTGATCGTGGCACTACGTTGCAGCGCCTAGACAGGGAGCCACCCTGCCTTCGTTGCTGCGCCTTGTTCCACACTCAATTGAACGCACGCGCGACCGGCAAATAACTGCTAACTGACCCCAGGAAACAACATGAGTCTCAAGTGCGGCATCGTCGGCCTGCCCAACGTCGGCAAATCCACCCTCTTCAACGCCCTCACCAAGGCCGGCATCGAAGCAGCGAACTACCCCTTCTGCACCATCGAGCCGAACGTCGGCATTGTCGAGGTGCCGGATGCGCGCATGGCCCAGCTCGCCGAGATCGTCAAACCGCAGCGCATGCAGCCGGCTATCGTCGAGTTTGTCGACATCGCTGGTCTGGTCGCCGGCGCCTCCAAGGGTGAAGGCTTGGGCAACCAGTTCCTAGCCAACATCCGTGAAACTGACGCGATCGTGAACGTGGTGCGTTGCTTCGATGACGAAAACGTGGTGCACGTCTCTGGCCGCGTCGACCCGATTGCCGACATCGAGACCATCCTCACCGAACTGGCGCTGGCCGACATGACGGCCGTGGAAAAGGCCATTCAGCGCGAACAGAAGAAGGCCCGCGCAGGCGACAAAGATGCACAGAAGTTCGTGGCCCTGCTCGAAAGCATGCTGCCGCATCTGAACGAAGGCCAGCCAGCCCGCACCTTCAAGCTAAACGAAGACGATCTGGTGCAGCTCAAGCCACTGTGCCTGATGACCCTGAAGCCGGCGATGTATGTTGGCAACGTGCTCGAAGACGGCTTCGAGAACAATCCTCACCTCGATCGCCTGCGTGAGCACGCCGCCAAGGAAGGCGCGCCGGTGGTGGCCCTGTGCGCCCAGATTGAAGCCGAACTGGCCGACCTGGATGACGAAGACAAGCTCGCCTTCCTCGCCGACATCGGCCTCGAAGAGCCTGGGCTGAACCGCCTGATCCGCGCCGGTTACGACCTGCTCGGCCTGCAGACCTACTTCACCGCCGGGGTGAAGGAAGTGCGCGCCTGGACCATCCACAAGGGCGACACCGCCCCGCAAGCCGCCGGCGTGATCCACACCGACTTTGAGAAGGGCTTCATCCGCGCCCAGACCATCGCCTTTGACGACTTCATCCAATACAAGGGAGAGCAAGGTGCCAAGGAGGCCGGCAAGATGCGCTCCGAAGGTAAGGAGTACATCGTTAAAGATGGCGACGTGCTGAACTTCCTGTTCAACGTGTAGCCCGATTGATGCAACACCGCGCAATGTGCTGAAACATTGCGAAACGTTCAAAGCGCCCGCCAGTCTCAGGATTCGCGGGCGTTTTCACATGGATTGAATGCTCGTGAAACATCATGAAATTTCACTTGCTTTCAATAGACAGGCGGGTACAAAAGCGGGTACGAGGCAGAGTTTTGATGTTGATATAGTGGGTACAATCGAAGCGTCCACTCCTTCAGAGGCATGCCATGCTGACAGACGCCCATTGCCGCAACGCCAAACCCCGCGAAAAGCTATATCGGCTGAAGGACTTCAATGGCCTGTACCTGGAAATCAAGCCCTCCGGCATCAAAGCCTGGCGCTACCGATACAAGCTGAACAACAAAGAATCCATGTTCGCTCTGGGCAACTATCCGGACATGGGGTTGGCCGACGCGCGCGAACGCTGTGATGAAGTGCGAAAGCAGGTCAAGCAGGGCATTCACCCCGTCGTGCACCGCAAGCAGGAAAAGGCCCGCCTCATCAAGGAAGCGGCTAACACTTTTGAAGCTCTCGCAACGGAATGGCTGTCACTCAAAAGCTGGGAAGCCGTCACCAAAGCTCGACGGCTAAACATGCTTGAGCGAGTGGTTTTCCCAACCATTGGCAAATTGCCAATCAAGCAGATCACCCCTCCGATCATCCTCAGCATTCTTCTGAAAAGCTCAAAGGAAAATGGAGTCACAGTCGCCGCCGAAGCAAAGCGCACCATGTTCGGCATCTTTGAGCTTGCTTGTGAGACTTTCAGGGTTGACGCGAACCCAGTTCATCAATGGCGCGAGGCGCTACCGAAAAACAAGACCCAGCATAAACGCGCCTTGAGTACTGCAGAAATCGGGCAACTTCTGAAAGACTTCTCGGGGCACGGCGGCCATTTCCAGACGATATATGCCTTCCGACTGATGTGGCTCACGCTGACGCGCCCGAACGAAGCCGTCCGGGCGGAATGGACCGAGATCGACTTGGAAACAGGCCTATGGAAAATTCAAGCTCACCGCATGAAAAATCGGCGAGAGCATGTGGTTCCCTTGCCTCGCCAAGCTGTCGATCTACTAAAGGCTTTGCACCCAATCACGGGTTCTACGCCGTTTGTCTTTCCGTGCCGTGATGATCGGAACAAGCCAATGGCTGATGCCACGATTCGCCAAGCACTGAAGAAACTTGGCTGGGCAACAAAATATAGCCCTCACGGCACGCGAACCACCGGATCAACGAGGCTTAACGAACTCGGCCACCGGGGCGACGTGATTGAAGCTCAACTTGCACATACAGAACCAAACTCAGTACGCCGAACCTACAACCACGCGACTTACCTGGATGAGAGGCGTGAAATGATGCAGAAGTGGGCGGACATGCTAGACGAACTTGTAGAGGCAGATAAACGCAAGCCAGTTTCACCTTGAGAAAATCTTTGCCATTAATCGCTCACGCGCACTCTCAAGCTCTCTCAACTGTTCATCGTTTTCCAATACGGCCCGCCATCTTTTTGTCATTGCATCGGGCGACATCTTTTCAAGAGCAGAAGCTGTCGTTGCGATGTCAGCATCGCTGAGTTCAGCATACGTTTCAAAAAACTTATCTACCGCAGCCGATATCCGCTCAGCAACGATTTCTCCATCTTGTTCAATGGCGTTCCAGTCAAGGCAACCAGTTAATTCCTTGAGAATTGAAAATCGTCTTGCCAACACTTGCTGAGTAATACCCGCAATCGCTGAGAACTCTAGTTCAGGGCTTCTCGCTGGGTTCGTGAGCCCCTCCTTGGGAAGCTCATCGCCAGTTGCAAGCCAGTAGGCATGCTCAGGCCAAATCAAAGCAACAGCCTCAACCATCTGCGCAGTAGCTCGCTGCCTACCTGCCCACCAACTTTTCCATACGCTGACTTTGATTTTCGAAAGGTCTTCCAGCCTTTGGAAGCGCCCGTACTTGGGCAGTTTCGACTCAATCAGCAGCTTCATCCTCGAATGGATGCTCGAAAACACTTGACACCTCCCGAAACAGGAAACTATCCTCGCTAAATCGATGACATAGTTCACGATTAGGGTGAGGATAGATGATGAAAAGCAGTGTAGCTCACTCTTCTTTGGGTGCGCCCCCTACCGTTGAAAGCTATTCCTCTGTTTTGTCACGCATCGGGATCAGCCGCCCAACCTTGTGGCGCTGGCTGCGCGATGAAAGCAATGACTTTCCGCGCCCTGTCCGGCTTGGCAAGCGAAAGCTTGGCTTCGTTGTAGCCGAGGTCGATTCCTGGGTTCTTTCGCGGGGAACTGCGAGCGGGGCGCAGAAGTGAAAGCGCGGCGGCCGCTCGTTCAGCTCGATATGTTCCCCGAGGCGCTTGCCCCTGGGATGAACTTCTATGCGCGAGCCATGTCAGGCGTCGCCAAAGACAACGCAACGACACAGCCGACCGGCAGCGTAACGCCCGCAGCGCGCCAGCGCGAGGACGAGGGCGCAGCCGGGTCGGCGCCTCTAGGTAAATCTATACGGATTTTGTTGTCAACGCCGGCAAAGGCAGGTTCGTGATGTGTCCCGACTTGCCGACCTTCGCTTTGTTGAAACCCTGCCTGTCGGGGTCCGTCACATCCGCGATGGTGTTGCCATCCCAGCGCCGTCAGAAGCTGCGCTTCGGGTCTATCGATACATTCTGCTTCAGGGCAGTCAGGACTTGCTCTATCCATTCTGGCGGGATGTTGTTGATCGCGACACCGGTGAAATCACGGGCAAGAGGAGTGAGTTCAGGGTCAGCGTATGTGGCAGAACCGCGCTTGAGTACGACGTGCCCGTCTATCGGAATGCTAAGGGTGGGGTCGGCATCGGTGGGGTTCTCCGCTGCGGGAACGTTTGGGGCTGCGTTTTTTGCTGCGCCAAGGTTATGCGACGACGGGCGGAGCAAATCGGCGCGCTATTCGAGGCCGTACATGCGGAAGGCGGAGGCGCAGTAATGGTCACGTTCACGTGTGCGCATCGGCTGGACGACTCTTTGGCCCTGATGCTGGAAAAGTTCAAATCTGCCCAACGCACGCTCAGTCAATCACGTCAGTTCCGTGCCCTGGCCGAGTCTCGAAGCGGTGCATGTGTTGCCACTGAAATTAAGTGGAGCCCGCGTAATGGCTGGCACCCTCACCAGCACCAGGCGTGGTTCTTTCCGCGCCCATTGTCATCTGACGAGACCGAGCTGCTTTCAGCTTCGCTATTCCCTGTCTGGCAAAGCGCGCTGCTCAAGCATGGTTTGGACTGCCGCGAGTTTTTCAAAGATCGGCGTGTTGGCGTTGATGTACGGCCGGCATGGGACGCCAGTGAGTATCTCGCCAAATTTGACCGAGAGCGGGACTGGAGCCTGTCTGCCGAAATGACTGCCGGCAGGCTGAAAACCGGTGGATCGCAATCGCTGACTCCCTGGGCAATTCTGGAAGACGCCATTCAGCGCGGGCGCGAATCGCAAGCCTTCACGCTCTGGCTCGAATACCTGCGCGCGACCAAAGGCAAGTCCTGCATTTCCATGAAGGCTGCCGCGCCTCTTCTCCGGCGCTTCGATCTTCCCGTCACGTTTGACGACATCGAGGATGCGAATGCGCAAGGCGAGTCCGCAATCATCACCCGAGTTGGCCGTGTCGAGTTCGAGAACATCGTCAAGGCTGGCGGCATGGGCAAATTTTTGGAAGCCGCTCGATCTGGCGGTGCAGAAGCAGTCGAGCACATCGCTCAAAACATTGATTGGTCATTTTCGTAAAGGAGAAAGAAATGTCGCTTTTGTCTCGTCACGTTGCAGAACTGAAGAGTGAGGAATTCGTGCTGGGGGTCTCGACCGGGTTTGAGGGCGAAAAGGGCACCAGGATGGAGGGGATCGAATCGACCAAGATCTGCATCGTATCGACGCCTGCCAGCAAGAACTGGACGGGTTTCACCGCGCTGGATCAAAAGATTGCGGACGCCGATGTGGGCCGCAGCATGAAAGACAAGCTCTTTCCGGCTCGCTGTTTCATCACCTATCGCCGGGTGACGGCGGTTGAAAAGAAGGTCATGGATGGTCGCGAGGTTTCCAGCGACGTTGAGAAGCTCGTTGTCGTTGGCATTGAGTACATCTGCCAAGTTGATCTTGTCGATGTGAAGGTTGCCAAGGCTGCATAAGGTTTTCTCTCCATGGCTACAGTCACTTTCAACAATACGACCGTCGCGGTAACTGACCTGACGTGTTCCAACGTCAAACCGGCTATTACCGCTGCGCTCGGCTGGGGAAGTGGCTGGTCCGCAAAGTCGTGCACATCAGACCCGGTTCAAGCCAACACGATCATCACTTTCGCCTCAGGGACAAGCACGTGGCAAGGCGTCATTACTGCGGTCGTGAATAACCCAGTCTCATCTACGACAGCCATCAGCCCGAGCTGTACCCCGGAGTCCTTTGATTACACATATGCCGCGCAAGTATGGGCGGCAGCATTTTGCGTCACGGTGGGTCTGTATCTCGTGGCGCTCAAGGTTGGAACGATTCTGCGCTTCTTCCGAGGCGCGTAATCGAAACAAGCGCGTCCGGCGCACCCGGACATTTCTTTGAAGGAAGCAACATGAAAAAGCTCTTCGCAATTTTCGTCGCCGCAATGGTGGCTCTGGTTACGCCGATGGTTTCGTTTGCACAAACGGCTACCAATACCGGCCCCGACTTTTCGACACTGACCAGCCAGATCGATCTGTCGACCACCATCACCGCCATCATGGCTATCGGTGTTTCGGCCATGGGCCTGCTGCTCGCCATCAAGGGCGTGAAGATCGTCTGGCGCATGTTCAAGGGTGCCTGATCAGCCCCCTTTGTCGCCATGACAGGGGGAGGGCTAGCACTCCCCTTTTCACTTTTTCGCGCCCGCGAAAATCTCACCCGAGGCCTACTGCATGACCAGCACTCAGATTTGGTACATCTTCGTTTTTGCTTGGGGACAGCTTTGTGCATGGGCTGTCATCAAAGGACTGTCACTATGATCGCCCGTGCGTTCGCACTGCTGGCGGCATTGGTATTGACCCTTCATGCGACATCAGCGAGCGCTCAAGCCTTGCCGGTTTCCAGAGGCGTCAATCGTGCAGTCAGTGGCGTTACTCAGCAATCAATGAGGTCACGTGGTTTTGCGGCGAATGACCCTCGCTTCTACGACACTCTGTCCGGTATGTCTGGCGTTGCCGGATCGGCGGTAGGCTCTGCGGCCGGGGCTGGTGTCGTTGTCATGCTTGGCGCCACGGCGCCTGCTTGGGCCACCGCCATGCTTGCGACGGCAGCCGCCGCCGCCGTTGGATACGGCGTCACGCTTGCCATCGATGGACTCGTGAACTGGCTCTTCCACAAGGACACCATGAAGGTTGACCAATACCAGGCGGCCAACCTGTCGTATAGCGCCGACGGATTCGGTGTCGGCGATATTGTTTGGAGCGGGTGGGACCCGGCCGGTCGGCAAGTATATGGAAGCGATCCGAATGCGTTGGCACAAGAACTGTATTACGCGGCCAAGCGAGCTCAAGGGATTGCTCAGCCGAGTAAGCCAAATTGCTTTTCCGCAAACTCAATTACCTACTACTGTGGAAATACCTCAGTTAGTTATGGCCTGAGAGCCGAGGTCTCGTGCGGCAGGGGCATGTTTGCAGTGGCAAATGTCTGCACCAGCTATAGCTATCCTCTCGAAAGCACCGTCCAGAACGTTCCGGGGCAAACCTTGCAACAAGCGGTAGCGGCGCTACCTGAAAGTGAGCTTGCAAAGCCCCTGAATCCGCAAATTGTCGCTGATCTTGCCAATCAACTTTGGCAGCAAGCGGCTACGCAGCCGGGATACCAGGGCCTGCCATATCAGCAGGCCAATCCCATCACTGCATCAGAAGCACAGACGTGGATGGATCAAAACCCAAGCTACTGGCCAACAGTGCGTGATTTCGTTCAGCCTCAACCGACGACCGATCCTACTTCGTACTCCCTTCCGTTCAACCCTACCGCCCCTGAATCACAGCTCCAGCAAACGACGAATCCGAATCCAAATGCTGTGAATCCTGCTGCCGAGCAACCACAGGTCAATCTTGGGGATGATCCAGCTATCCCTCAACCGGAGCTTGAGCCTACGCCCACGGCCCAACAAATCATGGCACCAGTGTTGAACCTGCTGCCAAGCCTGCGCAATTTCATGATGCCAACAGGAGCCGGAACATGTCCGGTTGCCAGCTTCAGCGTCTGGAATCACAGCTTTCAAATAGACGCGCACTGCACCATCGTCGGACAGAACCAGCAAATCATCCAGGCATTCATGTTCGTAGCCTGGTCAGTGCTGGCGCTGCTTGTCCTGCTTCGTGCTTGAGGAACAGCCATGTACGGAATCCTTCTTTCTGCTCTCTGGTCGGCGCTGGCATGGGTTGCCCGGTCTGTACTGGTCAAGTTCGTTCTCTATTTCGGCCTGTTTTTCATCACAACAGAGTTCATCCAGATCCTGACGACCATCCTGCCTGATGGATCATCGCTTCGCAGCGCGTTTGGCGGTTTGCCCGGCTCGATGTGGTGGCTGATGAACATCATGCAGTTCAACGTCGGCGTGCCCATGGTTCTGTCGGCCTACGCCACCCGATTCATCATCCGCCGCATCCCCGTGATCGGCTGATTTTCGCAAATGCGAAAGTGACCCATGGCGATCAATGCGTATACCGGCCTTCAAGGCAGCGGCAAGTCCTACGAAGTCACCAGTTCAGTGATCGTATCGGCCATTGCCGCAGGTCGCCGGGTCATCACCAATATTGACGGCATCAACGAAGAGAAAATCCACGAATACCTGCTAGCCAAGAACAAGGCACAAGCAGGCAAGCTCGGGACGGTCGTTCATGTCACCAACGAACGTATCCTTCAGCCGGCATTCTTTCCCGACGAAGAACACCCCGAGGTCGCTTCAGTTGTTCTACCTGGTGACTTGGTCGCCATTGATGAAGCGTGGCGCTTCTGGCCTGCTGACGGAGGAAAGCTCACCCATGAGCACATGCAGTTCTTCCGCATGCACCGCCATTACACGCACCCCGAGACGGGCGTGAGCTGTGATGTGGCACTGATGATTCAGGATATTTCGGGCCTGCATCGGAGCGTCAAGAATGTCGTGGAGTTCAGCTTCAGGACCACCAAGCACAAAGCCCTGGGCATTGGTAAGCGCTACCGCGTCGAGGTCTTTGAAGGCTACAAGCAGACGCGGACGAATGCGATTAGCCGTTACCAGAAAGAGTATGACAAAGTATTTTTCCCAATGTACAAGAGCTACGCGGGCGGAAACGGAAACGAAAAAGCGATTGATGATCGAACCAACATCTTCAAACGCTGGTGGCTTCTGCCGGTAATCATTGGCGTCACCATTGCAGTCTTTTTCTCGTTCTACAAGATCTACCGTTTCTTCCAGCCGGAAACACACCTCAAGAACCGCGCCCTCCAGTCCGAGACTACAGCCATGCCGGCATCAGCACAGGCTCCCGGTGGCCCGCTGCACGCACAAGGTACGGGGCTTCCGCCGCCTATCAGTTTCAGCACAGCCTGGCGCATTGCTGGGCGGTTCGTCTCCGGCAATCAACAGTACGTGGTGCTCGCCAGTCCAACAGGGCGCCTGCGCTTTGAAAGCCCTTCCAACTTCGCGAACAGTGGCCAAGCGATGGCAGGGAAGATTGATGGTGAGACAGTGACCTACTACAGTGGAACAATTGCGCCTCCGCCAGTAGCCCCATCTATCGCGGGAGCGATGCCATGAGAAAGCTTATTGCCACCCTGCTGATGGCTGCTGTTCTTCCATGGCCCGCACTTGCCGCAAATGCTCCAGCTGGGTTCGATCTGACAGGCGTCAAGGTGGCGGACGCGCTTCAGCTCATCTTTGGTGATGCCCTGCACACTCCCTACATGTTTGATCCCGATGTGGCCGCAGATCAGCGGATAATTTCTTTCCGCTGGCAAAGCGACAAGGGGGATTTGCGCCCTTTCTTGACCAGCTTTCTGGACAGCCTTGGCTACGCACTTGAAAACCGTGCCGGCGTGGATTTCGTCGCTCGCAAGACACGTCGCGATGCCCCTGCCGCTGAGGTATTCGTCTATCGGCCCAAGTTCCGTGAGGTGGGCTTTCTGACGGAAATTCTTGCACCACTGTTCGGCTCCGGTTTTACGGCAAACCGCACGGTAAAAGCCTCCGACTCGGCAAAAATTCCCCAGGGACAAACACCGCCGCCCAACAGCGCCGCTGCGTTGGTGGATCGTGCGTCAGACCTTTTGGTATTCACAGGGACACCAGACGAGATTGGCCGCTTGCAACAGGCACTCTCTCAGGTCGATGTCGCGTTTGGTGAGGTCATGGCACGCGGCGTGGTCTATGAGGTCAGCACGTCTGAAAAGGAAGGCTCTGCATTTGGCCTGCTAGCCAGTTTGCTGGACGGCCGCTTTTCAATAGGTATTGGCGCACTCACCAAGGCAAACAGCTTCATCCAGTTCAAGGCAGCAAACCTCGACGGCATCTACTCCCTGCTGAACCAGGACAGCCGCTTCAAGGTGCTCTCCAGTCCGTCACTGCGCATCCGCTCTGGCGCTCAGGGTGTTTTCTCAGTCGGCCAAGATGTACCCGTGCTTGGCGCGGTCAGCTACCCAAGTAGCGGCCAAGCAGTCCAGAGCGTCGAGTACCGGTCCAGTGGCGTCATCTTCAACATTCAACCGACCGTACGTGAAGGCGCGATCGACCTGAACATTGACCAGCAGCTCTCGAACTTCATCGCAACCACAACCGGCGTCAACAACTCACCGACCCTGACCAAGCGTTCGCTCAAGACCTCTGTCAGCGTGAGGGATGGTGATCTGATCGTCCTGGGCGGCTTGGCCGAAAACAAGGACAGCAACAGCAGGGACGGACTGACGTTCCTGCCGAAGTTTCTGCACACGTCCGGCTCCGAGACTTCTCGGTCGGAAATCTTGCTGGTTCTTCAAGTCCAGCGCCTTTAGCCTCTGGAGGCCATATGGTCACGTTTCTCACCTTCATCATCGTCGCGCCGCTGTATTGGATGCTGCTGGAGTGGGCGTATCACAACCACAAGTGGTAACCGTTCGGAGGACGCTCGCCGAAGCTGCCGCCGGTCAAACTTCGCAAATTTTGTAATTTGGCCGCGCCACACACCATTTTCGGCGGTTTTCTCTCAGGACTAGACGAGTCTGTGTAGTTTGACCGGCGGACTCATACCAATACGCGAAGGGTTGGCTGGAATTCCTTCGGACAAGCCTGTTGGTGGAAGGGGCAAGCAGTCCTCCTTGTAGCGCTGAAGCCGAAGATTGAGTGCTCTGCTTTGGCAATGCATGTAACAATCTCGATATGGCGGTGGCTAGCCGCGTCTTGGCGACAGAAGGATTCGAGGAGCTGGTTTGAACGAACGAAAAACTGAAACGCTTGTGCGAAGTGCTCTCTTGGCGCGCGGCTACGAGGGCAAGGCGGGGGTGCTCGTTGAGGAACAGCAGAGCGACAACCCGCGCATCCAGAAGTTGCTGAAGCGGGCCTCGAAGGCAGGGGTGGGGGCGGGGTATCCGGAGTTTATTATCACAGCCCCTCAGTATCCCAATCTCGTGATCGTCATTGAGTGCAAGGCCAGCCCCAAGAGACATAGAAGCAAGGAGTTGGACAAACCCAAAGAATACGCATGTGATGGTGCCGTGCTGTACGCCGCCTACCTATCGAAGGAATTCGATGTAATTGCGATTGGCGTAAGCGGCGAAACGAAGAGTGAGCAGCGAGTCAGCGTCTTTGCCCATCTGGAGGGGCAACACAAGCCATATGAGCTGGACGTAGAGTCGATCCTGTCCTTTAAGGATCTATACAGTACCTACATCACATCTCCTCAGAAGTTCAATGTCGACTATGCGGATCTTCTTTCTTATTCGCAGACGCTCAATCGAACTCTGCATCGATTAAAAGTCAAAGAGTCCCATAGAAGCCTGCTCATCAGCAGCATTTTGATCTCTTTGAAAAACACGGCGTTTCTTGCTTCTTACACGAAACACAAAACGCCAGCCCAGTTGGCGACAAGCTTGGTAAAGACGGTTATCGATGAACTCAAAGCATCCGATGTCCCTAGAGACAAGATCGAAAACCTATCCCACGCGTACGCGTTCATCCAGACGCACACTACGCTGACCAATGACCCCAGCGCTCTCGTGAATTTGATCGCGGAGGTGGGAGAGCATGTACTTGGGTTTATGGAGACACACAAGTACTTCGATACGGTGGGGCAGTTCTACATCGAATTCCTTCGTTACGCCAATAACGACAAAGGGCTCGGGATCGTCCTCACACCTCCCCATATAACAGAATTGTTCGCCGATATAGCTGAGGTCGGTAAGGACAGCATTGTTTTAGACAGCTGCTGTGGGACGGGCGGCTTTTTGATTAGTGCGATGAAAAAAATGGTCGCGGATTGTGGAGGAGATAGCGAGAAGATCGAGATCGTCAAAAGGACCCAGCTCCTCGGCGTCGAGGCTCAGCATGACATATATGCGCTCGCCATATCAAACATGATTCTGCAGGAGGATGGCAAGAGCTCCATTGTTAGCGGCGACTGCTTCAAGCTAGTAGCCGAAATGCAAGCAAAGTCACCCTCCGTGGGGCTACTTAACCCGCCGTACAAGGCTGAGAAGGATGACATCGAAGAACTGGAGTTTGTTCTCAACAACCTAGAGATGCTCGAGTCCGGTGGCATTTGCGTTGGCCTCGTGCCTATTAGCTGTGTCGTTGCTCAGGAAGGCCCGAATCTCGAACTGAAGCGGCGGCTGTTGCAGAGCCACACGCTTGAGGCTGTCATGTCGCTTCCCGAGGACCTTTTCCACAACTCCAAGGTGGGAGTCGTGACTTGTGCGGTCGTTCTGAAAGCCCATACGCCCCACAAGAAGGGTAAGAAAACGTGGCTCGGCTATTGGCGCGATGACGGCCATGTGAAAGTAAAAGGCCGGGGTCGTATAGACAAGTTCGGTCGTTGGCCGGCTCTCCGCGAGGCTTGGGTTCAAGCGTACCGCAATCGCGACGTGGAGGATGGGCGAAGCATTGCTGTTGCACTCAAGCCAGAAGATGAATGGTGCGCCGAGGCCTATATGACCGTGGACTACAGTCACATCGATCAGGCTGCCGTTGAAGCGGAGTTGCGCCGTTACCTGGCGTTCGAGATCCTCTCGGACGAGGCGGAGGTATGAGATGGTTCCCATAGGCGAAGTGTTCGCAGTTCGATATGGAAACAAGCTGGACGCGAACAAGCTGACGTTCACGGACCAAGGGGTCAACTTCGTTTCTCGTTCAAGCAAGAATCTAGGAGTCGTAGGCTGCGTCGAATTGGTCCCTGGACACGTTCCAAATGACGCGGGCTTGATCACTGTGACAATGGGGGGGACGTATCTGCTAAGTGCCTTTGTCCAGCCGGAACCCTTCTACACGGCGCAGAACATTAAGGTTCTTACGCCACTGCAGCCAATGAGCCTTTCCGAGAAAGCCTTCTATTGCCGTTGCATCGTAGAGAATCGCCGTCGTTACTCCACGCATGGTCGTGAAGCCAACCGGAGCTTCGAGTTACTTCTGGTGCCATCCAGGACCGAGGTGCCTTCATGGGCTAAGGGCCTTTCGGTTCCAACGTTCGAGATCAAAGACGACCACAAGCTGTCCTCTCGGGCCTCGGTGCCAAATACGAAGGGCAGCTTGGTCAGGCTAGACAGCGTGTTTGATGTGCGAAGCGGTTTGTCGCTTGGTTCAGACGCACGCTCGGATGTAAAAAGCGGGCCAGAGTTTTTGCCATATGTGAGGCCCTCGAAGACCCAAACCACGTCATTCGTCGAGTATGTCGATAGTGATATCGCAGGCTCAAACAACGTTTACCCCCGGCATACGCTGTATGTCTCGACAAACGGACAGGGGAGTCACACCTATGCGTGGGTTTCGGTCAGCGCTTTTGTCCCGAATAGCGATGTGAGCGTACTCCTTCCCAAGAGATCGATGAGTCTTCAGGAGAAGCTTTATTACGCTGCTGTCGTATCTGCCAATCGGCGCCTTTTTTCCTACGGGAGAAAACCGAAAGGTGAGCGACTTAAGGGGATGCTGATCCCCGAATGGGCACCGCACTTTGTCTACGTAGAGCAACTTGCTGAGAAGCTGATGAAGTGAGTTTGAGTAAGTGGAGTGACGCAAGCGCGGACTTTGTTTTGCCTGTTCAAAAACAGCACAAGCGATCAAGTTTGCTGAATTGAGTTTTTGGTCAGAATGTACCTCTGACAGACGCATGAATGTTCTTCGTTGCTGAGATTGCCAGCGACAAATTCTGCATTGAAGCGTTCGATCTCTTCGTCGAGGATGCAGCCTTCCAAGCGGACACTACCTCTCGCAAAGTCGATCGCGTCTTTCCTTCGCTGACGTTCGTATTCAGAAATCATGCTGTTAGGTGTTCCAAAACCGTGGTTTCGTGAAGGCGGTCATCCCGTCAAGGCCGCCGCAGGCGCCCGCTAGGGCTTGGCCTTGACGGCGCACCAAACCGTATCATCCTGCATGGGATGCGGGCAGCCTCATCGCCCCGCAGCCCATGCAGACCCCATCGGTTGTGTTTCGCTTTCAAGGCATCTACTCATCGGGCCTTCTGCTTTCTGTGTAGTTCAAGCATGCACGGAGGCGGTGTTCAAGGCAAACACCTATTCGAGCGTGCGTGGGCCAAGGGCCATTTTCGCGGGCGCGAAAAAACGTGGTGTCACACCGCCTTTGACAACAACACCGCAACTTGCGTATAGTCAAGCAAATGAAAGCCGTCTTCGTTGAGCTGCCTGCATTTTCCCGCCACCGGGCCGACTATCTGGACGATGAGGGGTTCCGCAGCCTACAAGAGGCAATGATGAAGAACCCTGATGCTGGCGACGTGATCGAAGGCACAGGAGGCTTACGCAAGCTGCGACATGGCGATTCGCGTAGAGGCAAAGGAAAGCGCGGCGGTTTGCGGGTGATCTATTACTGGTGGGATGGTGGTCGGCAATTCTGGCTGTTCACCCTGTACGACAAGGACGAACTGGCCGACTTGAGCCCTGACGAACGGAAGGTGCTCAAGGGAATGGTGAAGAAGGAACTGGAGGCGCGACGATGAAAAAGCGGAACTTGTTTGCAGAGATTGCAGAGGGCTTTGACGCACTGTCTAGCGCACGCGCTGGCAAGCAGACTCTGCGTACGCACGAGGTAGAGATGCATCCGGCGCCCGAGGTGACTGCTAGTGAAGTGTTGGCCTTGCGGGAGCGCTTGCATCTGTCACGCCAGGTGTTTGCCCGCTACCTGCGAACCAATCCGCGTACGCTGGAAAACTGGGAACAGGGTCGTGCGCGGCCAAACGCGCAAGCAGCACTGCTCATTCGCCTGGTCGAAAAGTTTCCGGACACGGTGGATCGTCTGGCTGCGGTTTGACCGTTCAACAGCGCCTACTGCGCTGGTCTGACCGGATGCAGCATCGTCAATAGCGGGTATGAAAACGGGTACAAAACAATGACGCAAGAGCCCACACGAAGCACTGGCAAGCCTTTTCGGTCAGACTTTTTGTTTAACGTGTGAACTAAATATTGACTGCAGGCACGCATCGAAACGGCGTGGAGCGCAACAGCTGCACTAGACGAAAGTTATAGGTATGCTTGCGCTTTCCGCGCTGCCGCAATCGCTGCGCCGGCCCTGACCGTCTCGTTCCTGCGTTCCCGGGAGTCCCGATGCCCTTGAGCAACACCTCCGCCTCCGATCCCATTCGCCTCGATTGGGCTGCGTGCAAGCTACGCCTGCAGGCGGACTCGACCGAACCCGGCGCGGGCGACGCTGAAGACGATCTCTTCTCCTTCATGGAAGAAGACGCACAAGAGCGCCCGCCAACGCAAACCGAAGCCCCTTGGGTGCTGCTGATCGTGGACGACGAACAGCAGGTCCATGAAGCCACCACCCTGACCTTGCGCCGGGGACGTATTGGCGATCGCCCATTCCGCTTTCTGCACGCCCATTCCGCTGCGGAAGCCCGCGAAGTAATTCTGGCTGAGCCGCATATTGATCTGGTGCTGCTCGACGTGATGATGGAGACCCGCGATGCCGGCCTGCGTCTGGTGCGCGAGTTGCGTGGACCGCTCGGTCGCCAGGATCTGAAAATTCTGATCCGTTCGGGCCAACCCGGCGCCGAGCACGAAGGCAGCATCGAGCAGCGCTATGCTGTCGAAGGCTATATGCAGAAAACCCAGCAGACCTTCGGCCTGATGATGGATGTCATCAGCAAGATTCTGCTCGGTGCAGACGAGCGCCTCGACACAGCCAACTGAGCCCGGTCACGCTGCTGCACGCTTACAATCCGGGCATGACTCCCGGCACCTGCATCGGCCGTTTTGCCCCTTCACCCAGCGGGCCCCTGCACCAGGGCTCGCTCATCGCTGCCCTCGCCTCCTGCCTTGACGCCCGAGCACGCAAAGGCCAATGGCTGGTGCGCATGGAAGACGTCGACGCGCCGCGCACCCAACCCGGAGCGGCCGACACCATCCTGCGTCAGCTCGAAGCCTGCGGTTTTGAATGGGACGGCCCGGTGCTATGGCAAAGCCAGCGGCTCGACGCCTATCGCTGCGCACTCGATCAACTCATCCAGCACAAGTACGCCTATCCTTGCGCCTGCTCGCGCCGGGAAATCGCCGACTCGGCCCTGCGCGCGCCCGACGGCTCGCTACGCTACCCTGGTAACTGTCGCACAGGCCTACCTGCCGGACGGGCAGCCCGCGCCTGGCGCTGCCTGAGCGACGCCAGCGACCTCCACTGGTCCGACGCCATCCAGGGCGAACAGCACGAGAGGCTAGCCGAAAGCGTGGGGGACTTTGTCCTGCTGCGCGCCGATGGTCAGTTTGCCTATCAGCTTGCCGTGGTCGTGGATGACGCTTGGCAAGGGGTGACGCATGTCGTGCGTGGCGCCGATCTGCTGGACTCAACCGGACGCCAGATCCATCTCCAGCGCCTGCTGGGCCATCCTCAGCCCGCCTATGCCCACCTGCCAGTCCTCACCAATCGCGCGGGTGAAAAGCTCTCCAAGCAGACCCTTGCTCCCGCGCTGCAGCCAGCCCACGCAGCACCAGCCCTGCGCACCGCACTGAGCTTGCTCGGCCAGAATCCGCCCGTCGATCTCGGCCGGGCCAGCGTAGCCGAGGTGTGGGCCTGGGCATCCGAATACTGGCAACTTGCCCGCGTGCCGCGCGTGCGTGCCCAGGAAGATCCAAGCAGCCCAAACGATGCCTGACAAGCTGAAGCTGGCAGGCATCTCATGCGTCTATAACGCCCGCCGACCATAGCCGGCCACCCCCAGCAGCAGGCGCAGCAAGCCATAGGCCAGCCAGCTCAGTGCACGCTGGAGAAGGCTTTGGCGCTGCCAGTGAACCGCAGTTAGTTCGCAACCGCCGTCTGCAATGGCCACACGCAGGGCATGACGCAGATCTGCTGCAAAACCGCTATCCCGCACTACCACGTTTGCCTCACGCGCCAGCAGCAAACTGAAAGGGTCGATATTGCTGGACCCTACTGTCGCCCAGTCCGTATCCACTACCGCGACCTTGGCATGCAGAAAGCTCTTGCGATACTCCACGATGCGCACGCCTGCCTCCATGAGATTGGGGTAAAGCACGCGGCAAGCGTGGTGCAGCAACCAGTACTCCACCCTCCCCTGCAACAGGAGGGTGACTTCCACACCACGCCCTGCCGCCTCGATCAACGCATGACGGAAGGCGCGGCCGGGGAAAAAATAAGCGTTGGCTATCAACACTTCATGACGCGCCATGCGAATGGCGCCAAGGTAGGCGTTCTCGATATCACGACGATGGCGCAGGTTGTCGCGGATTACGAAAGCAGCATGCATGCTGCCCACGCGTGCGTGACCGGGCCTGACCCAGCGCAGCGGCGTAAGGCGCCGATGCAGACCTGCCCACAACACCAGGCGCCACAGGCGCGCCATGGCCTCATGCACCTCAGCCACCAGCGGCCCCTGCAGCCGCACGGCAAAATCAAAGCGCGGCGGAATCTGGCCCGGCGTGTCCATATCATCAATGATGTTGATACCCCCCACGAAAGCGGTACGGCCATCAATCACCACAAGCTTGCGGTGCAGGCGGCGCAAGCGATGGCGGCGCAAAGACAGCTGCCGGATCTCCGGGCGGAATACCAGACCCTCAACGCCATCACTCTGCAAATCGGCAAGCCCGCTGCGCACAAACTCTCGCGCACCAAAGCCATCCACCAGCAAGCGCACCACCACCCCGCGCAAAGCCGCAGCACGCAAGGCGTCCGCCACCTCAACACCCGTAGCATCACGCTCGAAAATGTAGGTTTCCAGCAGAATCTCACGCTGTGCGCTGCGAATCGCCTGCAACAGGGCAGGAAAATATTCGACGCCTGACTGCAGCAACTCGATACGGTTGCCGGCAAGCAGGCCTTGCCTCATGGCAGGAGCAACTCCACTACCAGCAAGGCGTGGTCCGACACTCCAGACCAAGGCTTACCCCAATACACCGCACAATTATCCGGCCGCAGCCCACGCACGTAGACACGGTCCAGACGCAACATGGGCAGGCTGCTCGGAAAGCTGCGCGCCGGCGTGCCCGTCAGCTCAGTGAAGACTTCGCAGACATGTAGCCGCTCGGCCAGCCAGTCGTTCGCACGGCCACGCCAGTCATTGAAGTCGCCTGCGATAATCAGTGGTGCCCCCACCTGCACGTACCGCTCGACATATTCAGCCAGCATCAAAAGCTGGCGCTGGCGCTGGTATTCCGTCAAGGAAAAATGCACGCACAGGCAATGCACGACCAGGCCGTGGGGCAAGGCCACCTCGCAATGCAGGATGCCACGTCGCTCCAGGCGATAGAGGCTCACATCACTGTTGCGGCTGCGCACAATGGGATGCCGCGAGAGCACGGCATTGCCGTGATGGCCATGATCATAGACAGCATTGCTGCCGTAGGCAGAATGCAGGAGGCCCGCCGCGAGGAACTCATGCTGAGGCTGTTCGGGCCAGTCATGGTGCCGGGCCGCATGCTTCAGGTGCAAGCCCTGCACTTCTTGCAGCAGATAGATGTCCGGATCAAGCCGGTGCAGGCACTCCCGCATCTCGTGAATCACCATGCGGCGATTCAGATGCGAGAAGCCCTTGTGGATGTTGTAACTGCAGATGCGCAGGCTGTTTGCCATGGTCTCCGCGAACGGCGCTCAGGATACGGCCAGCATGCGCTCCAGCGAGAGTTTCGCCAACGCGGCCTCGTGGGCAGGCACGCTGATCTGGTTGACGATTTTTCCGGCAGCCAGGTTCTCCAGTGTCCACGCCAAATGCTGCGGATCGATTCGCTGCATGGTCGAGCACATGCACACCATCGGGCTCATGAACTGCACCAGCTTGCCCTCGTGCTTCACCTCCTCAGCAAGACGGTTAACCAGATTCAGTTCGGTGCCGACCAGCCACTTGGTATTCGGCGCAGCCTCTTTCACCACCTTGATGATGTACTCGGTGGAGCCAACGTAATCCGACGCCCGACACACCTCGAAGGCCGACTCCGGATGCGAAATGACCATGCCATCCGGATTCGCCTTGCGCCAGTTAGCGATGTGCGAGGGCTGGAACATCTGATGTACCGCGCAGTGGCCCTTCCACAGCAGCATCTTTGCTTTCTTGATCTGCTCGTGAGTCAGGCCGCCATAGGGCTGATCCGGATCCCACACCACCATGTCTTCCAGCGGAATGCCCATCTTGTAGCCGCTCCAGCGGCCCAGATGCTGATCCGGGAAAAACAGGATCTTCTCGCGCTGGGCGAAGCTCCATTCGAGGATCTTCGGCGCATTGCTGGAGGTGCATACGATGCCGCCATGCTCGCCGCAAAAGGCCTTCAGGTCTGCCGCCGAGTTGATGTAGGTCACCGGAGTTACCTGCTCATCGGGCGTATCCAGCACCTCGCGCAACTCGCGCCAGCAACGCTCGACCTTGGCCAGGTTAGCCATGTCTGCCATCGAACAGCCTGCGGCCAGATCCGGCAGGATCGCAATCTGATTCGGCTTGGACAGGATGTCCGCCACTTCGGCCATAAAGTGCACGCCACAGAACACGATGTATTCGGCATCCGTCTCACCCGCCAAGCGCGAGAGCTTGAGCGAGTCGCCAGTCAGATCTAGGTGCTGGTACACATCGGCCCGCTGGTAATGGTGCACCAGCAACACGACGCGCTTGCCAAGCTTTTCCTTGGCGGCGCGGATGCGTGCATGTGCCTCGGCATCCTTGAGAGCGTTGAAGTGGTCGAAGGAAATGATCTGTTGCATTGCCGTGAGGGGAGAAGCAAGGGGGAAACCCCGGGGAATACAGATTCTACCCCTCGCGCGGCGCTCCTTACACCTCAATGCCGAGTCAGGATTGCGACCAAGGCAAACCCGCATGGCGCCAGCCGCCTATCTTGCCGCGCCGACCATGCGCATCCTTGTCCCCCTCAAAACCTTCGAGAACGTTGTAACACCCGGCCAGCCCAGCCACCGCCGCAGCCATCGCCGCGTTATGCGAGCGGGCGCCACTGCGGCAGATAAA
This sequence comes from Uliginosibacterium sp. 31-12, assembly GCF_030548425.1. Taxonomy (NCBI): domain Bacteria; kingdom Pseudomonadati; phylum Pseudomonadota; class Betaproteobacteria; order Rhodocyclales; family Zoogloeaceae; genus Uliginosibacterium; species Uliginosibacterium sp. 31-12. The sequence continues at coordinate 87,202 of NZ_JAUOOA010000008.1, read as the reverse complement.
CATCAGCAAGGCCTCGTTATCAACCTGTTTCTTCAGCTGCAGCTCGAAATCCGGGTTGGGCACACTGCCGGGATAGCTGTTCCACTCGATTTCAACAGCGCCCGGAATCCGTCCGACCCAGTCGAGCTCGGCGCGCGTACGTACGTCCACAATACGCGCCGCGCCACCGGCGAGCTCCAGCACGCGATACGCTTCCCTTGGCGTCAGCGCCCCGGCGTACGGCAGATTCATCTTTTCGGCACGCTCGCGCGCCAGACCCAGCAACTCACTCAGACTAGCCATGGCTTCAACTCTTACTCAGTTTGTCGGGACCAGGAAGTATGGCCCGTGAGACCCCAAAAGCAAAAATGCACCACAAAGATGCATTCAAGACAATCAATGATCCATCTTGGTGCTGACACAGAAAATCACCTTGCAGGGCGCTTGTGGCACAATTGCCGCTCCCTGTAGGCCGGTGCCCTTTTGGCCGGAATACGTCGAACGCGGAAATCCGCCCCGCCCTATGGCATGGTACATGCTTCCTGTCCGACGTTAACGCACAGCCCCGCTGGCGCGGACAGGTTTGTCCATCTCGGTTCAACACACCAGGAGTGAGAGTTAAATGACCCCTCAAGACGTACTCAAGCTGATCAAGGAAAACGACGCCAAGTTCGTGGACCTGCGCTTTACCGACACCCGCGGCAAGGAACAACACGTGACCGTTCCGTCGCATGTGGTGGATGAAGAGTGGTTCGACCACGGCCACGCTTTCGACGGCTCCTCCATCGCTGGCTGGAAGGGCATTCAAGCCTCCGACATGCTGCTGGCTCCGGACCCCTCCACCGCCAAGATCGACCCCTTCTTCGACGAAACCACCGTCATCCTCACCTGTGACGTGATCGAGCCGTCCGACGGCAAGGGCTATGACCGCGACCCGCGCTCCATCGCCAAGCGCGCTGAAGCCTATCTGAAGTCCTCCGGCCTGGGCGACACCGCCTACTTCGGCCCGGAACCCGAATTCTTCATCTTCGACGGTGTGAGCTGGTCTGCCGACATCTCCGGCTGCTTCGTCAAGATCAAGTCCGACGAAGGCGCATGGGCCACCGCTGAAGATCAGGACGGCAGCAACATCGGCCACCGTCCGACCGTCAAGGGCGGCTACTTCCCGGTTCCCCCGGTTGATAGCCACCAAGACATCCGCGCCACCATGGTGCTGCTGCTCGAACAACTGGGCATCCCGGTCGAAGTGTTCCACCACGAAGTGGCTACCGCAGGCCAGAACGAAATCGGCACCAAGTTCAGCACCCTGGTGCAACGTGCTGACTGGACCCAGACCCTGAAGTACGTGGTGCACAACGTCGCTCACCAGTACGGCAAGACTGCCACCTTCATGCCCAAGCCCATCGTGGGTGACAACGGTTCCGGCATGCACGTGCACCAGTCCGTCTGGAAGGATGGCAAGAACCTGTTCGCCGGCAACGGCTACGCCGGCCTGTCCGACTTCGCTCTGTACTACATCGGCGGCATCATCAAGCACGCCAAGGCACTGAACGCCATCACCAACCCGGGCACCAACTCCTACAAGCGTCTGGTTCCGCACTACGAAGCTCCGGTCAAGCTGGCCTACTCGGCTCGCAACCGTTCCGCTTCGATCCGCATCCCGCACGTGCAATCGGACAAGGCTCGCCGCGTCGAAGCCCGCTTCCCGGATCCGCTGGCCAACCCCTACCTGGCGTTCTCCGCTCTGCTGATGGCCGGTCTGGATGGCGTGCAGAACAAGATCCACCCGGGCGAACCGGCTGACAAGAACCTGTACGACCTGCCGCCGGAAGAAGACAAGCTGATCCCGACCGTTTGCGCCTCGCTGGAAGAAGCACTGGCAGCACTCGACGCTGACCGCGAGTTCCTGACCCGTGGCGGCGTGTTCAGCAACGAGTTCATCGACGCCTACATCGAGCTGAAGATGGGCGAAGTGAACCGCACCCGCATGACCACCCACCCGGTGGAATTCGACATGTACTACTCGCTGTAATCAGCGATGCGTACAGGGGCTTCGGCCCCCGCGTGAAAAAGGACGGGCTTGCCCGTCCTTTTTTTTGCCGCCCACCCGGCCCGCTCGGCATCAGGTCGGCGCGCAGTTTGCGTTTTGCGCCTCGCGCCTTAAACTCCAAGTAACCCTCCTGCGGAACCTGTCATGCGCCCACTTCATTACGTCTTTGCCCTGAGTATCAGTCTGCTGACCGGCAGCGCACTGGCCGATATCTACAAGTGCGTGGACGACTCTGGCCACACCACTTACACCAATGACAAGCCGGAAGCCGGGCAACGCAAGGCCTGCTCCCTGATGACCAAGGAACAGCCCGTCACCACCGTGCCGGCACAGCGAAAATCCTCCGCACAACCCTCTCCTGCCGCCTTTCCCAAAGTCGATACCGACACCCAGAAGGGCCGCGACAACGATCGCCGCAAGATCCTCGAAACCGAACTGGAGACAGAGCAAAAACTGCTGGCGCAAGCCCGGAAGGATCTGGCTGAACAGGAAGCTGTACGTCTCGGAGACGAGAAGAACTACCAGAAATACATCGACCGCATTCAGTCGTACAAGGACAAAGTCGCACTTCATGAGCGCAATGTCGAATCCCTGAACAAGGAAATTGCCAAGCTGAAATGATCGCGGCGTGCTTCTTGCTTGCGTTGATCGCTTATGAGCCCTCCAAGCCTGAACCCGCAATCAAACACGCTGAGTGCATCCACGGCCGGCCTTGAGCTGCTGTCCTCAGCCGTCGTGATGATCAGCGCAGACCGCTCGGTCTGCTACGTCAACCCCTCGGCCGAACACTTGTTCGCAACCAGCGGCCGGCAGATTCTCGGTCACCATCTATCGGCCCTGCTCGGTGACATCCCCGGCCTGTGGGCGGCGCTGGACAATGCGCTGGCCAACAACTGGAGCCACACCGGACAGAATCTCGCTATCCGCCGGCCCAATACGCTGGTGCTGCATGTCGACTGCACAGCCACCCCCATCGATCTGCAACCCGCACGTCTGCTGCTGGAGTTTCGCCCGATCGACGCCCAGCTCAAGGTGGCCCGTGAAGAACGCCTGGCCGAGCAGCAGCAGGTCAATCGCGAACTCGTCCGCAACCTCGCTCACGAGATCAAAAACCCGCTCGGCGGCATCCGTGGTTCGGCCCAGCTACTTGAGCGCGAACTGGACAACCCGGAGTGGCGCGAATATACCCAGGTCATCATTGCCGAGGCTGATCGCCTGCAGGACCTGATGAACCGCCTGCTCAATTCGCACCGAATGATGCACCCCTCGGTGGTGAATGTGCATGATGTGCTTGAGCGTGTCCTGCGTCTCGTTCAGGCCGAGTTTCCGGACGTCACGGTGCGGCGCGATTATGACGTCAGCCTGCCGATGCTGACAGCTGATCGTGAACAGCTAATCCAGTCCATCCTGAATATTTCGCGCAATGCCGCCCAAGCCATGGAAGGTCAAGGCTGCATTACGCTGCGCACGCGGGCTGCCCGTCAGGTCACCCTGGCCAAGAAACGGCACAAGCTGGCACTGGAATTGCAAGTAATCGATAACGGACCGGGCATCCCGCTGGAAATCCGCGACAAGATCTTCTACCCACTAGTGTCGGGACGTGAAGGCGGCACCGGCCTCGGTCTGTCGATCGCACAGAGTTTTGTCGAACAGCATCAGGGCACCATCGATCTAGAGAGCGATCCCGGCCGAACCTGCTTCACCATCCTCCTGCCGATCACCCAGGCCTGAGGCACGAAGCCCCCGACAAGCAGAACAACGGAATACACGACATGAACGCAGTCTGGATCGTTGACGACGACCGCTCCATCCGCTGGGTGCTGGAAAAATCCCTGGCCCGCGAAAACATTGCACACCGCAGCTTCTCCTCCGCCAGCGAAGCTCTCACGGTGCTTGATAGCGGCGCCACGCCTCCCCAGGTGCTGATCTCCGACATTCATATGCCGGGTGAGTCCGGCCTGGTCCTGCTGCAAAGGGCCAAGGAAAAATACCCCAACCTGCCGGTCATCATCATGACCGCCTACTCGGATCTGGATAGTGCGGTCTCCGCCTTTCAGGGCGGCGCCTTTGAATACCTGCCCAAGCCCTTTGACGTAGATCAGGCTCTCGATCTGCTGCAACGTGCCCTAAAGGAAAGCACGCACCAGGAAGGTGCAGAAGAACAGGCCAGCTCAGTGCCTGAAATTCTTGGCCAGGCCGCCTCGATGCAGGAGGTCTTCCGCGCCATCGGCCGCCTGTCGCAATCTTCAGCCACCGTGATGATCAACGGCGAGTCCGGCACCGGCAAGGAGCTCGTGGCGCGCGCCCTGCACCGCCACAGCCCGCGCAAGGACGGTCCGTTTGTCGCCATCAACACCGCCGCGATTCCGAAAGACCTGCTCGAGTCCGAACTCTTCGGTCATGAGCGTGGCGCCTTCACCGGTGCAGCAGCCCAGCGCCGCGGCCGCTTTGAGCAGGCAGAAGGCGGCACCCTGTTCCTCGACGAAATCGGCGACATGCCGGCGGAACTGCAGACGCGTCTGCTGCGCGTACTCTCCGATGGCCACTTCTACCGGGTCGGCGGCCATACCCCGGTGAAGGCTAACGTGCGTGTGATCGCCGCCACCCACCAGCATCTTGAGCAGCGCGTCCGCGATGGTCTGTTCCGGGAAGATCTGTTTCACCGCCTTGATGTAATCCGTCTGCGCCTGCCGCCGTTACGTGAGCGTCGGGAAGACGTTCCGTTGCTGGCCAAGCACTTCCTTGCTCATAGCAGCCAGGAGCTCGGCGTCGAAACCAAGCGCCTCACCGATGCCGCCCTCAAGCGTCTACAGGCCTTTGACTTTCCTGGCAACGTACGTCAGCTCGAAAACCTCTGTCACTGGCTCACTGTGATGGCTCCTGGCCAGAGCGTTGACGTGGCCGACCTACCTGCTGAAATGCGGGATGCGGTACCCAGCACCACTGGTGGTGGCGCAGCGGGCGACTGGCTCTCCGCCCTGAATGCCGAAGCCGACCGGCTGATTGCCAGCGCTCCCGGCGAAGTTTTCGACCGCCTCAGCCGCGAATTCGAGAAAAGCCTGATCCTGCGAGCACTCGCCAGCACAGGTGGACGGCGCGTGGAGGCCGCCCAGGTACTCGGCATCGGCCGCAATACCATCACCCGCAAGATCCAGGAGCTGGGCATCGACGCAGGTCGCAACGAAGAGTAAACAGCGCTGTTTCGGGCTAGACTCCGGGCTTTCCGCCCCCGCCTTTTCACGGATGCCCGCTGTTTTCGATTACACCGCACTCCTCGTCGCGCTGGGCGATCAGCGCGCGCGCTTTGATGTCGACCATATCGAGCGCTGCGACTCCACCAATAGCGTCTTGCTGGCGCGCGCATCCCAAGGCGCACCCTCGGGCAGCGTCGTGGTGTGCGACGAGCAAACCGCCGGGCGCGGACGCCGGGGCCGCAGCTGGCGCTCCGGCAACGCATCTTCCAGCCTCACCTTTTCGCTACTCTGGCGTCTCGCCCCTGGCTGCTCAAGCGCAGGCCTCAGCCTTGCGGTTGGCCTTGCCGTGGCTCAAGCGCTGGAGAGCCTGAACGTCCCTGCAGTGGGCCTCAAGTGGCCCAATGACATCTGGCTGTTCGGACGCAAGCTCGGTGGCGTACTGATCGAGGTCGAATCAGATGAAGCCGGGCTAGGACTCATCATCGGCATAGGCCTCAATCTGCGGCGCGATGCCGCCCGCGATGCAGGCATCGACCAAGCATTCGCCAGTCTCGATGAAGCCCTTCCCGAGCTCACCCGCGAACAAGTGTTGGGCACGATTCTGAGCCAGCTTGCGCAGTGTCTCGATCACTTTGCCCGCGCGGGCTTCGCCTCCCTGCGCCAGCACTGGGCCGCCCGCAACGCCTTGTACGGTCTGCCCGTCACAGTCTCTTCCGAAAGCGGTAGCCACACCGGGCGCTGCGGCCACACCAACGCCGAGGGGGCGCTGGAATTGCTGACCGCTTGTGGTGCGCGCGTACTGATTACCAGTGGCGACCTGAGCCTGCGTCTGGCCTTGGCAGAGGAAACATGACATGTATCTGCTGATCGACGCCGGCAATACCCGCCTCAAGTACGCCTGCCATGATGGCGGCCGGTGGCTGAGCCAGCATGCGGTAGCGCTCGACGCGCCTGGACTGACGCTTCCCGTCGGCTTCGCTCCCGCCCGCATCGTGATTGCCAACGTCGCAGGCCCCGGCGTCGCTGCACACCTGGAGCGCCTGCTCACTGACATCCACGCTCCGTGTGAATGGCTCATGGCCAGCGCCATGCGCTGCGGCCTGCGTAACGACTACGAACACCCCGCCAGCCTCGGTGCGGACCGCTGGGCAGCCGCGATCGGCGCCTGGCATATGCTGCGCAGCAACGCGCTAGTTGTCTGCGCTGGCACCGCTACGACTATCGACATCGTGCAGGACACCGGCAACTTTGCGGGTGGCTGCATCCTGCCCGGGCTGGAGCTGATGCTTGACGCATTGGCCCACAACACGGCTGGTCTGCCACGCAGCAGGGGCAACTACGTCATGCCGCCACGCAACACCCATGACGCCATTGCCAGCGGCTGCCTGCTGGCCCAGACCGGTGCCATCCAGCTGATCGCCATGCAACTTCCACCAGCCACGCCAATTCTAGTTGCCGGTGGAAACGGTGCGCGCCTCCTGCCGCACCTGGGGGCCACCGCACGCCTGCAGTCCGATCTGGTCCTGCAAGGCCTGCTAGCGATAGCAACGGACCGCTCGGAAACTGACGACAAGGCTTGGAGAGCGTAACGCCTCGCAGGATAATCCCACCATGCAGATCCTCCGCACCTTCTTCTACCTGCTGCTCGCCATCAATATCGTGCTGACCCTGTTCAGCGGCCTCGGCTTGGCAGGCGTCCAGGCGCCCTGGCAAACCGGCGGTGAAGCCGAGCGCCTGAAGCGCCAACTCTCTGCCGACAAGATCATTCTGCTCAACACCGGCCCCGCAGCCTCGCTTGCTTCCGCTTCGCCGCAGCCCGTGCCGGTAAGTCCCCCCGCTCCGGCGGCCGTCACCAGCAATCCGGATGCAGCAGCCTGCGTGGCATTAAAGCACCTCGGGGCAGACGACGTTGCCCAGATCACGACCATCGCCAGCCCGCTCGGTGAAGCCGTCAAACTCAAGGCCAGCGGCGTGCAGCCAAGCTCTTACTGGGTCAATATCCCGCCTGGTGGCGGCAAGGATGGCGCCGCCAGGCGCGGAGAAATCCTGGCCAAGGCAGGCATTACTGATTACATCATCGTGCGTGAAGCCGGCCCCAACCAGTTCGCCATCTCGCTGGGCCTGTTCCGCAGTGAAGAGGCCGCTAAACGCCTGATCGAACAGCTGCAGAAGAAGAATGTGAAAACCGCGCGCATCACCGTGCGCGACAACACCAACTTTGCGGCTAGGGTTGAAGTGCGCGGCAGCGCCGGCAAGGTTCTGCCGCTGGTGGAGGACCTCATGTCCCGCCTCAAGGAAGCCCAGCGTGAAGATTGCCAGCCAGGCTGAGCAAGCACACGCCTGCGTCATCGGACTCACTGGCGGCATTGCCTGTGGCAAAAGCACTGTAGCGGAGCTTTTCACGGCTCACGGCGCCGGGCTCGTCGACACAGACCGGATTGCCCACCAACTCACAGCGCCCCGCGGGGCCGCCATGCCCGCTATCGTCGCCAGCTTCGGTGCGGACATGCAGCGCCCGGATGGCGCACTGGACCGCGCCGCGATGCGAGCCCTGGTGTTTGCCGAACCATCCCGCCGCACCGAGCTCGAAGCCATTCTGCACCCCCTTATCCGCAGCGCCGGCCTCGCGCAGCTGAAATCCTGCGCCGCCCCTTACGTGTTGCTGGCAGTCCCGCTTCTGGTAGAAACCGGCCACTATCTGCCGCTATGCCGGCGTGTGCTGCTCGTCGACTGTGCGGAAGATATCCAGCTTCAGCGCGTCATGGCACGCAGCGGCCTGGCGGAAGCAGAGGCGCGCCGGATCATCGCAAGCCAGGCCACGCGTGCTGCACGTCTTGCCGTCGCAGATGACGTTCTCGACAACTCGGGCTCACCTGCCGCGCTTCCCGCACAGGTTGCCAAGCTGCATGCACACTATCTGCAGCTGGCAGCTCAGCCCAATCAGAATCCTTGATGATATGATGCGGGCACTCCAACGCCTGCAAAGCACACATCTTCCCGGTAGCGGCCAGCGGTGATCACCTACGAATACCCTCTCGGCGAACGCATCCGCACTCTGCTGCGGCTGGAAGACCTCTTCGACAAGGTCCTTCACTTCTCCCTTGCCGACGGCCCTTACGAGCATCACACAGCCCTTCTGGCGCTATTCGAGATTCTCGACGTTGCCGGTCGTGCCGATCTGAAAGTTGATCTGGTTCAAGAGCTTGAGCGTCAGCGTCAGATCCTGCTCGCCTTCCGCGACAACCCGCAGATTTCCGAAGAAGCTCTGTCCGGCGCGCTCTATGAGATCGAGCAGGCCAGCAGTGCGCTGCTGTCCATGGCAGGCCGCATCGGTCAGTATCTGCGAGAGTCAGAGTGGCTGATGGCAATTCGCTCGCGCACGGCCATCCCGGGAGGCGCTTGTGAATTCGATCTGCCCTCCTACCACTTCTGGCTCAATCGGGATTTCCATCTGCGCAGGCACGATCTGACAACTTGGCTCAATCCCATGCTGCCGATTCGCGATGGCCTCACCATCGTGCTACGCCTGCTGCGTGAAAGCGGGCGCTCCGAAAGCCAGCTCGCCAAGCGCGGCAGCTACCAGATCATGATGACCGGCCGCAGCGCCCAACTGGTTCGCGTACGTCTTGCGCGTGAAATCAGCGCCGTCCCAGAGATCAGCGCCAACAAATATGCGTTCAACATCCGCTTCGTAGCCCCGGATGTCATATCCCGTCCACGCCAGTCCGAAGCCGACATTCCTTTCGAGCTGACCTTCTGCAGTCTCTGAGCAAGGCCAAAGCAACGCGTATAAAAAAAGCCCGATATTGATCGGGCTTTTTTTACTGACATATCCAGAATGTAAAAAGCCCAGTCCGAAGACTGGGCTTTTTACATATTTTGGTAGGGGCAGTAGGATTCGAACCTACGACCAATTGATTAAGAGTCAACTGCTCTACCAACTGAGCTATACCCCCAAAATCTGTTTCGCTTCTTCTACGAGTGGTAGGCCGTGCGGGATTCGAACCTGCGACCAACGGATTAAAAGTCCGCTGCTCTACCAACTGAGCTAACGACCCGCCGAAAGCGAAGAATCAAAATTATAGAAAGCTATTCTGATCCTGTCAAACACTTTTTACGCCAAAGTTTCAGGCGAGACCCAGGCGCTGACATAGCTCTCGGGTCAGTCCTGTCTGATTCAGCGTATAGAAGTGCAGGCTTGGTGCCCCACCCGCAATCAGGCGCTCGCACAGACCGGTGACCACATCCAGGCCGAAGGCACGCACGCTTTCAGCATCATCACCAAAACCTTCAAACTTGCGGCGCATCCACTGCGGGATTTCTGCACCACAGCTCTCGGAGAAACGAGCGAGCTTGCTGAAGCTGGCGATCGGCATGATGCCCGGTACGATTGGAATACGGACCCCCGCCTCTCGCGCCGCATCGCAGAAGGTGAAATAGGCATCTGCATTGTAGAAATACTGGGTGATCGATGAATCGGCGCCAGCATTAACCTTATTCACGAAAGCCTTGAGATCAGCCTCGTAGCTGCGGGCCTGGGGATGAATTTCGGGATAGGACGCAACTTCCAGAAAGAACTCTTCACCAGATTCCTTGCGGATGAATTCGACCAGTTCGTTGGCGTAACGGAACTCGCCCGGGTCGGCCATACCGGAAGGCAGATCTCCACGCAGCGCAACGATGCGTTTCACGCCCATTTCCCGGAATTCGGCGAGGTGATCGCGGATGCTGGCCTGGGTGGAGCCGATGCAGGAAAGATGTGGGGCGGCGTCGATGCCGGCAGCACGGATCTCGCGCACAACTTCAAGGGTACGGTCACGCGTGGAGCCACCTGCACCGTAGGTCACGGAAATGAACTCCGGGCCCAACGCCGCCAGTTCGGTGCGCACGCCACGCAGCTTTTCCACACCCTCCGCCGTTGCCGGCGGGAAGAATTCGAGACTGAATTCAAGTTTCTTGCTCATGTTCTTTCCTCAGTTCTGCGCTTTGCGAGCGAAGACGAAAAATTCGCGATTGCCATCGCCGCCTGTGATCGGGCTATCGCACCAGATCAGCACGTCCAATTCAGCGACCTGACAGGCCGAGCGGATGCGCGCTTCGACCGCCGGATACAACGAAGGGTCGCGCACGATGCCCCCTTTGCCAAGGGCTTGAGGCCCCAGTTCGAACTGAGGCTTGACCAGCGCCAGCACGCGCCCATTTTCCGCCATCAGAGACGGCCATTGCGGCAGCAGGAGCGTCAGCGAAATGAAGCTCGCATCACAAACGATCAGATCAAAACCCGCTTTCGGCATGCGCTCGCCTAATTGGGCTGCGTACAGATCACGGGCATTCAGGCCCTCGATCGTGCTGCAGCGAGGCTCACCATGCAAGCGCGGGTGAAGCTGGTCATGGCCGACCTCGATGCCCAGCACACTGGCCGCACCGGCCTGCAACAAGCAATCCGTAAAGCCGCCGGTGCTCTGACCGAGGTCCAGGCAATGCAAGCCAGTCACATCCAGCCCGACGCTGCTCAGCGCGCCAGCCAACTTGAGGCCGCCTCGCGACACATAGCGATCCGCCTCGTCTGGTTCAATCAGGATTTCAGCCGTGCTCGGAATTGACTCGGATGCCTTGCGTACTATCTTCACGCCCCCCAGATCCTGCCAGCTCACCCGGCCGGCCCCGATCATGCGCTGCGCAGTCGTGCGAGACTCTGCCAGACCACGCTCGACCAGCAACTGGTCGGCGCGTGGTGCGATGCGCTCCGGCATTGCCGATTCAGCAAGCGGAGTAGTCTTGAGTCGCGAATGGCGGCCGTGAAAGGAGTCCATGGGGCAGGCCCGCACCGGCTTGCGCCGGCGCGGTTCAAGGTCGCTCAGTAACGGTAGTGATCAGCCTTGTACGGGCCTTCAACCGGCACGCCAATGTAGGCAGCCTGATCGGGGCGCAGCACGGAGAGCTGGGCGTTGAGCGTCTTCAGTTGCAGGCGCGCGACCTTCTCATCCAGATGCTTGGGCAGGGTGTACACGCCCACTGGATATTCGGCGGTACGCGTGAACAGTTCGATCTGCGCGATGGTCTGGTTGGCGAAGCTTGATGACATCACGTAGCTCGGGTGGCCCGTGCCACAGCCCAGGTTCACCAAACGGCCCTTAGCCAGCAGGATGATGCGCTTGCCGTCCGGGAAGATGACGTGATCGACTTGCGGCTTGATCTCTTCCCACTGGTACTTCTCCAGCGAAGCGACATCGATTTCGTTGTCGAAGTGTCCGATGTTGCAGACGATGGCGTTGTTCTTCATCGCAGCCATGTTGTCATGGGTGATCACGTGGAAGTTGCCGGTGGTGGTCACGAAGATATCGGCCTTGTCGGCGGCATATTCCATGGTCACCACGCGATAGCCTTCCATGGCGGCCTGCAGGGCGCAGATCGGGTCGATTTCGGTGACCCACACCTGGGCCGACAGCGCACGCATGGCCTGGGCGCAGCCCTTGCCCACGTCGCCGTAGCCAACGATCACGGCAACCTTGCCGGCAATCATCACATCGGTGGCGCGCTTGATGCCATCCACCAGCGACTCGCGGCAGCCGTAGAGGTTGTCGAACTTGCTCTTGGTGACCGAGTCATTGACGTTGATCGCCGGGAACTTCAGTTCGCCACGCGCATGCATCTGGTACAGGCGGTGCACGCCGGTGGTGGTTTCTTCGGTCACGCCTTTGATGGCCGCCAGGCGCACGGAATACCAGCTCGGATCAATCGCCAGCTTGGCCTTGATCGCGGCAAACAGGATGGTTTCTTCTTCGGAACCCGGCTTGCTGATGACCGACAGATCCTTCTCGGCGCGAGCGCCCAGATGCAACAGCAGAGTCGCGTCGCCGCCGTCATCCAGAATCATGTTGGAGTAGCCGCCATCGGCCCACTCGAAGATGCGATGGGTGTAATCCCAGTAGTCGACCAGCGTTTCGCCCTTGACGGCGAAGACCGGGATGTTCGCGGCGGCAATTGCGGCGGCGGCGTGATCCTGGGTCGAGAAGATGTTGCACGAGGCCCAGCGCACTTCGGCGCCGAGCGCAGTCAGCGTCTCGATCAGTACGGCGGTCTGGATGGTCATGTGCAGCGAGCCGGTGATGCGTGCGCCCTTGAGCGGCTGGGCCTTCGCGAATTCTTCGCGAATAGCCATCAGGCCCGGCATTTCGGTTTCGGCAATGAGGATCTCCTTGCGGCCCCAGTCGGCCAGCTTGAGATCGGCAATCACGTAATCATTGAATTGAGCCACGATGTTCTCCATGAACAGGTGGCCGAGCGGGAGGGGAGCTTACAGAGGGGCTCACCGTCTTCCCGTGCCCGGCACGGTTGAACAGGTGAGCGCAGTTGAATCCTGCCGAGCTTGGCGCTGGCGAAACTCCGAGCCTGGGATCGTGGGTGGAAGCACCCAACGCTCTCGCAGCGCTCCTCGGAGAGTCCGGATTATAGGCAGGAAGTTTGGCCGGCGCCAGAAAGCCATGGCGCGGCCACATTCTCTGACAATACTCAAGCGCGTGACTTCAACCAGCGATAGAGCTCTGCCACCGGCATCGGCCGGCCATACAGATAACCCTGCGCCTCACGGCAGCCCAGACGCCCAAGGATCTGGGCTTGTGCCTCGGTTTCCACGCCTTCCGCAATGACCTCCTTGCCCAGACGCTGGCCGAGCTGGATCACCACGCCGGCGATACTCGCATCCGCCTCTTCCTCGCTGAGATCGTGAACGAACGCCTTGTCGATCTTCAGTCGATTGAATGCCAGCTGCTTCAGCTGCGCTAGACAGGAATAGCCGGTACCGAAATCATCCACTGCCAGTTGCACCCCCATCGTACGCAAGGCTTCCAGTGCCTCGCGCACATAGGCGGAATCCTCCATCGCAATCGATTCGGTGATTTCGAGTTCCAGATAATGCGCATCCATACCGCTGGCACCGACGATCTGGCGCAATTCACTGAGAAATGACGGATTGCGGAACTGGACCGCCGACACATTGACCGCCATGCGCACACCGGCATGCCCTTCGGCGTGCAGACGGGCCAGCAAAGAGCAGGCTTCACGCAGCACGAAAAAGCCCAGCTCGCGAATCAGGCCGGACTGCTCAGCCACCGGGATGAAGCGATCAGGCGGAATCACGCTGCCATCCTCTGTACGCCAGCGCATCAGGGCTTCCAGACCGATCAGGCGCTGGTCTTCCAGTGACACCTGAGGCTGGAACACCACATATAGCCCGTCGCCCTGCAGCGCATGGCGCAAACCATTGAGCAGGCGCACCCGCTCATGGGTCTGCGAGGTGAGTGCCGGGTCATACCAGGCGAGTTGGCCACGCTGATAGGTCTTGGCATAACGCAGGGCCTGGAAAGCGGCTTCCAGCATTTCCCCCCCCCCTTGCGCCTCTACGTCTCCCAGGCGGGTAAAACCGACCGTAACAGAGACCATGCTTTCCTCGCCCCCCACAGTGAACGGCTCCGCAAACAGGGGCAGCACGAATTCCGGTGTAATGCGGCGCTCAGCCCCCAGCACGGCAAAGATGTCCGCCGAGATGCGCGCCACCATGACTTCGGGCGTAGCGGAGGCCCGCAGGCGCGCCGTAATGCCGCGCAGCAGTTCATCGCCGAAAGCGTGGCCGAGGGTTTCGTTGATCTCGCCGAAGGCATCGATATCGATCAGGGCCAGCGAGAGGCCAGACGTCTGGCCTGCGACCAGGCAGCGCCCCAGCTCCTCACCGAGCGCGCGCCGGTTCGGCAATCCGGAGAGGCGGTCGTGATAAGCGTCGTGCTGCAGTTGGTGCAGCAGGCTGCGGTTGTCCAGGCAGGAAGCAAAATGCCCGGCAAAGACATCGATCACTCCGGGGTCAACCGATTCCGGGTCCGGCACTTGAAGATCCAGGTAGAGGCACAACACTGCGCCAGGGTGGCTCCGGATGCACAAGGCTGCACCCCGCGCACCCCAGGCAACGCCATGCCCGCTCAAACTTTGCAGGCAGCAGGCCAAGGCTTCAGCCGCCTCGCTGGCATTCAGGGAGCGCCCGGCACGGCCGGCATGCTGCCCCTCGGCCACCAGCAAGGGCAGCAGGCCCAGGCTGTCGGGGCGGGTAGCCGTCAGTGCAAAACCAGACAAGCCGGTATCGAGCAATTGGGCAAAATGGGCCAGCACGCCACGCGCAAAGGCCGCCTCATCCACCTGCATCATCAGCTCGTCACCGGCTTCAATAATGCGCCGCAGTTGCTCGCGCCCCTGGGCAATAGCACGAATCTGGCGATAGGTACGAATGGCCGAGGACAGGCAGGTATACACATGGCCGCGCGTCAGCTGGGCCTTAGTCCGGTAATCGTTGATGTCGTATTCGCGGATCGCGGTGATTTCTGGCGCGAAGCCCGGCTGGCCTGTGTGCAGGATGATGCGGGTATCGTTCAGTCCCAGCTCGTTGCGGATCACGCGCACAAGTTCAAGGCCGGCCTGCTCATGCTCCATCACCACGTCAAGCATGATCACTGCCACATCACGCTCACGCTCGAGTATTTCACGTGCTTCGCGGGCGGTATAGGCGTGCAGCCACTCGATGCGCCCTTCGAGCACCGGCAGGTTATTCATGGCGAAAGCAAGGGACTGATGGACGCCCTCGTCGTCGTCCACAATCAGGCAGCGCCAGCTTTTCAGGCGCTTGGGTACTTCCCCGGCAGTGTCATCCTCAGCGAACAGGAGTGGTCCTTCCAGTCCTGTCTGGTTTTCTTGCACGCAAGCACTCCTCCAGCGGCAGCTGGCCGCCCTTCAGGATGGGTCTACGACTAATGGCGTAAATTCTGAAGCCGCAAGCCGACATGCGCAATCGGCATCAGCCCCAACCAAACGCCATGAAGTATATAGCCACCCATTAACACTTTAGTAGCAAGGGGGTTCGTCATCACAAGCATCACAACAGTGACTCTATCGGTAGCAGCCCCAGCAGCCAGACGCTGAAGCGGCGCAGTGAGCTCGCCTGTGGCTCACGTGTGTGACGCACCTCACCTGCCGGAGTCTGCTCCACCCATACGATCCCTTTCCCGTCTGCCGCCAACTCGAGCCGCCAGGCCACGGCGTCCAGTTCATCCTCCAGTCCACTTGAGAGCTCCTCGGCCATCGCCGGGCTCTCGCACAGCAGGCCGATCTCGGTATTGAGTTTCACCGAGCGCGGATCCAGATTCAGCGAACCGATGAACACCGAGCTCCGATCAAAAACGAAGGTCTTGGCGTGCAGCGAAGCGCGTGAAGAACCTAGATACATGTGGGTGTGCTTGCGCTCACCGTCCGGGTCCGACTCCGGACGCATTTCGTACAGGTGCACGCCGGCAGCCAGCAGTTCCTTGCGATAGCGCTCATAACCGGCGTGCACCGCAGCCACATCGCTGGCCGCCAGCGAATTGGTCAGTACGGTCACCCGTATGCCACGCGCAGTGAGGCCTCGAAACCACTCCAGTCCAGCCTTGCCCGGCACAAAGTAGGGCGATACGAGCAAGACTTCCTCTGCAGGCTGAACCAACGAATAGCCAAACTGGGTGATCAGGGTGCCGGCAATGTTGCCCGGCGGACGGCTGATCTTGTCCGGATCATCCTGCAGGACGCGGGCATCACCGCGGTGAAAAGTGATCGGTGCATCGCCAAACCAGGTCGCCAGAATGCTGCTGCCAAGCTGCGCATAGGGGCTATCGCGCTGTGTGCTCAGAAAGCCAGTCAGGTCACGGCGCAGGGCATCGAGTTCATCGGGGCCCGCCACGTCGTTCAGAAGATCCTCGATCGGAATGGCCGCCGGAGAATCCCAGTACCGCTGAAAGGAGTCCTGTAATTCCGACAGCACCGGGCCAAAGGTCAGCACATCGAGATCACCGAAGGCTATCTCGTTCGAGGCCCCGAAATACTCATCACCAATATTGCGCCCACCCACGATGGCCATCTTGTGATCGGCCAGGAAAGCCTTGTTATGCATGCGCCGGTTGATGCGCGAGAAGTCCTGCACCATGCCCAGGGTACGGAAGGAGCGTGAACTGACGGGGTTGAACAGGCGGATTTCCACCAGCGGATGCGCATCCAGCGCAAGCAGTAGTTTGTCATTGGCGCTGCTCCCCACATCATCCAGCAGCACGCGAACCCTTACACCCCGATCGGCTGCTTCGAGCAATGCCTGGGTCAACAGTCGCCCCGTAAGATCATCGCGCCAGATGTAGTACTGCAGGTCCAGCGAGCGTCCGGCGGTGCGGGCCAGCATCAGGCGGGCCAGCAGCGCCTCGACACTCTCGGGGAGCAAACGGAAGGCATTCAGTTGTGGGCTCGTACCCAGTTCCTGTTCCGCCAATTGCTCCAGCCGGGTTGGCTCGTTGGGCTCCGGCAAGGGCAGTTCGCTACGCGCAGGATCGCGGCGCGGCGTGGCACATGCACCAATGAGCAACATGCACGCCAGCAGCACACCACGCAAGAGCTTCATTGCGCGCCACCTGGCTTCAGCTCGGAACAAGGGGCTGCGGCGGCCCGTGTTGCATAGCACAGCAGCATCAGACGCAAGGCGAGTCGGGCAGATCCTGGCATGAGAACTCTCCGATGGCCAGGCGCGGCAGGCAGCCGCCCCTGCGGGCAAAAAATACGAATCTGATCCATGCTATGTTCCCATGGATCATAGCGCCATACGCTGGCCATCAAGGCATTCAACGATGCGCCAGCGCTTCCCGTTTTTCACCCTGACAACAAGGATCGCCACATGCGTGCTCTCTGCACTATCTCCCTGCTCACCGTTGGCCTCTTCGCCACGCCGATCTTCGCTGCCGAGCCGGCAGCAGTCAGTGTGCCTGGTGGCGGCATGGCAGTTTCTGCCAAGTTCGAAGCAACGGTGGTCACCGTCAACCTGAAATCCCGCAAGGTGACCCTGCGCAGCAAAGATGGCGAGACTTTCGATCTGGTCGCCGGTGCGGAAGCTCGTAACCTGGACAACCTGCGCGCAGGTGATCAGGTCAGTGCCGAGTACTTTGAAGCCATTGCCATGCAGCTCAAGAAAGTCAAAGGCGAAGCCCACACCACGGCTGGGGCCATGGTCGGCCGGACCCCCAAGGGCAAGAAGCCGGGTGCCCTGTTCGAACGCGAAGTGCAGTTCGTGGCAGACGTGATTGCCGTGGATAGCGTCAAGAAACTCGTGACCGTAAAGGGCGCCGCTGGCCGCATCGTGGAACTCAAGGTGGAAGATCCGGCCAAGCTGGCGGAAGTGAAGGTCGGTGATCAGGTCGAAGGCGTGTTCAGCCAGGCTCTGGCCATCACCGTCACGGCGCAGGCAGCCCCCAAAACCAAGAAGTAATTCGCCTCGCCGCAGAACGCGAAAAGAGCGCCCGCGGGCGCTCTTTTTCGTTGACGTGCCGTCCCCTCAGGGGGTGAGCGGATAGACCGGCGAAAGCAGCAGTTGGCTGCTCTTGATCGCCTCGCGCGCCTCGGCCTCACTCGCCTCTCGCAACGAACTGCGGTAGTTCATGGGCGATTCGATCGCCTCCAGCAGCACGAAGTAATTGCGCCCGGCCAGCACATTCAACTCCAGGATCGTCTCGCGCTCACGCTTGGCCTGCAGGCGATAAGTACCCGGGGAGACTTCAAGCGGCAGATAACTGCGGCCCGTGAGCGTGCCGACTACGGCACCATTCACCCGCAACTCTTCGCTGAGACTACTGAGATTGCGATATACATAGATGCGGGCGCGGGCCGGATGCACTGCAAAAGTTTTGGCCTGTGTATCCATCTGCGGGGTACCGGCAACAGGAATCCGCGGTGTGGAACAGGCAAGCAGCAAAAGCCCGGACACCAACAGAGCACTCAGATGCTTGATCTTCATGATCGCCCTCCAGAAAGCTGAAAGGCGGCCGAGGCCGCCCTTGATGCTCGCGCCTTGATTTGTGCTTACTGCGCCGCCACACGCTGGCGAATATGCGCCAGCGCTTCTTCGACCTGATCGATCAGGATCAGGCACAGATCGCCCGCCTGAAGCAGTTCCAAAGCCCGGTCGATCGCGATGAACTCGCCATTGATCTCCTCGACCACGGCAGTACGCACAGCCCCCTTGAGCCCTTCGCGCAAGAGGCCGATCACTTCACCATCGGCACGACCGCGCTGACAGGCATCCTGGTACAGGATCACACCATCAAACGCAGCGCCGAGGATTTCGGTTTGCTGACGAATGTCTTCATCGCGGCGATCCCCAGCACCCGAGATCACTACCGAGCGACGCTTGGCCGGCATGGCCTCGACTGCCTTGACCAGCGCCAGCATGGCGTCCGGGTTATGGCCATAGTCAGCAATAATGGTCGCACCCTTGTAATCGAAGACGTTGAAACGCCCTGGCGCGTTATCGCTATCGGCCACGAAACTGGCCAGACCCGCGCGGATCACATCCCACTCAAGACCGACGCCCCAAGCCGCTGCCACCGAGGCCATCACGTTCTCAACCTGGAAGCTGATCGTGCCATCACGCGTGATCGGCACGCCGGCCAGCGAGATGCGCTGTGATTTCTTGCCTTCGGTACACACGATGGCGTCGTTCTCGACATACACCACGCGCTTGCCCTGAGCGCGATGGGTAGCCATCACCGGGTTATTGCGATCCGCGGCGAAGTAGATGATCTGGCCCGGGCAATTGGCCGCCATGCCGGCCACGATAGGGTCGGCAGCATTGAGCACGGCGTAACCATTGTCAGCCACGTTCTGCACGATCACGCGCTTGAGCACGGCCAGATCATCCAGGGTGGTGATGTAGTTCAGCCCGAGGTGATCGCCCATGCCGATGTTGGTGACGACGGCCACCTTGCAACGATCAAAAGCGAGGCCTTCGCGCAGCAAGCCACCGCGCGCGGTTTCAAAGACGGCGGCATCCACATCCGGATGCATCAGCACGCTGCGCGCACTACGCGGACCGGAGCAATCACCGCTGTCGATCTGCTTGCCCTGCACATACACGCCATCAGTATTGGTCATGCCAGTACGCAGACCACTCTTGATCAGCAGGTGAGCAATCAGGCGCACGGTGGTGGTCTTGCCGTTGGTGCCGGTCACCGCCACCACCGGAATGCGGCCGTCATCGCCCGGTGCAAACATGGTGGAGATCACCGCCTCGCCCACGTTACGGCCCTTGCCGTAAGAGGGCGACAGGTGCATGCGCAGGCCCGGCGCAGCATTCACTTCGACGATACCGCCAGACTGCTCTTCAAGCGGCCGCAGCACGCTATCGCACACCACATCCACACCGCAGATATCGAGGCCAACCATCTGCGCGGCGGCCACTGCGCGCGCGGCCATGTCCGGATGTACATCATCGGTCACATCGGTAGCCGAGCCGCCGGTAGACAGATTGGCGTTGTTGCGCAGGATCACCCGCTGGCCCTTGGCTGGGATGCTTTCAGCATTGAGTCCTTGGTCGGCGAGCTTGGACAGTGCAATGTCATCAAAACGGATCTTGGTCAGCGAGGTGGCATGGCCGGTGCCACGACGCGGATCCTTGTTCACCTCTTCAACCAGCTGACGCACTGTGTGCATGCCATCGCCAATCACCAGCGGCGGCTCGCGACGCGCGGCGGCTACCAGCTTGTCGCCCACCACCAGCATGCGGAAATCATGGCCAGGCAGGTACTTCTCGACCAGCACTTCATCGCTGATTTCGTTGGCCGCGCGATAGCCGATCTCGAACTGTTCGCGGGTGGTGATGTTCACCGCCACACCCTTACCCTGATTGCCGTCCTGCGGCTTTACCACCACCGGGAAACCGATCTCGTTAGCTGCAAGCCAGGCGTCTTCCAGGCCAGTGGCCGGGCGTCCCTTAGGCACAGGCACGCCGGCAGCTTCAAGCAGCTTCTTGGTGAGATCCTTGTCCTGCGCAATGGATTCCGCGATCGCACTGGTGGAATCGATCTCGGCCGCCTGGATGCGACGCTGCTTGCTGCCCCAGCCGAACTGCACCAGGCTGCCGGTCGTGAGGCGGCGGAAGGGAATATTGTGGGCCACAGCGGCATACACGATGGAGCCGGTAGAGGGGCCAAGGCGCTCGTCTTCGTCCAGCTCACGCAACTCGGCCAGCGCCGCTTCCACATCGAACTCGCCGCCATGCGCAGCGGCATGCACGAGCTGCTGAGCCAGTTCGAACGCACGCTTGCCGACCGCCTCCTCGCTGTACTCCGCCACAACCAAGTACACCCCGATCTCGGTCGTGGTGGTGGTTCGGCTAAAGGTTACCGGACAGCCAGCCTGAGCCTGCAAACCAAGCGCAGCGAACTCCAGGGCATGAGCCATGGATTGGGTTTCACCGTGATCGGTGGAACGGATCTCGCCGATCTGCGGAAACAGCTCGCGCAGGCGGGCATCAAAACCGGGCAGGTCTGCCAGCGAACGCTCGCCGGGCTCACAGGTTACGATGGCTTCGATGGCGGTGTGACGGCTCCACAGATTGGGGCCACGCAGCGCACGGATGCGGGAAACTTCCATTGAACGTATTCCTGTTGTTTCCGGCCTCAGCGGGCCAGGCTGGCTTCGAAGCTCTCGATGCCGCTATTGATCAGATCCGGCGAAATACCCAGCGCCCAAGCGGCGGCCACTGCCGCCAGTTCGGCGCCAAGCGCTCGGCCGGCCGGCAAATCGCTGGCCTGCACCTGACGCTTGTCACCACTGGCCAGCACCAGCTGACCAGCCTCGGCATACACCGCGCGGCCACCTGCGGCCAGATGCGCGGCTAGTGCGGGCGCCGAACCACTACTGGCGTAGAACACCACCTCGCCATCGCACAGCTCGGCCAGTCCGGCTACTTCAGGGTCATCGGCATTGAGCACGGCTGTGCCAGATTCGCTCACTACGTCGACCTGGGTGCGCAGCACATTGCGCACCTGCTCCAGCTCACGCACATCGAAAGCTTCCAGCTCGGGCAGCACGCGGATGCTGGTCAGCACCCCCACATCACAACGGTCGTAAGGCAGACCTTCGCTGAGGATGTTGGCCGCAGGCGTCTCAAACACTGCCGCATCGACCTGGCGATTCATCAGCAGGCGCTGACCTGCGGCGAAATTGGCGCTATCGCAACGCTCGACGGCACGCTGATCGAGGAACAAGCCCTCACGGCAGGCGAGGCCGGCATGGTAGCCCCCCACATGGAGCAGCCAGCCGAGCAGACGGGCGATGCGGGTACTGTCGTCGCACCCCGCAACCCCCACCACCGGAATGCGGCCATCATTACCCTCGCCCGGGAACAGGTGGGCCACGATGGCTTCCCCCACCGGGCGCGGCTGCCCCTGGGCCGGCTTCAAATGCATCAGCAAGCTGGGGCCTGCATTCACTTCAACGATCGCACCACCGGTTTTCTCCAGCGGCAGCGATACATCTTCGGTCACCAGATCAATACCTGCGATATCCAGCCCGACGATGCGCGCGGCCAGCGAGGCGGCGGCGGCGACTTCAGGGTGAACTTCGTCGGTGCAATCAATCGACACATTGCCGTTGCGTTGCACGGTGAGTTTGCGCCCGGCTGCCAGCACCGATTCGGCAGTGCAGCCCTGGCGCTCGATCAGGAGCTGCATGGTGCGGTCGGAATCGATCTTGATGGTTTCGAGCGGGAACTCCTCGGCTTCGCCGCGCCGCGGATCGGTATTGAGCTGGCTGTCGATCAGTTCGCGCACGCTCGACTTGCCATCGCCGGTCACGAAAATATTCTCGCCACGCCCGGCCGCCACCAGCTTGCCGCCCACCACCAGCAGACGGTGTTCATTGCCACGGATGAAGCGCTCGACGATCACGTCACTGCCTTCGGCATCCGCCACCGGGAAGGCGGCTTTCACCTCGTCCTCAGTCATCAGCTCGAGCGATACGCCGCGCCCATGATTGGCGTCGGAAGGCTTCACGACCACCGGTAGGCCGATGTCCTGTGCGGCCTCCCAGGCTTCATCAGGGCTATTCACGATCTGGCCTTCAGGCACCGAAACACCGCAAGGCACCAGCAGGCTCTTGGTCAGATCCTTGTCGCTGGCAATGCTTTCAGCGATCGCGCTGGTACGGTCGGTTTCGGCCGTCCAAACGCGGCGCTGACGGCAGCCCCAGCCGAGCTGGACCAGATTGCCATCAGTCAGACGGATCGAGGGGATGCTGGCATCGGTGGCTGCATCCACAATGCAGGCCGTGGAGGGGCCGAGGCACAGGGAGTCGGCCAGATCATGCAGACGGGCGATGTTTCCGGGCACGTCGAAGGGCTTGTCCTCGATCGCTGCCATCACCAGATCGCGTGCCGCTTCGAGGCAGGCAATGGTCACATCCTTCTGGCGCGAGCGCACCACCACTTTGTACACGCCGCGCTGCGAAGTGCTCCGCGCCTTGCCAAAGCTGGTGCGCTGGCCCGCCTGGGTCTGCAATTCAAGCGTGACGTGTTCAAGGATGTGCGCCGGCCAGGTGCCCTCCTGCACGCGGCGCAGGAAGCCGCCGCGCTCGCCGTAGCTGCACTTGTGCTCGATCAGCCCAGGCAGCCAGGCCGACAGGCGCTCGTAGAAACCGGGAATCGTGTTGGAGGGGCAGTCTTCGAGATCGCCAATATCGACGAGGGCCTCGACGGCCGGGCGGTAGGTCCAGATATTGGGGCCGCGCAAATATTGCACGCCGAGGATGCGGATGTCTTTGCTCATGTCAGCCATGTAGTGGGCGGGTGCCTGCCGGCTTCCGCCAATGTCCGGTAAACGACGCAGGCAGCGAAAGGTTTACGAACGGGCACGAAGTACACCCGGCCGGACAAGGCGGACACCTGCCACGATCCCTGTAAACTTGAACCAGCCTGCAGCGTTTATCATCCTCTGCCCGGCCGATCCCGCCTTGCCAGCGGCGAGTTTACCGGACTTCCGTGCCGGCCGGCGCCCCGCATCCGGCCCGCTGCTGACAAAAAACTGACACCACTGCACCTGACAAACACAATGCTGCTGCCGATTTCCGAGCCCAAGCTCCCTGCCATCTGGCAAGCCGACGCCCTCGCCCGCCTGATGCCCGGTGAAACCGTACTGGCCGTACTTGAACTGGATCTCGACGCCCGCCTGCAGTTTGCACGTGGCCTGCTGCTGCTCACGCCCCGCCGCCTGCTGGCCTGCAGCCCGGACCAATCCTGGCAGGAGTGGCCGCTCGCAGCCAGCCTCACCCTACGCCACTCGGATCATGCCGGCGTCGGCTCGCTGGAACTGGTCGATGCCAGTGGCCGCCTCGCCCATTGGCGCTACACCTTGAGCCAGAACCTCGCCGCGCTGCGCTTGATCAGCGAATTCGAGCGCCATATCGAAGCGCTCCTCACCGGCCAGCCGCCGGCCACACCGGAGGAAGAGGTCTGTGCCACCTGCAAGGCGCCACTGCCACCGGGCGAAGACGAATGCCCGATCTGCGCGCGCGAGCTGCATGAAGCGCCTTCCACCTGGACCCTGTTCCGCCTGTGGCGCTTCGCCAAACCGTACCGCTGGCAACTGGTTTCGGGCTTCGCACTGATGACCGGCGCCACCGCCGCCACCCTGGTGCCGCCTTATCTGACCATGCCGCTGATGGACAAGGTGCTGATTCCTTACCAGAACGGCCAACCCATCAATACCGCGCTCGAGATCAAGCTGCTCGCCGGCCTCTTCGGCGCAGCCCTGCTTTCCTGGCTGCTAGGCTGGGCCAAGACCTACATTCTGGCACTGGTGTCCGAACGCATTTCGGCCGATCTGCGCACCACCACCTACGAGCACCTGATCAAATTGTCGCTGGAGTATTTCGGCGGCAAGCGCACCGGAGATCTGATGGCGCGCATCGGCTCCGAGTCGGACCGGATCAGCGTGTTCCTCTCGCTGCACGCGCTGGACTTCATCACTGATGTGCTGATGATCGCGATGACCACGGCGATCCTGTTCTCGATCAACCACTGGCTGGCCATCGTCACCCTTCTGCCGCTGCCGCTGATCATGTGGATGATCCACACGGTGCGCGACCGCCTGCGTACCGGCTTCGAGAAAATCGACCGGGTGTGGGGCGAAGTCACCAACATCCTCGCCGACACCATCCCCGGCATCCGCGTAGTGAAGGCCTTCGCGCAGGAGAAACGCGAGACCCAGCGCTTCCGCGAGGCCAATGCCCACAACCTGGCGGTAAATGACAAGATCAACAAGACTTGGTCACTGTTCTCGCCCAGCGTCACCCTGCTCACCGAAATCGGTCTACTGGTGGTGTGGGCCTTCGGCATCTGGCAGGTCTCGCATAACGACATCACTGTCGGTGTGCTGGTCGCCTTCCTCGCCTATATCGGGCGCTTCTACACCCGACTCGACTCGATGAGCCGCATCGTCTCGGTGACGCAAAAGGCTGCCGCCGGCGCCAAGCGCATCTTCGATATCCTCGATCACGTCTCCAGCGTGCCCGAGCCAGTCAAACCCGTGCCGCTGCCCAGCGTGACCGGCAGCATCCAGATGCGTGACATCGGCTTCCGCTATGGCAACCGCTCGGTGATCCGCAACCTCTCGCTGGACATCAAACCCGGCGAAATGATCGGCCTCGTAGGTCACTCCGGCTCCGGCAAGAGCACGCTGGTCAACCTGATCTGCCGCTTCTACGATGTATCGGAAGGCGCGATCATGATCGACGGCGTGGATATCCGCAGCGTGGCGATTGCGGATTTCCGCCGCAACATCGGGCTGGTGTTGCAGGAGCCCTTCCTGTTCTTCGGCACCATCGCCGAGAACATTGCCTACGGCAAGCCAGACGCCACCCGCGCCGAGATCATCGCCGCCGCCCGCGCCGCTCATGCCCACGAATTCATATTGAGATTGCCGCTAGGCTATGACTCGATCGTCGGCGAGCGCGGCCAGGGCCTGTCCGGCGGCGAGCGCCAGCGCGTGTCGATTGCTCGCGCGCTGCTGATCGACCCGGCCATCCTGATCATGGACGAAGCCACCTCGGCGGTGGATACCGAAACCGAGAAGGAAATCCAGCGCGCGCTGGATAACCTGGTGCAAGGCCGCACCACCATCGCCATTGCCCACCGCCTGTCCACCCTGCGCAAGGCCGACCGCCTGGTGGTGATGGACCGTGGCCAGATCGTCGAAGTCGGCAACCACGACGAACTGATGGCCGCCGAGGGCGCTTACTGGCGCCTGTATCAGGCCCAGCTGCGCAATGCCGAACAGAATCTTCTCGAAGGAGGCGAATGATGAGCGCGCCGCTGAACGTCAATTTCTCGCTCGAACGCAACGCCTTCGGCCAGCTCGTGCTGACCGATGCCGAGGGCATTCGCCATGAAGGCGTGACCCCGGTCCGCGCCAACCCGATCTCCGCACCGCTCGAAGGCATCGCCCTGATGAGCACGGAAGGCCACGAAGTCGCCTGGATCGAACTGCTCGCCTGGGTGCCGGCTGAGTTACGCGCGCTGATCGAGGAAGAACTCAGCACACGCGAGTTCATGCCCGAGATCCAGCGCTTGAACACAGTCTCCAGCTTCGCCACGCCCAGCACCTGGGAAGTGGAGACAGATCGTGGCGCCGCCAGCTTCGTGCTCAAGGGCGAAGAAGACATTCGCCGCCTGCCCGGCGGCATCCTGCTTATCGCCGACGCCCACGGCATCCAGTTCATGATCCGCCAGCTCTCCGCGCTGGATCGCCACTCGCGCAAACTGCTGGATCGCTTCCTGTGAGGTGCGCAGCCCTGCTGCTGGCTGTCGCTTGCCAGACGACCATGGCCGCTTCACCCGAGCTGGTCTGCCATTACAGCTACGGCGGCGAAACCCGCAGCGTCCGGCAGCCTCAGCTCGCCAGCGCACAGACGGCCTACACGCAGAAGCCGCTCGCCATCGGCTCCTACTTCCTGTTCCGGCCGGTTTTCGAGCCCACGGAAGTAAAGCTCTACAGCCTCACCGACCACCCGGATGGCCCATTGCCGCTGCATGTGGCGCGCTACGCCTACCCGGCCGCCACGCGTTCGCAAGGCAAGTTCGGCTTCACCGGCGAACAGCGTGTGTATGAACCGATCCGCGACAGCGAGCTGGTCTACTGGTGCGAGATTCAAGGCCCCCGGGAGACTCACCGATGAAACGCCTGCTCGCCTGTCTGCTACTGCTTACCGGCTCCGTACACGCTGCGGAAACGTTGAGTCTGGTCTTCGCCGGTGACCTCATGCTCGACGACGGCCCCGGGCGCCTCATCGCGCGCGGCGGCGATCCGCTCAAGCCTTTTGAAAGCATCCTGCGGCAGGCGGACTACCGCATCGGCAATCTCGAAACCCCGGTCGCCACAAGCGGCAAGGCCAACGCCAGCAAGATTGTCACCTTCCGCTCGGCGCCGGCCGTACTGAGGTCACTGCAAGGGCGTTTCGATGCGGTGTCGCTGGCCAACAACCATTCTGGCGATTACGGTCAGGCCGCCTTCGTCGAAACCATGACGCTACTGGACGCAGCAGGCATCCGCTATTTCGGCGGCGGCCGCAATCTGGCCGAAGCGCATCGCCCGCTGTGGATCGAACAGAAGGGTCTGAAGATCGCCGTGCTCGCCTACAACGAGTACAAGCCGCGCAGCTTCGAAGCAGGTGCCGACTGGCCCGGCATTGCGTGGAGCGAGGATAGCCGCGTCGTGGCCGACATCCGCGCCGCGCGCAAGGCCGGGGCCGATCTGGTGATCCCCTTCATGCACTGGGGCTGGGAAAACGTGCGCGAAGCCGACGCCCGCCAGCGCCAGCTCGCCCGCCTGATGATCAATGCCGGCGCCGATGCGGTGGTCGGCGGGCATCCGCATGTCACGCAAGGCGCCGAGATCTATCGTGGCAAGCCGGTCATCTACAGCCTCGGCAACTTCGTGTTTGACGGTTTTGACGAGGCCCCCGGCCGCACCGGCTGGCTGCTGCGCCTCACGCTCGACAAGGCTGGCGTCGTGAGTTGGGATGCGGTGGAAGCACGCATGGATGACGACGGCACACCTCACCCAAACCCCGAAGCGAAGACGCCTTGCGGTCAGCGCGGGGATAAAACGCCCCGCCTGTGCAGCACACGCTGATCGAAGGGCAACAGGCACGGGGTCGGCGTGCGACTGAAGCCAGCCTCGAATGCAGAGCTGATTCAGTCCGCCGCCAAGCCCGGTGTGCGGCTGAAGCCGCACCTACAGGCCAAGATCAAGCCTCCAGTGCCAGCAGCTCGTCCATCGTCTGGCGGCGGCGGATCAGCTTCGCAGCCTCGCCCTCCAGCAGCACTTCGGCAATCAGCGGGCGGCTGTTGTAGTTCGAGGACATGCTCGCGCCATAGGCGCCGGTGTCGTGCAGCACCAAGAGATCGCCCACCTCAGCGGCCAGCAGGCTGCGCGTTTCGACCACGCCGCCTTCCGCCTGGGTGAACACGTCACCGGATTCGCACAGCGGGCCGGCCACCACGGACTCGCGCAACGGGCGCTTAGCCACATCGCTACCATCGCGCGGCAGCACGCTGATGGCGTGATAGCTGCCATACATGCTTGGCCTCACCAGTTCGGTGAAACCTGCGTCGACCAGTACGAAGTGGTTTGAACCCACGTCCTTGGTGGCACGCACTTCACTCACGAGCAGACCGGATTCGGCCACCAGATAGCGGCCCGGCTCGATCTCCAGCTTCACCGGATGGCCGAGGTGAGCCTCGACTTCCTTGCGCGCTGCGTCCCACAAGCCGAAGTAGTGAGCGGTATCGATCTGCGCATCGGTGTCGCGATAGGGGATCGACAGGCCGCCGCCGGCCGAGATGGCCTCGATGTCCTGCCCAGCGTCTTTCACCAGCTGCACCATCGCACCGCAGACTCGCTGCAGGTGGCCGTAATCCACCCCGGAACCGATGTGCATGTGGAGGCCGACGAGCTTGAGGCCAAACTCGGCAATCACGGCGAGTGCCGCCGGCAGGTCGGTATGCCAGATGCCGTGCTTGCTGTGCTCGCCGCCGGTGTTGGTCTTGTTGCTGTGGCCGTGGCCGAAGCCCGGATTGATGCGCAGCCACACGCGGTGGCCGCGGGCCTTGGCGCCGAGCTGGCGCAGCATGTCGATCGAGCCGGCGTTCATCGGGATCTCTTCGCGCACCACCAGATCCAGCGTCTCTTCGGTAGCCAGATCGGCCGTGAACACAATCTCGCTCTTGCCATTTTTCGAGCTGAAGCCGGCGACCAGGGCGCGTGCGATCTCGCCCGGCGACACCGCATCCACCACCACGCCCTCTTCGCGCATCAGGCGCAGGATGTGGGTGTTCGAGCAGGCCTTCTGCGCGAAACGGATATGGTCGAAGGCGCGCAGCGCGGCGATGCGCGCGCGAATCACGGCAGCATCGTAAAGCCACAGCGGGGTGCCGAATTCGGTGGCGAGGCGGCCCAGGCAGGCTTGGTCCAAAGGCTTTTGCATGCAGAGAACTCCGTCGAGTTGCCGCAGTTGCGGGCAATGGCCGCAGCGGCTGAAGAGGGGCGAAGCATGTCACCCAAATTCAATTCAGTAAAATACTTAAAAATACACAATCAATCCGTTTTTGATATACAAACCATCAATCAGGGAACCCTCGGGCCTCAGCCGCGTCAGACTTCCAGTGCCGCTCCGGCAGCACTGCCATAAAACCGCAGTCCGCGCGCAGCCAGCTTTTCACCCGCGCCGGCGATCATCCGCGCTCACGCCATCCACGAAGGGAACCCACCTCATGGAGATTCTGCAGCCCCTGCAAGCCCTGCCATTCCTTCCCGCCTGGCCGCCCGAAGCCCATCCCCTGCTCCTGTTCGGCCTGTTGCTATTCCTTGCCATCGCCCTGGGCGAGCTCTTCAGCCGTCTGCACCTGCCACGCATCAGCGCCTACATTTTCACCGGCGTGCTACTGAGCCTGCTGCGCGATGAGCCCAGCCTCACCGGGCTGCGTCCGGTCGCTCACCAGATCTTCGAGTTCGCTTTCGCGCTGCTGCTCTTCGAGCTGGGTCAGCGCATCGATCTGGGCTGGCTGCGACGCAATCCCTGGCTGCTGGTCACCAGCCTGGCCGAATCCGCACTGGCCTTTGTCGCCGTGGCCGCACTGATGCTGCTGTTCCAGCAGCCGCCGATGCTGGCCGTGCTGATCGGCGCTATCGCCTGCTCAACCGGGCCGATCGTGATCCTCGCCGTGAGCAAGGATTGCGCAGCCCGCGGCCAGGTCACCGATCGCCTGGGCCTGCTCGCGGCGCTATCCACCTGCTACAGCTTCCTGATCCTCGGCGTGTGCTACGGAGTGCTGCATGGCGAGACGGCCGCACCACTCACCACCATCCTGCTGCATCCCCTGTATCTGGTGGCCGGCTCCTCACTGCTCGGCGCGCTTGCGGCCTGGACCGTGCTGCGCCTGCTGGCAAGGATTCGCGTGGGCCATTACAGCCAGACCCTGGCCGCCATCGCAGTGATCATGGTGAGTGTGGCGCTAGCACACACCCTCGATCTCTCGGTGGTGCTGGCCATGCTGATGGCAGGCATCCTGAGCCGCAGCCTGGATCGCGAACATCGCCTGCAGCCGATGGATTTCGGCCTGCTCAGCCGGGTCGCACTGATCGTAATGTTCGTCGCCACCGGTTCGCTGCTGAACCCGGACAGCTTCGCCAGCGCGGCCCTGCCGGCCATCGGTCTGCTCGCGGCGCGCGCACTGGCCAAGGGCGTAGCCGTGTTCGCCTTTGCCCGCCCGAGCGGCCTGTCGCTGCGCAAGGCTTCGCTGCTGGCGATCGGCATGCTGCCGATGTCCGGCGCGGCCCTGCTGTGGACCGAACGCACCGCCCTGGTATGGCCTGAGCTAGGCGGCCAGTTGGCCGCCGTGGTGCTCACAGCCTTGCTGATCATGGAATTCCTCGCCCCGCCCGCGCTGCAGTTTGCCCTGCGCCGCGCCAACGAAGCCGGAGACCCGACATGAGTAGCCTCGATTTTCCCGCCTCCACGCCACTGACCCTCGGCGTCGAACTCGAACTGCAGATCATCAGTCGCCTCGACGGCGACCTCACCGGCGGCGCCAGCGAACTACTGGGGCTGGTGGAGCGCAAGCCGCATCGTGGCGACTTCAAGCCTGAGATGACCGAGAGCATGATCGAGGTATCGACCTCGGTGCACCACAGCTGCACGGAACTCGGCGCCGAACTCGATGACATCCGCCAGACCCTGCTGGCGGCGGCCGACCGCCTCAACCTGCTGATCAGCGGCGGCGGCGCTCACCCCTTCCAGCACTGGGCCGAGCGCAAGATCTTCGACAAGCCGCGCTTTCACCAGCTCAACGAAATGTATGGCTATCTCGCCAAGCAGTTCACGGTGTTCGGCCAGCACATCCACATCGGCTGCCCGAACGGAGACGAAGCGCTGTTCCTGCTTCACAGCCTGTCGCGCTATCTGCCGCACTTCATCGTGATGTCCGCCGCCTCGCCCTACTATCAGGGAGTGGACACGGCCTTCGACAGCTCGCGCCTGACCGCCGTGTCTGCCTTCCCGCTCTCGGGCCGGGCGCCGCTGGTGCATCGCTGGGATGATTTCGTCACCTACTACGAAACCATGCAGGCCGCCGGTGTGGTCGAAAGCATGAAGGACTTCTACTGGGACATCCGGCCCAAGCCTGAATTCGGTACCGTCGAAATCCGCATCTGTGACACCCCGCTCACCGTGCGCCGCGCCACCGAACTCACGGCCTACGCCCAGACCCTGTGCCGCTATCTGCTGGTCGAGCGCCCCTTCGTCATCAACGAAGCGCTGTATGCGGTGTACACCTTCAACCGCTTCCAGGCCGCCCGTTTCGGCCTTGATGGGGGCCTGCTCGATCCGGTCAGCCAGCAGCGCCTGGTGCTGCGCGAGGACATTCTCGCGACTTTCGAGCTGCTGGCCCCGCATGCAGCCGAGCTGGGCACCAGCGAACTGCTCGCCTCGCTGCGCAGCGCCCTCCAGGCGGGCAACGACGCCAGCTGGATGCGCGAAGTGTATGCCCGCCAGGGCTCGCTGCCAGACCTGGTCTGGCAGCAGGCCCGCAAGTGGCGTGACACGCCGTGACTGCGGCAAGCAGGCCGGGCCAGGCCGCCGGCCTCAAGCCGGCGCTGCGCAAACAGCCCCTGCGCATTGGCATTTCAGCCCGGCTGATGCACAAGCCGCCGGCCGAGCTGGGCTTTCGCAACAAGACCCTGCAATACCTGGAGCAGAACATCGCCCACTGGGTACTGTCCGAAGGCGCGCTGGCCTTCATGATTCCGACCGTGGAAGGGGCCAGCAGCCTGCACCGCTCGGCCATACAGTTGCGCGACTATGTGCATGCCATCGATGCCCTGCTCCTGCAGGGCGGCATGGACGTGAGCCCCAACAGCTACGGCGAATTCCCGTTGCGCCCGGAATGGAGTGGCGACCGTGTGCGCGATCTCTACGAACTGGATCTGATCTGGGAATGCATTTTCCAGGGCAAACCAGTGCTGGGCATCTGCCGCGGCTGCCAGTTGCTCAACGTGGCCTTCGGCGGCAGCCTGTATCAGGACATCAGCACCCAACTGCCCGACGCCATCCGCCATGTGGATGCCGAGGCCTACGACGCCCACACCCATCCGGTCGCCTTCAGCGAAAACTCCCTGCTCGCCCGTCTCTATCCACACAACGCCCTCAGCGCCAGGATCTCCAGCATCCACCACCAGGCCGTGAACCGCTTGGGCAACGGCCTCCACATTGAAGCCCGCTCCGCCGTGGACGGCGTAGTGGAAGCCATCCGCTGGGAGGGCAGCAGCTTCGTCTACGGCGTACAGTGGCACCCGGAATTCCATCCCGCCCATGATCAGGGCCTGCTCGACAGCGGGCCGCTGCTGCAGGAGTTTTTGCGCGCTGCGCGCAAACGTGCCGACCAGGAGCGCACATGAATATCGAACATCGCCATATCGAGGTTTTCCGGGCCGTGATGCTGGCCGGCAGCGTCACCGCCGCTGCCGCCCGCCTGTTCACCTCACAGCCCACCGTCAGCCGCGATCTCGCCCGCTTCGAACAATTGCTCGGCTTCGCCCTCTTCGACCGGGTGCGTGGCCGCCTCCAGCCCACCGCCCGCGCCTTGAGCCTGTTCGAAGAAGTGCAGCGTTCCTGGCTCGGCCTCGAGCGCATCGTCGCCACCGCCAGCGGCCTGCGTGAGTTTTCCGCCGCCTCGCTGGCCATCGTCTGCGTGCCGGCTTTCGCCCAGGCCTTGCTGCCTGCAGCCTGCCGCCACTTTCTGGCCCTGCATCCGGGCGTCAATCTGGCCATCACCCCGGCAGAATCACCGCTACTGGAGGAATGGCTCAGCGCCCAGCGCTTTGATCTGGGCCTCACCGAGCAGAACACGGCACCGCCCGGCACCCACCTCGAAGTGCTGCTCGAAGCCGACGAGGTCTGCGTACTGCCCGCCGCGCATCCACTTGCCGCCAAAGCCCGGCTCAGCCCGCAGGATTTCGCCGGCCAGCCCTTCGTGAGCCTCGCCCCTGGCGACCCCTACCGCCGCCAGCTCGACAGCGTGTTCCGCGAACTAGGCGTGGAGCGCCGGCTGCAGCTCGAAACCCAAACCGCCGCTTCAGTCTGCGCCCTGGTGCGCGAAGGCCTCGGGCTGGCCATCGTCAATCCGCTCAGTGCCCTCGAATACGCCAGCGCCACGCTGGTCCTGCGCCCTTTCTCGATCTCGATCCCCTTCCGGGTCAGTCTGGTGCGCCCCGAGTACCGCCCTTCGACCCCGCTGAGCGAGGATTTCGCCAGCGCCCTGCGCCAGCAGGCAGAGGCCATCCGGCAACAGCTGGCGCTGGCCAGCACGCTCACTCCTGCAGCCACGGCCTCATTCCGTTACCATCCGGGCTGAGAAAATTTCCGGTTTCACCACGATGTCCCCCACCGCCAAGGGCCTGATCCTGCTGTGCCGTCCCGGCTTCGAGAATGAATGCGCCGCCGAGGCCGAGTTGCTGACCAAGCACGCCGGTATCAGCGGACGCGCCCGCACCGCGCCGAACGCAGGCAGCGTGCACTACGTGTTTGACGAACTGATCGACTGGAAGGAGGCCCTTGAAGTGGCTCCTTTCCACGCCCTTGTCTTCACCCGTCAGCGCAGCGTGTGGATCGAGCGCGTCGCCGAGATGCCGGAAGACGACCGCGTGACCCCGCTGGTGCAGACCATCCTCGGCCAGGGCGTACGTTTCGGCCGTCTGGAAGTCGAAACGGCCGACACCAACGACGCCAAATCGCTGGCAGGCTTTCTCAAGCGCTTCATCCCGCACATCGAACGCCATCTCAAGGCCACCGGTTTCCTGCGCGAGAACAAGCCGGAGCTGCCCACCCTGCACCTTTTCTTCAAGGACTCCAGCCAGGTTGACCTGGGCCTCTCGCGCCCGGAAGACGCGTCGCCCTGGCCGATGGGCATCGCCCGCCTGCGCATGCCGCGCAATGCACCAAGCCGCTCCACGCTGAAGCTCGCGGAAGCCTTCGACGCGCTGATGACCGAGGAAGAACGCGCCCAGAGCCTCAAGGCCGGCCTCTACGCGGTCGACCTCGGTGCCGCGCCGGGCGGCTGGAGCTTCCAGTTTGCCGAGCGCGGCATGCATGTGTTCGCCGTCGATAACGGCCCGCTGGCCGACTCACTGGTCGCCACCGGCATGGTCGAACATGTGAAGGCCGACGGCTTCTCCTGGCGCGCGCCCCGCAAACAAGTCGAATGGCTGGTCTGCGACATGGTCGAGCAGCCGGCCCGCGTGGCCCAGCTGGTGTCGGACTGGATCGCCTCCGGCAAGGCCAAGCGTTGCATCTTCAACCTCAAGCTGCCCATGAAGAAGCGCTTCGAGGAGCTGAAGAAGTGCCGCCAGGTGATCGACGCGCGCTTCAAACTGCATGGCGACAGCTATGTGCTGCGCATCCGCCACCTCTATCACGACCGCGAGGAAGTCACCGCTTACCTGGCGAAAATCCACGTCCCGGTGGTGGAAACTCCAAAACCGTCAAGACGTTAGCGCAGTGAGGCGGGTATACTCGCGAGCTTCAATGACCCGAGACCTGCCGCGCCTGCTGCCCGGCCACCTGCATCCATGAGTTTTGCCGATCTGGGGCTCAGCCCCGAACTGTTGCGCGCCGTCACCGAAGCCGGCTACACCGAGCCCACACCGATCCAGGCCCAGGCCATCCCGGTCGTGCTGGCCGGCAAGGACGTCATGGGTGGCGCCCAGACCGGCACCGGCAAGACCGCCGGCTTCACCCTGCCCCTGCTGCAACGCCTGCAACCCTATGCCAGCGCCAGCACCTCGCCGGCCAAGCATCCGGTGCGTGCGCTGATCATCGCCCCGACCCGCGAACTCGCAGTGCAGGTGCATGAGTCGGTCAAAACCTACAGCAAGTACGTGCCGCTGCGCTCCACCTGCATCTATGGCGGCGTGGACATGAAGGCTCAGGTGGCCGAACTCAAGCGCGGCATCGAGATCGTGGTCGCCACGCCGGGCCGTCTGCTCGATCACGTCGAGCAGAAGACCATCCTGCTCCAGAACGTTGAATTCCTGATCCTTGACGAAGCCGACCGCATGCTCGACATGGGCTTCATCCCGGATATCCGCCGCATCCTCGCGCTGCTGCCGGCCAAGCGCCAGAGCCTGCTGTTCTCGGCCACTTTCTCGGACGAAATCAAGAAGCTCGCCGACACCATGCTGCGCCAGCCACAGCTGATCGAAGTGGCACGCCGCAACGCCGTGTCCGAAAACATCACCCACCTGGTGCACCCGGTCTCCAGCCATGTGAAGCGCGACCTGCTCGCCGACATCCTGAACGCCGGCGCGGATGGCCTGGGCCAGACCCTGGTGTTCGTGAACACCAAATTCGGCTGCGCGCGCCTGGCCCGCCACCTGCAGAAGGAAGGCATTTCGGCCGACGCCATCCACGGCGACAAGAGCCAGCTGGAGCGCAGCGCAGCGCTGGAAGCCTTCAAGTCCGGTGCGATCCGCGTGCTGGTGGCCACCGACGTAGCCGCACGCGGACTGGATGTGGATGACCTGCCCTATGTGGTGAACTTCGAGATCCCCGGTACGCCGGAAGATTACGTACACCGCATCGGCCGCACCGGCCGTGCCGGCAAGCAGGGCGCCGCTGTGTCACTGGTGGCGCCGGAAGAGAACTACAAGCTGGTGGCCATCGAAAAGCTCATCAAGCTCAAGATCACCCAGCAAGAAGTGCCCGGCTACGGCCCGGAAACCACGGTTGAAGAACTGCGTCGCTATCGCAACGGCCACGGCCGCCCGCGCGCTCAGGTCACCGAGGACGGTTTTGATTTTAACCGCCCCTACGACAGCGCCAGCGAACTCAAACCCGGCAGCAAGCCCCGCCCGCCCCGTACATCCAGCAAACCTGCCAGCAAGCCGCAGATCGCTGCGGACGGCTTTGACTTCAGCGCCCCCTACGTTGCCAAAGGCAGCACCGGAGGCTCACCGAGCGCAGCAAAAGCTGCGCCGGAGGACAAGCCAGAGGGCAAACAGAAGTCACGCGTCGCCTTCCTGCTCGGTGGCGCCCGCAAGGGCTAACAGCTTTCAGCACCCCATGAAAAAAGCGCCCTTGGGCGCTTTTTTCATTTGATCCCCTGGATGCTGGAGCCTGCCTTGATGCCCTTGCTCCTGAACCAGCCCTGATTCATCTCCAGCGCATAGCGCACGGGCTTGGCCGCACAGTGGTTTTCCTCGCTCTGCGGCTGCATGTCGGCAATGTTCACGATCTTGCCGGCCTCATCCAGAAAGGCAATGGAGAGAGGAATCTGAGTGTTCTTCATCCAGAAGCAGTATTCCTGCGCCTGATCGAACACGAAGAGCATCCCGGCATGGGCGGGCATGCTGGCGCGATGCATCAGGCCGATCTCGTGCTGCTTTTCAGTGGAGGCCACTTCCGCCTCGATGCGATACATGCCGGCTCGCAGCTCGACGGTGCGCAAGCTTTGCTGCGCCAGCGCAGCACCACTGGTAAAAACAAGACAGCTCAGCCACAGGGCACGCAACATGAATCGCTCCGCAAACATTCAAGAAAGCGGGCATTGTGCCCGAGGATCAACCGACTCTCCATTCACCCGGCTGCAGATCGCCCAGCGACCACTCGCCGATCGCCTCGCGGATCAGGCGCAGGGTGGGCAGGCCGACCTTGGCCGTCATGCGTCGCACCTGGCGGTTCTTGCCTTCACGTAGCTCGATGCGTAACCAGCTGGTCGGGATCGCCTTGCGCTCCCGGATCGGCGGGGTGCGCGGCCACAGCCAGGACGGCTCGGCAACTTCGCGCGCCCGGCAGGGCTGGGTCACGAAATCGCCCAGATCCAGCGGAGCCTGAAGGCGCGCCAGCGACTCGGGCGTCACCAAACCCTCGACCTGCGCCAGATAGACTTTCACCTGCTTGTGGCGCGGATCAGCCAGACGATGCTGCAAGGCCCCGCCGTCAGTCAGCAGCAAGAGTCCTTCGCTGTCGGCATCCAGCCGGCCGGCGGCATACACGCCTTTTTCGGTCACACATTCGGCCAGCGTGCGCTGGCCCGGCTCACCCGTGAACTGGCTGAGCACGCCGAAAGGTTTGTTGAGCAGAAGGATGCGGCTCATGGCAGGTTAGGTCGCTGAAAACTGGAAAATGCAGGAAAAACAAACAAAAAGGCCCGCCAGAGTCTGGCAGGCCTCGGTATCCGCTTGCGCGGACGCGATCAGGATGCGCGCTGAATGTTCGCCGCCTGCTTGCCCTTCGGGCCTTGCGTGGCTTCGAACGAAACTTTCTCGCCTTCCTTGAGCGACTTGAAGCCGTTCATGTTGATGGCGGAAAAATGCGCAAACAGATCTTCACTGCCGTCGTCCGGGGTGATGAAACCAAAACCCTTGGCGTCGTTGAACCACTTCACGGTACCAGTTGCCATTCCCTTTACCTCTTCCTTCTTCCTCTGGTTTATCTGTAACTTTCCCGCTTGCGCGGGGTGCTTCTTGGTCTGCCCGGCGGAATGCCGGAACCGCGACACCCAGGCTTTTGCAAACCCCTGCACCACGGTGGAGCACCTTCGGCTTTTACGCCAAGGCGCCGCGCAGCGTCAAGCGGGCCGGGCCCTGATCGTGGCAAGGATGCGACACATGACGCACAGATGTTTTCCGTGCCGCCATTCAGGCACATGGATTGCTTGTCGTTAAGCAGGAATCGGTGCGCTGCAGCACATCCGGCCTGATCGCCGGAACAGAAAGGTTTTTGCAACCGTCGTGATAGTTTGTAGTCCAAAGCGAAGTCATTAAAATTGGTCGCATGCCAACCCGTAAACAAACCGAAGCTATCCTTGAAGCAGAACGCGCGAAAGTTGCGCCGCCCCCCCTCTTCAAGGTGCTATTACTGAACGACGATTTCACTCCGATGGACTTCGTGGTGCATGTGCTTCAGAAGTTCTTCGCGCTGGATCGGGAGCAGGCCACCCGTGTGATGCTGCAGGTGCATCACGACGGCAAGGGGGTCTGTGGTGTTTTTCCGCGCGACCTGGCAGCCACCAAGGTCGAGCAGGTCTGCAGTTTTGCGCGTCAGAGTCAGCACCCGCTGGCCTGCGTGATGGAGGAAGCCTAAATGATTGCCCAGGAACTCGAAGTCAGCCTCCACATGGCCTTTGTCGAAGCCCGTCAGAAACGCCACGAATTCATCACCGTGGAACACCTGCTGCTGGCCCTGCTCGACAACCCTTCGGCCACCGAAGTACTGCGTGCGTGTGCCGCGAATATTGAAGAGCTGCGCCGTGAGCTCTCCAATTTCATCACCGAGCACACGCCCACCGTTTCCGGTTCCGACGAGATCGACACGCAACCCACGCTGGGTTTCCAGCGTGTGATCCAGCGTGCGATCCTGCATGTGCAGTCCTCTGGCAAGAAGGAAGTGAACGGCTCCAACGTGCTGGTCGCGATCTTTGGCGAGAAGGATTCACACGCGGTGTATTTCCTGCAACGGCAAGGCATTTCACGCCTGGACGTAGTGAATTTCATTTCCCACGGCGTGACCAAGCCGGGCGGCAGCGACAAGCCGGTATCCATCGAGCGCAAGGCGCCGGATGGTGAGCATGGCGAACAGGGTGAGAGCGAGAGCGGCGGCCCCGGTGGCGCGCTCGAGAACTACACCCAGAACCTCAATCAGCAGGCGCTGGTGGGCAAGATCGATCCCCTGATCGGGCGCGACAAGGAACTGGAGCGCGTGATCCAGACCCTCTGCCGCCGCCGCAAGAACAACCCCTTGCTGGTCGGCGAAGCCGGCGTAGGCAAAACGGCGATCGCCGAAGGCCTCGCCCGCCACATCATCGAGGGGCGTGTGCCCGAAGTACTGGCCGATGCTCAGGTCTACGCGCTGGACATGGGCGCCCTGCTCGCCGGCACCAAATATCGTGGCGATTTTGAACAACGCCTGAAGGCAGTTTTGAAACAATTGGTCGACAATCAGAACGCGATCCTCTTCATCGACGAGATCCATACCCTGATTGGCGCCGGTGCGGCCTCGGGCGGCACGCTGGACGCCTCCAACTTGCTTAAGCCCGCCTTGTCCTCGGGGCAGCTCAAATGCATCGGTGCGACGACCTATACCGAGTTCCGCACCATCTTCGAGAAGGATCACGCCCTGTCCCGGCGCTTCCAGAAGATCGATGTAAACGAGCCCTCGGTGCCGGAAACTATCGAGATTCTCAAGGGCCTCAAGAGCCGTTTCGAGGAGCACCACGGCATCAAGTATTCAGCTGCCGCGATCACCAGCGCCGCTGAACTGGCCGCGCGTTACATCAATGACCGCCATCTGCCGGACAAGGCCATCGACGTGATCGACGAGGCTGGTGCTGCTCAGCGCATCCTGCCCAAGAGCAAGCAGAAGAAAACCATCGGCAAGGGTGAGATCGAAGAGATCGTGGCCCGCATTGCGCGGATCCCGCCGCGTTCAGTCTCCAACGATGACCGCGCAGCCCTCGCAAAACTCGACCGCGACCTGAAGAACCTGGTCTTCGGTCAGGATCCGGCCATCGATGCGCTGACCAAGGCCATCAAGATGAGTCGTTCGGGCCTTGGTAACCCGGCCAAGCCGATCGGCTGCTTCCTGTTCTCCGGCCCCACCGGCGTTGGCAAAACAGAGGTCGCCCGCCAGCTCGCCTACACCCTGGGCATCGAGCTGCAGCGCTTCGACATGTCCGAATACATGGAGCGCCATGCCGTGAGCCGCCTGATCGGTGCGCCCCCGGGCTATGTCGGTTTCGACCAGGGAGGCCTGCTCACCGAGGCGATCAACAAGAAGCCGCACTGCGTGCTGCTGCTCGATGAAATCGAGAAGGCTCACCCGGACATCTACAACATCCTGTTGCAGGTGATGGACCACGGCAAGCTGACCGACAACAACGGCCGCGAATCCGACTTCCGCAATGTGATCATCATCATGACCACCAACGCAGGACAGGAAACC
The DNA here is from genome assembly GCF_030548425.1 of Uliginosibacterium sp. 31-12. Lineage (NCBI taxonomy): Bacteria > Pseudomonadati > Pseudomonadota > Betaproteobacteria > Rhodocyclales > Zoogloeaceae > Uliginosibacterium > Uliginosibacterium sp. 31-12. The sequence continues at coordinate 47,602 of NZ_JAUOOA010000008.1, read as the reverse complement.
ATCCAGAAGAGCACCATGGGTTTCACCGCCACACGCGAAGCCGGTGACGAGATGGGCGAAATCAAGCGCCACTTCACGCCGGAATTCCGCAACCGGTTGGATGCGGTGATTTCCTTCAAGGCACTGGATCGCGAAGTCATCATGCGGGTGGTGGACAAGTTCCTGCTCCAGCTCGAGGGTCAGCTGCAGGAGAAGAAGGTCGAAGCCAGCTTCACCGAAGAACTCAAGAGCTGGCTCGCCGACAAAGGCTTCGATCCGCTGATGGGTGCTCGCCCGATGGCGCGCCTGATCCAGGATACGATCCGCTCGGCGCTGGCCGACGAGCTGCTGTTCGGCCGCCTGGCCAATGGCGGCCGGGTAACCATTGATCTGGGCAAGGATGGCAAGGTGGCACTGATCTTCGACGAGGAAGAGGCCCACGCTTAATGTTTTGATCCTGATGACTGATCTGAAAGGGCCGCGCAAGCGGCCCTTTTCTATTGTGCTGCGGCGCAACCCGATCAGGGAAAGCCATAAGGCCGGATTTGCTGCCATGCACAATCCGCTTTCCTATAGTGGATGAGCGCCGGCCTTCACCCCAACACCCATGGCCGGCCGCTTCACCCGACAGGAGAGCCGCCATGACACGCAAAGCACAGATCAGCAAACTGGAGCAGGACTGGAGCAGCCACCCGCGCTGGAAGGGAATCAAACGGGGCTATACGGCTGCCGATGTCGTCAATCTGCGCGGCTCAGTGGCTGTAGAGCACACTCATGCCAGGCTGGCGGCGGAGAAGCTGTGGGCGCTCATCACTGAAACCCCCTTCGTCAATGCGCTCGGTGCTTTGACCGGCAATCAGGCCATGCAGCAGGTCAAAGCCGGTCTCAAGGCGGTCTATCTGTCGGGCTGGCAGGTGGCGGGAGATGCCAACCTCGCCGGCCAGATGTATCCGGATCAGTCCCTCTACCCGGCCGACTCGGTTCCCGCCGTGGTACGCCGGATCAACAACACCTTCACACGCGCCGACCAGATCCAGTGGTCCGAGGGCAAAAATCCTGGCGACGAAGGCTGGATCGACTACTTCGCTCCCATCGTGGCCGATGCCGAAGCCGGTTTCGGCGGCGTGCTGAATGCTTTCGAACTCATGAAGGCGATGATCGAAGCCGGGGCGGCGGGCGTCCATTTCGAGGATCAGCTGGCCTCGGTGAAAAAGTGTGGCCACATGGGCGGCAAGGTCTTGGTGCCCACTCGCGAAGCGGTTGCCAAGCTCGTCGCCGCCCGGCTCGCGGCTGACGTGATGGGCGTACCGACGCTGGTGGTCGCACGTACCGACGCCGAAGCGGCGGATCTGCTGACCTCCGACGTCGACCCCAACGACCTGCCTTTCTGCACCGGTGAGCGCACCATCGAGGGCTTCTACCGCACGCGCCCGGGGCTGGCCCAGGCGATTTCGCGTGGTCTGGCCTACGCGCCTTACGCAGATCTCGTCTGGTGTGAAACCGGCAAGCCGGATCTGGCCTACGCCAAGGCTTTCGCAGAAGCCATTCACCAGAAATTCCCGGGCAAGATGTTGGCCTACAATTGCTCGCCTTCCTTCAACTGGAAGAAGAATCTGGACGACACGACCATCGCCAAATTCCAGAAGGAACTCGGCGCAATGGGCTACAAGTTCCAGTTCATCACCCTGGCGGGCTTCCACAGCCTGAACTACTCGATGTTCAACCTCGCCTACGGTTATGCCCGTCACAGCATGCCAGCCTTCGTCGAACTGCAGGAAGCCGAATTCGCCGCAGCCGAACGCGGCTTCACGGCGGTGAAGCACCAGCGCGAGGTGGGCACCGGCTACTTTGACGTGGTCACCCAGGTAATCGAAGGCGGCCAATCCTCCACCACCGCACTGAAGGGTTCGACCGAGAACGAGCAGTTCTTCGAAAAAGCCCACTGAGCCACTGAAGCGACTGACCGGAGCCGCGTACGGCTCCATCTGAACGCGCTACCCTTACCACGGCGCCGGGCCCCCGGCGCCGTTTCCGTTTTCCCCGGATCAATCACGATGCACGCACTGTGGATGCTGTCTGCCTGTTTCCTGTTTGCCACCATGGGCGCCTGCGTCAAGCTGGCCGGCGGGCATTTCAATGCCGGGCAGACGGTTGGCATGCGCGGCCTGCTGCCTTTGCTGCTGATCGGCGCCTGGGTCTTCTGGCATCGCCTCAGCCTGGCCAGCCCGCACTGGAAGAGCCACCTGTACCGCTCCACCGCTGGCAGTATCGCCATGCTGATGTATTTCGCGGCCATCGCGCGTTTGCCGCTGGCGACCGCCGTCACCCTCAACAACTGCTCGGCATTGTTCGTGGCGGCGGCGGTCGCCCTGCGCCAGCCTCCCCCGCGAGCCGTGAGCGGTGCACTACTGCTGGGCTTTGCCGGAGTGGTGCTGGTACTGCGCCCGACCTTCACCCCCGAGCAATGGGCCGGCGGCCTGCTCGGGTTGGGCTCGGCCATCTTCGCCTGCATCGCCCAGCTCAATCTGCGCGAGCTAGGGCGCGCCGGTGAACCCGAGTGGCGCACGGTGTTCTTCCTGTCCGCAAGCAATGTCGTGCTGGCCGCACCGCTGGCCATACTGCAACCCTCCAGTCCGCTGGAGGCAGGCCCGATTGAATGGTGTTTCCTGCTGACCGTAGGTCTGTGCGGTGGACTCGGGCAGCTTGCGCTCACCCGCGCCTTCAAGCTCGGACGCGCCATCATCACCGCCAGCCTTGGCTACACAACGGTGATCTTCTCCAGCCTGTACGGTGCGTTGCTATGGCATGAACACATCCCGCCACTCTCATGGCTGGGCATGCTGCTGATCATCGTTACCAGCCTTGTCATCACCCGTCCGGCCACTTGGGCAAGGGCGCAAGACGCGCATGGCAAGGGCTCCTGAGCATTTCTATAGTCAGGACAGGAGCCCCTCACCGAGCGTGATGCTCCACACAAGAAACCGCCCGAGGAGCCCACCATGATCACCACCGACGTTCTGCCTGACCGCGTCGAGATGCGAGCCTATGGCACCCTGACCCTAGCCGATTGCAAGACTTTCGAGGAACTCTCGGATTACCGCGTCCGATTTAATCATCCGGTCGACCTGCTGATCGATCTGCGTAGCATGACCAGCTGTTCACTGGATGTGGCGATGGAAGAGTGGCGCTATGTGCGCGCCCACCAGAGCGACTTTGGCAAGATCGCCCTGCTGACCGACGATCAGCTGGTGAGCTGGTCTGCCTGGGTATCGCAATTCTTCACCGAGGCCGATATCCGCATCTTCGAGAGCGAGCGCTCCGCCCGCCGCTGGCTGGACAAGGACAGCCAGCTCGAAGATCTCGCGGATGGCGAGTTGCACTAAGCAGCGCCAGCCCCCGGCCGCGCCGGCCAAAGCCGGCGCTGATCCAAACAGTGGAATACCGCCGCCGATCAGACCGGCAGGTCCAGCAACAGCATGGAGATATCGTCGTGCCCGGCAAGCACGTCCAGATGCCGGCGCAACTCGACCTGCAGGGCGTCCAGACGTCCCTCGACCCGGCTTGAAGCCAGCGCAGCGAGCACACCCTCATAGCCGAACTCCTCCCCCTTGCCAGAACAGGCCTCGATCAGGCCGTCCGAGCACAGCAGAAGCTGCGACGCCGTATTCCACTCCAGCGGTGTGATGCTCACTTCTTCGGCTTGCCAGACTTCGATGCCCAGCGGCAGCTGGTCCGCCCGATAGCGCGCCAGCAACTGGCCATCCGGAGCAACCTGCAGCACGTCCGGCACGCCGCCCTGCCACATCTCGCCACGCCGATGCTTCTGGTCCAGCACCAGCACCGCAGCCGACACGAAACGCCCGCGCGGCAGCAATTCAGCTAGGGTGTTGTTGAGCATCAGGATCATGCGCCGCAGGGGCACGTCATCCTCCACGGCACGATAGAAGTCGTTCACGATCGCCAGCCCGCTCATGGCTGCCGCCAGGCCGTGGCCGGTGGCATCGGCGAGCATCGCGTAGAGCTTGCCACTGCGCGAGCGAGCGGCCAGCACGATATCGCCCGAGAAGCGCTGAGTGGGAATCACCGCCTGCTGCACGCCACTCTGCTCCAGGGCGTCACGACGGATGTGGCGTTCCATGATGTCCTTGGCCAGTTCGGCCTCGGCTTCGGCTTCGTCGTGATACTGCTGCAGCCGCGCGGCGTTTTCGGTGAGCTGGCGGCCGACGCGCTTGCGTTCGCTGATATCACGCACCACAGCAATGAAGAGTCGCTCTTCGGCCAGTGGCAGTTCGGTGACGCAGATTTCACAGGGGAACATGCGGCCATCGGCACGCCGCCCCATCAGCTCCTGAAGGCTGCCGATGAAATCAGGGTCGCGCCCCTCAACGCAGGCACGGAAGTGACGTTCCCAGCTACCTTCACCACTCGGCTCACGCAGATGGTTGCGCAGATCAGAACCCGGCAACTCACCTTCGCTGCGCCCGAAAATGGTGGCGGCCGCACGGTTGGCGTCCACTACACAGAAACCGGCATCGAAGGTAATTATGCCGTCGATCACGGCATCGGCGATCGCGGCCTCCCTGCGCTGCGACTCTTCGCGGCTGACCTGGAACTCCAGCGCCCGCGACAGGTTGCGCATCTTGGCCGCGAACATCTGGTAGGACAGCGGCTTGGTCATGAAATCATCCGCACCGGCTTCCAGCCCGCGCGTGATGTCGTACTCGGCATCCATCGCCGAAACGATCACGATCGGCACCCAGCGGTCGCTGCGCAGCATGCGGATGCGCTCGATGGATTCGAAACCATCCATCTTGGGCATCATCAGGTCCATCAGCACGATGTCCGGGCGCTCACGCTCGAAGAGTTCAAGCGCCTGTTCGCCGTCCTCCGCCATCAGGGTTTCGAAGCCCAGACGGACCAGATAGGCGCGCAGCAGGGCACGGTTGGCCTGGGTATCGTCCGCAATCAGAACACGGAAGGAACGCTGGGCATTGGCAGGTTCCAGATTGAGGTCGAGCATGCTCACTCCTCGTCCTGCCCACGTTCAAAAAGCACTTCAACCACATTACCCTTGCCGGTATAACGCAGCTCGGTAAAGGCCACTTGGCGCGAAACGGCAATCCCGCGCCCGTTCGGTGCGAAGGCGCGATCCGGTGCGATATGCAGGAAGGGCTCCCAGTCGAAGCCCTCGCCCTCATCCGCGATCACCACCCGGCTGTGTTCGGCCTCCTGGCGCAACTGCACGCTCACGCGCTTGCCCTGGTTCTCAGGCAGCGCCTGGCGACGTAACACCTCCTCCAGCCAACGATCCTCGCTCTTCAAACGGGCCTTGGTATTGAAATCGATCCCCAGATTGCCGTGCTCGATGCCATTGACCAGCAGTTCAGCCAGCCCCATGGCCACCGCATCGGCCTCCTTGGCCGACAGTGACAGCAAACCGGCGACCGACTCCGCCTCTTCCAGCGTATGCAGCACGAACTGCGCCTCGTTGAGCAACAGCACCGCGCGCGAATGGTTGGCCATGCGCTGCGAAACGTCGGCCCAGCGTGCGCGGTCGTGCAGGGCTGCGCGCACGATGGCGAGCAGGGCTTCGGAGCGGAAGGGCTTGGTCAGGTAGTAATGAGCGCCGGCGGCGAGGCCTTCGCTGACCTGCTCGGGTCCGGCGGCCGCAGTCTGCATGATCACCGGCAAATGTTTCATGCGCGAATCGGCCTTGATCCGCTTGAGCATCGATAGCCCATCCAGCCTGGGCATCATGCGATCCATCAGAACCAGATCGAAATCGTAGGGGCGCTCGTCAAGCGTGGCCCAGGCCAGCTCGGGGTCTTCATAGAAACTCAGCTGATAGCCCGTATCGGCGAGGTATTCGCCGATGATTTCCAGATTCAGGGGCTCGTCATCGAGCACCATGATCGATGCACTCATGCATCCTCCTCATTAGCTGCCGCGGGCGGCAACACTTGACTCTCCAGCGGCAGGCAGACGATGAATTCGCTGCCCCCACCTACCCGATTGCGGGCCCGGATCTGCCCACCATGCGCCTGCACGATCTCGCGGCAGATGGCCAGCCCCAGTCCGGTGCCTCCGGCAGCCGCGCGATTACGGCTGCTCTGCACGAATTTGTCGAACACCTGCTCCAGCTCGCCGGCCGGGATGCCTGGCCCTTCATCGGCGATCACGAATTCCAGCCCGACCACCCCGGGGGCCCCTCCCAACCGGGTGGCGCGGATGCTCATGGTAATGCAGCTGCCTTCAGGCGCGAACTTGGAGGCGTTCGAAAGCAGGTTGCGCAGCACCTGCCCCATGCGCACCGCATCTACCGCCAGCGGTGGCAGCCCTCTGGCGTAATCGCGCACAAGACTCATGCGCCGGGCCGCCAACAGAGCTTCAAACTCGCGCGCGGCATCATCCAGCAGGCGCGCCAGCGACTGCACCCGTAGTTCCAGATGCATGCGCCCGGCTTCGAGCTTGGCCAGATCGAGCAATTCATCGAGCAGGCACAGCAGGCGCTCGCCGCCGTCTGCGACCCGACTGAAGTATTCCTGCAGACGCTCGGGCGGCACTTCCCCGCAGCGCGCGTTGCCAAGCCGCGCGAAGCTCAGGATGGCGTGCAGTGGCGTACGCAGCTCGTGCGACATGTGCGCGAGGAAGTCCGACTTCGCCGCACTGGCGCGCTCGGCCAGCTCCTTGGCGCGCAGCAGGTCAGCCGTCTGCTCCAGCACCAGCTCGCGCAACTGATCGCGGTGGCGCAGAAGCTCTGCCTCGGCCTGCTTGCGCGCGCTCTGATCCGAAATCAGTACCCAATAGTTTTCCTCTTCTGCACCGGCCCCCACCATCACGCCGGAAAGACTCACCGGCAAACTGTGTCCATCACTGTGCTGGAGCACCAGCTCCAGTGGCTGAAGCACGCCCTTGCGGCGAAACTCCTGCAGGTGGGCTTCGATCCGCTCGCGCTCGGCAGCGGGCAGCAAACTGCGGTAATCCCGCCCGAGCAGGCCAGCCTCGGGCAGGCCAATGAACTGCTGCAGGAAGGGATTGACCTGCAGGAAGCGACCTTTGCTGTCGCAGCGCGCAATCCCTAGCGGGGCATTGCGCACCAGGGTATCGAGCCGCTCCAGGGTCTTGCGCGACTGCAACTCGGCCGCACGCAAAGCGGTGAGATCCTGGTTGATGCCGATAATCACGCGGCGCCCATCCACATCCCGCGCCAACTTCTTGTGCAACATGACCTGGTGGCTGTGTCCCTCGGCATAGCTGAGTTCCACCTCGACACTGAACACGTCGCCGCCATCGCGGGCCAGCAACTCTGCATCGAAGGCTTCCACCGCCTGCGCCTGCGCTGCCGGCACAAAAGCGCCCAGGCGCTGGCCAGCAATCGCACTGCGCGCCTGGCCAAGCTGCTCGGCGTAGGCCTGATTCACCATCACGTAGGTGAGCGCCTCATCCTTCACATAGGTGGCAAACGGCAGCATGTCGAAGACCGTTTGCAGGAATTCACGCATACGTGTCTGGCGGGCCAGGCTGGCGGTGAGCTCGGCCTCCTTCTCGGCCAACTCGGTCACGTCGCTGTTGGAAGCAATGATCAGCGGGCCGCCATCCGGATCGAGGCACACGACCTTGCGCAGCAGCACCCGGTGCAGCTTGCCATCCGCATAGCGCAGCGGCACTTCGCGCTCGGTAGTAATGCCCGGCCCGAGGGCGAACAGCTCATCATCCGCCTGCACGGTCTGTTCAGCCACTTCAGGCAGGTTGAAGTCCCAGGTTGTGCGCCCGACCATTTCCTCCGCCCGCAGGCCGTTGGCCAACCCAAGCGCCCGATTGGCCATGACGTAGACATGCTGACGATTCTTCACAGCGATCGGGTTGGGAATGGCGTCGAACACATCCTGCATGAAACGATTGATGCGCTGCAGACGCTCCTCGTGGCGATGCTGGGCCGACACATCGAGAAAGGCGCTGACCACCAGTGGCTGCCCTTCCGGATCGCGGCACACCCGCACGAAGAGCCGCATGCGCCGTGCGTGACCATCAGGCCAACGCATGTCCTGCTCCACCTCACCGATCTGCCCCGCGGGCCGGCTCAGCTGTTCAGCCTCCAGTTGCTCGATGGCAGCCCCCAGGGTGGCATCGAAGAGTTCGCTGGTCTGGGTGCCAAGAATCTCACCGGCCGACAGATCGAGCATGCGGGCATAGGCACGGTTGCACATCACATGACGATGGGCATGATCCTTCACCGCCACCGGATGCGGCAGGGCATCGAAGACTTCCTGCAGATAGCCCCGGGTGCGCGACTGGCGGGCCAGCGCCTCGCGCAACTCGCTCTCCAGCGCCCGCATTTCGCTGACATCGAAAGTCACCCCGATCACCACCGGTTCGCCCTCGGCCCCTACACCCGCGACCTTGCGGATCAGGGTCTGGTGTGGATGACCCGAGGCATCGTAGAGCACGTGTTCGCTCTCGATCACGGCGCCTTCGGCCAGGCCACTGAAGATGGACGCTTCCTCACGTTCAACGGCTTCGGCCACGCCGGGCATGGCGTAATCGGCCGAGCGGCCGCCAATGATCTGCTGCACGCTACAACCGTGAAACTGGGCATGAGCACGGTTGGTCATCAGGTAGCGATGCTGCGCATCCTTGACGAAGAGCGGGTGCGGCAGCGCATCGAAGACCTGCTGCAGGAACTCGCGCAAGCGCGTCTGCTGCGCCAGAGCCTCGCGCAGTTCGACCTCGGCACGGCGCACACCGGTGATCTCGAAGTTGGATCCAACGATGATGCGGCTGCCATCCACGTTGGTACAGGCCGCCTTGGTCACCGTCCAGTAACGCTTCATGCCGGTGCGCTTGTCCGGGATACAGTCTTCCTTGTAGATCACTTCGCCTGCCAGAACACGCCGATCCTCGGCTTCGATCTCGCTGCCGATTTCAGCGCCGAACAACTCGCTGGAGGACAGCCCGATCATGTCTTCGGCATGCAGCCCCCACTGCTCGGCGATCGCATCATTGACCATCAGGTAACGGCTCTCGGCATCCTTCACATACACCGGATGAGGCATGGTTCGAATCAGCCGCTGCACAAAGGCTTCCACGTTCATCGAGAGCTCGCCCATGCGGCGGGCGTAGTCCCGCACGGCGGTCTGGTCCTCATACGCGGTTACCACCACACGGCGACCATTGCGGTCTACACAGCGACTCTTGGTGATGCGCAGGAACTCACGACGGTGCACACGGCTGAGTTCGACCCAGTCCTCCAGCGCATGCGAGCGGCCAGTTTCCAGGGTGAGGCGATCCAGTGCTTCGAGGCGCTCGGCCAGATGCCCGCCCACCAGTTGCGCGGCGCGCTTGCCATTGGCCTCGCCCGGACGCAAATCCATGACCTGGCAGAATGCTCCGTTGGCCAGCATGATCAGGCCGTTCTCGTCCTTCACCGACACTGGCAAGGGCAAGGCGTCGATCACGCCCTCCATGAAGGTTTGATAAAGGGCGCGTTCGCGCGACAGCTCGACCTCTTCGGTTACATCAGACAGGGCACCGGTAAAGAAGCGGCGATCCAGCGCCACGCTGGCCTGGACCCGCAACCAGCGCTTGCGCGCACCTTTAGGGGTAATCGGGAACAGCTCGTCGAAGCGCCCACCTTCCTGCCAGGCATCCCGCACCGCCCAGATCAAGCGGCGGCGCTGCTCGCGGTTAAGCTGGCGCAGCAGCACACGGATCGGCGAGCCTTCGCCGCTCACGCGCCGCCCGAGCAACTCCAGCGCGCGCTCGGAACAGAACAGCGCGCGATCCTGGGCATCGTATTCCCACACGCCATCCTGAGTCGCCTCGATCACCCGCCCCAAGCGCGGCTGGGTCAGCGAAAGATCAGCCTCGAGACGCGCCACGCGGGCCTCTGTTGCACGCAACTGCAGGCGCTGGCAGTACAGCAGGGCGGCACCTCCAGCGCCCAGCGCAAACAGCAAACCCCAGGCTGGACCTGTCAGCCAACCCAGCACACCTCCACCGACAACCGCGCCTGCATAAGCCGCACGCACCCAGCCGAGCGCACGGCAAGGGGCAGGTGCGCTGACGGGACAAGAAACGGATCGGGAGCAGAAGTTCTGCATGGGCTGAGTACGGTAATACGGCCGGGAGCGGGTCGCCTGAACCTGCCCCCAAGGGACGCCGACTAGCCGGCGAGCACGACCTCGGCCATCGCATCAAGAACAGACTGCGCCTCGCCGAGCACCGGTTGCAGGCGGATATCCAGCGCAGGATGGCGAGCACAGGCCGTTTCCAGCATAGCCGGCACATCCCGCCGCACATGGCCGCCCTGGGCCAGGAACACCGGCACCACCGCAACATCGGTGGCCCCCGCTGCCGCCGCGGCATCGATCGCCTCGGGCAGGCTGGGCGTCATGAACTCAAGGAAGGCCAGGCGCACGTCCGCCGCCGGGCGGCGCGCCAGCACCGCTTCACGCAGACGCTGGAGCGGACGCGCCCATTCCGGATCACGGGCGCCATGGGCAAACAGGATGATGCTGTGCATGGTTCAAACCTAAGAAAGAAGACGCAAGGCTGCGGCTGCGGCAAAAAAACCGAACGGCGCCGTCACGCACACTGCGGAGCCGTAACCCGCACAGGACAAGCCTTGTGGCGCGTCGACCGGCTCGCCGCTCTCGCAGACTACCGGACGCTGGAGCGGCTCGCTGGAATAGATCGCGGTGATACCGAACTTGCGCTTGGGATCCTTCGGAAAGCCATGCTCCTTGCGCAACTGGGCGCGCACCCGGGCCAGCAGGGGATCCTGCTCGGTACGGGATAGATCCGCACTGCAAATCAGCGACGGATCCTGCTTGCCACCCGCCCCGCCAGCCATCACCAGCGGCACGCCCTGCGCCACGCACCAGGCGGCCATCGCCACCTTGACGCGGGTCTGGTCGATCGCATCGACGATCAGATCATGCCCACCCAGCAGCTCCGCCAGGTTTTCCGGCGTCACAAAATCCTCCACGCAGCGCACTTCGCAAGCGGGATTGATAGCCAAGATGCGCGCACGCATCGCCTCCACCTTGGCCATCCCCCACACAGGGTCCAGCGCATGGATCTGCCGGTTGGCATTCGATTCGGCCACCATGTCCAGATCGATCAGGGTCAACTGGCCCACGGCGCTGCGCGCCAGGGCTTCGGCGACCCATGAGCCGACTCCGCCAATGCCCACCACACACACTTTCGCCGCCGCAAAACGCTGCGCCGCCGCCTCGCCATAGAGGCGCCCCACGCCACCGAAACGGCGTGCCTGATCGGCCCCGTTCAGGCCCTGTTCTTCAGCCATACCTGCAAACCCTGTGCGTTCAGTTCCAGATCGGTGGCATACAGCGCCACCGCCTCATTGCCTTGCAGCGCCCAGCCCTGCTCCGAGGCCTCACGCCGCAACAGGGATTCCAGCGCGGCGCGGATCAGCGCCCGCTGCATGTCTTCCGCCACATTGGCAGCGGCTTCGGCGATCTCCACAAAGGCGTCGAGCAGACGCTGCAGATCGGCCGCCAGCCGGGTCAAATCCGTCACCCGGCTGTAATGCGTGAGATACATGCAGGCCGGCTTCCGCGCCAGCATGCGCGCGATCGTGGCATGCATCGCGGCCGGCTCGAACTGCACCGGCGTGGTCGCCGGGAAAATAAAGGCCCGACCCGCGCGATCCGTCTCGCGATAGGAGAGGCCAAAGGCGTCACCGGAAAACCAGCCTTGCGTGCACGTATCGAAATAACACACATGGTGGCGCGCGTGCCCCGGCGCGTCGATCACCTCGACGCGCCGCCCGGCCAGCTCGATGAGCAACCCGTCCGTGGCTTCCAGCACACGCCCGGCCGGCACCGGAACCAGTTCGCCATAGGCCTCACGCGCGAAGGCTTCGCCATACACGGCGACGGTGCCTGCCCACAGCTTCGAAGGCTCGATCATGTGCCGCGCCCCACGCGGATGCACCACCAGACGGGCGTTCGGCAGCACCTGCATCAGCGCCCCGGCTCCCCCCGCGTGATCCAGATGGACATGCGTCAACAGCAGCCAATCCACGGCCTCTGGCGCCAAACCAAGCGCCGCCAGCGCTGCCAGGACACGCGGTACCGAGTGCGCGGTGCCGCTTTCGACCAGCGCGGCGCGGCCACCCTCGACGATCAGGTGCAGAGCATCCATGCGCGGGCGCAGATAGCCGCTATCGATGGCGTAAATGCCCATCCCGAGCGCTTCGAGATCCTTCATGCGTCGTTTTTCAGGAGATTCGCGAATTTCGCGCGGAGTTTGCCAAGCTTGGGCGCAATCACGAAAACGCAGTAGCCCTGCTGTGGATTGCGGCGATAGTAGTCGTGATGATAAGCCTCAGCCGGGAAGAATTCGCCGGCCGCCACGACTTCCGTCACGATCGGCGCACTATAGGCATCCGCCTGCTGCAGCGCGTCTAGCAAGGCTTGCGCCGTGGTCCGCTGCGCCTCGTCCAGCCAGAAGATCGCCGAGCGGTATTGGCTGCCCACGTCATTGCCCTGGCGATTGAGCTGGGTCGGATCATGCGTGGCGAAAAACACTTCGAGCAAGTCGCGATACGTGAGCAAAACGGGATCAAAGCGCACCCGCACCGCCTCCGCATGACCAGTTTGGCCACTGCAAACGGCTTCATAGTTGGCGGTGTCTGACAACTCACCGCCGATATAGCCCGGCTCCACCGCCAGCACTCCACGCAAGGGCGCAAATACCGCCTCAGTGCACCAAAAACAGCCTCCCGCCAGGATCGCGAATTCGCCTGAAAGGCTAGCGCTGGTCCCAGAAAACGCTCCACTCGTCATATCTCACCCCTGCTGGCACGTAATTGGAATTTGTTGTCTGACAAGAAAGCCATAGAATTCACCAAAATCACCCCACTTAGTTTACGGGCGAAACGAATTCAAGGCAGAATGCTCCTGAATCCGAAGTAAAGCACGTGGCCGGGGCGCCCGGCGTGCCGACCACGTGTAGTGCTGCCGTTCCGGTTTTCACAGAGGCCGCTACGGGTCTGTCTCCAATCTGTCCTATTTGGCCGTTACCGACCGGTAACGGCCACTTTTTTGCCCGCACGCCGCGCAGGACCTGCGTGCCCGCGGTGGGGCGACACCGAATTCGAGTTCGAAGGCCCGCGCGGCTCGACCTAGTGGAAGCCCCCTGCGCCGAGTGGGTAGAATCCTCTCCGCCCACTCCCCTCACCGCAGCATCCTGGCAAGCCGCTTGCCATGAACACGAATCCGATGACCCCCCTCCCATTTCAGGCGCTCGCCTGCCCGCTCGATGGCCATCCCCTGCAGCACAAGGGCGCAGCCCTGTGCTGCGCCGCTGGCCACAGCTTCGATATCGCCAGCCAGGGCTACACCAATCTGCTGCCGGTGCAGAACAAACGCTCGCTGGATCCGGGCGACAGCAAGGAAATGGTCGCCGCACGCCGGCGCTTTCTGGAAGCCGGCCATTACGCTCCGATCGCTGCAGCGGTCAGCCAGGCCATTTTGGCCGGGCAGTCGGCGGACACGCTGGGCTGCCTGGATGCCGGCTGCGGTGAGGGCTATTACCTGCGCCAGCTGGCAGCAGCGGCAGAGCGCGAGGGTCAGACGCTGGCCCTGCTGGGCCTCGACATCTCGAAGTGGGCCGTGCTGGCGGCAGCCAAGCGGGACAAGCAATCGACCTGGGTGGTTGGCAGCAATGCCGCCCTGCCGGTGCTGCCCGCCACGCTGGATCGGGTGCTGTGCATGTTCGGCTTCCCGGTCTACACCGAGTTCGCCCGCGTCCTCAAACCCGGCGGTTTCCTGTTGCAGGTGGACGCCGGGCCGGACCATCTGCGCGAGCTGCGTGAAGTCATTTACCCCAGCCTCAAACCGCCCCGCAGCGGCGAAACCCTCACCCCGACAGGCTTCACTGCGCCCACCAGCAAAACCCTCAGCTACCGCGTGAAGGTTTGTGGCACCGAGCAGATCGCCGACCTGCTAGCCATGACGCCACACCTCTACCGCGCCACGGCGGAAGGCCGTGCCCGCGCGGCGGCGCTGACCGAAATCTCGCTGACGGTGGATGTACGGCTGACCCACTTCGGGCGGGAAGCTTAAAGGCCAACACTATGCTTGCCCTGCTCCTCAAAAGCCTTCTCGGAGCCGCCGCAGTCCTGCTGATCGCCCTGCTGTCGCGCTCGCAGCATTTTTTTGTGGCCGGGCTGGTGCCGCTATTCCCGACCTTCGCCTTGATCGCCCATTACATCGTCGGCTCCGAGCGCTCTGCAACCGATCTGCAGACCACCGCCCTGTTCGGGCTATGCTCGCTGCTGCCCTATGCGGGCTACCTGCTGGTGGTGTACTGGCTAAGCCCACGCCTGGCGCTTGCGCCCACCCTGATCAGCGCCACCCTCGCCTGGTTCGTGCTGGCAGGCGCATTGCTGGCGCTCTGGAACGCCCGCTAACAAAAAAGGCTCCTGCAACAGGAGCCCTTTCCATTCCTACACTCAGCGAGGAATTACTTCGCGCCTTCGATCAGCTTGCACTCGGCAACACCCGCCTTGCCCTGGGCTTCGTCCACCAGGTTCAGTGCCGAGCGGGCCATCCAGATCCCCATCTTCACTTCCTGCCACACAAAATAGTTTTTCCCAGCTACCACATCAAACTTCAGCTCGGCATCGTTCTCGGCCTTGGACACGATGGTGTGCGAACCGGCTGCGACCTCCTGCTTGATGTAGGTCTTTGCAAGCGTGTCCCCCACGATCTTGCCGTCCAGCACGACCGGCATCTTGACCGCACCGCCAAGGTTCTCGTTGCGGTAGATATAAACGTTTGCCTTGTCTGCGGTCACGGCGAAGCTCTTGGCGGCGGCATCCTGCTCGGGGGTCGCCATCGGCACGGAAGCACAGCCCGTCATGAGGGCTGCGGCAGCAAGGAAGCTACAGGTAAGAATGCGACGAATCATGGTTTCTCCAGTTTATTGATGGTTTTGCTCTGGCGCAGTCACGCACTTGCGCGGCCGCACAGTAGCAAGTCACCCGCAGGCTCTTGCCCACAAAAATCAACAAAACAGTACAAAATCATTAAAAGCGTTGTAAAAAACAAACGCCGGCAAAAACCGGCGTTTGTTTTTTTACCCCGCATTCGGGGGGCCATCCTGAGGCTCAGTGCCCCTTGAGCGCATAGATCCCCGGCGCATTGCGCCAGTAGCCCTTGTAGTCCATGCCGCAACCGAAGAGGAAGCGGTCAGCCACGTCCAGCCCGGTAAAGTCGGCGCGCATGCCAGGGTAGGCCTTGCGCTCGTGGAGCTTGTGCACCAGCACCGCGGAATACACCTCAGCGGCGCCTTCGGCTTTGAGGTGCTCGAGAATGGCCTTCAGGGTGAAGCCTTCGTCGAGGATGTCATCGAGGATCAGCACCGTGCGGCCACGCAGATCCTGGGTGGGGCGCACACGCCAGTCGAGCAGGGTGCCGTTGAGGGCATGGCCGTAGCGCGAGGCATGCAGGTAGGCCACTTCGAGCGGGAAGTGGAGCTTGGGCAGGAGACGCCCGGCGAGCACCAGGCCACCATTCATCACGGTGAAGACCAGCGGATCGCTCTCGCCCAGCTTCTCGGTAATGCGCCCGGCCAGGGCGTCCAGCGCGGCCTCAACCTGCGCGTTGTCGACCAGGCAATCCGCCTCGGCCATCGCCAGCTTTGCATCGCGCAGGTTTTCGTTATGCTTGTCCATGGGGTCTGCCCTCAAATCCGGAAAGCAGCCGATTCTACCCTGCGCCTGCCGGCGCTGGCTGCGCCCGACCAAGCTTGGCTGATCTGGCTCAGCCCGCCGCCTGTATAATTGTTGATTGACCTTTTACTTCCTTTTGCACCATGAGCCAGCAAGAACCCGCAGCCAGCGATGCCGCCCTCGAACGCGAGGTGGCCGGCATGATCGTCGAAGCCCTGAATCTTGAGATCAGCGCAGACGAGATCAAGGCCGAAGAGGCCCTCTATGGCGATGACGGCCTCGGCCTGGATTCGATCGACATTCTCGAAGTGGCGCTGGTCGTCTCCAAGCGTTACGGCTTCCAGCTCAAGGCGGACAGTGAAGACAACTTCCGCATCTTCTCCTCCTTGCGCAGCCTCGCGGGCCATATTGCCGCCAAGCGTACGAAGTAAGTCGTGATGAGCGGCATGCAGTGGCTGCGCACCGGGCTGATCGCCGTGGTGGGCGCTGCTTACCTGTGGCTGGGGCACCAGGCTTCGATTTCCAGCGATCCGCCGCTGCTGAGTCTGCTGATCGGGCTGGCGCCGCTGTCGGTCAGCGCCCTGCTGCTGGCCTGGGCCAGCCGCTCGCCGTGGCTGCTCGGGCTGTGCGTGGCAGCGCTGCTCGCCATGCTGCTGAAGCTGGATTACCTGCGCGCCAATACGGCCTGGGTCTACTTCATCCAGCATGCGGGCATGCACGCCATGCTCGGGGTGATGTTCGGCCGCACGCTCGGCCACGATCACTCGGCGGCGCTGTGCTCGCAGGTTTCGCGCGTGGTGTATGGCAACGATCTTGATGCCGCTTTCTACCTCTACACCTGGCGCGTCACCGTGGTGTGGACTGCCTATTTCGCACTCACCACCCTGCTCTCGGTGCTGCTGTTCTGGCTCGGGCCGCTGGCGTGGTGGTCGGTATTTGCCAACCTGCTGACCCCGGTGATCATCGGGGCGATCTTCGTGATCGAGTTCGCGATCCGCCAGCGCACCTTGCCGCGCAATCGCCACGCCAGCATCGCGCAGACCATCAAGGCCTACCGCGAATACTCCCAGCGCAAGCAGTGAGGAGCCGTATGTCATCCCTGCCCCTGCTCCCGCCCGCCCCTGTAGGACATGTTCTCGCCCTGCACGCGGGGCGCGCCATCAGCCAGGACGAGTTCCTTGCCCAGGTGCTGGCGCTGGCCGCAGCGCTGCCTGCAGGCCGGCCCCTGCTGAATCTCTGCAATGATCGCTACCACTTCGCGCTCGGACTCTTCGCCGCCATCGCGCACGGCAACCTGAGCCTGCTGCCAAACAGCACCGCACCGGAAAACATCGCCGCGCTGCACGCCGCGCACCCGGATCTGCTCTGCCTCAGCGACCAGCAGGAGCCGCCCTTTGGCCTGCCCACCCTGCGCATCACCGCCCCGGAGATGGCAACGGCCACGCCATCCATGCCGCAGATCCCGGCAGAACAGGTGGTGGCCTGCGTATTCACCTCCGGCTCGACTGGCCAGCCCCAGCCCCATATCAAGACCTTTGGCCGCCTCTTTGCCTGTGCCCAAGCCGAGGCCCGGCGCATCTGGGCCACCACGGGCGGACCCTGTGCGGTGCTCGGCACAGTGCCTTTCCAGCATATGTACGGACTGGAGTCGACCGTGCTGCTACCGATTTTTGGCGGCGGCATCCTGTGCGGCGAACGCCCCTTCTTCCCGGCCGACGTAGCCTCGGCATTGGCGGACTTGCCAGCGCCGCGCTTCCTGGTCACCACGCCCTTCCATCTGCGCAATCTGCTCGACGCCGAAATCGCCCTGCCACCGCTGGCCGCCCTGCTGTCCGCCACCGCGCCGCTTGCCACCGAGCTGGCCACACGTGCGGAAGCCCAGCTCGGCGCGCCGCTGCTGGAGATCTACGGCTCCACCGAAACCGGCCAGATCGCCACCCGCCGCACCACAGCCGGCCCTGATTGGGCCTTGTTCGAAGGCCTCAGCCTGGAGCAGGAAGGCGACTACACCTGGGCCGACGGCGCCTTTCTGGAGCACCGCCAGCAGCTCGGCGATGTGCTGGAATTGCTCGATGAAGGCCGCTTTCGCCTGATCGGCCGCCATGCCGACATGATCAATATTGCCGGCAAGCGCTCCTCTCTGGCCTACCTCAATCACATCCTGTGCAAGCTGCCGGGGGTGCGCGACGCGGCCTTCTGCCTGCCGGACGAAAGCGAAGCCGGGCGTCTCGCCGCCTTCGTGGTGGCTCCCGGGCTCACCACGGCCGAGCTCATCAAGGCCTTGCGCCCGCACCTCGACCCGCTCTTCCTGCCGCGCCCGATCGTGTTTCTCGAACACCTGCCGCGCAATGCCACCGGCAAGATCCCGGCCGCCGAGATGCAGGCCCTGATCGAGCAGCATTTGAAAGCCCGTGCCTGACATGCCTGCCCTACCCCTGCCGATCCCTGCCGACCACCCTGCCTTTGCCGGTCACTTCCCGGGTCGCCCCATCGTGCCGGGCGTGGTCTTGCTCGATCAGGCCCAGCTCGCCATCGAATCCGCCAGCGGGCAGCGGGTAAGCGGCCTGGCCATGGCCAAGTTTCTCAGCCCGGCCTTGCCTGGCGAGGCACTTGAGCTCGATTTCAGCACCAGTGGCGACAGCGCCCGCTTCGAAATCCGCTGCGCCGAGCGCAAGGTGGCCAGCGGCCGCTTCACGCTGGAGCCCAGGGCGTGAGTGCCATGGCAGACAAGCGCACGCCCGAGTGGATGCAGCGCAAGGAGCGCGGCTCCCTGTTCTGGCTGCGCGTGATGCGCTGGATCTCGCTGAGCTTCGGCCGCCGCGCCTCGCGGCTGATCGTCTATGGCATTGCACTCTACTTCTTGCTGGCAGTGGCGCCGGCACGCGCCGCCCTGCGCGAATTCCTGCCGCGCGTACTCGGTCGCCCAGCCGGCTGGCTCGATCTGTACCGCCACATCCTGGCTTTTGCCAGCACCATCCACGATCGCACCTATCTGCTCAACGACTGCTTCGACGAGTTCGATCTGCGCCAGATCGGCGCCGAAGTCCTCCACGAACTGCATGCCCGCGACGGCGGCTTCTTCCTGTTCGGCGCCCATGTCGGCAGCTTCGAAGTGATGCGCAGCCTGGCACGCGCCAACCCCAGGCTCAAGGTGAGCATGGCGATGTACCCGGACAACGCCCGCCTGATCAACTCGGCGCTCTCTGCCATCAACCCGGACGCCATGCAGGACATCATTCCGCTGGGGCGCCTCGATTCGATGCTGGAGGTACACAACCGCCTGATCGAGGGCGCCATGGTCGGCATCCTGGCTGACCGCGCCAGCGGTGACGACGCCTACGAGACGCTGGACTTCCTCGGCAGCCCGGCGCACTTCCCGAGTGGCCCCTTCCGCATGGCGGCGATGCTGCGCCACCCGGTATTCTTCATGATCGGTCTGTACCGTGGCGGTAAGCGCTACGACGTGCACTTCGAACAGATTGCCGACTTCAGCCAGGTAGGGCCGCGTGAGCGCGATGCGGCCATCCGCGCCGCGATGGAAAACTATGTGCGGGTACTCGAAAAGCATGTGCGCGCCGCACCCCACAACTGGTTCAACTTCTTCGACTTCTGGAAATCCGCCCGTGCCGAGCACTCCTGATCTTCACGCCCGCCTGCGCCGTCTGCTTGGCGCGGTGCTGCTGCCCGCCCTGCTGCTCGCCCCCCTCGCCATCCAGGCCGCGGAATGGCCCGCGGCTGAGCTCTTCAAGCTGCTCGCCCAGCAAAAATCCGGCCGCGCCAGTTACATCGAAAAGAAATACATCGGCATTCTCGACAAGCCGGTCGAGTCCTCCGGCACGCTGGCCTTCACCGCACCGGACAAGCTTGAAAAACGAACCCTCAAGCCGCGCCCCGAGCTGCTGCGCCTGGAAGGCGACAAACTCTACATCGAGCAGGCCGGCAAGGCCCCGCTGAACCTGAATCTTTCGAGCTATCCGGAAGTGGCCGCCTTCGTCGACAGCATTCGCGCCACCCTGGCCGGCGACCGCAAGGCGCTCGAAAACAGCTATCAGCTCAACCTGCTCGGCGCGGCGGATAAATGGCAGCTGATCCTGTTGCCGAAATACACCAGCATGAGCGCCATCCTCACCCGCATCGCGATCAGCGGCCGCCAGGGGGAAGTGCAGCGCATCGAATTCGCACTGGCCGATGGCGACCATTCCGAGATGCTGATCAGCAAGGTGGGGCCGTGATTGCCCGCCTGCGCCCCCATGCCCTGCCGCTGGGCCTGTGGCTGCTGGCGCTGGCCGCCTGCGTCACGGTGATCCTGCACACCCGCTTCATCGCCGATCTCTCGGCCTTCATGCCCAAGGCCCCGAATGCCCGTCAGCAGATGCTGATCGAGCAGCTGCGTGACGGCATCATTGCCCGCCTCGTGATGGTGGGCATCGAAGGCGGCGATGCGGCCAGCCGCGCCGAACTCTCGCGCCAACTGGCGGCCCGCCTGCGCCAGGATCCGGCCTTCGTCGGCGTGCAGAACGGTGAAGCCTCGGTCGAGGCACGCGACCGCAGCTACTTTTTCGACAACCGCTATCTGCTGAGCCCGGCGATGAGTGCCGAGCGCTTCAGCAGCGAGGGCCTGCAGGCGGCCATCGGCGCCTCGGTGGAGAAACTTTCGGGCGACGCCGGCCTGATGCTCAAGAAGCTCCTGCCACGCGATCCGACCGGTGAAACCCTGGCCCTGCTCGAGCAGTTCGCCGGTGGCCAGCAGCCGCGCCAGCTCGAAGGTGCCTGGGCCTCGCGCGACGGCACACGCGCCCTGCTGCTGGTCCAGACCCGTGCCGACGGCTCCGATACCGACGCCCAGGCTGCCAGCCTCGAGCGCGTGCGCGAAACCTTCGCCAGCCTGCCCGCGCACCAGGCGGAACATCGCCTGCTGCTGAGCGGCACGGCGGTGTTCTCGGTGACGTCGCGCGAGCGTATCCAGAGCGACATCCACCGCCTTGCAATCGGCAGCAGCATCCTGGTGATCGGCCTGCTGCTGGCGATCTATCGCTCACCACGCCTGCTCGGCCTGGGCCTGCTACCGGTGGCCAGTGGCCTGGTGGCCGGCATCGCTGCGGTGAGCCTCGTCTTCGGCAATATCCACGGCCTCACGCTCGCCTTCGGCTCCACCTTGATCGGTGAATCAGTCGATTACTCGATCTACTACTTCATCCAGCGCGCTGCCGGCATCGAGGCCTCGCGCTTCTGGCGCACCATGTGGCTCGGCGTACTGTGTTCGCTGGCCGGCTTCGCCGTGTTGCTGGTCTCCGGCTTCCCGGGCCTCGCCCAGCTTGGCGTGTTCTCGATGGCCGGGCTGGTCGGTGCGGCGCTGGTCGCCCGCCATGTGCTGCCGGCCTTGATGCCGCAGCAACTGCAGATCAGCGATCTGTCCGCCCCGGCACGCCTGCTCGACCGCATCTTCCGCAGCCTGCGCCGCCTGCGTCCGCTGCTGCTGGCCGGCGCGCTCGCCGCCACGGCCTGGATCCTGTGGCAGGGAGATGCCATCTGGAACCGCCAGCTCAACGCACTGAGCCCGGTGACGCGCGCCGAGCAGGATCTAGACATGGCCCTGCGCAATGACATGGGCGCGCCGGACATGCGCTACATCGCCGCGCTCACCGCGCCGGATGCCGAGCGCGCGCTGCAGGCGGCCGAAGCCGTGGGCCACGTGCTGCGCGCCGAAGTGGCGGCCGGGCGCCTCGGTGGCTTCACCTCGCCAGCCCAGTTCCTGCCCAGCCGGCAGACCCAGCAGGCCCGCCAGCAAGCCCTGCCGGACGAGGCCAGTCTGCGCAGCCGCCTCGGCGACGCCCTGCGCGAGCTGCCGGTGCGTGCGGAGCGCCTCGACGGCTTCGTGGCCGATGTGCAGAAAGCCCGCCAACAGGCCCTGCTGAGCCGGGCAGATCTCGCCGGCAGCTCCGCCGCGCTGGGCGTTGACTCGCTGCTGATCCAGCGCCAGCAGGACTGGCTGGTGCTGCTGCCGCTGCGGGCGCCGGCGGGCCAGGAAGAACTCGACACCCGCGCGCTGGAAGCTGCCCTGCAGGGGGCCGGGCAATCCGGCGTGACGGTGCTGGACATCCTCGAAGAATCCACCAGCCTCTTCGCCAGCTATCTCTCCGAAGCCAAGCTGCTGGTGGCCTGCGGCATGGGCGTGATCTTCCTGCTGCTGCTCGCCGCCCTGCGCTCCCTGCCGCGTGCGCTGCGCGCCGTGGCACCGCTGGCCTGCGCCGTGATCGGAGTGACTGCCGGCCTGCTCGCCAGCGGCACCAGTCTCACCATCCTGCATCTGATCGGCCTCTTGCTGGTCGTAGCAATCGGCCGCAACTACACGCTGTTTTTCGACGCCGGCAGCCACGCCGGCAACGCCGAGCAGCAACGCCAGGTACAAGTCTCGATCCTGGTTGCCAACCTCACGGCCGTCGGCAGCTTCGGCGTGCTGGCCTTCTCCTCGGTGCCGGTGCTCGCTTACCTCGGTTGCACCGTCGGCCCCGGCGCCTTCCTGGCACTGGTGTCGGCCGCCATCCTCGCGCGGGATCAGGATGCGTCTGCTCACTGACTCTCATCCGGGCGGCAGCGAGCGCCTGCTGATCCTGCTGCCGGGCGCCGAAATTGCGCTGGAGGATTTCGCGCGCCAGGGCTTCATCGCCGCCGTGCGTGAGCGTGGCTACGCCTTCGACATCCAGTGCGCCGCGCTGGACTACACCCACGTCATGGCGCGCACGGTGGAAAGCACACTGCACACCGAAGTCATCCAGCCGGCCCAGGCCGCCGGCTACCGCCAGATCTGGCTCGCCGGCATCTCGCTGGGCGCCTTCAACAGCCTGCTCTACGCCAGCCAGCACGCAGCGGAGCTTGCCGGTCTGTGCCTGCTCTCGCCCTACCCCGGCACCGGAGACATCCTGGGCGAGATCCGCAGCGCTGGCGGACCGCAAAGCTGGCTCGAGACACCCGAGGCTCAGCAAGGCGACGAACGCGTGTTCTGGCGCTGGCTCGCCGAATGCCAGCGTAGCGAGCACTGGCCCTGCCCGATTCACGCCATCACCGGCACGGAAGACCGCTTCATCCGCGGCCAGCGCCTGCTGATGGACACCCTGCCCGCCACCTGCCGCACCGAATTGCCCGGCGCGCACGACTGGCCGGCCTGGCAGGCGCAGTGGGCACACTGGCTGGACCACGGCCCCTGGAGCCGCGCATGAAGCTGAGCCCCTTCATGCGTTTCTCGCTGGGCCTGCATGGCGCGCTGGCCGTGGCCCTGCTGCTGCGCCCGGATTGGTGGCCGGTGCTGCTGGCGATCTTCGTGCTGGACCATCTGGTGCTGGGCCTGGCCGGCATGTGGCCGCAGAGCACACTCCTCGGTGCCAACATCACCCGTCTGCCAGCGCACGCCGCGGCGCGGCGCGAGGTGGCGATCACCATCGACGACGGCCCCGACCCCGCCGTCACCCCGCAGGTGCTGGCGATCCTCGCCGCCCATGGCGCCGTAGCCAGTTTTTTCTGCATCGGCGAGCGCGCGGCTAGGCATCCTGAACTCGTGCGCGCCATGGTGGCCGCGGGCCATGCGGTGGAGAACCACGGCATGCATCACCGCAATCACCTGGCCTTCTCAGGCTTTGGCGGCTGGCGCCGCGAGGTCGGCAGCGCGCAATTCACGCTCAGCGAACTGGCCGGCACGCCACCGCGCTTCTACCGGGCGCTGGCCGGACTGCGCAATCCCTTCCTGGATCCAGTGCTGCAAGCCTTGGGCCTGCATCTCGCCACCTGGAGCCGGCGCGGCTTTGACACCCGCTGCAGCGATCCCGCCGAAGTACTCGCCCGCCTGTGCAAGGGACTCGAGCCCGGCGCCATCCTGCTCCTCCACGATGGCCACGCTGCGCGCGATGCGGCCGGCCAGCCGATCATTCTCGGCGTCCTGCCACGGCTGCTCGAAGCCCTCGCCGCACGCGGCCTCACCCCGGTCACCCTGCGCTCCTGTCTGCCATGAAGTCCAGCCTCAAACGCCATCTCCTCGATCGCGCCACCGCGCCCTACCGTGGGCTGGGCGTGTTCCACTACCGCTGGGGGCGCGGCAAGCTCGGCAATGATCCGATCTTCTGCGCCCTGCTGGAGCGTCAGATCTTTCCGGACGGCGCCCGCATCACCGATCTGGGCTGCGGCCGCGGCCTGCTCGCAGCCTGGTTCCTCGCCGCCGAGCGTCTGGCCGATGAGGGGCAATGGCCCGACGACGTCCCGCCACCGCCCCGCGGCCTGCATTTTCGCGGCTGCGAGCTGATGGGCCGCGAAGCCGAAGTCGGCAACCGCGCCTTGCAGCCGCGCTACCCGGGGCGCGTCGAACTCTCCGGCGGCGACATGCGCGCGGCCGACCTCTCCGGGCTGAACGCCATCGCCATCCTCGATGTACTGCACTATATCGACTACGCCGAGCAAGATCGCCTCCTCGACAAGATTCGCGCGGCACTGCCGCCTGGCGGGCTGTTCCTGACCCGTGTGGGCGATGCCGAGGGTGGCCTGCGCTTTCGCATCAGCCAGTTGGTGGATCGCGGTATTTCCTTCGTCCAGGGGCATCGCCTGCCGCGCATGTGGTGCCGCCCGGTGAAGGCCTGGGTGGCCGCACTGGAGGCACGTGGCTTCAAGGTGGAATGTCTGCCCATGAACGGCCACAACCCCTTCGCCAACGTGATGCTGATCGCCCGCGCACTTCCCCAGCCGTAACGGGTTCCGGCAGCCCAATCCAGCCATCTCCAGCCTGGCTTTGACAATACAAAGGGGCGGGCCCCGGCCCATCAGGTAAAATCCGCGCGCCAACCCAGATCGGAGCCCTTGTGCAGCCCCTCCGCCTTACCGCTTATACCCTCGCCAGTGCCCTCGGCAGCGGCCTCGATGCCACGCTCGCCGCCCTGCGTGCGCAGCGCAGCGGCCTCGCGCGCCAGCACTGGGAGACTGTCGATCTCGATACCTGCATCGGCTCCGTCGCCGGGCTGGATGATGCGCCGGTACGGCCCGACCTGGCAGCCTTCGATTGCCGCAATAACCGCCTCGCCCAGCGCGCCCTCGAATGCGACGGCTTCACCGATGCCGTGCGCGACGCGATTGGCCGCTACGGCAAGACCCGCATCGGCGTGTTCCTCGGCACCAGCACCTCAGGCATCCTGAGTTCAGAAATCGCTTTCCGCCACCGCGATCCGGCCGCCGGCGGCTGGCCGGAGAACCACGACTATCGCCACACCCACAACAGCTATTCGGTGGGCGATTTCGTGCGCAGCTATTTCGATCTGCACGGCCCGGCCTGGGTGGTGTCCACCGCCTGTTCGTCCTCGGCCAAGGTCTTTGCCGACGCCCAGCGCATGATGGCCTGCGGCCTGATCGACGCGGCCATCGTCGGCGGCGTCGACTCGCTGTGCCTGACCACCATCTACGGCTTCAACTCGCTGCAACTGGTCTCGCCCAACCCCTGCAAGCCCTTCGATGCGAACCGCGACGGCATCTCGATCGGCGAAGCCGGCGCCTTCATCCTCGTCGAGCGCGGCGAGCTGGCGCAGCCTGGCGACATTGTCATGAGCGGCATCGGCGAGTCGAGCGATGCGCACCACATGTCCTCGCCGCATCCGGAGGGCCTTGGCGCCAAGCTCGCCATGCAGGCCGCGCTGGACATGGCAGGCCTGCAGCCGGCCGACATCGACTACATCAACCTGCACGGCACCTCAACGCCCAGCAACGACGCCGCCGAAGACAAGGGCGTGGCAAGCCTGTTCGGCTCGCAAACCCCGTGCAGCTCGACCAAGGGCCACACCGGCCACACTCTGGGCGCCGCCGGTGGTGTCGAAGTCGTGATCTGCGCGCTGGCGCTCACGCATGATTTCGCACCGGGGGGCGTCGGCACCCGCGAAATCGACCCGAAGCTCGCCAGCCACTACCTGCTCGCCAACGAAGCAAAGCCGATGCGCCACACACTGTCGAACTCCTTCGGTTTCGGCGGCAGCAACAGCAGCATCGTGCTCTCGAAGCTGGCAACCCCCACCGCCGCCACTTCGGCCCGAGCCGGGCAGAACGGCCTGAACGTCGGTATCGCCGGCGTTGGCCTCTACGGCCCCGGCCTGAATGGCTGGGAAGCCGCGCAGGCCTTGCTGGCCAGTAACGCCCCGTTTGAACTCACACCGCTCACCCTGCCGCCGGCCGAAGCCTTGCCGCCGGCCGAGCGCCGCCGAGTGGGCCTGCCGATCAAGCTCTCGATGGCCATCGGTTTCGATGCGATCAAACAGGCCGGCGTGGATGCCAGTCAGCTCGCCAGTGTGTTCTCCTCCACCGGCGGCGATTGCGACAATTGCCACGCCATCCTCGAAGTGCTGGCCAGTGACGATCGATCGGTATCACCGACCCGCTTCCATAACTCGGTGCACAACGCCCCCTCCGGCTACTGGGGCATCGCCACCCACTGCATGGCGCCCTCCACCAGCCTGTGCGCCTATGACGCCACCTTCGCCGCCGGCCTGCTCGAAGCCGCCAGCCAGGTTGCCGCCACCGGCCAGCCCTGCCTGCTGCTGGCCTACGACACCGCCTATCCCGAGCCGCTCTACTCCTGCCGGCCGATCCCGCATGCCGTCGGCGTCGCCCTGCTGCTCACCCCGCCGGAGCATGCCGGGGCTTTTGCCCGCCTCAGCATCCGCCCCGCAACGGCCCAGCCGACGGTGATGGCCGACGCCACGCTGGAAGCCCTGCGCCAGCGCGTACCCGCCGCCCGTGCACTGCCGCTGCTGCAGAAGCTGGCCCGCCACGAGAGCGGCCCGGTGGTGATCGACTACTTCGACGATCTGGCGCTCGCCATCGAGGTCGCCTGATGTTCGACCGGGAATGGATCGCCGCGAGGATTCCGCACGCAGGCAGCATGTGCCTGCTTGATCGCGTGCTGAACTGGTCGCAGGACACGATCCACTGCCGGGCTAGCAGCCAGTCGCTGGCTGACAACCCGCTGCGCGCCGGCGGCCGCCTCGGCCCGGCCAACGCCATCGAATACGCCGCCCAGGCCATGGCTGTGCACGGCGCGCTACGTGCCGGAGCAGATGCCGCACCGCGCGCCGGTTTCCTCACCAGCGTGCGCGAAGTCGAATTCCACTCAGATCGCCTTGATCTCGCCGCACAGCTCGACATTCATGCCGAATGCCTGTCCGGTGAAGGCAATCACCTGATGTATGCCTTCCGCATTGAGTCCGGCGGCACACTGGTCAGCGGGCGTGCCAGCGTGATGCTGGATGCCGACAACAAACTGTAGGAGCGGCCTCTGGCTGCGCCCACCCGAATCAGGAGTCACGCCATGAAACGCGCTCTCATCACTGGCGGCAGCGGTGCTATCGGCGCAGCGATCGCCCGCAAGCTGGCCACCGATGGCCTGCATGTGATCGTCCACGCCAACAGCAATCTCGCCGCCGCCGCCACGCTGGTCGCCGAACTCACGGCCATTGGCCTGTCCGCCGAAGCCTGTCAGTTCGATGTGGCCAACCCTGATGCCACGGCTGCCGCCCTCGAGAAACTGCTCGAAGCCGGCCCCATCCAGGTGCTGGTCAACAACGCCGGGATCCACGACGATGCCGTCTTCCCTGGCATGAGTCGCGAGCAATGGAATCGCGTGCTGGACGTGTCGCTGAACGGCTTCTTCAACGTCACTCAGCCACTCACCATGCCGATGATCCGCACCCGCTGGGGCCGCATCATCACCATCTCGTCGATTGCCGGCATCACCGGCAACCGTGGTCAGGTGAACTACTCGGCGGCCAAGGGCGCGCTGCACGCCGCCAGCAAATCCCTGGCGCTGGAACTCGCCAGCCGCGGCATCACGGTGAATGCGGTGGCGCCGGGCATCATCACGTCGGACATGACGAAAGACGTGTTCGATGGCGACACCATCAAGCAACTGGTGCCGATGAAGCGTGCCGGCCAACCGGACGAAGTCGCTGCGCTGGTGGGCTTCCTCGCCTCGGATGCGGCGGCCTACATTACCGGCCAAGTGATCTCCATCAACGGCGGCATGATTTAAAAACGCGGTGCAAGGCTAAGCGCGCTCCAATCTCGCGATTCCGGTGCTCAACGTACATGCGTACGTTTCCGCTCCTCATCGCAACCTTGAAGCGCTCGCTACA
Source organism: Uliginosibacterium sp. 31-12 (assembly GCF_030548425.1). Classification (NCBI taxonomy): domain Bacteria; kingdom Pseudomonadati; phylum Pseudomonadota; class Betaproteobacteria; order Rhodocyclales; family Zoogloeaceae; genus Uliginosibacterium; species Uliginosibacterium sp. 31-12. Next base: position 19,771 of record NZ_JAUOOA010000008.1, on the reverse strand, counting down.
CCTTTCCCTCGCGTTTTCGCACGCTTGAAATTGAAAACAACGCAGACCGTTCCTGCCTGAATTGTCTAATTTTGCATCCGGCAACTACCCTGCAAGCTCACCCTCATCGGACCCACACCATGACCAACCGCCCCGTTCCCTCCGCCACCTGGCTGCATCGCCTGAACCCGCGTCAGCGCAAGAAGCTGCGCGTGGGGGAGTACCGCGAAACCGGCTTCGAGCTGCGCCTGGTGTTCACTGAAGCCCTCGACGCGCGCGCCTACATGCCGCTGTGGGAAGGCCTGCGCGCCTGTGCTCGCGCGCAGGGCCTGATGCTGGTGGGGCTGGGCGGCCAGCTGCCGCTCAGCGAGACCGACGCCTTCGTGTGCAGCGAAGGCCCCGGCACGGTCAGCGAAGAAGCGCGTCAGGCCGTGCTGGACTGGCTCAAGACCCAGGCGCTGGTGCGCGAAGTGGAAGCCGGCCCGCTGAAGGATGCGTGGTACGGCTGGTAAGAACGTAGCCCGGATGAAGGCCGCAGGCCGGAATCCGGGGCGCTTTGGGTGGCAGACCCCGGATTCCGCTACGCTGCATCCGGGCTACGAATACCCCATGAAAAACGCCGGCAATGCCGGCGTTGTGCTTTTCCCACTCCCTACTCCGCCCTTTTCAGCCACTCCACGCGCTGCGCTTTTGCCACGGCCGGCTCGAAGCTGTCTTTCTCGCGCGCCCGCAGCTGCCCGCAGCCGCCATCCACATCCTGACCGGCCGAGTCGCGCAGCTTGGTGAGCACGCCAGCCTGGGTCAGGCGTTTGGCGATCGCACGGGCCTTGTCCCAGGACGGTCGCTGGTAGGGCAGGCCTTCGTTGGCGTTGTAGGGGATCATGTTGAGCAGGCCGTATTTGCCCGCCAGCAAACGCACGATGCCATCGAGTTCGGCCTCGGAATCGTTGATGCCTTCGAGCAGGGTCCACTGGTACTGGATCGGGTAGCCGGTGGCGCGGGCGTAGGCTTCGGCCTGCGCGACCAGCCAGGCAGGGTCGAGGCGCGGCGCACGCGGCAGCAGTTCTTCGCGCAATTTCGCGTCGGTGGTGTGCAGGGACACGGCCAGCGCCGGCTTCACCGGACCTTGCGGCAGACGCTCGAAGACGCGTGGATCGCCCACCGTGGAGAAGACCAGATTCTTGTGGCCGATGTCGCCAAAGAGGCCGAAGGCCTCGATCGCCTCCATGACGTTATCAAGATTGTGGGCCGGTTCGCCCATGCCCATGAACACGATCTTCTTCACCGCGCGCTGGCGGCGCGCCAGCACCAGCTGGGCGGCGATCTCGGCGCTGCCAACCTGGCGCAGCAGGCCGTCCTTGCCGGTCATGCAGAACACGCAGCCGACCGCGCAACCGACCTGGGTCGACACGCACAGCCCGTCACGCGGCAGCAGCACGCTCTCCACGGTCTGGCCATCGATGAGGCCGACGAGCAGGCGCGCCGAGCCGTCTTCACCCGGGTGGCTGCTGCGTAGCGTGGCCAGCGCGTTCAGCTCGGCTTCGATGCCCGGCAGGGCTTCGCGCACCGCCAGCGGCAGCACGTCTTCAGCCTTCTTGCGCCCAGCCGTGAGCGGCTGGCCCTGCAGCCAGGCGCGCAGGATGCGCTGCTCGTGCGCCGGCTTGGCGCCGAGTGTGCGGAGGTGGTCGCGAAGCTGGCTGATCTGCATGGTGCTTGATTCTGTAGAGGCGGCTTCAGCCGCACATGGCGGGCTGAAGCCCGCCCTACAGCCCCGTCACTCGGGTTTGGTGGCCTGATATTCAGCCAGGATCGGCAGGCCCTTGGAGTCGATGTAGCGACGGGCATTCACGAAACCGGCGGCTTCCAGCGTAGCGACAACCTGGGCGGCGGGCACGCAGGCCTCGATGGTGTCCCAGTAATAACGCCACAGTTTGCAGGTGCCCTTCTTCTGGCGGCCAACCACGAAAGCCAGCAGCGGCACAATGCCCTTCATGTAGATCTTGAGGAAGAAGCGGCCCCAGGACGACTCGGGGCGGGTGATTTCGAGCAGACACAGCTTGGCGCCCGGCTTCATGACGCGGTGGAACTCACGGAAAGCGACTTCCAGATCACTGATGTGGCGCAGCGCGTAGCCCATGGAGAGGAAGTCCGCCGTGCCGTCCGGGAAGGGAATCGCTTCGGCGCGGCCTTCCACCAGTTGCACGCCGGCCGGCAACTTGGCCTGGGCCATCATGCCGGGACTGGGATCGACGCCGGTGACCAGCGCGCCGTCGCCGACGATGCGGGCGGCTTCCTTGGCGACCAGGCCGGTGCCGGTGCCCACGTCGATCACGCGCATGCCGGCCTTGAGGCCCGCACGCTCGAGCGCCTGACCGCGATACCAGGGGCCAGTGCCGAGACCGAGGATAGTCTCCATGCGGTCATAGTCTTCCGCAGTGGAATCGAACATCTCGCGCACGAAACCGGCACGCGCATCCTCGTTGGCGTAATAGTCGGTCAGCGGCTGGTGCGGCGCATGGGCCGGCGTGAGTTTCGGATCGGTGGACATGGTGACCTCGGGTCAGGAAGTTGATTCAGGAAAAAAGTTTGCGGCAAACCAGCAACGGCAGACGCATGCCGAAACCGAACATCAGGCGGATGTGCATCCAGGTGAGCAGACGGTTGTCGCGCCAGTAATTAAAGTGCGAGACCCCGCCCTCCTCGGCCGTGAGGTATTTCACCGGCGCATCAAGATTGAGCGGAGTCACGCCGCGCCAGCACATGCGCACCACGGCTTCGGGATCGAAATCAAAGCGGCGCATCCAGCGCTGGCCGCGCATCACGGCACGCAAGGGCTCGACCGGATAGACGCGAAAACCGTAGAGCGAATCACCGACCCCCATCCACAGGGTTTCAAGATTCGCCCACCAGTTGGAAATCTTGCGCCCCTTCACCCGCAGCGCTGGCGCGCTGGCATCGAACACCGGGCGGCCCAGAACCATGCAGCCGGCATTCTGTTGCGAGGCAGCCATGAAGGCCGGGATGAGCTCCGCCGGATGCTGGCCATCCGAGTCCATGGTCAGGGCGTGCGTGAAACCAAGCTTCGCGGCTTCATCGAGCCCATGCAGCACGGCCGCGCCCTTGCCGCCATTCTGCGCCAGCACGATCACGCGCAGTTCGGGGTCGGTCGCCGCCATCTCGCGCAGGCCGGCATCCGTACCATCGGTGCTGCCATCAACGACGACCCATACCGGACTCCACTGCGCGCGCGCGGCACGCACGGTTTCATACACCTTGGCGCCGGGGTTGTAGCTGGGAATCAGGACGAGATGGGTCTGGGAGGGCGTCGGCATGTCAGTCGGGAAGCGGCGGGCTACGCATTTCGCGCGCAAAGTAATCCTGCAGTTCGGCCGTGAAGGCAACCGGGTCATCGGGCGGAGCAAAGCGCTGGCCAAGACGGACGCGGAAATTCATCGGCATCACGGGCGGGCGGAACAGCGGCCAGCCCTTGCCGAGAAAGCGCGTGTCCTGCTCGATGATCACGGTCTGGATCGGCACCCCGGCACGATGGGCCACATAGCCGGTGCCCGCGCGGAACGGATTCAGTACCGGCGGCGTTTCAGTTCGCGTGCCTTCAGGGAACAGCAGCAACTGGCTACCACCGCGCAACTGCTCGACGGCAAGGTTGATCGAGCCAATGAACCAGTCATTACGCACATAGCCGGCGAGACGCGCACCGGCGCCCCACAAAGGATTGTCGAGCAGGCCGGCCTTGAGCACGCAAGCGACATTGGGCAAGCGCGAGATCACCATCAGCGCATCCAGCAGGCCTGGATGATTCGGCGCAATGATCAGCGGGCCAGCCTCACGCAAAGCATCCAGTGCACGCAGATCGAAGTGGCCAATGCCGAGCCGGCGCAGCCACCACAGATACAGGCGGAACCCCAGCATGGCGATACGGCGACCGAGAAGGATCCCAGCCTGACGGGGCAGGAGCAGGTTCAGTGGCAAGGCTACTGCGGTCCACAACAGGCAGCCCGCCGCCAGCGAGCCCAAGCCGAGGTGCAAGGCAAGGAAAGCATGCGCACGGCGCAGCAGCAGAATCAGGGACTTCATCTTGCGCACCGCCTCAGTCGTCGCCGACTTCGACCATCTCCGAGGATTGCGCCAGAGTCCAGGTCACGCCGATACCGGCGGTGAAATAGGTCTTGCGCCTGACCAGCGGACTATCCTCGAAAGCCGCGCCTTTCAGCGTATCCCAGCGCGCGTAGGCGCCCACCCAGGTCTTGCCGAATTTGCGTGACACAGCGCCTAGAAACTGCCAGCCGGTATAACCGCCGCTGGCCGAGTAGGCCGGGCGGTCAGCGCGCGCATATTGCTCGTCGACCGAGTAGAAATAGGCGTTCAGATGCTTGTCCTGAAAGGTCGGGCCGGTCACCAACCCCACGCGCCAGCCTTCGGGCAGCCCCACATTGAGGAAGTCCAGATTCAGGCGCGGCGAGAACAGCCAGCCGCTGTAATGCATGCCCTCGCGCAACTCGAAGGCCGCACGCGCCGGCAGGCGCAGGTCCAGCCGAGTGTCCTGGTTGTCGCTCTGCCACAGCTTGAAATCGAGCGAGGGGCCGAATTCGATCATCGGCTTCAGATCGCTCATACCCTGACGCGCCTGGTTATTCTTGCTCTTCACCGGCGGCGTGGCACCGGCGCTCAGGTTCAGCTCAACCTTGTCCGAATCGAAGAGCGTGGCGCGCACACCGTTGCGATCGGCCTTGAGCCAGTCGAAACGATAAGCCGCATACGGAAAGGGCAGCAGCATCTCACTGGCTTCATCCGAACCCCGGTAATCCGGCAAAGTCGCAGCAGCCACCCCCATGCCCAACTCCCAGCGCGGCTTGAGTTCGGCCTGTGCGGGCAGCGCCAGGAGAAGCAGGAACAGCAGTAGCGCCTTCATGCAGCCGCTCCGAGAAAACCGAAAGCCTCGATTTCCACCAGCAGCTCGGCACGACAGACATCGGCACGCAAATACATGACATTCAGATCCTTGCCCAATTCAGTCTCCAGCACATGCTGCACGGCAACGACATCTGCCGCATGGCGAACGAAAACCTTGAGCGTCAGATCGCGCGCCGCAAAGCTTCCATGGCGGGCGCGGCGATTGGCCTCGCTCAGCACGGCCTCGATATTGCGCAGGGTTTCCTGAGTCTGCGCGGCCACATCGCCCGGATGCACACTCTCGTGACCAAGAATGCTGGCTGTACCGGAAATAAACAGCACCTCCTGCGCGGGTAACTGCAGCAGGCTGGCACGCGAAAACGTTGGCGCACGCGGACCGTATTGCTGCGGGTAGCTCCAGGCGCTGAGCTGGCGCGGATTTTCGATCGCCAGTGGCGCATGTCGCGAAGCGAGGAAATACACCACCAGTGCATCGCCGCCACAGCCCAGCGCACACGCCGAGGGAGAGCCGGCCAGATGTGGATGGCTACCTTCGATGAAGGCGTCCTGACGGCCGACATTGAACTCGCGATAGCGCTCCATGCCTCCCCCGGCCTCATTGATACGCGGCAGGTAATTCCAGAAGCGCAGCAACTGTGGCATGCCCTCACGCTCAAGGCAGGCAAAGATATCGCGATAGGCGGCAAAACCAAGAGCCTGCATGCCACGCCCCGCCTCGGGCAGGCTCAGGACTCCGAACAGGAAGTCTTCGCTGCGGCGATAAGCCACGGCCCCCAGACGCCCCTCACTGAGCGTGCCATCGCAGTGCCAGGCATGCAGCAAGGAGGTATGCGAAGTGGCGAGCAGGGGCATCGGCACATGCACCGCCCCCGGCAAGGCCTGCGCCTCACCATAAACCGCCGCCCCCAGCCATCCGGCAGCCTCTGCGGCACCCGGGGCCTGCAGACTCAGGGACAAAAAACTCACGACACCGCCTTGAACGCCAGCACGGCATTGCTGCCGCCAAAAGCAAAAGAGTTGGATACGGCCGCGCGCAAGGGCACGTTGCGCAGGCCCTCGCCCATCACGTGACGCACGCCGCGGCAATCTTCGGCCACAAGATCGAGATGCGCGGTCGGCGGCACTTCACCACGCGCCAGGGCCAGCACCGTGATCAGCGCCTCCAATGCACCGGTGGCGCCCAGCAAGTGACCATGCATGGATTTGCTGGCACTGACCAGCAGTTGCTCCGCATGCGCCCCGAAGACCTGACGCAGCGCCTCGATCTCTGAGGGATCTCCCTCGCGGGTTGCCGTGCCATGGGCGTTCAGATAGCCAATCTCTTCAACCGCCAGGCCCGCCTCGCGCAGCGCCAGGTTCATAGCGCGGGTCTGACCGTAGGCGTCCGGCTTGACCAGATGCGTGTGATCGCAGCTCTGGCCATAGCCGGCCAGCTCGCAATAGATACGGGCGCCACGCGCCTGAGCATGCTCCCAGTCTTCCAGCACCAGAGCCGCAGCACCTTCGCCGAGGACCAGACCGCTACGCCCTTCCTGAAAGGGGCGGCAAGCCTTGAAAGCCGTTTCTTCGTTCCCTTGCGCCACCACGCGCATGGCTTCCCAAGCGCGCATGATCGAGAAAGACAGCGGAGCCTCTGAGCCACCGGCAATCACCATTTGCGACTCACCACTCTGGATTCGCCGCATCGCCTCACCAATCGCGATCGCCGAAGAAGCACAGGCCACCGAATAGGTCAGGCAAGCCGAACCGAGGCCTAGATTGATGGCCAGATGCGAGGCAGCCGCATTGTTCATGACCAGCACCACCGATAGCGGATGGGCGCGGTCCTTGCCGTGCACAAAGAAGTCGTTATAGCCCTTCTCCATGCTCATCGTGCCGCCGATGCCGGTGCCCCAGGACACGCCGTATTCGTCGCGCTCTTCGCCCTGGCGTGGCATGCCCGCGTCGTCCCAGGCCGCGAAGCCAGCAGCCACGCCCAGCTGGGCGTAACGGTCGGTCACGGCCGCCAGGGGGCGGCCGAGTACTGCCTCGGCGTCAAAGCCGGTGCAGATGCCTGCGGGCTGAGCCAGTGGCGCAGGCGAAGCAGGATGTTGATGGAGGCGAACGGCAGACTCACCACGCATCAGGCGCGCGAAGAAGTCCTGAGCGTCCATCCCGCCAAAGGGATTGACCAGCCCGACGCCAGTCACCGCCACACGGCGGCGGCCAGCATTACTCATTCGGAATCGCAGCGTCGGCCGGCTTGAGCTTTTCGAAGATTTCGATCAATTCACCCACGGTCTCCGGGCGCGGCAGATCGTCCGGCATGCGCACGCCGAACTTGTCTTCCATATCGAACATCAGGTCCAGCAAGGTCAAGGAGTCCACCCCGACTTCTTCGAGCTTGCTTTCCAGTGTCACGTTTTCCGGCGGATTCGGCACCCGGCGCTTGATGAATTCCTGCAGCAGTTCGAGAGTTTCCATGATTGTCTTCGTAAAGCGGATTTGCGGAATTTTAATCCAGCCTCGCCCCAGCCTGTTGAACTCTTGCTCAAATCAGGGGTCAGGCGTTGCTCCAACGGTAATCCACACTCAGCGGCGCGTGATCCGAGAAGCGCTGCGCCTTGTAAACAGCGGCCTGCTCCACCCGCGCAGCAAGACCCGGCGTGACCAGCTGATAGTCCAGCCGCCAGCCCACGTTCTTGGCCCAGGCCTGACCACGATTGCTCCACCAGGTGTAGCACTCGTCAGTCGCCTCGGGATGCAGGCGGCGATAAGCATCCACCCAGCCCTCGGCCAGCCGTGCCGCGATCCAGCTCCGCTCCTCGGGCAGAAAGCCGGAGTTTTTCTGGTTGCTCTTCCAGTTTTTCAGGTCAATCTCGCGCTGAGCGATATTCCAGTCCGCGCAGATCACCACCTCCCGCCCGCTGCTACGCAAAGCGGCCATGCGGGGCGCAAACTCATCCATGAAACGGAATTTGGCCTGCTGCCGCTCTTCCGAACTGGAGCCGGAAGGCAGGTAGAGCGCCACGACCGACAAGCCCCTGTCCGGCGTATCGAAGTCAGCCTGCAGATAGCGCCCCTCTGCGTCGAACTCGGCCACCCCGATGCCGCTCGCCACTGCCGCGGGGGTCTGGCGCGTGTAAATGCCCACGCCGCTATAGCCCTTCTTCTCGGCACAGTGGAAATAACCCTGCAGACCATGCGGCTGCAGCATCTGCGCCGTGAGGTCGGCTTCCTGCGCCTTGAGTTCCTGCAGGCAGACCACATCGGCCTCCTGCTGCGCCAGCCAGTCGAAGAAGCCTTTGGTCGCTGCGGAGCGGATGCCGTTGAGGTTGGCAGTGATGATGCGTAACATTCAGCGTGTTTTCTTGTGGATGATTGATTGCCGTGGATTTTAGCCGTGATTTCCTCGCCCTTGCCGAGCGCAAGGGGGTTTTACGCTTTGGCGAATTCAAGACCAAGGCCGGACGCCTGTCGCCGTACTTCTTCAATACCGCCCTGTTTGATGACGGCGCCTCCTTTGGCGAGCTGTGCCGCTTCTACGCTCAGGCCATCGGCGCGTCCGGCATCGCTTTCGACACCCTCTTCGGCCCGGCCTACAAAGGCATTCCGCTCGCGGCCGGTACCGCCATGCAGATGGCCGCCCAGGGTCGCAACATCCCCTTCTGCTTCAACCGCAAGGAAGCCAAGGATCATGGCGAAGGGGGCACCCTGGTGGGCGCACCGCTCAAAGGCCGCGTGATCGTGGTCGATGATGTGATTTCGGCGGGCACTTCGGTACGTGAGTCTGTGGAAATCATCCGCGCCAATGGCGCCGAGCTGGCTGGCGTGGTGATTGCCATCGATCGCATGGAGCGCGGCACCGGCGCTAAGAGCGCAGCCCAGGAAGTGCGTGACGCCTTCGGCGTACCCGTGGTGGCCGTCGCCACACTGGACGATCTGATGGCTTTCATTGCCGATGACGCCCGTCTCGCTGAATACCTGCCGGCGGTGCAAACCTACCGAGCCACCTACGGAGTGAGTTGAAATGTCTGTGCGCGCCTTGCTCGTGCTGCCCTTGCTGCTGATGCTGGCTGCGCCCGCACAGGCTCAGACGCGCACTTATTGCTGCAATGACAGCACGGGTCGCCGAACCTGTGGAGACAGCCTGCCGCAGATTTGTTACGACCGCGCTTACTACGAAATTCTGGGCGGCCGGGTGGTACGCGAAGTCGAAGCGCCACTGACGCCCGAGCAGAAAGCGAGGCGCGAAGTTGAGCTGCGTGCCCAACGCGCCAAGGTTGCCAAGGAGGCCGAAGCCCGCCGCCGCGATCAGGTGCTGCTGGACTCCTACGCCACGGTCGGTGAGCTGGATCGCCGCCGCGATCGCGACATAGGCAACATCGAAGGCGAAATCCGCGCCGCGCGTGCCCGTGAAGCCGACCTGGTCGCCCAGAACGCCCAGCTCGAAAAGCAGAAGCCGGCCAAGGGGGCGATTCCGCGCACCTTGTCAGAAAACATCGCCGTGAATGCTTCGGAGCTTGAAGGCATCCGTCAGGTGATCGCCTCCAAGCTCCGCGAGATCGAGCAACTGCGGGCCAGCTTCGATGCCGACCGCAAGCGCTACGTCGAACTCACCGAAACCCCCGTCGTTCCGCACAGGTAAAGCCATGAGCGACCGCCGCCGCAGTGTCCGCGCCGTCTGCCCGCATGATTGCCCTGACACCTGCGCGATGCAGGTCACGGTTGAAGACGGGCGAGCCACCGCAGTGCGCGGTGCGCCGGATGTGGCGATCACGCGCGGCACCCTGTGCAGCAAGGTCGCCCACTACCTGGAACGCACTTACTCTGAGCAGCGACTGCTGTATCCGATGAAGCGCGTCGGCAAGAAAGGCGAAGGGCGCTTCGAGCGCATCAGCTGGGAGCTGGCGCTAGACACCATCGCCGAAAGGTTTCGCCAGCTCGCCGCGACCGATCCGCGCAGCATCCTGCCCTACAGCTACGCCGGCACCATGGGCCTGGTGCAGGGCAGCTCGATGGACCGGCGCTTCTTCCACCGCCTCGGCGCCAGCTTCCTTGATCGCACGATCTGCGCCGAAGCCGGCTATCAGGGCTACAAGGCCACTATCGGCGCAACCCTCGGCACTGATCCAGAAGCCTTTGCCGACGCGCCTTACATCCTGATCTGGGGCAGTAACCCGGTTGTTTCCAATCTGCACCTGTGGGCGCGCATCGTTGAAGCCAAGCGCAAGGGTGCCCGCGTGGTGTGCATCGATCCTGTCCGCAGCCTCACCGCCGAGAAGTCTGACTGGCACCTCGCGCCGCTGCCCGGCACCGATGGCGCGCTGGCGCTGGCCCTGATGCATGTGCTGATCCGTGATGGACTGGTCGACGAAGACTACGTCGCGCGCTACACCACCGGCTACGCCGCCCTGAAACGCCGCGTCGCGGACTGGACGCCAGAGCGGGCTGCCGGCGAAACGGGGCTGGCTGCCGCTGACATCGAACAACTGGCCCGCGAATACGGTCAGGACGGCCGCCCCGCCGCCATCCGCGTGAATTACGGCCTCAACCGCTGCGCTGGCGGCGGCTCCGCCATGCGCGCAATCAGCTGCCTACCGGCGCTGACCGGGCACTGGCGCTGGCCACAAGGCGGCATCCTGCTGTCCACCTCCGGCACCTATGGCACTGACAGCCATGCCTTGGAACGCCCCGACCTCTATCCCTGCGACTCGCGTTTCCCGCCACGCCACATCAACATGAGCGCGATCGGCGATGCCTTGCTCGAAGCGGACGACCCGGCGATCCGCGCGATCATGGTGTACAACTCGAACCCGGTCGCCGTCGCGCCCGATTCGAACAAGGTGCGCGCCGGTTTTGCCCGCGAAGACCTTTTCTGCGTGGTGCACGAGCTATTCCAGACCGACACCGCCGACTTTGCCGACATCCTGCTGCCAGCCACCAGTCAGCTGGAGCAGTGGGATATTCACAAATCCTATGGTCATCTCAACGTGATGGTGAACGAGCCCGCCATCGCCTCGCTCGGTGAAGCGCGGCCCAATACTTGGGTCTTCCGCGAACTCGCTCGCCGCATGTGCTTTACCGAACCCTGCTTCGCCGAAACCGACGAAGAGATCGGCGCCCAGGCCTTCCGCAAGGAGCACCCACGCAGCGGCAACATCGACATGGCAAGTCTGCAAGCACAGGGCTGGCAGCGCCTGAACGTGCCGACGCCCTATGCACCTTTCGCCGAGGGCGGCTTCCTGACCCCCTCGGGCAAGTGCGAGTTCTACTCCGACACTTTGGCGCACCAGGGCATTGATCCGCTGCCACATTACGTACCGCCGCGCGAGGGGCCGCGCAGCAACCCAGCGCTGGCTGCGAAATACCCGCTGGCCTTCGTCAGCCCCCCTTCGCGCCACTTCCTGAACTCCAGCTTCGCCAACCTGCCGCGCTTTGTTGCGGCCGAAGGCAAACCCTGGCTGGACATGCATCCGGCCGATGCCGCGGCACGCGGCCTGCAGAATGGCGCGCGGGTTCGCATCTTCAACGCGCGCGGCGCCTTCCACGCCAGCCTGCGCGTCGATGCAATCCATCCCGGAGTACGCGAGGGCGTTGTCAGCGCCCCCTCGATCTGGTGGCAGAAACTCTCCGGCGACGGCTGCAACGCCAACGCCGTCACCTCCCAGGCGCCCACCGATCTGGGCAAGGGAGCGACCTTCTACGACTGCCTGGTCGAGGTCACCGCTGCCACGGACTGAGCCTCGCACCTCCTGAAACGTTCAGGCCTGCAGCCCCGCTCAGCCCGCCATCTTTCCGCTCAAGCTCATCGCCCCATCGGAAAGTTCCACGCCAATAGTTGCAATTTTCGCAACAATTAATTGCCATCAAGCAGATTCAACGCAATTAACGCCTTGTGTAAAGTCCGCTTCATTCTGACTTGAAGGCTGCGCTTTGCCATGAGTTCCTCCCGCCCCGGCACCTACACCCGTACCGCAATCCGCCTGCACTGGCTGCTGGCCCTCGGCCTCTCCGCCACCCTGGCGCTTGGCTTCTACATGAGCGACCTGCCTTTCTCCCCGGCCAAGCTGCAGTACTACTCTTGGCACAAGTGGGCCGGCATCACCCTGCTGTTGCTGGCCGTATTCCGCCTCGGCTGGCGCCTCACCCACCCGGCTCCGGCCGCCCCGGCGGGGATGCCGGCCTGGCAGCACGCAGCATCGGAATGGACGCATCGCCTGCTCTATCTGCTGATGCTGGCGATTCCGCTTTCAGGCTGGCTGATGAGCTCGGCCAAGGGCGTGCCTACCGTGTATTTCGGCGTGCTGCCGCTGCCTGACCTGCTCGAACGCAATGTTGAACTCGGCAAACAGCTCGGCCAGCTGCACGGCGCCCTCAATTTCGGCCTGCTGGGCTTGGTCGCCCTGCATGCTGCTGCCGCCCTCAAACACTACGTGATCGATCGCGACGAAGTGCTGGGCCGCATGCTGCCCTTTCTGAACAAAGCCTGACTCCCCTCCCGCTCCGGAACCGCCATGAAAATCCGCCTCGCCTACACCATTCCCCTGTTGCTGAGCCTGCTCGCCTCCACTGCAGCACAGGCCGTCGAATACAGCCAGCTGCTTGCCGACAAGAGCAGCCTGGGCTTCTCCTACCGTCAGATGAATGTGCCGATGGAGGGCAGCTTCAAGCGCTTCAAGGCCCAGCTGGCCTTTGACCCGGCCCAGCCGGCCAAGGCCAGCGCGGCCTTCGAGATCGAAGTGGCCAGCATCGATGTGGGCTCAGCGGAAGGCAATTCCGAGGTCAGCGGCAAGCTGTGGTTCAACACAGCCACCCACCCGACTGCGCGCTTCGTCTCCAGCGGCATCAAGGCACTGGGCAATAACCGCTTTGAAGTAGCCGGCAAGCTCACGATCAAGGGCAAGACCCTGGATGTCAGCACCCCGGTCAGCTTCAAGGCCGACGGAGCCAACGGCGTTTTCGAAGGCGCGTTCACCATCAAGCGCGCTGACTACGCCATCGGTGAAGGCATGTGGGCCGATTTCGGCACCGTGGCCAACGACGTCCAGATCAAGTTCCGCCTGCTCGCCGCGGCAAAGAAATAAACAGTTCCATCCCCACCCCACCCAAAGGATTGTCCCCATGAAAAAAATCATCGCAGCCCTCGCCCTGACCGCGGTTTCCGCGACCAGCTTCGCCGCCCCCGAAAGCTTCGCCATCGACCCGACGCATACCGCGCCGCGCTTCGAGTACAACCACTTCGGCTACAGCAACCAGCAGCACCGTTTCGACAAGACCAGCGGCAAGATCACGCTGGATCGCGCAGCCAAGACCGGCGCCGTGGATGTGGTGATCGACGCCAAGTCGGTCAACACCGGCTATGAAGTGTTCAACGGCCACATCCAGGGCGAAGACTTCTTCGACAGCACCAAGTACCCCAGCATCAGCTTCAAATCCACTGCCGTGAAATTCGAGGGCGACAAGCCGGCGTCCATCGAAGGCAACCTCACGATGAAGGGCATCACCAAACCCGTGACCCTCACGGTCACCAACTTCACGCTGGCGCCGCATCCGATGATGAAGAAGGACACCATCGGCGCCAACGCCGTGGCCACCCTCAAGCGCAGCGATTTCAACATGGGCAAGTACGCCCCCTATGTGTCGGACGAAGTCACCCTGAGCATCTCCGTCGAAGCCATCAAGGAATAAACGCCTCCCGCTTCGCCGCCCAAGGGCCAGCCACGCGCTGGCCCTTGGCGTTTCCGGCAGGCCAGACTGCGGCGCCTGCTTCAGGCATCATCCTGAAAAACACTAAGCGCCACCCCCGGCATCTCGAACCGCATCATGGAATTCCGCCACCACGCCCGCATCAGCGAAATCCCGGCCCGGGCCTGGGACGCCCTGGCGCCGAATGACCAGCCTTTCCTGCGTCACGCTTACCTGCACGCACTGGAGGCCACCGCCTGCGTCGGCGAAGGCACGGGCTGGCAAAGCGCCCACGCCGCCCTATGGGACGACGGCCGGCTGCTCGCCGCCATGCCGCTCTATCTCAAGCAGCACTCGATGGGAGAATACGTGTTCGACTGGTCCTGGGCCGAGGCCTACGCCCGGCACGGTCTCGACTATTACCCGAAATGGCTGGCGGCCATACCCTTCACGCCAGTGCCGGGGCAGCGCGTGCTGGGCGTTGACGCAGCCTGTCGCCGTGCGCTGCTGGGTGGCGTTCTGCAAGCCGCCCAGCACAGCGGCCTGTCGTCCCTGCACCTGTTGTTTGCGGCAACCGATGAAGTGCGCTGGGCACAGGAATTGGGCTGCATGCGCCGCACCAGCGTGCAGTTTCACTGGCACAACGCGGGCTATCGCAACTTCGAGGACTTCCTCGCCGCACTCAGCGGCGAGAAGCGCAAGAAGATCCGCCAGGAGCGCCGCCGCGTGGCCGAAGCCGGCGTCAGCCTGCGGGTGCTCGAGGGAGCAAGGATCAGCCGACAGGACTGGGCCTTCTTCACCCGCTGCTACACCCGCACCTACGCCCTGCACCGCTCCGCCCCCTATCTCAATCTGGATTTCTTCGAACTACTGGGCGAGCGCCTGCCGCAGCATTGCGTTCTGCTGATCGCCCATCAGAGCGGGCAGGACATCGCCGCCAGCCTGCTCCTGCGCGACAGCACGAGCCTCTACGGACGCTACTGGGGCACGCTCGCCGAGGTCAGCTGCCTGCACTTCGAAGCCTGCTATTACGCACCGATCGAATACGCCATCCAGCACGGGCTACAACGCTTCGAAGGCGGTGCCCAGGGCGAGCACAAGCTCGCACGCGGGCTGCAACCGGTGGAAACCAGCTCGCTGCACTGGCTCGCCGACGCACGCTTTGCCCGTGCCGTGGAAGACTTTCTGGCGCGGGAATCAGACGGCATGGCGCAGTACATCAGCGAACTGGAGGCGCGCAACCCACTGCAGCGCCAGAATCCGCTCCTCCTGCGCAGTGCGGACGAGAACTGAGCACCCGCCCGCCATTCCGCAGTCGGCACTGCCCCGCGCGCCCAATTCCACCGTACACTTGCGCCTTGCCCGCCCCTCCGGCGCTCATCACCGAATCCGATCATGACTCTGCGCGTACTCACCGGCATCACCACCTCCGGCACCCCTCACCTCGGCAACTACGCTGGCGCCATCCGCCCAGCGATTGCCGCCAGCCGCCAGCCCGGTGCCGAAAGTTTCTTCTTCCTGGCCGACTACCACGCCCTGATCAAGTGCGACGACCCCGCGCGCATCCAGCGCTCGCGTCTCGAAATTGCCGCCACTTGGCTGGCTAGCGGGCTGGACACCTCGCGCGTCACCTTCTACCGCCAGAGCGACATCCCCGAGATCCCGGAACTCAACTGGCTGCTCACCTGCGTGACCAGCAAGGGCATGATGAACCGTGCCCACGCCTACAAGGCCAGCACCGACGCTAATGAAGCCGCAGGCGAAGAGCTGGACGCCGGCGTGACCATGGGCCTTTATTGCTACCCGGTGCTGATGGCGGCCGACATTCTCATGTTCAAGGCACACAAGGTGCCGGTCGGCCGCGATCAGATCCAGCACATCGAAATGGCCCGCGACGTCGGCCAGCGCTTCAACCATCTCTTCGGCGCCGGGCGCGAACTCTTCGTGCTGCCCGAGGCGGCCATCGAAGACAACGTCGCCACTCTGCCGGGGCTGGACGGGCGCAAGATGTCCAAGAGCTACGACAACACCATTCCGCTGTTTGAAGGCGGCGCCAAGGCACTCAAGGCGGCAGTGGCCCGCATCGTCACCGACTCCAAGCTGCCCGGCGAACCGAAAGACCCGGACAACAGCCACCTCGTCACCCTCTTTGACGCCTTCGCCAACGCCGAGGAACGCAGCCAGTTCCGCGCAGATCTGCGTAGCGGCCTCGCCTGGGGCGAAGCCAAGCAGCGCTTCCTCACCGTGCTGGAACGTGACCTCGCCCCGATGCGTGCCAAGTACGACGAACTGATGAGCCGCCCCGAGCACATCGAAGCGCTGCTGCAGGAAGGTGCCGCCAAGGCCCGTGCCGTCGCCACGCCCTTCCTGGCCGAGCTGCGCGAAGCCGTCGGCCTGCGCCGCTTCAACGCGATTCCGGTCGCCGTCGAAAAGAAAGCCGAAATCGCCGCACCCCAGTTGCCGGTGTTCAAGCAATACCGCGAAGCCGACGGCAAGTTCTACTTCAAGCTCAGCAGTGCTGACGGCCGCCTGCTGCTGCAAAGCGAAGGCTTCGATTCCGGCCGCGATGCTGGTCAGTGGGTCGGGCGGCTGAAGAACGAAGGCGCGGCCGCGCTGGACGGCGTGCCGGCGAGCTTCGGCGAAGGCGTGAGCAGAGACGATGTGGTGGCAGCGCTGGGAGCATTTGCTGCGGCTTGATGCATTCGGCGCAATGCCCTTCGGGCGATTGACGCCCTAGGACTTCCACAAACAAAACAGCCCGCATCAGCGGGCTGTTTTGCATTCAAACGCCGAAACGGATCAGCCGTGCAGCTTCGCCAGCTGCTTGGCGATCACGTCGTGGCTCAGCCACAGCGCCGGGCCGCTCGGTGCGGCGGCTTCGTTGAACATCAGCGGGCCGGTGGCTTCGATCACCAGCGCCGAGAGGTGGTCGGTGATCAAAGCCGTGCGCTCTTTGTGCTGGCCGGTGATGGATTCGGAGGTGCCGATCATGCGTTCGGCCAGCTCCGGGGTGTTGTCCATCGGCCAGGCAGCGAAGTCGCGGAAAGCCACCATCACCGGGTCCTGATTGTAGGTGTCGAGTTGCTCAAGGATCGCGGCGAGCGAATGGCCTTCTTGCAGCAGCGCTTCGCAGGCCGCCCACTGGGCTTCGCCCCAGGCACCACAGCCTTCGCGCTTGAGTGCGTTGAGCAGCGGCACTAGCGAGAGCTCCACACCGACGAAGATGTCGGATGAATTGGTGCGGATTTCGGGGCAGTTGAACACGGTGGCCTTCACACCCTTATCCCAGGCTGCCTTGGCGATGTCCTCCAGACGCTTCTTCGCATAGCCCTGGGTGTAGTTGGTATAGGTCTGCCAGTGGTATTCGCCACCGATCAGGATCTCGGTGCCGTGGTAACCGTAGGCTGTGTAACGCGCGGCGCCACCGGTTTTTTCGACGCGGGCGCGGATCGCAGCGGAGCCTTCGATCAAGTAGCCGAAGGTATTGGCGGTGACTTCATCGAAGTTCATCAGGTTGAGCTTGCCGAGATCGGACTCGATCAGCGCCTGCGAGGACATGAAACGGTCGCCGCGGCCCTTGTAGATGCGGTTGGCAATCGCGAGGAAGACCTTGGCCTTCACCAGACCACCAGCCATGGTGTGGGCAAAGAATACGTTGGCGCCATCCGGAATCATGCCGTCGAGCTGCGCCATAGCTTCCGTCACGGCGGCCTTGAAGCGGGCCACGCCGACTGCGCGGCAGGCTTCCACATGCGCCCAGTCGAGCTTGTCTTCCTGCCAGGTCTTGAGGCCCATCTCGTTGACCAGCGAGGTCACGGTAGGCGTGCCAGCGGGGGCATCCATGTCGAAACCAGCCATCATCGGCACATTGATGATCTTGCCGCCGAAATTGGCTTCGGCCGCAGCAAGCTCTTCGTCATTCAGCTTGCGCAGGCTGCCATCCGCTTCGCGACGGCCCACGGTCATGCCAATCAGGGTCAGGCCGGCATCACGGGCTTCGTTCACCAGGCCATTGGCGTAGCCGCGCCCGAAAAGCTCGCCGAACAGGACGAATACATCGCCCTTCTTGAACAGGGTTTGCTGGCTCAGGTTTCTCAATCCGGTTACTACGCTCACGTCGGTATCCTCAATCTGGACAACAGGTCAGGGGCGGATTCTACCGCAGCCAGCCGACTGCGCCTTCGCGCACAGATCTGGTGCTGGTTTCGGACAGAGACGCCCCCCATTTCCTGCCACGGAAAAACGTGCATCCAGCCCCCTAAAACCCAGGCCCGCCTGCCCGCTCAAAGCCTGCCAATACAACACAGCAAAGATCTAAACACCCTCACCAAAACAGTGAGGCCAAAGCCCCAACCCTGAATCTCAGACTCGCCCCCTCCGGAGCCCCCACAAAGATTAGCCTGATCAAGGCGCTGGATCGTCACAAAAACAAGGCCGTGTCTATCACCCGAAGCCCATCAGACCCGGTCCAGCGGTGACAGCACCGCCAGCCCGCCGCGATTGAGCACATGGGTGTAGATCATCGTGGTGCTCACATCCTTGTGGCCCAAAAGCTCCTGCACCGTGCGGATATCCTGCCCGGTTTCCAGCAGATGCGTGGCAAACGAATGGCGCAAGGTATGCGGCGACACGGATTTGACGATCCCTGCCGCATGCGCCGCCTTCTTCACCGCACGCTGCACCCGCTGGTCATCCACATGATGGCGCCGCACCACACCTGAACGCGGGTCCGTCGAAAAGCCCGTCGCTGCAAAAACATACTGCCAGCCAAAATAGGAATCCGCCGCCGGATACTTCACCGCCAACGCGTGCGGCAGATAGACCGAGCCGCGCCCGAGCGCCAGATCCGCCACGTGCTGCTGCTGGCGCCACTTGATCTTCGCGCGCAGGGGCTCCACCAGGCTCCCCGGCAGCATCGTCACCCGATCCTTGTTGCCCTTGCCCTCGCGCACCACGATCTCGCGCCGTGCAAAATCCACATCCTTCACCCGCAAGCGCACCCCCTCCATCACCCGCATCCCTGTGCCGTAGAGCAAGCGCACCAGCAGTGCCATCTCCGGATCATCCACCGCCGCCATCAAGGCCTGCACCTCGGGTACCGCCAACACCGTCGGCAAGCGCACCGGCTTCTTCGCCCGCGTCACCTCATCCAGCCAAGGCAATACCTGACCCAGCACCTCCTGATACAGGAACAGGATCGCCGAAAGCGCCTGCGATTGCGTAGAGGCCGCCACATTGCGCTCCACCGCCAGCGAAGTCAGAAACGCCTCCACCTCATCCTTGCCCATCTCTGCAGGATGCCGCTTGCCGTGAAAAAGAATGAAGCGTTTGACCCAATGCAGATAGGCCTCTTCGGTGCGAATGCTGTAATGCTTCAAACGCAAGCGATCACGCAACAGATCGAGCAGTTTCGGCGCAGCGCCAGGCTCAAGGGACGCCGGGGCTGCCGCGCCCGGCACCGTCTTGGCGGTCGTGGTTTTATTTGTCATCATGAGGCCAGTAAAGACAACAAGCCCGTTAATAACCAATGGCTTGCCCTTGCGGGTCGTTTTGACAAATAAACCTTTATTTCCTCGTTTTGAGGACTACTTCACGTTAGAGCTCTCATGAGTCCTTGCTCACTTTCCTTTGTTCTTCGTCAGCCCGATGATGGTGATGGCTTGGCTCGCTTCGAAGCCATTGTCGAAAGTGATTCATTCGCTGGAAAAATTCAGTTTTGGGGTTACGCAGAGCAATTTGATGAGTTAGCTGAAAAGCTAAAAGGGTTTCCTGCTTCTCCCGAAAGCCGTGTTGAGCATGCGCTTGGCTCGCCAGGCGTCGGGCTTTGCGAAATGAAGTTTGAGTGCATTGATGGCGTTGGCCATGTTGCGGTCTGGGCAGAGCTTGAAGCAGAGCACCCTGTGTTCCCGTCGAATGAATATCAAAAATCCAAACAATGCATTCTCGTTGATCCAGCCTCAGTCGATCAGTTCTACGTAGAGCTGAAAGGTTTGGGTTCTGGCTCTGAGATTCGAGCTAGCCTCTATGGCAAATAGCTCTAACACTACAGTCGAGAGGGACAGCCACAAGCTGCGCTTGTGGTTCCCTGCGCTTCGCTCCGGCTGCCCCTCACTTCCACGTTGGGCGTCATGATTTCGTCACAATTCGTTAGCCGCATCACATTGAAAAGAGACGAAGTCGAGTCGTTCGAGCG
>NZ_JAUOOA010000007.1:0-237864 GCF_030548425.1 Uliginosibacterium sp. 31-12 | reverse complement strand
GTGGCTGGAGACAACACCTTCACCTGGAAGCTCGACAACGCAAGCTACACGGGCGGTTCCTTCCTGCAGATCCGCACCGACTCTTCCTCAGCGGTCTACATCAACAGCATCAGCCTGAGCTGCCTCTGATCTTCCAATCAGCACTCACCTGAAACAGCAACGGCGACCATAAGGTCGCCGTTTTTCATTGCACCACCAGCCCTGCTAGACCGGCACCACCCGCCGAGTGAAACAGGCTTCATCAAGCAGGCGCGAGCTGCTGGCCGAGCTGCGGATCAGGCCGCTCACTTCACGCAGATGCAGGCCCCAGTGATCGAGCGCATCCCACAACAAGATGGATTCCGCGCGGACCAGACGATGGTCGCTGCTGAAGATATCAAACAGCAGGGCCGCTACTTCGCGCTGCAAGGCCGGGGCCTGGATCTCGTCGAGCATGGCGCGAATCTGGGAGCGTCCGAGGGATCTGAACCCGCGCCGGTCCGTCGGGGTGCTTTGGCGTAAATCCGCACACAATGCGTCCATCACATCATCAAAATCGTCGCGGCTAAGCCTCAGGGCCTGCAGCACACCGCGCTGCTCCAGCGTGCGCAGCTCGGCATCGGAGGGTACGCCGTCAATGGTCACCGCCAGCGCCAGAAGGCGCACCACAGCATGCGGGCTATCAATCGGATAAGGGTTCATTATTGTTCTCCTGTGTTTCCTCGCCTTAGAGGAGCGAAGTGCGCAGCGCACCCGGAGCGGCGGTGCGCTACGCCGGCGCTCTCAGCCAACGATGGCCGGCACCTGCAGCATCTCGCTCATCTCCGGGTGACGGCGGTGACTGCGACGCTCAATGCGGCGCGCCGCCAGATGGCTCGCCACGCTGAATGCGCGGTTGATCGCGGCATAGGAATCTTCACTGGTCTCTGCCACGACCAATGCTGGCTCGCCCGCCAGCTTCACTTGAACCTGGCAGCACTTGTCTATCCCGCCGCGCGGGCCATTGAGATCGATCAGCCCTACCTGGACCTGCTGCACATGCAGCTTCAGGCGCGCCAGCGCGAACTCGGCGCGGCGCTCGATATGGGCGATGACGGCATGATCAAGCGGGGTGCCGCTGATTTTCTTGATGGCCAGTTTCATGATGCGTCTCCTTGATAGCTTGGCTTGTATCGCTGTTCGCATCAGCGATGGAGCCACTTTAGAGACGCCGTACCATCCTGTATATTCGAATATATATGCTTTTATATTCGGTTTTACCGAACATTTAAAGGAGCCGATGAGCGCATGAACTACAAGCATCTGCACTACTTCTGGAAGGTAGCCAGCTGCGGTGGTGTGCTGCGCGCAGCCGAGGCGCTGAATACCACGCCGCAGACTGTCAGCGGACAGATCAAGTTGCTCGAAGAGCGTCTGGGTAAGGCCCTGTTCCGCAAGGACGGGCGCAAGCTGGCGCTCACCGAGGCCGGTCGGATGGCGCTGGGTTATGCGGAAGAGATCTTTTCGCTCGGCTCAGAACTGCAGGAGCAGCTCGCCAGCGAGGCTGCAGAAGGCATGCCGATGGAGTTCCGGGTGGGTATTTCGGATGCCATCCCCAATGCCGTTGCCGAGCGCCTGCTGGAGCCGGTGCTGGCCATGGATGTACCGGTGCGCACGATCTGCCGCGAATGGCGAATCGATCGCCTGCTCTCCGAGCTGGCCCTGCACCGGCTTGATCTGGTACTGGCCGATACCCCGGTACCGCAGGGCTTGAGCGTAAAAGCCTGGAGCCACCGCCTGGGCGCCTCGAAGATGGGTTTTTTCGCTCGCCCGGAACTTGCCGAACGCTGCCGCGAACAGCCTTTCCCGCAACGCTTGCATGCCATGCCGCTCCTGCTGCTGGGGGAGGATTCCGCCGTCAGCAGTCAGTTCCGTCAGTGGGCCAGCATGCACAAGATCCGTCCTCGCATCGTCGCCGAGTTTGACGACGCAGGCATGCTGGCCGCTTTCGGCGGGAAGGGGCGCGGCATTTTTCCGGCCCCGATGGTGCTCAAGGACATGCTCTGTCAGCAACTCGGGGTGGAGTTGATTGGCGTGGCAGAAGGCATCGAGCAGGCCTGCTACGCCATCACGGTACAAAAGCGGATCAGCCATCCTTGTGCCGAGGCCATCGTGCGCACAGCCCGCGAGGGACTGTATCCGCTGGATTGAAAGCTTTGCGCCGCAAAGCGGCTTCCTGCCGGGCAAGCGGGTGAAATCATGACAGCGGGTCAGAAGCGGCCTGAGGCCGCCCCCATGAGGCCATGCTTCAATCCCGGCCCGGCCAATGCTGCACGCTCAGGCTGGCACACCCGCGGACTGGATCGGCGAATAGTCGCCATAGCCATCCGGCCAAGGCGTGAGCACTTCGAAGCCATCATCAGTCACCGCCACCATGTGCTCCCACTGTGCAGAAAGGGAGCGGTCTTTGGTCACCACCGTCCAGCCATCGGGCAGCAGCGTGGTGGCCGCCTTGCCGGCGTTGATCATCGGCTCAATGGTGAACACCATACCGGACTTCAGCACGAGGCCTTCACCGGGTCGGCCATAGTGCAGCACCTGAGGCTCATCGTGATAGATATCGCCGATACCGTGGCCACAGTATTCGCGCACCACGCTGAACCCCTCGCGATGGGCCACACTCTGGATTGCATAGCCCACATCGCCCAGGGTCGCGCCAGGACGCACACGCTGGATGCCAGCGCGCATCGCCTCGTAAGTGGTGCGAACCAGGCGCCGGGCCAGGATGGAAGGCTCACCCACGTAGTACATGCGGCTGGTGTCGCCGAACCAGCCGTCCTTGATGATGGCCACATCGATATTCACGATATCGCCGTTCTTCAGCACCTTGTCGGACGGGATGCCGTGGCAGATCACGTGATTCACCGAAGCGCAGATGGTCTTGGTGTAGCCGTGGTAGCCGACATTGGCCGGAATCGCCTTCTGCACATCGACGATGTAGTCGTGGCAGAGGCGGTCCAGCTCATCGGTGGTAACGCCTGCCCGCACATGTTCGCCGATCATCTGCAGGACATCGGCGGCCAGCTTCCCGGCCTCACGTGCCAGAGCGATCTCGGCAGGCGTCCGGATAGTCACAAATTTCGAAGCTTTCATGCTGCCCTCGCCGGAACGGCTGCCATCAGCTCACTCACGCTTTGCTGCTCAGCCTGGATCAGGAGCTGACAGATCTCTGCGTAAGCCAGATTCGGATTCAGCTCCGCCAGCATGCCCACCCGCAGCCAGTGCTCAGCCTGGGCATTGATGGAGCGGCTCAGGGCCCCACTGGTAAGACGCAGATTCTCATGCATCTGCTCCGAGATTTTGACGATTCCCACTAGCGGCTCCGGATATATGTTTTATATACAAACCGTATATTACCAGATCGTTCGGGGCTTGCCGACAGAGCAGCCGGCGGGCCTCAGAAGTTGTTCACGATCTAGAGCGAGAGGCCGTCAGCAGAGGCGAGGCTGTGGAAGCGCAGGAACCGGAGTTTATGTTGATAAATGAGGATGCCGAGCAGCGCCTGAGCCCTGATCACGGCCTCGCAGCCAGATCGTGAGTAGCGTCTCAGAACTGTGCGCTCTTGTTCACTGCATCCAGTTCCGCCAGCACCTTGGCAATGCCTTCAGTCCCCAGTGCAGCCTCGACCAGAATCGAAGAGACCTCCCCTGCCGATTGCTCCTGCTCGACGATCGAACTGGAAATCCCGGCAGCCAGCTCCGACACCTTGCTCATGATCTCGCTGATGCCGGACATCGACCCCACCACCAGCTGAGTGCTCTCCTGCACATTGCCGACCATCGCACGGATGCTGGCCGAGGAGGTCACGGTGTTCATCGCCAGGGTCTTCACCTCCTGCGCCACCACGGCGAAACCACGCCCGGCCTCGCCCGCCCGGGCGGCTTCAATGGCAGCGTTGAGCGAGAGCAGATTGGTCTGCTCGGCAATCTCGGTGATCAGGCCAAGGATCTTGGTGATCTCGCCGGACTGCGCGCGCAGGGTCGCCATGTCGCGATTGGCCGCGGCGGTCAGATCCACTGCCTTGCGGATCACATCCATCACCTCGCGGATATGCTGGGCGATGCCATGCATGGCGCTGGCCACGCCTTCCATGGCGTCCGAGCCGCCCTGCACGCTGTGATTGATTTCTTCGGAATTCACCGACACTGCGGCCACTTTCTCCTCAAGCATGCCCAGGGTGCTGGACAGCGTCTGGCGCAACAAGGCGCCAAACATTGAGCTAGAAAGCTGGATCTTGATGGCTTCATAAACACCACCATCACGCGGGCCCACACCGAACACGGCAAGGCCGATCTGGGTCTCGGTGAAATGCAGCGGCATCACCATCACCGCGAGGCGCTCATTGCTACCCGCCAGCAACTCCGGCAACAGGGCTTCGCAGGCCAGGCTGGTCTTGCTGCCCTCGAAGCGTTTGCCGAACTTGCCGAAAGAGGTCAGCACCTTGAGCTGAGAGGGAATGCTCTTGTGGTCCCAGCCGGGCCCACCTTCATACACGGCGAGGCAGAAGGCAGGGATGCCCAGCTTGGGAATATCCTGCTCGAGCAGTTTGACGATGGCCGGAATCTCGTGAGTCGTGACCAGCTTGGCGCCGAGCTGGCTGATCGCCCGCTCTTGAGCCACGGCACGCAGATTGGCGGCAGCGCGGATGCGGGTTGCCGCTTCACTCAGGGCAACCCTCCCCTGGCTCCAGATATCCTCGGCGCGAATCATGCGCCCGCGCCACCACAGGCTCGGCAGGCGGCGACTGCGCAAGGCGGAGATGCAGTTGTGCAGATCCTCTATCTGCAGCTTGTTGTCGGCAAAAGCCTTGGCCGCCACATTCAGGGCCTTGATGAAAGCACCACGGTGGCGACTCCAGGCAAACTCCTTGGCGAAGGCCTCCACCAGCGCTTCAGCCTGCTGGCGGACTACCGACTTGCGAGCCTCCGAGGCTTCCGGCCCCAGATCCACGGCAGCGCACATGGTCTCGACCGCACTCGCCTGGCTGAAGAAGCCAAACATGCGCAGCAGCGCCTTCGCCCGCGCCAGCAGTCCGAAGGGCTGACCGGCCGCACTGAGGCCGGAGAGTGCAGTCTGCACATTGTGCGAGGAGCAGCCGCAGGACTGCGCCAGCACCAGCCGCGCCGGCAGCTTGGCCTCGTTCCCGGCCCGCCCGCCGGAAGCCAGTTCATTGACCAGATCCAGCGCCTTGGCGATCTGCGCATCCCCCGGCAGAGCCACTGTGCTCACCGGCGGCGTCACCGTACGGGCCTCGAAAGCATCGTTGCAGCCGGTGACCGCTACATCCTCCGGCACCCGGATGCCGCGCGCCTGGAGCGCTTCGATCGCGCCGATGGCGATGTTGTCATTCACGCAGACCAGCACATCCCAGTCCGCCCCAGGGCGTTGCTTGCGCTCGTCGATCAGCAGACGCACCACGATCTCGCCCTGATCCTTGCCCCAGGTCAGGCAGGGCGACACCAGTTGCGGATCCGCCGAGAGCCCCGTCTCGCGCAGCACATCCTGATAGGCCTGATAACGCTCGCGCGCGTAAGGATGGCTCTCAGGGCCGCGTGCAAAGGCCAGGCGACGCTTGCCGTGATGCTGGATCATGTGATCGAGCATCAGGCGCATACCGGCATAGCTGTCGATCGTCACCACCGGGCGCGCGGGCACTGGCAGGGTCAGGGTCACCACCGGCAGTTTCCCGTAGCGCTCGTAATAGCTGCTGGTGATCTTGTCGGCATCCGACGAGGCCCAGGAAATCACGCCTTGATAGGCCGGGCCGATCAGATCGTAGATCGCCGCGCCAGCATCCTTGCCAAGATAGCCGCCACGGAACACGGCCAGATGCTGCCCCTGTTTCTCGGTGGCGTTCAGAATGCCGTCCAGCAATTGGTCAGGCATGCCCCCGCCGCCCATCTCGCGCGCCAGATAGGCCACCGGTTTCTTGTTCGTCACCATGTTCAAAGTCCTGTACTCAAGCCGGCCCGCCTGCCCCTGCTGGTGGCCGTGGCACGCGTGCCACACGCCTGTCGCATAGCAGGCCGGGCAGCACGGCGCCCCACTCTGGAAATAACGGACGCAGCCGGCACGAACTTGAACCGCCTTGCAGCGCCCCCAGGCACTCAGGAAGACCTGCCCTCACAAGCAAAAGCCCCGCGCCACCTTGCGGTGGGGCGGGGCTCGGATGGGCAGATGCTGCGGGCTCAGGGCACGGCAGGTGTCACGCCGGAGTAAGTCAAGCCGCTGGAGTTCGCGATCGCCCAAGGGGTGGTGGCCGTGCCCCAGTTGGTGATCGTCACGTTCGTGAAGCGACTATCCTTGAGGCGGCTGATGCTCATCGGCAGGGCATTGGTGATCTTCACCGTGTCGAACAGGATGTTCTCCTGGAAGGTCTCCGCGTAGCCCAGCGTGGCGTCGGTCCCGTCATAGCCATCCACCTTGATCATGGCGCCACCGCTGCTGGTGCTGACGTTATCCACCGTCACGTTACGGATCGTGATGTCGCGGAACTGCGCCGAGGCACTGGCCTTGTCGAACACATTGCTGCCCGCCGAGTAAGCCAGGGTGAAGATGAAGGGATTGCCGTTGGTATTGTTGCTGAGCGTGCGGCCACTGATCGTCACCGAATTCTTGGTGCCAACGTTGCGCATGGCGTTGTCGCGGAACACCACCCGACGCGCGCCGCCTCCGGTAGCCGGCGTGCTCTTCATGCGCAGGCCGTTGTCAGTGAGGAACATCACGTTGTCTTCGGCCAGGATGTCCTGGATCCAGGCACCGGTATGGCTACCCGCCACCACCCCGCCATGCCCTTCGCGCAGATAGTTGTTGAAGATCCAGGCATTCTGCTGCGACGTGACACCCTCGTAGTTCTTGCCCTGGCCAGCCGCGAAGTTGATGTTGTCATCTCCGCTATCGACGAAGTTGTTGAACACGAAGGCATTGTCGCTATTGCCGAACTCGACACCATCAGCATTGTTGATGTCGAAGGTCTGGGTCACGGTATTGGCGAACACCATGTTCTCGCTCTCCAGGAACATGACGCCGTGATAGGCAGGATTAGTCAGCTTCAGCTCGCCCAGATAGATGTTGCGCACCCCGCGGAAGGTGGCGAGGCTGGAGCGACGATTGCTGTAGTAGTTATCGTGCGCCGTGCTGCCTACCGTCGCCCCGGTAGCCGCCAGCTGGCTCTTGGCAAGGATGCCCAGGGAGGCCACCTTGCTGGCACTGCCACCGGCGAAATTGGCAAGGCCCTTGCCCAGCTCATCGGTGGTGTCGGTGGCAGAGCGGGTCCAGCCATTGCCATCCAGCGTGCCCTTGCCGGTGATACGGATGTTCTGGAACACGCCGCGCGTTTCGTCGTAACCATTGTGGTCGACAAGTGCTGCAGTACCGTTCATGTGCGCAGGATTCAAGGCATTGAGCAGCGACGGAGGACGACGATCATCAGTGCTGTTAGTGAAATAGCTGTAGAGCTGATAGCCCTTGGCGAGCGGATAATCCGCCGAGTCCGCCGACCCCTTGAGGGTGGCGCCTTCAGCGATCTCCAGCGTCATGTTGCTCTTGAGGAACAAGGCCCCGGTCAGGAAGATCTTGCCACTGGCCGCATCCGCCGGAATCAGCACCTTGCAGCCGTAAGCGGAGCTTGAACCGGCGGCGCAGGTATCGATGGCATCCTGGATGACGCTGGTGTTAAGCGTCGTGCCATCACCCATCGCACCGAGTTTGGAGACGTCATAAATCCGCGTATAGGCGGGTGCCGTGCGCACCGTGAGCGGCTGACTGTCGGCTGACTCCTTGCCCGCCGCATCCACCGCGCGCACGGTGAAAGTGTAGGCCGTGTCCGGTGCAAGGCCCGTAACCTTGAAGTTGTGGAACAGTACCTTGACGTGAAAACCCGCCGTATCGGCCGCGTAAAACTGGTCGATATAGGGCTTGGCCGGCGAGTTGAGCGTGTTGTTGGCAGCGGCGCTGCCCAGCTTGCTGCCGTTCATGTAGACGTTGAAATCAGCCAGGGCACTGTAGTCCGCCGGCTTCTTCCACACCAGGGTCAGACTGCTGTCGTCATAGGCCAGCGGCGGCACCTGCAGACTCAGATTCTCACCGCTCGCGCCGCTGCTCACGGCTGCGGACGAAGCCGCCACGCTCGCCGCAGAGGAAGCCGACTGGCTGCTCGCCCCCGACGCTGCGGCACTACTGCTCGCGCTGCTGACAGCCGCCCCCGAGGACGCCCCCGCTGCACCGCTATTCGTGCCTGCGCTGGAACCTCCAGCATCTGAACCACCGCCCCCGCAAGCGCCCAATACCAACGCACAGATGAGTGCTGCGGCCCCTGCCGGCATCCCTTTGTTTTTCATGTCTCACTCCCGATTGCAGCCAGGAGCCACCTGAGCACAGGCCTTCGGAACACCGAAAAACTGCCGCCGCAAGAACCCCTGATACGCCTCCAAATCGCGCGATACAAACCTTGCGCGACTCCCCCGAAAACCAGCCAATAATTAGTTGAAAGGCTACATTAAACAGCGGGGGACGATAGTCCGTATTTCTGCTTATCCGGCTTGAGATCTTTCAGCGCCGCGCCTTGGCAAAGGCGGCCGCCAGCGCATTATTGGCAGGCACCTTTTCCTGCCGGGCTGCCTGCTGCGGCCTGCCACGTGGCGCATCGCGGCCGGGCTGCTCACCCGCCGGCTTGCGCACCACTTCGTCCGACAGCCGCATGGTCAGCGCGATGCGTTTGCGCGCCAGATCAACCTCGACCACCTTCACCTTGACGATATCGCCGGCCTTCACGACCTCGGCCGGATCTTTCACGAAGCGGTTGGACAGCGCCGAGATATGCACCAGCCCATCCTGATGCACGCCGATATCGACGAAGGCGCCGAAGGCGGTGACGTTGGTCACCACGCCTTCGAGCTGCATGCCCGGCTCCAGATCCTTCAGCGACTCCACGCCTTCGCGGAAAGAAGCCGTCTTGAACTCGGGACGCGGATCACGGCCAGGCTTGTCGAGCTCGCGCAGGATGTCCTGCACAGTGGGCAGACCGAAGCGCTCGTCGGTGTATTTGCGCGCATCCAGATTCTTCAGGGTGACCGAATCACCGATCAGCTCGCGTGCCTTCTTCTGCACGTCGGCCAGAATCTTCTCGACCACCGGATAGGCTTCCGGGTGCACCGCCGAAGCGTCCAGAGGGTTGCTGCCGTCGGTGACGCGCAGGAAGCCCGCGCATTGTTCGAAGGTCTTGTCGCCCAGGCGCGGCACTTTCTTGAGTGCAGCGCGGCTGGCAAAGGCGCCGTTGGCATCGCGATGCGCGACGATGTTCTGCGCCAGCGTGGTATTCAGCCCCGAGATGCGCGTGAGCAGCGCGGCGGAGGCGGTGTTCACATCCACGCCCACGGCGTTCACGCAGTCTTCCACCACCGCGTCGAGCGACTTGGCGAGCTTCGACTGATTCAGATCGTGCTGGTACTGGCCCACGCCGATGGCTTTCGGCTCGATCTTCACCAGCTCAGCCAACGGGTCCTGCAAACGGCGGGCGATGGACACTGCTCCGCGCAGGCTCACATCCAGCTCCGGAAATTCCTTGGCGGCCAGTTCAGAGGCCGAATACACCGAGGCGCCGGCTTCGGAAACGACGATGCTGGTGACCTTGGCCGCACTTGTGTTGCTGCTGACGCGCTTGATCACTTCGCCCGCCAGCTTGTCGGTCTCGCGGCTGGCCGTACCGTTGCCGATAGCGATCAGCTGCACGCCATGCTTCTCGACCAGCTTCGTCAGCGTATGCAGTGCGCCGTCCCAGTCCTTGCGCGGTTCGTGCGGATAAACCGTGGCGGTTTCCAGCAGCTTGCCGGTGGCATCCACCACCGCCACTTTCACGCCGGTGCGGATACCGGGGTCGAGACCCATAGTCGTTTTCGCGCCGGCCGGCGCGGCGAGCAGCAGGGCCTTCAGGTTCTGGGCGAAGACGCGGATCGCCTCTTCCTCAGCGCGCTCGCGCAGCTTGCCCATCAGGTCCAGATCCATCGAGAGTGCCAGCTTCACGCTCCAGGTCCAGCGCGCGGTATCGACCAGCCATTTGTCGGCGGCACGGCCCTGATCCTTGATGCCAGCGGCGACCATGATCTTGCGCTCGCAGGGGTTCGGCTCAGCCGAGCGCGAGCCGTCTTCCGGGTCAGTATCCAAGGCGAGTTTGACGCGCAGGAAGTCTTCATTGCGACCACGGAACAGGGCCAGCGCGCGGTGCGAGGGGATGTTGCCGAGCTTCTCGCTGTAAGCGAAATAGTCGCGGAACTTGGCGGCTTCCTGATCGTTTTCCTTGCCCTCGGCCACCGTCACGCGCACCTGGCCGTGTTCGCTGACGTATTCGCGCAGGCTGCCGACCAGCTCGGCGTTTTCGGCGAAGCGCTCCATCAGGATCTGGCGCGCGCCATCCAGCACCGCCTTGGCGTCGGCAAAACCGGCCTCCACATTCAGGTATTGCGCGGCGACTTCTTCCGGCTTCTGGGTCGGATCACTCAGCAGCGCATCGGCCAGCGGCTCGATGCCGGCCTCGCGGGCGATCTGGGCCTTGGTGCGGCGCTTCTGCTTGTAGGGCAAATACAAATCTTCAAGACGCTGCTTGGATTCGGCGTTCTCGATGTCGGCGCGCAGTTGCGGCGTCAGTTTGCCCTGCTCCTCGATGCTCGCCAGCACCGCGCCGCGCCGCTCCTCTAACTCACGCAGATAGCCCAGACGCTCTTCCAGCGTACGCAGTTGGGTGTCGTCCAGCCCGCCGGTGACTTCCTTGCGGTAGCGCGCGATGAAGGGCACCGTGGCCCCGCCGTCGAGCAGCTCGATGGCGGCGATGACCTGACGCGGCTGGGCGGCGAGTTCGGAGGCAATGCGAAGTTCGATCGAGGGCAGCATGAGGCAGACGCGCTTGAAAACAAGGGAGGCGCGACTATGCCCAAGCCAGCGCCGGTGGGCAAGCCGGGCGGGCATTCCTCGGCCCGGCGGCCACATCCTCGCGGGAGCGACGCAGCCGTCGCCCCCAGCATCAGGCTTTACTGCAGCACGCTTTCGGCAGCCGTATACGGCAGCACCAGCGCGTCAGCCACTTCCTTGCAGGTCAGCTTGCCTTCGCACACGTTCAGGCCGTGACGCAGATGGACATCGTCCTTCAAGGCCTGCTTCCAACCCTTGCCAGCCAATGCAATGGCAAAAGGCAGGGTCGCAGCATTCAGCGCGTAGGTGGAAGTGCGGGCCACCGCGCCAGGCATGTTGGCCACGCAGTAGTGCACCACGTCATTCACCACATAGGTCGGCTCGGCATGCGTGGTGGCATGCGAAGTCTCGCAGCAGCCGCCCTGGTCGATGGCCACATCGACAATCACCGAGCCCGGCTGCATGCGGCTGAGCAGCTCGCGGCTGATCAGACGCGGCGCCGCAGCGCCCGGCACCAGCACCGCACCGATCACCAGATCGGCTGCGCAAACAGCGGCTTCGAGCGCCTCGCGCGTCGAGTGCAGGGTTTTGACCGCGGTGCCAAACTGAGCGGCGACACGCTTGAGCACGGCAGGGCTGCGATCCACCACAGTCACATCTGCCCCCATGCCGGCTGCCACCAGCGCCGCATTGCTGCCGACCACGCCACCGCCCAAGATCACCACCTTGCCCGGCAACACGCCCGGCACGCCCGGCAACAGCACGCCGCGCCCGCCCTGAGCTTTTTCGAGGCAGTGCGCGCCGGCCTGCACACTCATGCGCCCGGCCACTTCAGACATTGGCGCCAGCAGCGGCAGGCTGCCATCCGCAGCGGTCACAGTTTCGTAAGCCACACAGATTGCGCCGCTGGCCAGCAGCGCCTTGGCTTGCTCGGGATCCGGTGCGAGGTGCAGGTAAGTGAACAGGATCTGGCCCGGTCGCAACATGGCGCACTCAGCCGGCTGAGGCTCCTTCACCTTGACGATCATGTCCGCCGTGGCAAACAGCTCGGCAGCGGTGGAAACAATTCGTGCGCCGGCCGCCTGATAGTCCGCATCCGTCGCGCCGATGCCGAGGCCGGCAGATTGCTCCACCAGTAGTTCATGTCCTTGCGCGACCAGCTCGCGCACCGAGGCCGGCGTGAGGCCGACCCGGTATTCATGGTTTTTGATTTCCCTCGCTACGCCTACCCGCATGATGTCTCTCCCAGTTGCTCACGATGACTGCCTGCCTATCAGATCAGTCTCTTTCGGCCGCGCAGAATTGCTTCAGTCGATAGGTCAATCTTAGGAACACCACTCAAGTGAATATCGCTTTAATATTGGTGATTCGCAGTGAATACATAGCACAATTTGCCCTAACAACCAGGTAAGCAGTGAATGATCGAACTCGACAAGGCTGACCGCAAAATTCTCGCCGTCCTGCAACGCGAAGGGCGCCTGCCGATCACTGAGCTGGCCCAGCGCGTGGGGCTATCGGCCACCCCGGTGAGCGAGCGGGTGAAGCGTCTGGAACGCAGCCGGGTCATCACCGGCTACCACGCCCGGATCGACCCCGAGGCGCTCGGGCTGCGTGTGCTGGTCTTCGTGGAATTGCGTCTGGCGCAGAAATCCGCCGAGATCTTCGACTCGGTCAAGCAAGCCCTGAGCTTCGTGCCAGAAGTGCTTGAATGCCATCTTGTCGCTGGAGAGTTCGATTACCTGATCAAGGCGCGCATTCCGGACATGCGCGACTATCGCGACCTGCTCGGGCGCATCCTCCTCAAATTGCCGAAGGCTGTGGAATCCCGCAGCTATGTGGTGATGGAAGAAATCAAGGAATCTGCCGAGCTGCCGGTTTGACGCAGCACACATAAAAAAGGCGCTCCCGCAGGAGCGCCTTTTCAGCTAGCTTGCCGGCTCACTCTTCGAGCAGGGTGCGCAGCATCCAGGCCGTCTTTTCGTGCAGATCCAGACGCTGGGTCAAGAGATCCATGGTCGGCTGGTCATTAGCCTTGTCAGCCAGTTCCAGCAAACCACGCGCGGTACGGGCAGTAGCTTCCTGCGCGGCGACCAGCAGGGCCACCATTTCCATGGCTTTGGGTTCGCCCTTCACAGCGGGAATGGTGGTCAGCTTCTCGTAATCGGCATAGCTACCCGGGGCTTTCACACCCAGGGCCCGGATACGCTCGGCGATGATATCCAGCGCATTCCACTGCTCGGTGTACTGGCCCATGAACATCACATGCAGGCTGTTGAACATCGGCCCGGTCACGTTCCAGTGGAAGTTGTGGGTCATCAGGTAGAGGGTGAAACTATCGGCAAGCAGTTTGGAGAGGCCGCCTGCAATCGCAACGCGGTCCTTCTCGGAAATGCCGATATCGATCTTGCTCACGGACGTGCTTTTCTTGGCTTTCATGGCAGAACTCCTGAGTGATTGAAGGGAAACCGGGGGCACCGACCAGACGGCCGGTGCCGATATGAAGACACTATCGCAGAAAAGGTTTTTGATCCAATTACAAAATAGCAACATCAGCATAGCCTGCCGCCATCCGGCAGTGCAGCCAGACGCTGCCCTTCCCTGCAACCCATGCTGACACGTACACTTGCGGGATGACCGACACCGCCCTGCCCATCTCCCTGCGCGGCGACCTGCTGCTGCGCAAATCCCGCCGCTGGGGCCTTTTCGCCCTGCTGGCTCTGCTGCTGACCCTGCCCTGCGTACTCTTCATGAAGCCCTTGTGGTCTTTTCTGATCACCCTCGGCTCCGGAAGTTTCATGCTGATGGCCGGCCTCTGGGGGCTGATCCTCGCTGCCGGCCCGCTGGCCTTTCTGGCCTGTGGCCTGGCCGCCCTGTTCCTGCGCGTCGAAGCGCGCTTCGCCCCGCGCAGCCGCCAACAGCCCTTCAGCGATACGCTGGCGATCAGCTTCGCCCTGTTGTTGAGCTTCCTTCCAGCGCTGGCCGCACTTTACCCGCCCGTCAAAGCCATTCTTACCGGCTACATCGGCTTTCGCGGTCTGGGCCAGCAATACCCGCTGGCCTCTGACCCCTATGGTTTCTGGCAGGCGGTTGCCTTCTGGTTCATGGGTGCCGCGACCCTCGCCTTCCTGGCGGGCCTCTACTGGCGCGGCAAGTGGCGCGCCCACCGCACAGCTACGACAACGGCTGCGGCATGAGCCGCAGTAACTCGTTGTATCGGGCGATCCTCGCCCATGCCGGCCCCATCCTGATCGCCCAGCTCGCCTCGATGAGCACCACGCTGGTCGACACCCTGATCAGCGCGCGCGTGAATACGGTGGATCTGGCCGCCGTAGGCATCGGCGCCGGTCTCTACATCTCGGTGATGCTGGCCGCCGCCGGCGTGGTGCAGGGGCTCACGCCGATCGCCGCGCATCAGGTCGGCGCCAGGCAATTCGACCGCCTGCCCGCCACCTTCCAGCACGGCCTGATGCTGTGCGCGCTGCTGGCGCTGGGCTGCTTCGCGATTCTGGCCACGCCGGGCTGGATGCTGCGCATGAACGCGGTGAGCCCGGAAGTGGCCGAGCGCACCCGCGCCTATCTCTTCATCCTCGCCCTGAGCCTGCCCGGCACCCTGATCTATCGCGCCTGCGGCGGCATGCTCAACGCTCTCGGGCGGCCGCGCGCGCTGATGTTCCTGGGGCTGGCCAACGCCGTCAGCCACGCCCTGCTGGCGCCCGCTCTCGCCTTCGGCTGGCTGGGCCTGCCAGCGCTCGGTGCGGTGGGCTGCGCGGCCTCAGTGGCGATCAACACCACTCTGCTGGCAGTGGCCGGCCTGCTTTATCTGGCCCGCTCCAAGGTGAGTCGCGAGCTGCATCTCTTGCGCGGCTGGCAGCGCCCGCAATTGACCCAACTCGCCGAGCACCTGAAGCTGGGCCTGCCGATCGGCATGTCGATGTTTGTCGAGATGAGCAGCTTCGCGCTGATCGGCCTCTTGGTCGCCTCGCTCGGCGCGGAAGCCATCGGCGCCAACCGCCTGCTCGGGAACTTCGCCGGCACCTGCTACATGCTGCCGCTCTCGATCTCGATTGCCACCCTGGCGCTGGTGGGTCAGGCCGCCGGCGCGCAGGACTGGCCGCGCGTGCGGCGCACTGCGCTGACCGGGCTTTTCCTGGGCTGCAGCATCTCCAGCGTGATTGGCCTGCTGCTGTGGCTCTTCGCCGGGCCGCTGGTGCGCGGTTTCGTGCCGGACCCGGCCGTGCAGGCCATGGCGCTGGGCCTGGTAGTGCTGATCGCGCTGTACCAGTTCTGCGACGCCGCCCAGACCATCGCTGCCCAGGCCCTGCGCGGCCTGAAGATCACCACCCTGCCGATGCTGGGCCACATCCTGAGCTTCTGGGGCGTTGGCCTCGCCGGCGGCTGGTGGCTGTGCTATCACGGCTGGAGCGCGCCGCTGGGCCTGGCCGGCTTCTGGATTGCCGCTGTCGCTTCCTCCGGGCTGGCCAGCGTATTGTTCGGCGCCATGCTCGCATTCGCGCTGCAAAGGAGAGCCTGATGAATCCGCTGCATGACACGCTGGACCTGCCGGATCTGAATACCGTGGTCACCCGCCTGCTGGCAGCAAAGCGTGTGCTGGTCATCACCGGCGCCGGCATCTCGGCGGACTCGGGCCTGCCCACCTATCGCGGCATCGGCGGGCTCTACAACGACCAGCACACCGACGACGGCCTACCGATCGAGGTGGCACTGTCCGGCGAAGTCATGGAGGCCGAGCCCTCCATCACCTGGAAACATCTGGCCGCCATTGAGGCCAACTGCCGCGGCGCGCACCCCAACGCCGCCCACAAGGTGATCGCGGCAATGCAGGAGGTGGTGCCGACCACGGTGCTGACTCAGAACATCGACGGTTTTCACCGTCAGGCCGGCAGCCGCGACCTGATCGAGATCCACGGCGATCTGTTCGAACTCGAATGCGTGCATTGCAGCCACCACGAAACCGTGGCCGACTACAGCCGCTTCAGGCAGCTGCCGCCCCCCTGCCCGCACTGCCTGGGGCATCTGCGCCCGGCCGTGGTGCTGTTTGGCGAAGCGCTGCCGCGCCCGGCCATCCAGCGTCTGGAAAAGGTCCTGCAGGAGGGTTTCGACTTGGTGTTCTCGATCGGCACCACCAGCGTCTTCCCCTACATCGCCCAGCCCTTCACGGCGGCCCGCCATTTCGGCGCGCTGGCGGTGGAGATCAATCCGGGCGATACGGAAGTGAGCCGCCACGCCAATGTGCGCTGGCGCTGCGGCGCGGCCGCCGCACTGGAGCGGCTGTGGCAGGCAGTGTCGGTCGCACGCCATGCGGCGCACGCCTCACGCGCAGCCCCACAGCCCTGAGCGAAACGCGGCTCAGAGCGGGTCCTGGCGCAGGTTGCGGCGCGCAAACTCGGCGCAGCGCTCGGCGAATTCCTCGGTGCTCTTGGGCATCGACACGCGGGCGCGGGTAATGTCCGAAATCAGGTCGCGAGCCTGGCGAATCAGGCGCACGCCATGCTCGGCCTCCAGCACCACGCGCTCATTGGCATACTCGGGCAGGACCGGGCTGAAATCCCACAAGCGCTCGCCGGCAACCGCGAACCGCGCCCACACATCGAAAATGTCGGCATCGGTGCGTAACACCTCGCTCTTGATGCGAGCCGTTTCCGCGTATGCGGCCGCCAGCTTGTCCACCCCGGCAAACATCGGACGATCGACAAAACTGGCCGACAGGGCATTGGCGATCGCATCGATATCGCGCATCGCCGCCGCAATCTTGTTGTAGCGACTCTCGTAGAAGGCCTCGACCGGAATCGAGAAAGCCTTGAAAGGCTCGCCCCACAGCTCGTCGATGCCTTCATCGCCGCTGCGGTGCTGCACTGTGCGGCCCAGTTGCAGCGCATCCTGCAGGCAGCGGCCACATTCGCGCATCAGGGCGTTGTCGGTAGCGATCTCCACGCCCACCGCCTGCAGATCGACCAGCTTGGTGAAGATGTCGGTGGCGCGGTTGAACAGCGCGCCCGCCAGCATGGCGCCCTTCACACGCTTGAGTTCCGGATCGGTCTCGGCCTCGAAAGCCGCACGCGCCTCACCCAGGCGCCGGCCCGGGATGTTGATGCCGTGCTCGACGTGGTTGAACAGTCGCCGCGTGAGGGCCTCGATCAGGCGCTTCTTGGCGTCCAGCGTACTCGCCGGGGCCTCGTAGGTCTTGATCCAGTAACCGTAGTAATAGACCCGCTCGACGCCGTCGATGATCCGCTTCGTGCCGCAGGGAGTGTCTTCGTTCATGGTGCCGCTTCTACCGCCAGATTCATGCGGGCGTAACTCTACTGTGTTTCGCAAGGTGGGCAGCAGGCAGCGTTGTATTGCTGCCAACTTTGCCACACTGAGTCACACAGAGGCGCTGCAGCTATACTCGGCCGATGCCCGCATCCTCCCTGTTCCAGGGCCTCCTCTGTGCGCTGGGTGCCGGCGTTCTATGGGGCCTGGTGTTCATCACTCCGGCGATCCTCACCGATTATCCGCCCGCCCTGCTCGCCTTCGGCCGCTATCTCGCTTTCGGTCTGGTGTGCCTGCCGCTCGCCTGGCGCGACCGCCGCCGCCTCGCGCCCCTCAGCCGGGCGGACTGGCTGGCCGCCTTCGAGCTGGCCCTGATCGGCAACATCCTCTACTACCTGTGTCTGGCTGCCGCCATCCAGCGCAGTGGCGTGCCCCTGCCGACGCTGATCATCGGCACCCTGCCACTGGTGATTGCGATCGTTGCCAACCTGCGCGAGCGCCTGCCCTGGCTGCGTCTGCTGCCTTCCCTGGTGCTGATCGGCAGCGGCCTGTTGCTGGCCCGCCTGCATGAGTTGCCCGCCGGCGATAGCGGCCCGCTCGGCAGCGGCCCGCTCGGCAGCGGCCCGCTCGGCAGCGGCCTGATCCTGGCCGTGGCGGCCCTGGCTTGCTGGACCTGGTATCCGCTGCGCAATGCGCGCTGGCTCAAGCGTCACCCAGCGCTCGCCTCCAGCACCTGGGCCACCGCCCAGGGCCTTGCCACCCTGCCGCTGGCCTTGCTGGGCATGGCTGGCAGCCTGGGGTGGCAAGTCGGCGGAGCCAGCTTCAGCCAGCCTCTGGGCCCGCGCCCGGCACTCTATGTGGGCCTGATGCTGGCCATCGGCCTGCTCGCCTCGTGGCTCGGCACCTTGCTGTGGAATCGCGCCAGCCGCCTCTTGCCGACTACCCTGAGCGGCCAGCTGATCGTTTTCGAAACCCTCGCCGCCCTGCTCTATGCCTATCTGTGGCGCGGCGAAGCGCCGGGCCTGCTGACCGCCACGGGCATCCTGCTGCTGATCAGCGGTGTGCTGGCCGGCGTGCATGCCTGCCAGAATTCCGGACGCACTGGAGACAAGACATGATTGAAAGCCTTATCGCTCTGCTGGCGCTGTGTGCGCTCGGCTGGTACTGGCAGGATTCGGCGCATGCGCGCGAGTTCGGCGTAGCCGCAGCACGGGCCGCCTGCGCCCGCGAGAACCTGCAGTTTCTGGACGACAGCGTGGCTCAGCGCGGCCTGCGCTGGGTGCGGAATGCTGCCGGCCGGCTGACCTTGCAGCGCAGCTACACCTTCGAATACAGCCTCACCGGCGATGATCGCCAGCCGGGCCTGGTCGTGCTGCAGGATCGTGAAGTGGTGCTCCTGCAGCTCAGCCCGGCGACAAGATCACCGGGACCGATGCTGCACTGATTCAGAGCGGCAACAACAGCTTGTGCAAGACCAGCGCCGCGGCGCCGGCCGGCACCGCCTGGGCACCGAAGCGCGCGTGCTGCAGCACCGGCATTTCGAGGCCAGCGGCCTGCGCCAGAGCGTCGAAGCTGCGCCGCGCCGAGTTCAGGAAGGCCTGCCCAAGCTCGGTGGCCGAGCCGCCCAGCACGATCATGGCCGGGTCCAGAGTGGTCCACAGATTGTGGATCAGCAGGCCCAGGCGCTGGCCTGCGGTCTGCAGCGCCTTAACGGTTTCCGGATCCGCATTGCGGGCTCGCTCGAACAGCTCGGGCACGCTGCAGTGCTGCGCATTGGCCAGCGATTGCAGACCGAAATAGGATTCGGCGCAGCCATGCCGGCCACAGGAACAGAGCGGGCCATCGGCCTGCAGCTGGATGTGCCCGACCTCGCCGGCAAAGCCGCGGCGGCCCAGCAGCAGGCGCTCGCCCACCACCACACCGGCGCCCACACCGATGCCGAGGCCGATGAAGAGCAGCGGATCGCCCATCTCACCGGCGGCAAACTCCACTTCGCCCAGTGCGGCCACATCACAATCGTTCTGCACCCACAGCGGTAGGTCAGCAAGGCCACGGCTGCCCAGCACGCGCAGCAATTCGTCGCGCACCGGCACATTGCGCCAGCCCAGGTTCGGCGCCACCACCAGCAGGCCATCCGCTTCCTGCACGGCACCTGGCAGGGCCACGCCAATACCGAGCAGGCCACGCCCCTCGCCACGCAGGCAGCCCACCATGTCGGCCAGCATGCCGGCCAGCGTGCCGAGAATTTCGCCCGGCCGCTCGCTGCTGCTGAAGCTCTCCTCCAAGCGGTGCAGTACCTCGCCATCAAGCGACATGCCCAGCACGCACAGCTTGCCCACCGCCAGCTCCGCACCGATCAGGGCCAGACGGCGCCCGTCGATACGCAGCGGGGTCGGGCGGCGGCCGATGGCACCGGTGACCAGCACCTCCTCCTCGCGCAGCCAGCCCTCGTCCACCAGTTCCTGCACCAGCAGACTCACGGTGGACTTGGTCAGCCCGGTCTCCACCGCCAGTTCTGCACGCGAGAGCCCGGGGCGCGCGCGCACCAACCGGACCAAGGCCATGCGGTTGATCCTTTTAAGGAGCCGCTGGTCACCTGTTATTGCCATCTTTGATCTGCCTCCAAGCCATGTAATTTTTTTGTTTTCCGGCCGATTGTTTCACACTACCTTGCCCGAAAGGGCGGCAACTTATCATCCGCCACGAAACATGTCACACCCGTTTGCATTCGCTCAGAACTTGCCTTCACGCTGAACTGAAGATACTGATTTTTTTGGCAAAATCGCAAACAATTCGCAGCCTTTCGCACTATCCCCCTCCACTCGCGGTTGCAGCCGCGTTTTTTTACAGGAGCAAGCCCAGCATGCAAGACACCCCCTCCCACAACGGACCGGTCTGGCGCCAAGCCATTTCCGGGGCCCAGATCCTCTTCGTCGCCTTCGGCGCACTGGTCCTGGTGCCCCTGCTGACCGGCCTGAATCCGAGCATGGCCCTGCTCGGCGCCGGGGTGGGTACCCTGCTGTTCCAGCTGGTCACCCGCCGCCAGGTGCCGATCTTCCTCGGCTCTTCCTTTGCCTTCATCGCCCCGATCATCTATGCCACCCAGCACTGGGGCTTGCCCGCCACGATGGGCGCACTGGCCTGTGTGAGCGTGATGTACTTCATCTTTGCCGGCCTGATTGCCCGCCACGGCGCCGGCATCGTGCACAAGTTCATGCCACCGGTCGTGATCGGTCCGATCATCATGGTGATCGGCCTCGCCCTGGCCGGCGTGGCGGTGAACATGGCCATGGGCAAGGACAATCCGATCGGCTACGGCCCCTCGCTGCTGCTCGCCGCCGTGTCGCTGGGCACCACCATCATCGTATCGATTTTCGCCCATCGCTTCCTCAAACTGATCCCGATCCTGATCGGTGTGGGCGTCGGCTACGCTCTGGCGGCCGTCCTGGGCTATGTGGATTTCGGCAAGATCGCGGCCGCGCCCTGGTTCGCCCTGCCGAATTTCGTGGCACCTGAATTCAACCTCTCGGCCGTACTTTTCATGCTGCCGGTCGCGCTGGCGCCGGCCATCGAACACGTCGGCAACGTGATCGCCGTGGGCGGCATCACCGGCAAGGATTACACCGAACAGCCGGGTCTGCATCGCACCCTCGCCGGTGACGGCCTCGGCGTGCTGTTTGCCGGCCTGGTCGGCGGCCCGCCGATCACCACCTATGCCGAAGTGACCGGCGCACTGACGCTGACCCGCAATTTCAACCCGGTGATCATGACCTGGGCGGCCGGCCTCGCAGTCGCGATGGCCTTCGTCGGCAAGTTCAACGCCATCCTGCAATCCATCCCGGCACCGGTAATGGGCGGCATCATGATCCTGCTCTTCGGCTCGATCGCCGCCATCGGCCTGAAGACCCTGATCAGCGCTCGCACCGATCTGGAACAGCCGCGCAATCTGGTCATCGTATCCACCGTACTGGTGCTGGGCATCGGCGCCTTCAGTGTGGAAATCGGCAGTTTCGTGCTGCAGGGCGTGAGCCTGTGCGGTGTAGTCGCCATTGTGCTGAACCTCTTGCTGCCCAAGCCGCGTAGTTAAGCCGGCACAGCCTGCCCCTCAAGCCCCGCCGCGTGCGGGGCTTTTTCTTGTCCTTCGGGCAGCCCCTCGGTGCGCTTCAGGGCAAAGCCGCCAGGGTCGTTAGCAAACCAGACGCCTGCGCATGGCGACGCCCCGCTTCTGTCTCCGCCCCCCGGCTGCCGATCATGAATCTGCTCACCCAAACCCTCGCTCTCGCCCGCATCGAGCTGTGCTTCTTCACCCGCTACCCGCGCATGCTGCTGGCCGCTGCCGTGGTGATGGTGATCCCGGCACTGTATCTGGTGATCTACCTTGCCAGCGTCTGGGATCCGGGTGCCCACACCGGCGAGTTGCGCGTGGCGCTCGTCAATCTCGATCGTGGCGCGTCCCTGCAGGGGCACAGCATCAATCTCGGTCAGGAAATCGTGGCCGCACTGCGTGCGGAGGGGCGCTTCGGCTATCTCGAAATGCCGGATGCTGAAGCCGCCCTCGCCCGCGTACGCAACGGTCAGCTAGCCTTTGCACTGATCCTGCCAGCCGATTTCAGTGCCGCCAGCCTGCCAGGCAGCCAGCCCGGTGCCGGGCAACCGCTGATCCACGCCTCGGAAGGCAACAACTATCAGGGCGCGCTGCTCGCCCGCCACTTCGCCGAAACCCTCGGCCACAAGATCAATGAAGAACTCAATGCTCAGCGCTGGCTGCGCGTAATTGCGACAGCGCAGGAGGCGCACCTGCGCTTCAGCGAATTCCGCCAGCACATGGAGAGCCTGCGCGAAGGCGCCCGGCGACTCAGCCAGGGGGCCGGCCAAACTGCCAGCGGAGCACAGGATCTGGCTTTTGGCGGTAGCCGCCTGAACGCTGGCGTGGAGCAGCTCACTTCCGGCGTGAAGCAACTCGGCAGCGGCCTCAAGACCATGGACGCAGCCCTGCCACCGAGCACCGAGCTGCAGCGCCTTGCCAGTGGCGCCGAACGGCTGGCCAGCAGTCACGAGGAGTTCGGCAACGGACTCTTCGCCTTGCAGCGCGGTGCCAGCCAGCTCAACTCCGGCTTGCTGGCCTTCAAGGATGAATTCGAAGAGAGTCTGTTCATCCCGACCAGCGTTAGCCAGGGCGTGGCGCAATTGGCTGGCGGCCTGTCGCGCGTCGATCACGGCCTGACCGCCGCCACCGAAGCCGAGCAGCGCCTGACCGACGGAGCCCTGCAGCTCAGAAGCGGCGTGGACGCCCTTACCCAGGGCATGCAGCAAGTGGGCAGCGGCATCCAGACCATGGTGCGGGTGCTGCCCCAGGATCAGCAGCTCGACGAACTCTCCAGTGGCGCCGGCCAGCTAAGCCACGGCGTGCAGCGGGTTTCCGGTGCCAGTCGCCAGGTCGCCGGTGGTGCGCAGCGCCTGGCCGTCGGCATCGAGCAGCTGGCCAGCGCGCTGCCCGCCAGCCTGCCCTGGCCCGCCGGCAATCCGCTCGGGCTGGCACGCTCGGTAGAGCCACGGGTGGAACGCGTAGCCCCGGTCGCCAACAGCGGCAGCAGCTTCGCCCCCAATGTGCTCGCCGCCGCGCTGTGGCTGGGTGCCGGGATCGCGGCCTTCCTACTCCACGCCCGAGTGCTACCGCAGGAAGCGCAGGCCTTCAGCCGGCCGGCCCGCCTTGCCGGCAAGCTCGCCCTGCCGGCAGGCGTGGTGCTGGCCCAGGCGCTCGTCGCAGGCATGGCCCTGCACAGCCTGCTGCGGGTCGACATCCAGCAGCCAGCCGCCTTCGCCCTGACCCTGGCACTGGCAGCAATGTGTTTCCTGCTGATCGTGTTCGCCCTGACCCTGGCCTTCGGGGACGCCGGCAAGGCCATCGCCATGCTCTTGCTGGCGGTGCAGCTTTCCTGCTCCGGCGGCGTGTTGCCGGTGGAGCTCAACGGAGGCCTGTTTGCGAGCATCAGCCCGTGGCTGCCGGTGACCTGGACCGTACGGGCCCTCAAGGCCAGCCTGTTCGGCGCCTATGCCGGAGCCTGGCAGGCGCCGGTGCTGCAACTGGCGCTCTGCAGCCTGCTGTGCGCCGTGCTGGCCAGCCGCTTTGCGCGCTGGCGCTTCACCTGCCCGAGCGCTGTGCGGCCGGCAGTCGATATTTGACAAGGGACATCAGGCAGACCTTCGGACCCATCATCTCAACTTGCCCCAAACCCAACCGTAAGCCCTCCATGAAGCCGGCGAGCCGGTAAGCATCGACGAGGGCGTCACCATGAACCAAGCAGCCAGAACCGCCGTATTCGTGCTTGAGCAGGACAGCGCCATGCGCCAGGAAGTGTGCGCCGAACTAGCCCGGATCTGCCCCGACGTGCGCGGCTTCGGCCTCCAGGAGGAGCTCCTGCCGGCGCTCGAAATCGCTCCGGCGGTGTGCCTGCTCGACATGGATTCACCGGAAGCCGGCGGCCTTGAGATCTGCCGCCATCTGCGCGCCCAGGGTGACGATCAGGCCCACGTGATCCTCAGTTCGCGCCACGACAATATCCAGCTGCGCCTGAACGCCTACGACGCCGGCTGCAATGACTACATCCAGCGCCCGCTGATTCCGGAAGAGATCGTGCGCAAGGTCGACGGTGTACTCAAGGCCCACGCCCAGGTCGCCGCCCTCTCCTCACAGCTCGACTACGCCATGAGCACCGCCTTCAGCGCCATGAGCACGATGGCCGAGATGGGCACGGTGATGAAGTTCATGCGTGAAGTGTTCGCCTGCGACACCCCCCAGCAGATCATCGACCAGACCATCGCCGCGTGCCGCGACTACGAGCTGAACACCCTGGTCGCCTGCCGCCTCGGCGATAGCTCACTGGCCCACAGCGAGCACGGCCCGGCCAGCCCGCTCGAATGCTCCCTGCTCGAACACGCCCGCAACAACGACCGTATCACCCAGTTCTCCGGGCGTCTGTCGATCAGCTATCCGCACCTGACCCTGCTGGTCACCAACTGGCCGAAAACCGACGAGGACCGCGCCGGCCGCTTGCGTGACCATCTGGCCTTCGTGGCCGAGGCGGCGGACATCCGCTGCAAGGTGCTGGAACACGACACGCGGCGCCTGCAGCGCACCGAAACCATCCTCGAAGCGGTCAATGGCCTCATGCGCATGGTCGATTACCTGCGCGAGCGCCAGCAGAGCCAGCGCGAAAGCGTGATGCGCATGGTGGCCGACCAGGGCGACGAGATCGCCCGCTCCTTCTACCGCATGGGCCTCACCGACGCGCAGGAAGGCGTCATCCTGAACCTGGTCAGCAGCCGAGGCGCCGAGATCTGCGAACAGATGGCCGGCTTCGGCCTCGAACAGGAACGCATGCTCGAAGGCATCATCGAGACCATGAAGAGTCTCGCGGAGGACTAGGCCTGCTCAGGCCTCGCCGCCCCTGCACGGACGGCCTGGGGGCACAGACCGCGCAGTCAAAACGCTTCGCCCGGCGCCACGCCGCTCAGGCCAGTGAATGACCGGAACGGCGCTCACGCG
Source organism: Uliginosibacterium sp. 31-12 (assembly GCF_030548425.1). Taxonomy (NCBI): domain Bacteria; kingdom Pseudomonadati; phylum Pseudomonadota; class Betaproteobacteria; order Rhodocyclales; family Zoogloeaceae; genus Uliginosibacterium; species Uliginosibacterium sp. 31-12. The sequence goes on along the minus strand of NZ_JAUOOA010000007.1, from coordinate 213,125 downwards.
CTCAGTCCCAGCGCCAGGCATCCATGGCCAGGGTGCCACGCTCGAACGCCTCATGAAAGCACTTGCCCTGCGCGCCCTCACCGGCCGCTCCCAGCGCCACGAAGAGCGGCAGAAAGTGATCCGGCGTGGGATGGGCGCGCTGCGCATGCGGCGCCTTATAGGCCCACTCCAGCAGGCTGCGGCTGTCACCGCTGGCCAGACGCGTAGCCACCCAGTCGCGAAATTCGCGTGCATAAGCCCCCGCGCCGCCACTGGCGCCATGAAACCAGTCGCGCAGATTGTGAGTCATGTGGCCCGAGCCGACGATCAGCACGCCCTGCTCGCGCAACGGTGCCAGTGCCGCGCCAAGCGCCAGATGGTGAGCCGCATCCAGGCCGGGCTGCACCGAGAGCTGAAGAACCGGCACATCGGCTTGCGGATACATTTTCATCATCGGCACCCAAGCTCCGTGGTCGAGCCCGCGGCAACCTTCGATCCCGGCCGGGAAACCGGCCTCGCGCAGCAAGGCCAGCGCCTGCCGGGCGATTTCCGGGGCCCCCGCGGCGGGGTAGCGCAAACGGTACAGCTCGGCCGGAAAACCGCCGAAATCATGGATCGTTTCGGGCGCTGCGGCGCCGCCCAGCAAGGGCAGATTGCTTTCCCAGTGAGCGGACACCATCAGCACCGCTGCCGGTACCGGCAATTGCGCCGCCTCCACCGCCCAGGCCGTGGCGGCCGCACTAGGCTCCACGGCATGCATGGGCGAGCCATGGGAAAGGAAAAAAACGGGCCGACGGCTGGCCATGATCAACTCCTGTGCGCGGCTGCCGGCCGCGCCTGAAATACGCAGAAACAAAACCTGCAAGAGAAAAACGGCCTCCTCGGCAAGGAAGCTGCAAGCATTGTCTGCCCGAGCCGATCAGGGATAAAGCAGCTAAACTGCGATGAATTCTTGCCTGATTCGCAACAATCACTCCGGAGAGCCCGCATGGACCGCTTCGCCGCCATGAACGTTTTCTGCAAGGTCGTCGAGCTTGGCAGTTTTGCTGCAGCCGCCGAGCATCTTGAAATGTCCACCTCGGCCGTTTCGCGCCAGCTGGCCCAACTCGAAGCCCTGCTCGACGCTCGCCTGCTCAACCGCAGCACCCGTCGCCTGAGCCTCACCGAGAACGGCCGCGCCTACTATGAGCGCTGCCTGCAGCTGTTGGCCGAGCTTGAAGAAGTCGAGGAGATGGTCGGCAACGCCGATGCCAGCCCGCGCGGTACGCTGCGCCTGACCGCCCCGATCAGCTTCGGTGCCACCCACCTCGCCCCGGCACTGGGCGAGTTCGCACGCCTGCACCCGGCCATGAAGTTCGACGTTCAGCTCTCCGACCGCCCGGTGGACCTGATCGAGGAAGGCCTTGATCTCGCCATCCGCATCGGCCGCCCGGCCCATCAGAACCTGGTGGCCCGGCGCATCGGCAGCACCCGCTTGCTCACCTGCGCCAGCCCGGACTACCTCGCCCGTCATGGCACGCCGCAGAGCCCGCAGGAGCTGACGCAACATGCCTGCTTCGCCTACGCCTACGCCGAGGAAGCCAATGCCTGGCGCTTCCAGCGCGACGCGGAAACCGAGCTGCAGGTGCGCTTCGAGGCCAGCATCGGCGCCAACAACGGCACCGTGCTCGCCGAACTCGCGGCCGCCGGCCACGGTATCACCCGCGCCCCGGAATTCATCCTCGGCCCCTACATCGCCAGCGGGCGCCTCAAGGCCATCCTGACCGACTGGCCCGGGCCGGCACTACCGATCTCGGCCATGTACCCGAGCCGCAAGCACCTTGCCGCCCGCGTGCGCAGCTTCGTCAGCTTCATGGAGACCTGGCTGGCGCGGCAGCCGGCCCAGGCCTGAGCCGGCAGGGCCATCGGTGACACAGCCGTGCAACATGCCGTCTGCTTTAATGAGTCTGCATACTCCCCGCTCAGGCCTCAGACCATGCCCTTGCTCCGACTCCTTTCCGTCTGCGCTGCCCTGCTGCTTGCCGGCTGCGGCAACTTCCTCAACCTGAAGCAGAACCTGGAGGAATACCAGAGCCACTACACGGCGGCGCCGATCAGCGTTCGCGCCGAGGACTGTGCGAACTGCCTCCTGTTTGCCGTCATCATGGCGCGCGACGAACCGGGCAAGGTGCTCAGCTTCCGTCTGCTCACGCAGGATGAGAGCTGGCGCGCGCTGCTGCCGAAAAATGCCGGCAGCGTGTTTGCCTTCCGTGATCTCGACCAGGACTTCACTTACAGCGCGACCGAGCCATACGCGGAATTCCCATTGCCCGTCAGCGTAAGCGCGGGACAGGCACCGGACGCCATGCTCCTGCACATCCCAGCACGCCCATCCGCCCCGGCCGGCAACCCGCCAGGCAGCAGCCTGCTCGGTGCGCTGGGCGCCATTGCCGATGGCTTTCATCTGCACAGCGGCAGCCTCACCACCCTCGATGATCCGCGCTTCAGCGCCGAGTTCGCCCGCCAGGGCATGTGGGAAGCGCTGGACTTCATCCGTCAGGAGCGGGCCGGCATCTACTTCCTGGAGCCCTATGATGCAACGCGCACGCCGGTACTCTTCGTGCACGGCATCAGCGGCCACCCGGGCGAGTTCAAGGCCTTACTGGCAAGCCTGGATCGCCGCCGCTTTCAGCCCTGGTTCTTCTATTACCCTTCCGGCCTCGAAATCCCCACCGTCAGCAGCGGCCTGCACAGCCTGCTGAGCAAGCTCCATTACCAGCACCGCTTTACCGATCTGCACATCGTTGCCCATAGCATGGGTGGGCTAGCCGTAAGAGCCTTGCTGGCCGATTGCGAGCAGGCGCGCAGCTGTCCTTACCTGCGCAGCTTCATCTCACTGTCCTCACCTTTCGGCGGCGATTGGGCGGCGCAGAGCGGCGTCGATCATTCACCGGTGGTGATGCCGGTCTGGCGCAGCATGGCCCGGCAAGGTCCGTTCATGCGCACGCTGTTCGCGCGCCCGCTGCCCCGGCAGCTTAGCCATCACGCAGGTTTTGGCTTCCTGAACGAAGGCCTGTTCAGCCACAAGAGCGGAGACGGCGTGATTCCGCTGGAGAGCCAGCTGCGCGCCGAAATGCAGCAGCAAGCCACGAGTATTCGTGGCTTCAATACGACCCACGCCGGCATCCTCGAAGACCCTGCTGCAATCGCCTGGGTAATGGCACTGCTGGAGCAGGCCGCGCACTGACGACGCGGCCCCTGATAGGCTCAGAAGCCTTTCAGGCCCTGCAGCGGCTGGCGCAAGCGGATCAGCCACAGAGAGGTCGGCTCATGATTTGGCTCGACGCTGAGCTGGCCGCCTGCGGTGAGCTTGCCGTTCTCGACCCGGTAAGCCCCGACATTGTCACCCTGTGCACCGCTCAGCCGAGTCTGCAGGCCGAAATCATTGTCGTTGATCACCGCGATGCCATCTTCCAGCAGCGCCAGGCCCTCGGCCTTCTCGGCCTGCCAGCCCAGCTCGCGCAGATCCAGCAAGGCTTTCACCTGCACCATGCGCACGCCCTTCAGCTCGGCCTCGCTGGCAAACTCGAGGGCCTGCCCGCTCTGCGTGCGGCGCTCGCTGATGTCCTCGGCATCACGGATATCGATCAGCTGGATCAGGTTGCGCATGCCGTTCTTGCCAGCGCCCTGATCGATCAGGGCGAAGCGCTCATCGTCGATGGCCACCAGATCGCCGATCTTGGCGTCGCCAGCGCGCCGGTAGTGCTTCAGATCAAGCGGGTAGGCGAACTGGCGGGTCTTGCCGCTGACCGGATCGAGTTCGACGATGCGCGTGAAGCGGGCCTGGTGCTTACTCTTGCCATCGATATCGAGCGTGGACTGCACGGCCGCATAAACCTTGCCGGAAGGGCTCAGCGCCACACCCTCGAAACCGCGATTGGGCTGACGCGCTGCGAGGATCTCCGGCAGGCCCTTGCCCGGCGCATAGTGGCGCAGCACCTGGCCGCGCGCATCGAGCTGGGTCAGGAAGGGACCGTATTCGTCGACGATCCAGAAATTGCCCGCGCGATCGCGCACGATGCCTTCCGGGTCCAGTCCGCGCAGGCTGAAGGGCAAGGGCTGCAAATGATCATCAAGCGCCTGCTCGCCGCTGGCGCCAGTCTGGCCGACCGGAATCGGCAAGCCAGAGGCCGGCTCGGCGCCAAAATGGATCGGCAGCGTACGCAGCACGCGCGCGCCCTCCCCCGGTCTCACCCGGATCTCGGCCAGGCGCGGCACGAAAGCCGGCACCAGGAAAATCTTGCTGGCCTGCTCACGGCCCGCCTTGCGAACGGAGGGCGAATCCGCGTTGGGGCCGCGATCACCGATGCCCCAGAACACCAGCTCGCCCTCCGCGGAGCGGCCAGCATAGCTCAGGCCGGAGCCGGGCGCGTAGGGCAGGCTGCCATCGAAGGCCGCCGCAAAAGCGCCGGCGTAAGGCAGGCGCTCGCGCTGCGGCAGGCGCACTTCGTAGCGCTCCACGCTGCGCACCGCCGGATGAGTGGCTGCAACCTGTTCGAAGGCTTTGCCCTGCAAGGGCGACAGCGCATCGGGGCTATGCGCACAGGCAGCCAGCAGCACGGGCAGAAGGGCAAGGCTTGAACGCATGGTGTTCTCCGGACAAAAGGCGAGAGTCTCTGCCTGACAGCTTACAGGCGGATGACAGGCCCTTGCCTGTGCAGCTGCCCTCTGCCCACACCCACCCGCCGCGTGAGACGGGTAACAGCTCCACAGACAGCAGCTTTCGATGCTCAGGCATGCAGTCTATGCTGAGGACTCACCCTGTTCGCGAGCCTTCTCCATGCTCCGCTGCCGACCTTGCTGCCTTCTGCTGCTCCTGCTCAGTCCACTTCTGCGCGCGGCCGAGCCAGCAGCAGAAGTGATCTGGTATTACCCGGATTTCCCGCCGACCTACATCGTAGCGGGCCCCTACAAGGGAGAAGGCCTGGCAGACAAACGCGAGGCCTTCATTCTCCGGGCGCTGGGTGAATTTCGTCACAGTCGCGTGATGGCCAACACGGCGCGCATGATGCAGGACATGAGGCAACGCGAGATCTGTCAGAGCGCCATGCTCAAGACACCCGAACGCGAGACTTTCATGGTGTTTTCCGAACCTGTTGCTGAACTGCTGCCCGCCGGGTTGATCGTCAGCACCGAGCGCAAGGCCGAGATTGCGCCACATCTGAATCCGCGCGGTGAAGTTCGCCTGCCCGAGCTGCTGAAAGCCGGCAGGCTGAAAGTGCTGATGGCGGCAGGGCGCAGCTATGGCGAGCATGTCGATGCAGCCCTGAAACTCGGCCGCAACAAGCGCAGCGTGGAAGCCTTCTATGCGCCGGATCTGTTTGTGAGCGGCCTGCTCACGGTCGTGCGGCAGAAAAAAGCGGATGCCGTGGTCGGCTATCCGATCGAACTCATCTGGGCCCAGCAGCAGTTCGAGCTCGCGCCAGACACCCTGCTGTTTCTGCCGATAGAAAGTGAAACCCAGCTCCTGCAATCACGCGTGGGGTGCTCACGTGGCCCTACGGGTGAAGCGGTGGTGGCCCACGTCAACGAGCTGCTGCGCAACGGCCAGCTCGCCGAGGTAGCCGAGCGCGCCTACCTGGAGTGGGTGCCGGAAGCCAATCACGCCTACTACCGCCAGTTGCGCCAGACCAGCAAGCGCGAGAGCGCCCCCGCCCGCTAGATGCGAAAAGGGGCGCAGCACGCTACGCCCCTTTTTCCCTGCCCTGGCTTCGATCAGCCCAGATGGCGCTTGAGGAAATCCAGCGTGCGCTGCCAGGCCAGCTTGGCCGCAGCTTCGTTGTAGCGTGCAGCGCCGGTGTCATTGTTGAAGGCGTGATTCACCCCCTCATACAGGAACAGTTCATACGGCTTGCCAGCGGCCTTGAGCGCCGCCTCGTAGGCCGGAATACCCGCATTGATGCCCTGATCGAGGCCGGCATAGTGCAGTTGCAGCGGCGCCTTAATCTTCGGCACATCCTCGGCCTTGGCCTGGCGGCCATAGAAGGCCACGCCAGCGTCCAGATCCGGCGCCAGTACCGCCAACTGGTTGACCGCTGCGCCACCCCAGCAGAAGCCGACCACGCCGACCTTGCCAGTGGACTGGGCGTGGCCCTTGAGGTACTTCAGCGCAGCCAGCGAAATCGCGCCAATGGTGGTGGCATCGAGCTTGCCGATCAGGTCGCGGGCATTGTCTTCATCCGCCGGGGTGCCGCCCAGTGCGCTGAGGTAATCCACACCAAGCGCCAGATAACCCGCCAGCGCGAGGCGACGGGTGATGTCCTGGATATGAGGGTTGAGGCCACGATTCTCGTGGATCACGATCACCGCTGGCAGTTTGCCGCTCACGCCTTTAGGTGCCGCCAGGTAGGCATTGAAGTTGCCGCCGGGGCCGGCAAAGCTGACAGTCTGGGTGCTGATGCGTGCATCGTCCGGCGGCAGGATGGCGGCCTGGGCGTAGTTATTTTCAAGAATGGGCAGCAGCGCACTGGCGGCCACCGTGCTACCCGTGATCGCGCTGAGGCGCTTCATGAACACCCGGCGCGGCAAAGGCGCATGGGTGTATTCGTCGTAGAGCGCGATGATTTCCTGATTGATGGCCGGCTCCTGGCCCTGCGGCTTGCTCATGCGGCTTCCTCTCGTATCGTGGGTTGGCGGTAGGTCATGCACTGGCTGTTGCAACAGCTCTGCTGGCCAAGGGTAAGCCAGCCTCCGCTATGGATACAGGGGAGAGGAATAAGTTTCAAGCACCAAGGGGCATAGCGCGAGGCTATTGCCCGATTTCAACCGAGCCTTCAGTTCTCGTAGCCCGCCTCCAGCGCCGCCCAGTCCACGTCCCCGCAGAGCACGAAGCGCTGCGCGCCCTGCTCGATGCAGATCGACACCGTGGCACACAGGCGGCCGCTGGCCACCGACAGATAGGGGCGGGTGGCCTGGGCTTCGCCCGGTGCCCGTATGGCCTTGACGAAATACTCGCGCCGCGACCAGCGTGCGCCCGGCTGGTGACCAAGCCGGAAGCTCATTTGTGAATCCGCCACGCGGCCGGCTTCGATGCTCACACCCAGCTGGCAGCCTTCCTGATCCAGCAGATAGAGGCTGTTGGCATAAGGCAGATGCTGCCAGCAGGCAGCCGCCGATTCGAGCGCCTCGCCCCGCCCCAGACGCCAGGCCGCATCACGGATGCAGCGCAGGTAATCGCTCAGGGGATCGAGCCGCGCTTCCGGTTGCGGTAACAGCTCGGTGCTCTGGTGCTGCCAGATCGCACCGATGCGTGCATCGAGCAAGGCATCCTTGCTCACCGGCTGGCTGATCGGGTGGGCGAAATACCAGCCCTGACCGAAATCGATATTGGCATCCATGGCAATCCAGGCCTGATCCAGGGTCTCTATCCCTTCGAGCAGCACCAGGGTGCCGGCCTCGTGCAACAAACTCACGATCTGCGGCAGCAGGCGGCGCACCGAACGATCCTCCGCTGCGCGCGCGGCGAAGGAACGATCGAGCTTGACGACCTCGGGGCGAATCTTCCACACCCGGTCGAAATTCGAGTGGCCGGCACCGAAATCGTCCAGTGCAATCCCCAGCCCCACATCCCGCAAGGCCGCCACACCCTCCTCGAAATGGGCATGGTCGGTGATTTCCTCTTCCACGATCTCGATCACGAAGCGCGACTCGGAACCCTCGACGAATTCGCCGATGGCGCGTGCGGCCTCCAGCGAATCGCCGTGGCGCAGGCTGTCGAAAAGCTGCGGATGCAGGTTCAGAAAGAAGCGCCCGGGCAGGCGGCGCGAATTGATGATGTGCATCAGGCGCGTGGCGCGGTCCAGATGCAGCAGATCGTCCTGACCGAAGAGCGGACTGAACAGGGCGGACGGCGACATGCTGCGCCCGCCGGGACCGACGACGCGCAACAAGGCCTCGTGCGCCACGATGCTGGCGTGGCTGAAACTGACGATGGGCTGGAACACGCTGGCGAGGCGATAACCGCCCCAGTTCAGCTTGAGCTGGCCGTGCTGCCAATCGCTGCCCGCCAGATAGGGGTGCAAACGCTCGGGAACACCGGCCAGCTCTGGGCGGCGCGGCGGGACGGGAGCGGCCGGCCCGAGGCTGCTGAGGATTCCTTCGCTGTTGATGAACATATGGCGGCGGCCCTTCCGTGATGCTGGCGGGCCGGGGCGCACACAGGCGCACCGGCAGAGTTTTATGGTCAGCGCAGATGATCCGGACAGGGCCCCGGCCCGTCTAGAACTTTAGTTATAAATTCGTGAAAAGTTACAAAGTAAGCACACCAACTCCCGACAAACGGCAGCTCACCCCGCCGGCCCGGCGCCTGCCTCACTCGGGCAACCCCAGCGCGGCTCGCGCATTGGCACTGGTGGCGCCCACCACGCTGCTGACATCAAGCCCGCGCAGAGCCGCCAGCTCAATCGCGAAACGCGCCACAGCAGCCGGCTCGTTGCGCATCTGCGCAGCCCAGGCTGGCGGGATGTCTGGCGCGTCAGACTCCAGCACCAGCGCTTCGAGCGGCAGGCTGGCCGCCAGCTGCCGGATGCGTGTCGAGCCGGCGTAGGTCATTGCACCACCGAAACCGAGCCGGAAGCCCAGCCCGATGAAGGTCTGCGCCTGCTGCAGGCTACCGTTGAAGGCATGGGCGATGCCGCCACGCACACGGTGGCGGCGCAGGTACTTGAGCACCCGATCCTGAGCGCGGCGGATGTGCAGGATCACCGGTAGATCGAACTCCCGCGCGAGCTTCAGCTGCTCGGCGAAAAACCATTCGCGACGCGCCGGGTCCGGCTCTGCCTCAAAGCCATCCAGGCCGATCTCGCCGACGGCCACGGCGCCGCCTTTAGCCAGCTGGGCCCGCAAACGGTCGATATCGCCCTCAAGCGCACGATCCACGTAGAGTGGATGAATCCCGCAGGCAAAGGCACTGCCCGGCAAGCTGGCAGCCAGGGCACGCACCGTGGGGCCATTAGCGATTTCGACGGCCGGCAGCACGAAGCGCGTCACACCCGCGGCGCAAGCCCGCGCCACGACCGCAGCACGATCGGGATCGAACTCGGGAGCATCCAAATGCAGGTGGGTGTCGATCAACATCCGGCGCTCACCCGTTGAAGGGCCTCAGGGCTGCAGGCAGAACTGCTCGATATCGCCGCTGATCCAGGCACTGGTGATCTCCGCGAGCTGGATCACGGCCTGGCGCTCACCGATGGCCAGCGCGGAGGGCTCCACCTTCTCCAGCGGCACCCGCACATCGACGATGCGCCGATACACCGAAGTGCGTCCATCGAGCGAGATGCGCAGCGTGCCGGCGAGCAAGGCGGTGGCTTTGTCGGCTTCATCGATTTCGAGGATGAAGTCGGACAGCAACAGGTTCAGCCGGCAGCGCCCAGCCGGATCCATCGGCAGCAGGCGCGACAAGGCCTGATCCACCAGAGTAGCAGGCGGTGCAGCCCAGCGGTTGAAGGCATACGCACCGCGCGTGGTGGAGCGCTCGGCATCGCGGTAATGCATGTTGAGCCCCGCCACCACCGGCGTCGCGCTCACGGTCAGCGAGCGCAAGGGCAACTGCTTGCGGGCCTGGGTGCGGAAGCCGCCCCCCAGATCATGCTGAATCAGGGCCGGGGTGGCCTTGGGCGCAATGCCGCAACCGGCCAGCAAAGTCGTCAGCACGACAAGGAGAGAAAAGATCTTCATGGTCACGGTGCGTGCTCGCCTGGGCCGGCCTCCTGCTGGCGCTTGCCGAGCAGGAGTAATTGCGGGTTGCGCTCGATATCGTCCAGCACCCGGGAGAGCTGCTGAGTGTTGGTCTGCAGTTCAAGCATCAGCTGGTTCATGCGTGGCAGGGTCTCAGCGGTCAGGCTGGCCTGCACATCGCCGCCAAGCTTGTCGATACGTGTGCCGGCAGCGGCAACCTTGCCGGCCGCATTCCGGAAATCTTCCACCGCCGGGCCCAGCTTGGTGGACAGGCCGCGCAGCTGGTCCAGCGTGTCGGCCAGTCGCTCGGCGTTTTCGGGGGCCGAAAAGCGGCGCAGGTCGGCGGCGAGGCCGGCCGTCTGGCTCAGCGCCTTTTCCAGATTGGCCGAGCTGGCGGCGAGGTTCTGCAAGGTCTGGTCGATGCGCGCCACATTCTCTTCCGAGAGCAGCTTCTCGACGCGCTCGCTGCTCCTCCTGAGGCGGGCCATGACTTCCTGGGCGCCCTCAGTGGCGTTCTCCATCAGAGAACCACCCGTGCTCATGGCAATCAGCGGCAGGCCGCTGCCGGGCATGATCTTGGGTGGCACCGGGTCCGAGCCATCATCATCGAGCTGGATGAAGCCCTGGCCGGTAAGACCCTGGGTGCCGATGCGGGCGCGGGTGCCACGGGTGATCGGAATATCCGAATCCACGCGCACAAGGATGTTTACCTCGCGGGTATCGGTGAGGTCGACATCGATCACCTTGCCCACCCGCACGCCGCGATAGCGCACGGCGGCCTGCGGATTAAGACCGGTGACGCTCTTCGGCGACACGATCAGGTAGCGCGTCGTATCCTGCGCACCGCCCGAAAACCACCAGAACCCGGCCAGCGCGGCAGCGCCCAGCACCAAGGTAAAGAGGCCGACCATCAGGGCGTAAGCGCGGTTTTCCATCTTCAGTCGGAATCCGGTTCGGGCGGAGCTTCGTCCACCGTCGCGTGGTAGCGGAAAAATTTCTGGATGAAGGGATGCTCGACAGCATGAATCTCGTCGAGCGTGCCTGCGGCGAGTATACGGTGTTCGGCCAGCACCGCAACGCGGTTGGCCAGCGCCGAGAGGGTATCCAGGTCATGCGTCACGAAAACCACGGTGAGCCCCAGTTCGCCGTGCAGCTGACGGATCAGGCGCACGAAGCCGGCACTGCGCTCCGGATCCAGCCCGGCAGTGGGCTCATCGAGCAGCAGCAGCTCGGGCTCCAGCGCCAGGGAACGGGCCAGTGCTGCACGCTTGACCATGCCACCGGAAAGCTCGGCCGGCATCAGGCCGGCATGGCGCGGCTCCAGCTCCACCAGCGCCATCTTCGAGAGCACCAGCGGACGGATCTCGTCTTCATGCAGACCGCCGAATTCACGGAGCGGAAAAGCGATATTGTCGAACACCGAAAAAGCCGAAAACAGCGCGCCATGCTGGAACAGCACCCCCATCCGGCGCAGGCGCGCAAAGCGCTCGGCGCGGTGGCCGGCCTGGTGCCGCTCGCCGAACAGCAGGACCTCGCCCAGGGTCGGCCGGCTCAGCCCGATCATCTGACGCAGCAAGGTCGTCTTGCCGGCGCCCGAGCCGCCCACCAGGGCCAGCAGATCGCCCCGCTCGACCTTCAAATCCAGATTGCGATGGATCCAGTGCCCGCCCAGGCGGGTACACACATCGCGCAGCTCGATCACCGGCACGCTCGTCGTGCCCGTCGTACTCATCGCAGCGGCACTCCGACTCCACGCGTCAGCATCGCGAAGACAGCATCCAGCAGGATCACCGCCGTAATCGCCGTCACCACGGCGGAGGTGGTGTTGCGCGACAGGCTTTCGGTATTGGGGCGAATACGCAGGCCGAAATGACAAGCGATCAGGGCGATGGCTACGCCGAACACGGCCCCCTTGGAGAGGCCGATGTAGAGGTTCTGCACCGGCACCACATGCGGCAGCGACATCAGGAAGAAACGCCAGTCGATCTCAAGCTGCAGGTCCGCCGCCAGCATGCCGCCGCCCAGCGCAGCCACCGAGGTCCACAGCACCAGCAAGGGCATCGCAATCGCCATCGCAAGCACTTTGGGCCAGATCAGGCGCTGATAGGGCGAAACGCCGATCGCCGACAGCGCATCGAGCTCCTCGGTAACGCGCATCACGCCGAGCTGGGCCGTGATCGCCGAGCCGGAGCGCCCGGCCACCAGGATCGACACCAGCACCGGCCCGAGCTCGCGGATGATGCCGATACCGAGGATGTTGATGATCAGCGCGTCAGCCCCGAAGTTGCGCAGCTGCAAGGCCGACAGGTAGCTCAGCACGATGCCGATCAGGAAACCCACCAGGGCCGAGATTGGCATGGCCTGCACGCCGGCCTTGTAGAGCGCTGCTGAAAACTCCTTGAACGGAATGCTGCGCGGCTCGATCAGCAGACGCCCCACTTCGCTCACCACCATCCCCAGCATGTGGCTGAAGTCGCGTAACTGGTCGAGCAGGCCAAGCACCGTGCGCCCCACCCGCAACACAGGAAGCCACGGGTCGCGATGCGGCGACGGCGGGCGCAGGCCTGCCAGCGGCTTGATACGATCAAAGGCACTGTGCAGCGCCGGCGGCATGACCAGGGTTTCCGGCTCACGCATGCCCCAGGCACGCCACAGCAGCAGCGCACCGAAGCTGTCGATGCGACTGATCTGCGACAGATCCCACACCGGCACCGCGCGCACCACCAGCAAACGCGCACGCAACCACACCAGACGCGGGCGCAGCGCGGCGAGAGTCCAGTCTCCCGAGAGGCGGCAGTGCGCGCCTTCGTGTTCCAGATGCGGTTGCGGACGCGCCTGCATCGTCAGACGCCTAGCGCATCCGCAGGACGCCGGGCACGCACCCGCAGGCTGCGGCCAAGACGCGCCCACTGCGCCTCTTCATCGTGCAGGGCTGCAGCACTCAGCGGAGAGGCCTGCAGCCAGTCCTGGGCAGCGTGCACGATGAAGCCGCCACGCTTGTCGAGCTCGACCTGAACCGGCACCGCTTCGCGCGGCTGACGTGAGCGATGCAGCATCGTAGCCAGACGCAGGCACAGGATCAAACGCCAGTCCGGGCTCTGCGGGCCGAGCGCCTGAACCCGTTCAAGCTTGCCGCGATGGGCCAGCGCCAGCCTTGCCAGGCGCCCCTGCTCCATGCGCGAGAAGCCCGGCATGTCGGCGTTGGCCACAATGTAGGCGCTGTGTTTGTGGTAGCTCGAGTGCGCCACCGACAGGCCGATTTCGTGCAGCTGGGCGGCCCACTCGAGGAAGCGCCGCTCATCCCGTGCCAGCTCCTCGTTCTCACCCGCCAGCAGCGGCACCAGCAATTGCAGCGCAGTATCGGCCACCCGGCGGGCCTGGGCGGCATCCACCTGATAACGGCGCACAAAGTTTTCCACCGTCGCATCGCGCAAGTCATGGCGGTGATAGCGCCCGAGCAGGTCGTAGAGCACGCCGAGGCGCAGAGCGCCATCGGAGAACTCCATGCGCTCGAGGCCAAACGCCGTAAAGATCGCCGACATGATCGCGAAGCCGCCGGCAAACACCGGCAGACGGTCGTTCTTAAGGCCTTCGAGCTGCAGCTTGTCGATATGGCCAGCGCGCAGCATCAGCTCGCGCAGCTTGTCGATGCCATCGCGGGTGATGCCGCCGCTAGACAGGCCATTGAGTTCCAGCACGTCGCACAAGGCCTTGGCGCTGCCGGAAGAGCCCACCGCCAACTCCCAGCCGGTGCTGCGGTAAGTCTGCGCGATCGACTCCAGCTCGGTTGCTGCCGCCAGCTCCGCTTCGCGCAGCGCCGCCCGCGTGAGGCGCCCCTCTGGGAAGAAGCGCAGGGTATAGCTGACGCAACCCATGTACAGCGATTCGAGATGCAGGGGCTCAAAATCACGGCCGATGATGAATTCGGTGGAACCGCCGCCAATATCGACCACCAGTTGCTGACGCTGCGGATCCGGCAGGGTATGCGCCACGCCGACATAAATCAGGCGTGCTTCCTCGCGCCCGGCGATCACCTCGATCGGGAAGCCCAGCGCCTCTTCGGCGCGCAGCAGGAACTCCGGGGCGTTCTTGGCCACCCGCAAGGTATTGGTTGCTACCGCACGCACTGCATCCGGGCGAAACCCGCGCAGGCGCTCGTTGAAGCGGCGCAGGGCCTCGAGTCCGCGCTGCTGGGCTGCCTCGTCGAGCAGCTTGTCCGGCCCCAGACCGGCGGCCAGGCGCACCGCCTCCTTGAGGCCATCGAGCGGATAGATCTGATCCCCCTGCACCCGCCCGACCATCAGGCGAAAGCTGTTGGAACCCAGATCAACGGCACAGACGAGACTTTGCGGCATGAGCAGAATGTGCGCTTGGCAATCGAAGCCCCGATTCTAGCCCGGAAAACCGGGCTCCACGGCAGCTGTCGGCGCTGCCCGCATGGCGCCTGACGCTGTCATCATGCTGTAACTAGAATGTCACACACTCACGCGCCGATCCTGTTGCGCGCCGATCCCACTCTCATGCCTGCCATGCCCCATTCGCTGACCTACCCCACGCCCGCACCAGAGAACCTGCTCAATCGCGAGCTTTCCATCCTGGCCTTCCAGCGCCGGGTGCTGGCCCAGGCTGCCGACGACAACGTGCCCCTGCTTGAGCGCCTGAAATACCTGTGCATCGTGTCGAGCAACATGGACGAGTTCTTCGAAATCCGCGTGGCCGGCATCAAGGAGCAGATCAAGCAGGGCAGTGCCAACTACGCCGGCCTCTCGCCCAAGAACCACTATCGCCAGATCAGCCAGGAAGTGCACGAGATCATCGCCGAGCAGTACGCCCTGCTCAACGAAGAGATCCTGCCCGGCCTCGCCAAAGAAAGCATCGTATTCCTGCGCCGCTCGCTGTGGACTGCCGAACAGAGCGCCTGGGTACGCGCATACTTTGAAAACCAGGTCATGCCCATCCTCACGCCGGTGGGGCTGGACCCAGCCCATCCCTTCCCGCGCCTCCTGAACAAGAGCCTTAATTTCGTGGTGGAGCTCGAAGGGCGTGACGCCTTCGGGCGCAGCTCAAACATCGCCATCGTGCAGGCCCCGCGTGCCCTGCCGCGAGTGATTCGGCTGCCACGCGAGCTCACCGGCCTCGAGCATGGCTTCGTGTTCCTCTCCTCGGTGCTGCACGCCTTCGTCGGCGAGCTGTTCCCGGGCATGAACGTACTCGGCTGCTACCAGTTCCGCGTCACCCGCAACAGCGACCTGTTCGTTGATGAAGAAGAGGTCAAGGATCTGCGCAAGACCCTGCAGGGCGAATTGCAGCAGCGCAACTACGGCGACGCGGTGCGCATGGAGGTAGCCGACAACGCCTCGCCGCAGATGGTCGAATTCCTGCAGCAGCAGTTCGGACTCTCCCGTGACGAGGTCTACCGCGTACCCGGCATCGTCAATCTGGTGCGCCTGATGCAGGTGCCGGACTGGGTCGATCGCCCGGACTTGAAATTCAAGCCCTTCGTGCCCTCGCTGCCGAAGAGCCTGGACAAGCGCGCCGATCTCTTCGCCGAGATCCAGGCCCGTGATGTGCTGTTGCACCACCCCTTCCAGAGCTTCGAACCGGTCATCGAACTGCTCCGCGATGCGGCCGATGACCCCAACGTCGTCGCCATCCGCATGACGGTTTACCGCACCGGCACTGACTCCGTGCTCATGGAGCAGTTGCTGCGTGCAGCGCGCAAGGGCAAGGAAGTGAACGTGGTGGTCGAACTGATGGCGCGCTTCGACGAAGAGGCCAACATCAACTGGGCGGCCAAGCTTGAAGACGCAGGCGCCCACGTGGTGTATGGCGTGTTCGGCTACAAGACCCACGCCAAGATGCTGCTGATCGTACGCCGCGAGGAAGACCGCAACGGCCATCAGTTCCTGCGCCGCTATGTGCACCTGGGCACCGGCAACTACCATCCGCGCACCGCCCGCTTCTATACCGACTTCGGCCTGCTGACGGCCAACGAAGAAATCTGTGCCGATGTGCATGAGATCTTCAAGCAGCTCACCGGTCTCGGCCACGCCGAAGAGCTGCGTCACCTGTGGCAATCGCCATTCTCGATGCAGCGCAACGTGATCGCCGCCATCGACGCCGAAGCCGAAGCCGCACGCCAAGGGCGCAAGGGCCGCATCATTGCCAAGATGAACGCCCTGATGGAGCCGCAGACCATTCAGGCCCTGTACATGGCCTCCCAGTCCGGTGTCGAGATCGATCTCATCGTGCGCGGCGCCTGCGCCCTGCGCCCGGGCGTTGCGGGGCTCTCCGAGAACATCAAGGTACGCTCGGTAGTCGGTCGCTTCCTCGAACACACCCGGGTCTTCTACTTCCATGCCGACGGCGAGGAGCAGGTCTATCTGTCGAGCGCCGACTGGATGGATCGCAACTTCTTCCGTCGCATCGAATCCTGCTTCCCCATCCTGGATGCCAAGCTCAAGCGCCGCGTAATCCGCGAAGGCCTCAAACCTTACCTGGCTGACAACAGCCAGGCCTGGGAGATGGATGGCAACGGCCACTACCGCCGCCGCAGCCCGCGCGCCAATGCCGCCACCCACAATGCGCAGACTCTGCTGATGCTCGAGTTCGGCGGCTGAGCGTTCCGGGGGCGCTGCGCAAGCTATCCTGGATCAAGGCGGCGGCAGGAGCCCGCCGCTGAGAATCATGGCCTTCATCACCCCACGGAGGCCAGCATGGATTGCTGCAGCGAAAACCATCTCGACACCCACATCTTTGACGCGCGCGGCATCAGCAAGCGCTTCCGTCATTCGGCCATCTTCGGTGCCATCGAATCCCTCGAAGACGGCGAAGTCATGCGCTTCATCAATGATCACGACCCCCTGCCGCTGCTCGCCCAGATGGGCCAACGCTACGGCGGCCAGATCCGCGTCGAGTATGTGGACCGCAGCGGCCCGGTGGTGATTGATTTCCACATCCAGGCCCATCAGCACGCCAGTGAAAGCGAAGGCGCCGGCTCCTGCGGCGGCTCGGGCGGTTGCGGCTGCAGCGGCGGGCGCTGATCGCGCCACGCGGGCTGTTATGATCCGGGCATCCCGCTGCCCGGTTTTCTTGTCGCATGCTGCGTCTGCCAGCCTTCTGTCTTGCGCTCTTCCTGCTTCTGCTCACCGGCCTGACTGCCCAGGCCCAGCCCAGCGCCACGGCCTCGGCACCGAGCTGCGAACTCTGTCGCGAACGCCTGCTCACCCTGAACATCCTGCGTCAGCACGTACCTGCTGACTGGCAACTCTACCGCGAGCGCGAACCGGTCTGGAACAGCCAGACTCTGGTCATCGAAGCCGGTCTGGAACACAGCCAGACCATCCTACTGGTGCATGGCCTGGGCCAGAACGGCTTCACCGACTGGGCCAGCGTCATTCCGGAACTGGCCCGCCAGTATCATGTGCTGGCGCTGGATCTGCCCGGCTTCGGCTACTCCGACGCCCCCACCGGGAAATACTCGCCGACCCACTACGCCCGCGTGCTGAGCGCACTGCTGACACGCCACGCCAAGGGCCCCGCCATCGTCATCGGTCACTCCATGGGTGGCGCAGTGGCGCTGCGCCTGGCCGCCACCCGACCCGAGCTGCTCTCCCGACTGATTCTTGTCGACGCCGCCGGCATCCTGCACCGCACCGCCTTCACCAAACACTCGATCACTGGTCGCCTCGGCTCCGGGCAAACCAGCGGCACTCTGCGCGGCCTGCTCGAACGCGTACGTGATTTCTCCGACAGCACCATTGAGCGCGTCTTTGGTCTGCCGGACCCGGGCCGCCTGCTCAACAGCTCGGAGAGCCTGTGGGGCGGCGCCTTCAGCGGCCAGTCGAACGCCAATGCCGGCATGGCGCTGGTCGAGGAAGATTTCAGCAACGCAGCCACCAGCATGCCGCTGCCCACCTGGCTAATCTGGGGCGAGGCGGACCCGGTCGCCCCACTGCGCACCGGCCAGATGCTCGCCCGGCGCCTGCCCCAGGCCCAGTTGCTGAGCCTGCCCGGCGTCGGCCACACGCCAATGGAGGCGGCCAGCTTCAATGCGTTCATGAACCGTCTGGACCACGCCCTGAGCGAAGCGCCGCAAGGCTTCAGCGCGCCCCCGGCAGCACCGGCCAGCAGCCGTGACTACCTGTGCCAGGGCGAGAACGGCGGGCTCCTCAGCGGCCAGTTCCGCGAAGTGCGCATCGAAAACTGTGCCGGCCTGCTGCTGCAGGATCTCGTCGCCGAACGCCTTATCATCCGCGATTCGATCGTCCAGATGCTCAACACCCGCATCCGTGGCGAAGAGACAGGCATCACCCTCATCAACTCCGAACTCGTCGCCACCGCCAGCGAGATCAATGCCCCCACCGCGATCCATGCCGAACGCGCCCGCCTTGATCTGGCCGGCGTGATTCTTGAGGGCAGCGACACCGCCATCAGCACAGGCAGCACCTCGCGCTTCATCGCCTCCGCCTGCCCGGTGCGCAGCCCGGACTTCATGGGCTTGTGGCACACCAGTGAAACGCGTTCCAATACCCGTCAGTGGCCCTGAGGAGAATCCCAAATGCGCATGGATGGTGACGAGAGCAACAACATCGAGGATCGCCGTGGCAGCCGGATGATTCCGGGTGGGCGGGGTGGCCTGGGCATCGGCGGCATCGTGATCGCACTGGCCGCCTCCTACTTCCTCGGCATCGACCCGAGCGTGGTGCTCAACGGCCTTAGCCTGCTCGAAGGCCGCCAGCCGGCACGAGTAGAGGCCGGCCCGGTGCAGGCCAGCCCGGCTGAAGAAGCCCAGAAGCGCTTCGTAGCCCAAGTCCTGCGCGACACCGAAGTCACCTGGCAGGCGGTTTTCCGCCAGGCCGGACGCGAATACGCCGAGCCGCGCCTGGTGTTGTTCCGCGACGCCACGCAAACCGCCTGTGGCCAGGGTCAGGCGGCCATGGGCCCCTTCTACTGCCCGGCCGACCAGCGCGTCTATCTCGATCTCGACTTCTTCGATGAGCTCGAGCGCCGCTTCAAGGCGCCGGGCAATGCAGCCCAGGCCTATGTGATCGCCCACGAAGTCGGTCATCACGTACAGAACCTGCTGGGCATCTCGGAAAAAGTGCAGCGCGCACGTCAGAACGCCACCGAAAAAGAAGGCAATGCCCTCTCGGTGCGCCTCGAACTGCAGGCTGACTGCCTCGCCGGCGTGTGGGTGCATCACGCCAACCAGCAGCGCAAGGTGCTGGAAGCGGGCGATATCGAACGCGTGCTGAGCGCCGCCAGCGCCATCGGCGACGACACCTTGCAGAAGAACGCGCGCGGTTACGCCACGCCGGACAGCTTCACCCACGGCAGTTCAGCCCAGCGCCAGAAATGGTTCCGCACCGGTTTCGACGCCGGCGACATCCGCCAGTGCGACAGCTTCAAGCGTGGTGTTTAATCAGAAGAGATTCACGGAGCCCCTCATGCTGCCCATCCGCTACCTGCTTGTCTGCCTTGCCCTGCTGAGCCTGCTCGGCGGCTGTGCCACCACCCAGTTCTATCCACATGAAGCACGCGAGAACCTTCATGAAGGCAAGGGCGGCAGCCGCTTCACGGTGGAAGGTATTGATGTCTGGTTCAACGGTGAGCCGCCGCGCAAATACGCCATCCTCGGCTACATCGACGATCCGCGCGGCCTCCTGGCTGACGACAACCACCGCAGCATCGACTCTGCCGTGCTCGCCAAGGCCCGCGAGATCGGCGCCAATGCGCTGATCGAAGTGCCGATCCCGACGCGCGCCGCCCCCTCCTCCAGCATCATGGTCGGCGGAGGCTCGGGCTACTACGGCGGCGGCTTCTACGGCATGGGGATGGGAGTCGGCGTTCCGCTCAGCGACAGGCAAAGCGTCAAATACACCGCCCTGAAATATCTCGACTGAATCCTGCGGCGCAGCAATTTCCACTTCAGGAAGCCGCAAGGCTGCCGTAGAAACTTCCGGACCCGCCACTTCTCCCCCAACCGGAGGCCCGGATGTTTTCCCCCGTTTCCCTGCTTGCCCGCAGCAGCTTGCTGTTCGCCTCCCTTATTGCCCTGAGCCTGCCACCGGCACGGGCCAGCGGAGGAGGGGGCGAAGGCGCCAGCGGCCCCGCGCCGATGAATTTCATCGTGAATGTGGGCAAGACCGGACGCGGTGGCGTGATCCTCCAGCTCCAGCTGGTCATGGTGCCGGCCAAGCCTGAAAGCGCCAAGCTGATCGACGACTTCAAGCCCATGCTGCAACACAGGGTGCTGATCGTGGTGGCCGGCATGTCGCCAGACGCGCTACGCACCCAGGAAGGGCGTCAGGAACTGGCAGAATCCCTGGTCGAGGAACTCAATACCGATCTCGAAACGGACGAAAAGAGTGGCATCAAGGAGGTGTTCTTTACCTCCTTCATCTTCCAGCAGATGTAAGAAACCTTGGAAAAAAGCCGCGCGTCCCGTCATTCAGCGCTGTTCATGATCTGATGGCGAGGCCGTGATCAGGGCTTATGCGCTGCTCGGAGCCCTCAGTTATCAACATAAACTCCGGTTCCCGTGCTGGCCTTTCGCTACAGATCGTGACGGCTTCTCAGGCCCACAGCACCGCGCCACCGGACTCGCGCCAGCACAACCAGGCCCGCACATCAAACTCGAGCTGGTGATAGTCCCGCTCCATGTGGCAGCACAGTTGGTAGAAAGCCTTGTCATGATCGCGCTCCTTCAGGTGCGCCAGCTCATGCACTACGATCATGCGCAGGAAAGCCTCAGGCACCTCACGGAACACGCTGGCCACGCGGATCTCGCGCTTGGCCTTGAGTTTCCCTCCCTGCACACGCGAAATCGTGGTGTGCGTGCCGAGCGCATTGCGCAAGGTCTGCAAGCGTGCATCGAAGGCCACCTTGCTGAGCGGCGCGGCATTGCGCAGGCTGCCCGCCTTGAGGCTCTGTACATAGTCGTACAAGGCCGCATCGGAACGAATCTCATGCGCCTGCGGGTAGCGCTGCCGCAAGGCCTCGCCCAGCCGCCCCTGCTCGATGGCGAGCGCTACCTGGCCGCGCAGCGACTCGGGATATCCACTCAGATAGCTCAGCACGACTCCGTCCACGGGAACACTCGCAACACAGGGAGCCGCATTGTGCCCGCAGCCCTGCGCAGCGAAAAGCGCGGCGGGCGGATCAGGGCTGCGCCGGCAGGTCGACGATCAGCTCGGCACCGCCGAGGGCCGCATTGCGCGCCTGGATGCGCCCGCCATGGGCTAGCACGATATGCCGGCAGATCGCCAGGCCCAGGCCGGTCCCCCCCGCACCGGTACGCGTCTGGCTACTCTGCACGAATTCATCGAAGACGCTTTCCAGCTCATCTTCAGGAATGCCCGGGCCGTGATCCACGATCGCCAAGCGTAACCAGGGCAGTTCCTGGCGTGTGGCCGCAACCAGACCGAGATGCACATTAATGCTTCCACCCGGCGGCGAGAACTTGATCGCATTGGAAAGCAGATTGCGCAGCACCTGGCCGATACGCAAGGCATCCAGCGCAGCAGCAGGCAGGCAGGGCTCTTCCTGCACCTCCACCTCCAGCGAGGCCGCCTGCAGCAGAGGCGCCAGCTCCACCAGGGCGGCATCCACCAAGGGGCGCAGGCTCTGGGGCTGGAAGCTCATGCCCATGTGCCCTGCTTCCAGCTTGGAAAGATCCAGCAGCCCGTTGATCAGCCCCAGCAGACGACTGCCGCTCTGGTGCACCCGCTCGAAGTAATCGACGATCTTGCGCTCTCCCGCCCGCTCCATGCCGAGCTGGGAGAAGCTCAGGATCGCGTGCATCGGCGTGCGCAATTCGTGCGACATGTTGGCGAGGAACATGCTTTTCGCCTGACTCGCCTGCTCCGCTCGCGCGCAGGCCGCTTCAGCAGACTCCACCGCCGCCGCCAGCTCCAGTCGCAAGGCATCGGCCCGGCTGAGACTGCCCGCCGCATGGCGGCCATTGACGAAGGAAGTCAGAGTGAACACCAGCATGATGAAGCCAGTCCAGCGCTCGGCCCCGCTCTCCTGCAGGAGCAGAAAAATGCTGCCCGGCCCGAGCATGCCCAGAAAAAAAGCATAGAAGGCCGGCATGTTGGTCGACAAGGACATCACAGCCCCCGCCGCAACGCCCATCAGGCAGAGTGGGGCGACTGCACGCAAACCACTCTCGGCCTCGGGATAAAGCAGGTGACACAGCGCCCCCCAGATCAGGCCGGAGGCCCCCGCCATCAGCGCAAAACGGCGCTCCCACTGCGGCCCGCGCAGAAGTCCCTGTGGGTCGTTACGCCAGCGATGGGCAAGATAGAGTCGCCCGCCACTCACCGCGTTGAGTAACAAGGCCCAGGCATACAGCGCCCAGGCCGGACGCATGGCGCCATGAAACACCACCAGAACCAGCAGGCTGGCCAGTCCGGAAACAGCCAGGGCCCGGCGACTGTAGTCCAGATGCAGGCGCAACAAGGACTCGCGTGCGCGCGCCTGCATCACTGGATCAGGGCGATCAGAGGAACAAGCGCTATCAGCCACGGAAGACTCCTTGTCTTCCCGCTTTCACGACCGGCGAAGACGTCAACTTGAATCAGTCCTGCTTCAGATAACGGATTTCGAGCACATCCAGCTCACGCAGCCCACCCGGACTGGCAAAACGCACCGTGTCACCCTCGCGGGCTTTCATCAGCGCCTTGGCCAGGGGCGAGATCCAGCTCACCAGCCCCTCGCTGGCATTGGCCTCATCCACACCCACGATCTGATAGACGAACTCCTCGCCCTCCTGATCGCAAACCGTCACCGTCGCCCCGAAAAAGACCTGCTCCAGATTCTCCTGCGCATCCGGGTCGACCACCGTTGCCGACTCCAGCCGCTTGATCAGGAAACGGATGCGTCGGTCGATCTCGCGCAGACGGCGCTTTCCATAAATGTAGTCACCGTTCTCGGAGCGATCACCATTGGACGCCGCCCACGACACGATGGACACCACCTCCGGCCGCTCCACGCGCACCAGCTGGTCGAGCTCGGCCTTCAGGCGGTTGAAGCCGCGCCGAGTGATGTAGTACTTGCTGCCCGCAGGCAAAGAGGGTTCAGCAGCGAGTTCGTCATCGTCGTCCTCGCTGCCTTCCTTGACGAAAGCCTTGTTCATGCGGCCAAGGATGCCACAGCCGTGCCGGAGCGGAAAACTTCCGTCGCGCAGGCGCTACTGATAGATCGCCGGCTGGGTCAGCAAGGCGTCGAAGCCATCAAGATAGGGATCGAAATCAAGCTCCTCGCCCTCCTCGTTCTGCTCCATCGCATCCTTCAGCTCGCGCTTGAAACGCTGGGCTGCATCACCCTCGAGTAAAACCCCGCGGGCCTTGCGTTTGTCGATCACTTCAATCGCCCCGACCGAGGGGTAGTCCACCACGTACAACACCGGATTGTTCAATACGATATTCATGATGAACCTCCTGTTACGTCGGGTTGGCGGCAAGGCAGGAGAACGATTTCACCAGGGCCTGATTTTGATATCGGTCCGCGAAGGGATTTCTCAAGTCCCCGATGGTTACGAGTTGTGTCGATGGCTTTAGGTTCCCCTGTTCAAACGCTATCGTGGACAGGAAAGCATCACAATAAGAAAAATTTCAGGAGCACACCGATGAGCGACATGTTCCAGGCTGCGATGAGCCTCAGTCATCGTCTCGACACCCTGCGCGCCGAACACCGCGAGCTGGATGAAGCAATCTCCCGCCTGTGCAACGGCGAATCGGAAGACGAGGTCATGGTGCGGCGCCTCAAAAAACGTAAATTGCTGGTCAAAGACCGCATCAACATCATCGAACACACCCTCGGCCCGGAAACTCAGGCCTGACAACCCCATCCCTTGCGGGGATAATGCGCCGATTCATCCGCAGGGGAGTGCCATGCATCTAGCTCAGGAACTCGTTGCCAGCCAGGACCACCTGGCCAGTCTGCCTGACCTGTACTACAAGATCCGCCAGGCGCTGGCGCGCCCCGAGCTGAGCATCGGCGAACTGGCCGAGCTGATAGCCAACGACCCCGCCCTCTCCGGCACCCTGCTGCACATCGCCAACAGTGCTTTCTACGGCTTCCCGCGACGCATCGAAACGCTCTCTCGCGCCATCAGCCTGATCGGCATGGAACAAGTAGGCGATATCGTGCTGGCTGGCACCCTGGCTGCCGCCTTTCACGGCATCCGCCCGCAGCGCATGGACATGCAACGCTTCTGGCGCGGCAGCATCCGCCGTGCATTGCTCTGCCGTCAGTTCGCGCGCAGCCTTGAGAACCGAGACTCCGAACGCAGTTTCATCATCGGCTTGCTCTCGGACATGGGCCACCTCGTGATGTACCACGCGGTAGCGGACCTGATGGGCATCGTGCTCGAGATGTCCAGCCTGGACCTGCGCGAACTAGCCCAAAAGGAGCGCGAAATCATCGGCTGCGACTTCAGTGAGGTCGGCGCGGCCCTCTGCGCCTCCTGGATGCTGCCGGCCAGCATCGGCACCGTCATCGGCTCGCAGCTCCAGCCTGCACTGGCCGGCGAATTTTCCTCCGAAGCCGCACGCCTGAACCTGGCCATCTCGATGGCCGAAGCCAGCGAACGTGGCGAGACCATCAGCGCCGCCTGCCCGCTGCTGGACCCGGACACTCCGGAGCTGTCTGGCGTCGACCTCGCACTGCTGCCCGTTTTTGCCGAAAACTGCGATGCCCAGCTCGAATCGGTGATGCAGTCCCTCGGGCTGGCCTGAAAACCCGCGCTTCAGAAAAGGTTTCTCGCCCACAGCGGAATCCGCTACGGGTTTTCCCGCCATCAGCTTTTTTCATGCGCTGAAAAGCCTTGCCAAAAGGCCGTTTCCGACGCACCTGCCCTTCAAGGCACAACCCTACATCTAGTGCAAGACTGCAAATCCAAAACTAGATGTAGTACCGTTCGCCTGTTCCAACGCTGCCGCCAGCCCCTCGTACCAAACGAGGCTTCTCAGGCGCCGCACGCCACAAAAAATCACTTATGGGAGTCACCACGATGGATGCACAGATCCGCGACGAAGCCGTTTCCACCCTCGCAGAGCAAGAAATCTCGGGTGAGATCCTGCTCGAGAAATATGCGAAGGGTGACGAAACCTCGGTCACCGATGTGCGCCGTCGCGTCGCTCGCGCCCTCGCGGCCGTCGAAACTGAAGACAAGCGCGCCAAGTGGGAAGAGCGCTTCTTCGAAGCCCAGGTCGCCGGCTTCATCCCGGGTGGGCGCATCAACTCCGCCGCCGGCACCTCGCTGGCCGCCACCCTGATCAACTGCTTCGTGCAACCGGTGGGCGACTCCATCACCGAAGAAGTCGACGGCCGCCCCGGCATCTACACGGCGCTCTCGCACGCCGCCGAAACCATGCGTCGTGGCGGTGGTGTGGGTTACGACTTCTCCTCGATCCGCCCGGTGGGCGCTGCGGTGCATGGCACCCAGAGCCGCGCTTCCGGCCCGGTCAGCTACATGCGCGTGTTCGACCGCTCCTGCGAAACCGTAGAGTCCGCCGGAGCCCGCCGTGGCGCGCAGATGGGCGTATTGAGATGCGACCACCCGGATATCGAAGCCTTCATCCATGCCAAGGATTCCGGTGACCTCTCCAACTTCAACATCTCCATCGGCGTGAGCGACGCGTTCATGAGCGCCGTTGAAACCAATGGCGACATCGAACTGGTGCACAAGGCCGAGCCGGCCAGTGACATCAAGGCCGCTGGCGCCTACCAGCGCGACGACGGCCTGTGGGTGTACCGCAAGGTGCCGGCCCGCGATCTGTGGGAGCAAGTCATGCGCTCCACCTACGATCACGCCGAGCCGGGCATCCTGTTCCTGGATCGCATGAACAAGGACAACAACCTTAACTACTGCGAAACCATCGAAGCCACCAACCCCTGCGCCGAGCAGCCTCTGCCGCCGTATGGCTGCTGCTGCCTGGGCTCGATCAACCTCACCCGCTTCATCAAGAGCCCCTTCACCAAGAAGGCAAAGTTCGATGAAGTCGCCTTCGGCAAGTGCGTTGCCACCTCGATCCGCATGCTGGATAACGTGCTCGACGTGACACACTGGCCGCTCGACCTGCAAGCGCAGGAAGCCGCCAACAAGCGCCGCGTCGGCCTCGGCTTCACCGGTCTGGGCGACGCCCTGATCATGCTCGGCCTGCGTTACGACACCCAGGCCGCCCGCGACATGGCCACCCAGATCAGCAAGGCCATGCGCGACTCCGCCTACCTCGCCTCGGTCGAACTGGCCAAGGAGCGCGGCGCCTTCCCGCTGTTCAACGCCGACATGTATCTGTCGGGCGGCAACTTCGCCTCGCGCCTGCCGAACGAAGTCAAAGAGCAAGTGCGCAAGCACGGCATCCGCAACTCCCACCTACTCTCGATTGCCCCCACCGGCACGATTTCGCTGGCCTTTGCGGATAACGCCTCGAACGGCATCGAGCCGCCCTTCTCCTGGACCTACACCCGCAAAAAACGCATGGTGGATGGCACCCACAAGGAATACGCGGTCGAAGACTACGCGTGGCGCCTCTACAAGCACCTCGGCGGCAACACCGCCCAGCTGCCCGAATACTTCGTCACCGCGCTGGAACTCTCCGCCGCCGCGCACAAGGACATGGTTGCTGCCGTCGCCCCGTATGTCGACACCGCCATCTCCAAGACCGTGAACGTGCCGGAAGACTATCCCTACGCCGATTTCGAAGACCTCTACATGAGCGCCTGGAAGTCCGGTCTCAAAGGGCTGGCCACCTATCGCCCGAACAGCGTACTCGGCTCCGTCCTCTCCGTTGGCCCGAGCACCCCGGCCGCTGGCGACGACAAGAAGGCCCCGCACGACGTGCAGATGAGTGATGCCAACCGCCGCCTCACCATCCCCAACCTGCCCGCGCCCGTGCTCTCCAGCCTGCGCTGGCCGGGTCGCCCGGAGATGCCCGACGGCAA
This sequence comes from Uliginosibacterium sp. 31-12, assembly GCF_030548425.1. NCBI lineage: Bacteria > Pseudomonadati > Pseudomonadota > Betaproteobacteria > Rhodocyclales > Zoogloeaceae > Uliginosibacterium > Uliginosibacterium sp. 31-12. The sequence continues at coordinate 186,479 of NZ_JAUOOA010000007.1, read as the reverse complement.
CCTCTCCTGGACCTACATGCTCAACAGCCCCTCGGGCAGTTTTGCAATCTTCGTCGGCCAGGCAGAGAACGGCCGCCCCGGCCACAGCAAGCCCTTCGAAGTGTGGGTGAATGGTGCTGACCAGCCGCGCGGCCTCGGCGCCGTCGCCAAGACCCTGTCGATGGACATGCGCGCCAATGACCGCGCCTGGCTCAAGCTCAAGCTCGACACCCTGGCCCATACCGTCGGTGAAGCCTCCTTCGAGCTGCCCTTCCCGCCGCACGGCGAGCACAAGCGCGTGCCCGGCGTCGTCTCGGCCTTCGCCCAGATCATCCGTCACCGCTGCGAAGCCCTCGGAGCCTTTGAAGGCGAAGGCGAAACCCCGGTACGCGACGCCGTATTCTCGGTGGCCGAACCCAAGACCGGCGCCGATGGCACCCTTTCCTGGACGGTAGACATCCAGAACCCGGCGACCAATGAAGACTTCGTGCTGGGCCTGAAAGAAATCACCCTGCCGGACGGCCCCGGAGGTCAGCCCCAGACCCGCCCCTACTCCATGTGGCTCTCGGGCAACTACCCGCGCGCCCTGGATGGTCTGGCCCGCCTGCTCTCGCTCGACATGCGCGTGGTCGACCCGGCCTGGATCGGCATGAAGCTGCGTAAGCTCCTGAACTACCCGGAACCCCTGGGTGACTTCATGGCCTTCGTGCCCGGCACCCGCCGCCAGCAAAACTGGCCCAGCACCGTCGCCTACCTGGCCCGCCTCGTCATCCACCGCTACGCCATGCTCGGCGTGCTGGACGAGAACGGCTACCCGATGCGCGAAATGGGCATCCTCGAAACCCCACGTGAGAAGGAAGAGCCCAAAGTCATGCAGGGTGCAGCCTGCCCCGAATGCGGCAACCACACCATGATCAGGAAGGATGGGTGTGATTTCTGCACGGCTTGCGGGGCGGTGGGGACTTGTGGGTGATTGGAAGTTTGTGGAATTGAAACGAGGCTCCGAAAGGGGCCTTGTTTTTATTAGTCGAAACAAGATCTAAACAACGTTAGCGAGCATCAAAATAAGCATGGTCACTAAGCACAAGATTTCAGCCGCAAAGATTGCGATCAGAAAGCTACCGTTAGTAAATTGTGCAATCACGGCCAGAAGAAAGCTTATTGCAGCTACGGTGTCTCGAGCATATCGAGATGATCGCTTCTTTGTTGCTTGCTTGTTTCGGCGTGTGTTTTCAGTATCGGCACTTCTTGTTTCTGTGTTCGTCGTCACGTATATAAGCTCCGGCGATGAGTCGAGATTGGCTAGATATATAAAACCAGCAACTGCGGTTGTCGCATTGGTTACGTTATTATTTAAAATCGCATCTGAGAGCGTTGATGTTTCTTCGAGGAAAAACACGTTTATCCACAAACAAAGAATGAAAGCATTGGCCGTCCGTGATGTTCGCTAACAATTCCGTCGAGAGGGACGGTTTGAAGCTGCGCTTCAAATTCCCTTCGCCTGCGGCTCCGGCCGCCCCTCACGTCAAACGTTAGGCGAAGTCGAATCACCCACCATGCGAACCTACGAAGAAATCAGAAAGTACAACCCGGATTTCGTTGTCAGATATCGCTTGTACTCGCCTTCCGAAGGTGGGCGAAAAATCACGTTTCAGCATCTGCGCTGTGATTTCATGTATGAAGGTGATGATCCATCCAAAGATGGCATTTACATGATTCACCCGCAGTTTTTGGATGAGGAAGGGAATGCTTTGCCCCAAGATCAGGCAGTGCCATTGGAAGGAAAGACTTCTATGTGGATACTGGTTCCAGAAATGCGTGCCTCGATCCACAAGGCAAGAGCGACGGTTGGCACCAAGGGTTACTTCATGGAGGGTTCGCGCAAAGTTGGCGAAGTCACAATCGACGAAATCGTTGGCTTGTATGAAAACCCCGTCGCCTAACAATTCCGTCGAGAGGGACCGCCTGCAAGCTGCGCTTGCAGGTTCCCTTCGCGGCTTCGCCGCTGCGGCGGCCCCTCACGTCAAACGTTAGGCGTCGTTCAAATGTCCCGTGCCGCCCATGTCACTGTTGATTTGTCAGATGTCCGTGATTCAAATGCTCTCCACAGTTCGCTGTCGGTGTCGCTTGGCTTTCCAGGTTGGTACGGGTACAACTGGAATGCATTTTGGGATGCAATCACCGGCCTAGTTGAAATGCCGGAAGTATTAGAGTTAAAAGGTTGGGCATTGTTTTGTGCGTCTCAGCCCGGTGAAGCCGAAATGATGAAGCAGTGTCTTGATGATATGAGCGATCAGTATCCTCAGATCGCATCAAGAGTTATCTACTCATAACACCCATCACACATGCGGCCGTCGCCTAACAATTCCGTCGAGAGGGACCGCCTGCAAGCTGCGCTTGCAGGTTCCCTTCGCGGCTTTGCCGCTACGGCGGCCCCTCGCGTCAAACGTTAGACCTCTATGAACCGCCAAGAAACCGTCGAGCAACTCAAGCGCGTATGGGCTGTACTCGCCTCAGATCTAGACGAGGCTCTTGCCTATGGTCGACAGAACTCCTCGGCGTTTGCGCACCGCACCCTTGTGCGAACTCACTTCGCGATGATCGAAGGCCTCTCATACCAGCTTCGTCAAGTCACCTTGACGTCTCTTGAGGGAACGGATCTAGTGACCCCAATCGAGATCGCGTTGCTTCGGGAGGAACGCTACTTCCTGAATGGGAAGGGCCATCCAGAACCAAAAGAGGACTTCCAGACCTTCCTGCCCAGTCTTCTTTTCTCAATCCGCAGCTACCTAAAGAACCACGGTGCGACCTATGAGCCCGATACTAGTCATCACGGTTGGGAAGCACTACGGAAGGCTGTTGATATTCGAAATCGCCTTATGCATCCCAAGTCCGAGGCGTGCCTGCATCTCTCTGAAACCGATCTCAAGATCTTTACTGAGGCCGCAGCATGGTGGAAAAAGACCATTCTCGGTATGTTTTCCGCCTGCGATGAGGCCGACGACTACTGGCGATCGCAGTTGATGGCACGCGGGCAATGATCTCAATTGCTGTCGGGCCGAGGTCTAACCCCTCCGTCAAGGATACATTCCCAGGACGGTGCGCAATGCGCACCCTACATTCGATGATCACGTCCACGCACGGCGACGAGCGACCTTATGCGAACTCCAACGTAAAGGCTGGGGCCAAGTCCTAAATTTAAGCATTTGTTGTTTTGGAATCCCCGCCCGGTGGGCCATGAGCAAGTAGCTCGGATGACGGTTTCGCCGGAATCCGGCGCCTCAGCCCTGTACACTGCCCCGCTCCCCCGCACGAAAGCCTCCGATGAAGAAGAAAGGCCCGTCGAAAGACGACACCGCTTTGCTACCGCCCTTCCCGGCGCTGACGCTAGCGCAAATCCAGGTACCCAACACGCCCGATGCGTTCTCTGCCGCCGCCGCCGAAATCATGGCGGCAGGCAGCGCGGGGTTCGATACGGAAGCTCGCCCCACCTTTCATGTCGGCCAGGTGAGTGATGGCCCGCATATCGTGCAATTTGCACTCGCCGACAAGGCCTTCATCTTCCAGACGCGCCACGCCGCAGGCTGCGCTGCATTGGTCGATCTGCTGCAATCGGCACATCTGCTCAAGGCGGGGTTCGGCCTCAAGTCGGACTGCAGCCAGATCCGCCACAAGCTGGGGGCCCAGCTCGCTGGAGTGTTGGATCTCGATCATCTGTTCCGCAAGGATGGCTACAGCGGCGACATGGGCGTACGCGCAGCTGTCGGGCTGATGCTCGGCCAGCGCTTTCACAAGTCGAAGAAACTGACGACTTCGAACTGGTCACTCCCCGAACTCTCGGCCCCGCAATTGCTCTACGCGGCTAACGATGCCTATGCCGCCTTCAAGGTGCTGGAAGCCATGCGCCTGCAGCGGCCGGAGTTGCTGACCGTCTGAGCCGGCACTGGCGGGGCTCTGACCCACAATAGCCCCTGCAAGCCTACGCTTTCCTGCGCACAGCTTTCGCCCACCCTGCGGCAGAATGACGCCATGCCTGTTCGTCCACCGGAGCTTCGCAATGGATACGCTACTCGTGTCATGGGATCGATTCTGGATCGCCGCCGGTGCGCGGCAGCCCGCCCCGGGCTTGCTGGCCGAACTGCTGCTAGCCTGGACGGAGCCACATCGCCACTACCACAACCTGCAACATCTGGCTGAATGCCTTAGCCTGCTCGAGGCACATGCCCACCTGGCAAAGAGCCCGGCCGCGATCGGCCTGGCCCTGTTCTTCCACGACGCCATCTACGATCCACCCGCTCAGGACAACGAGGCCCGCAGCGCCGACTGGGCGCGTCAGGCCCTCGGCGCTGCGGGCTTCGAGGAGCGCTTCATCGAGCAGGTGGCCGACATGATCCTCGCCACCCGCCACGCCACGCAGGAGGCAGAAGGAGACACAGCACTGCTGCTGGACATCGATCTGGCCATCCTCGGCGCCAACCCGCATCGTTTTGCCGAGTACGAAGCACAGGTGCGGGCCGAGTACGCCTGGGTTGCCGAGCCGGCCTTCCGCACGGCTCGGGCGCAACTGCTGCGTAGCTTTCTCGCGCGCCCACACCTCTACCGCACAGCGGCCTTTGCTGAGCTGGAGAGCCGCGCCCGCGGCAATCTGGATACGGCCTTGCGGACCCTCGAGAACACGAGTGACACCGCAGAACACGAAGCAGCCTGAGCATTGGAGACAGACGCTGGCGCATTCCAATGCTGCGTCGCATCAACACCTCCTATCACTCGATAGAACAATTAAATCATTGATTTTGATAACTTTTCTGGATGCAAAGATTTAAAACTTGAGTTGGATACTCGGGTTTACCCGGTAGATACTTCAGCCATCAAGCACCGCATCCGGTGCCCTAACAGCGAGAGGTAGTCATCATGTCCAAGCAAGTTCAAAGCGCAATCGAATCTTCCGGCAAATATCTGGGCGCCATCGCCTTCGCATCGGTGGCTCTGCTGCCGACGGTCTATCAGGTTGTGCTGCTGAGTCACTGATCTGGCATGCTCCGCAACACGCCCGAGGGGCCGGCAAACGCCGGCCCCTCGGCATTTGTGCCGCCACAGACGCACGCAATAGAGCATTCCGGCTTCTCCTTGTAACGCGGAATCAGCTACGCTCGGCCTGTCTCCCGCCAACCGGCCGCCGCCATGCGCTTTCGCCCATATCTGTCTTGCCTCGCTGCGCTGCTGGCGCTCTTTCTCGGCGCCTGTGCTGGGCCGGCCGGCATGAACCGCGAAGAGCCGCGTGACATCATCGTACGCAATCTCAGTGAGCGGGATTTCGCCAGCGTTACGCTGCAGAACGTGCGCACCAGCAATGCGCCAGGGGCCTCTTTCGGCCAGATCGCACCACTGCCGCGAGGTGTGTCTCAGATCTATGGCCGCCCATCCAATCCAGCCCGCTTGCCGGATCAGCTGATGCTGGTGCTGACCGAGCCCTCCGGCTATCAGCACACGCGCGATTGCGAGCTCTCGACGGTACTGGGCCAGCGCGACAATCCGGCACTGGAGATGGCGCTGGTGTTCGAGATCAGTCGCACGCTGGCCGTGCGTATCTTTCTCGAACCCGTCCAGCGCTGAGCTCATGTCTGGACTTCCTGATGCTGGCTTTCTCGACGAGCGCGGCCTGAATCGCCAGCACGTCTTCAACCTCGCGGCACTCCCGGCAGATCTGCTCGCGCCGCTGGCGCCCGCCGCACACGAACGCCAGCTGATCCTTTTCGGCCACGCCGGACGGCGTCTGTGGGAATGCGTGCAGGCTGAGGGGCTGAGCAGCGCTCATCCTATCGACGAGTACAGCCTGCGCACGGTGGAGCATTGGCTGCGACGGAACCTGCCGGAAACACAGGCGCGTTTCGTGTTCCCGAATACACCCAGCCATCAGCGTATAGGCCTGCAACGCCTCGGTCAGTTCGCTGGCTGGCATCACCCCGCGCCCTTCATGCTTGGTGTGGATGCCAAGTGGGGCAGCTGGTTCGCCTATCGCGCGGCCATCCTCACCGACACAAACCTGCCCGCATCCGCCATCGAAGACCTTGGTCATCCCTGCCCAGCCTGTACAGACAAGCCCTGTATCAGCGCTTGCCCAGGCAAGGCGCTGGAGGGCGGGCGCTTCGACATGGCAGCCTGCCATCAACACCGCCTGGCTGATCAATCCCCTTGCGCGCTGGGCTGCCTTGCCCGCCAGGCTTGCCCGGTGGGTGCGGAACATCGCTATGAGGACAGCCAGATCCAGCACAGCGCTGCTGGTTCGCTGGCCTGGATCCGGGCTCAGCCAGAACCTGAAGTCTTGCTCACCGCCGCCTCGCCCACTAAGCTCGCGCCATCTCGCATCTGAAAGTCCCTCGCCCCATGCTATCCCTCTGCGTTTTCTGCGGTGCCTCCAGTGGTCACGACCACGCCTATGCCGATGCTGCCCGCGCTTTTGGCCAGAGCCTCGCGGAGCACCGCATCGAACTGGTGTGGGGCGGCGGCCATGTCGGCCTGATGGGGGTGGTGGCGGATGCGGTGCACGCCCATCGTGGCAAGAGCTACGGAGTAATCCCGGAATTCATGGCCGAACGCGAGCTGGCTCACCCCTTCGCCACCGAGATGGTGGTGGTCGATTCGATGCACACCCGCAAGGCCGCGATGGCTGAACGCGCGCAGGGTTTCGTGGCGCTGCCCGGCGGCTACGGCACCATGGATGAACTCTTCGAGATCCTCACCTGGGCACAGCTGCACATCCACCACAAACCGGTAGGGCTGCTCAATGTAAAGGGCTTTTTCGATCCGCTGCTGGCCTTCATGCGTCACATGGTCAGCGCCGGTTTCGTCAAGCAGACGCAGCTCGATCAACTGCATGTGGCCGAGTCGCCTGAAGCCCTGATTGCAGCCATGCGCCTGCACCGCGCTCCGGAAGGCGACTGGCTCGCCAAGGTATCCAGCGCGCACGGCTGAACTATCGACACCATAGGGCTGTCAATCTTCCCAGCCCAGGGCAATCTGGATAAGATTCAGTACTTGTAAGGCCGACAGAGAACTGCGGCCGTTTTTCTTTGCGAGGAATCATGAGCGACCAAATCGTCTACATCTCCGACAGCAGCTTCGAGAAGGATGTGCTGCAATCCCAACTGCCCGTGCTGGTCGACTACTGGGCCGAATGGTGCGGCCCCTGCAAGATGATCGCCCCGATCCTCGAAGAAGTGGCCAAGGACTACGCCGGCAAGATCGTGGTCGCCAAGATGAACGTGGATGAAAACTCCGCCGTGCCGGCCCAGTTCGGCATCCGTGGCATCCCGACCCTGATGCTGTTCAAGGGCGGTAATGTGGAAGCCACCAAGGTGGGCGCCCTGTCCAAATCGCAACTGACCGCCTTCCTCGACGCCAATCTCTGAGCGTTCGTGTTTGACAGGCCGGAACCTAGCGTCTAAAGTTCCGGCCAGTTACAGCCGCCGTGCGCTGTTCATTCCGGGTTACCGCCCGCAGCGCGCCGTAAAGCGGCCAGCCACCCCGACCGGGGCTGGCAAGATAAAACTCCCCTTCTTTGCTGTTCCAGCCGGGTTGCCACAAGGCCCCAATCCATCTCTGCATCTATCGTTCAGGGTCAGTCCATGCATCTGTCCGAGCTCAAGGCTCTTCACGTCAGCCAGCTCCTCGAAATGGCACACGCCAACAACATCGAGGCTGCCAACCGTCTGCGCAAGCAGGAACTCGTCTTTGCCCTGCTGAAGAACCACGCCAAGAAGGGCGAAACCATCTTCGGTGATGGTGCTCTGGAAATCCTGCCCGACGGCTTCGGCTTCCTGCGCTCGCCGGACATCTCCTATCTCGCCGGCACCGACGACATCTACGTTTCGCCCTCGCAGATCCGCCGCTTCAACCTGCATACGGGCGACACCATCGAAGGCGAGATCCGTACCCCCAAGGATGGCGAACGCTACTTCGCGCTGGTGAAGCTCGACAAGATCAACGGCGAGCCGCCTGAAAACGCCAAGCACAAGATCCTGTTCGAAAACCTCACGCCGCTGCACCCGAACAAGGTGTTCAAGCTCGAGCGCGAGATGCGTGGCGAAGAAAACATCACTTCACGCGTGATCGACATGGTTGCCCCGATCGGGCGTGGCCAGCGCGGCCTGCTGGTGGCCCCGCCTAAGTCCGGCAAGACCGTGATGCTGCAAAACATCGCTCACGCAATCACTGCCAACCATCCGGAAGCCACGCTGATCGTGCTGCTGATCGATGAGCGTCCGGAAGAAGTGACCGAAATGCAGCGTTCGGTGAAGGGCGAAGTCATCGCCTCCACCTTCGACGAGCCGGCCACGCGCCACGTGCAGGTCGCCGAAATGGTGATCGAGAAGGCCAAGCGCCTGGTCGAACACAAGCGCGACGTGATCATCCTGCTGGATTCTCTGACCCGCCTCGCTCGCGCCTACAACACCGTGGTGCCAGCCTCCGGCAAGGTGCTGACCGGCGGTGTGGACGCCAACGCCCTGCAAAAGCCCAAGCGCTTCTTTGGCGCCGCACGTAACGTCGAAGAAGGTGGCTCGCTGACCATCATTGCGACGGCACTGATCGACACCGGCAGCCGCATGGACGAAGTGATCTACGAAGAATTCAAGGGCACCGGCAACATGGAAGTGCACCTTGACCGCCGCATGGCAGAGAAGCGCATCTACCCGGCGATCAACGTCAATCGCTCCGGCACCCGCCGCGAAGAGCTGCTCATCGAGCCGGCCCAGCTGCAAAAAATCTGGGTCCTGCGCAAGCTGCTCTACGGCATGGACGATCTGGACGCGATGGACTTCCTGCTGGACAAGATCCGCCAAACCAAGGGCAATTCGGAGTTTTTCGACGCAATGCGGCGCTGAGGAAAGCGCTTCGCTTGCAGCGAAGCGAGTCTCCTGCCATAATCCCGAGTCTTATTTTCTGGGTGGTCACATCCGCCATCCGCGCAACAAGGAACCCGATATGAAGACCGAAGGCCATCCGAATTACGCCGACGTGCAGGTTACCTGCTCCTGCGGCAGCAAGTTCACCACCCGTTCCACCATGGGCAAGCCGACCTACCACGTTGAAGTGTGTGCTGAGTGCCACCCGTTCTGGACCGGCAAGCAGAAGATCATCGACACCGCAGGTCGTGTCGAGCGCTTCAAGCAAAAGTACAAGCGCTGATCCTGCGGGATCCAGCAAGGAAAGGCAGCCCACGGGCTGCCTTTTGTTTTTCCTGTCCTTACGCTGACAGGGCAGGATTTGAAGAGTGGACGTCTTACAATCCTGTGCTATTTCCCCGCATTAACTCATGGCGCACATGCAGAACTCCTCGTTCACCGAGTTTCCGAGCCGCAAACCTGCGATCCACGTGCCCAACTGGGCCCTGATCCTGGTCTTCATCGCCTACGCCCTGCCCGGCAACATTGGTCACGTTCCCTGGCGCGGCGACGACGCCCTGCACATCGGGGTGGTGTTCAGCATGCTCAGCGAAGGCCACTGGCTCACTCCGCAGATCGCCGGCCACCCTTTTTACGATTGGCCGCCGCTCACTTACTGGCTTGGCGCCTTGACCGGCAAGCTGCTCGGCTGGCTACTGCCACTGCATGACGCCATCCGACTGGGCAATGTCGCCGCCCTGACCCTGCTGATTTACTGCCTGCGCTACGCCGCCCGCGAACTCTACGGACGGGAGGCTGCCTCGGCTGCCGCCATGCTGATGCTGGGCTCTCTGGGGCTGCTGATCCACGCTCATGAAATGCAGCCACAGATCGTTCTCACCGCCACTCTGGCGGCCTGCCTGCAAGGCCTGACGCTGATGCGCAGCGCTCCCACACGGGGCGCCCTGCTCACAGGCACGGCAAGCGGCGCGGCCTTCCTTGCCGGTGGCCTGCCGGGGCTTTTCCTGTGCCTGCCCTTGTGGCTGCTGAACCCGGTCTGTTCGAGCGAGTACCGCACCCGCAGCTTCCTGCTGGCCTACCGCCATGCGCTGTGGCCACTGGTTCTCTTGGTCTCGCTGTGGCCACTGGCCCTGGCCGTCTGGCAACCCGACTTCCTGCACGCCTGGTGGGCGCATGAGCTGGCGGCGATCCTGCCGCACGCGGGACATCTGCAGCGCGGCAAGGATTTCGCCAATCTGATCGGCTGGTTCACCTGGCCGTTGTGGCCGGTGGTGATCTGGTCACTCTGGCATCGGCGCGGCAAGCTGCGCGACTTCGGCCACTCCCTGCCGCTGGCATCCGCCCTGCTGGCCCTTGCGCTGGTTGCCAGCACCGGTGGCATGCGCCCAGCCAACCTGTTGCCCTTGATGCCCGCCCTGATTCTGATGGCGTCGGGCGAGCTGTGCCGCCTGCGGCGCGGAGCGGCAAACGCCTTTGACTGGTTTGGTGTAATGACTTTCACCCTGCTCGGTCTGAGCCTGTGGCTGGCCTGGTCGGCCATGAACTTTGGTTGGCCAGCACCGCTCGCCCGCAACCTCCTGCGTCTGGTACCCGGCTTCGAGCCGCAATGGAACGCCCTGCAGCTCTTGGTGGCGATCACACTATCGGTCGCCTGGGTGATTGCAAACCTGCGCCTGCCCTTCTTCCAGTTGCGCGGCGCGGTGCACTGGGCTCTCGGGGTCACCCTCGCCTGGGGGCTTGCCGCCACCCTGCTGATGTCCTGGATTGATCACGACAAGAGCTATCGCAGCACTGCGGCCGAGATTGCCGCCGTGATTGCCAGCCAGCCCGAAGCAGCTTGTGTGGCGGGCATCGACCTTGGCGACTCACAACGGGCAGCCCTGCATTATTTTGCCCACATCAAGATCGCCGCTCGCGGCGCCAACTGCCCGCTACGCCTCGCTTACGCCACGGGGCGAAACGCCCTGCCGGAACCCGGCAAGGGCTGGGAATCAGCATGGGATCTGCGCCGCGGGCGCGGCCGCCTGGCCGAGCAGTTCGCGCTTTACCGGCGAGTGGACTGACCCCAGGTCATCGCAAAGCTTTGCAGGTGTAGCGCAGGCTGCACCTGCAGCCACTCGCGCAGCCTGGCCTCATCAGCCTCGCGGTCAGCCTGGCCGATCAGGCCGCTCAGGCTCTGCTGACGACGCTGCAGCAGCCAGGCCACCAGCGCACGCAATTCAATCTGTCCCTGCAGTGCCAGCCAGTCGCCCGCCAGCACACGCTGCCACTGCCACTCCTCATCTGCCGCACGCATCAGCGGCAAGCCTGCCAGACGGGCCACTTCAGCCAGAGGAGGCGGCGCTTCCGCACGACACAACTCGGTAGCCAATGGCACACAAGCATTCAGTCGCGGCCATGCACCATCACGCCCAACCCCAGCCTGCAGCGCGCGCAGACGTAGCGCGTCCAGCCTCGCCTCGAGTTCACTCCAGCACGCCAGAGCCGGCGCCGCCGCACAGGTATCCAGGAATGCACCAAGCAAGCCAGCCTCATCCACGGAAGCCTGAGAACACAACCGGAACTGCCCATCCTGCACGCCGAACAAGGCAAACCCGCTCAGGCGTAGCAAATGCGGCGGCAGGCTGTCGCTGCCACGGGCCGCACGGCGACGCTGGAAGGCGTACTCAGCCACTTCCACATCCGAAAGCTCGGCCGGCAGGCGATTGAGTAGACGCAGCCCGGCCACGTCCGGCAGGAAATCAAGGGCAATGGCCAACATGTCAGTCTGAGCCATCAGGCCGGGAAGACGCCGGTGGAGAGGTAGCGATCACCGCGGTCGCACACGATCGAAACGATCACTGCATTGCTGAGCTCCTGCGCCAGATTGCGCGCCACGCTCATCGCACCACCCGAGGAGATGCCTGCAAAAATACCTTCTTCGCAAGCCAGGCGGCGGGTCATGTCTTCGGCAGCGGCCTGGGCCACGTATTCGATACGATCGACACGGCTGGATTCATAGATTTTCGGCAGATAAGCCTCGGGCCATTTGCGGATTCCAGGAATCTGCGAACCTTCCTCAGGCTGGCAACCAATGATCTGAATAGCCGGGTTCTTTTCCTTCAGAAAGCGCGCCACACCCATGATGGTGCCGGTCGTGCCCATGCTACTGACGAAGTGGGTGATGCGTCCCGCTGTCTGCTCCCAGATCTCGGGGCCGGTGCCTTCATAGTGGGCAAGCGGATTGTCCGAATTGGCGAATTGGTCGAGCACCACGCCACGCCCTTCGTCGCGCATGCGATTGGCCATGTCACGCGCCAGTTCCATCCCGCCTTCGCGGGGCGTGAGCACCAGTTCGGCGCCAAAGGCCTTCATGGTCTGACGACGTTCCACGCTCTGGTTCTCGGGCATCACCAGAATCATGCGATAGCCACGCATCGCAGCCGCCATCGCCAGCGCAATGCCGGTATTGCCACTGGTAGCTTCAATCAGGGTATCGCCGGGGTGGATTTCGCCACGCATCTCGGCATGCAGGATCATCGACAGCGCAGGGCGATCCTTCACCGAACCGGCTGGGTTATTCCCCTCCAGCTTGGCCAGCACGACATTTCCGAGGCGTTCAGCCTCGGCACCGGGCAAGCGCTTGAGGCGCACCAGCGGGGTGCGTCCGACGTAATCTTCGAGACTGGGATAATTCATGGCGCGATAGGAGCAAACGGAAGCGATCAAGCCCGAATGATACCGGACTCGCGCCCGGCGCCTTGCAACAGGCCTAGTCGCGCTCGGGGATAAGGGCCGCAAGCTGGTCTGATTGATCGCGCAGTTGCCGCATATGTCCGGCCAACGCCCCTAAATGATCGCCCAGCATCCCCATCAGGCGCCCCACAGCGATATCCGGCGTACCCGCCTCGGCTCGCGACAGGTCCACCATCTCCTGCAGACTCCGCAAATCCGCATCCATACGGCTCGGCGCGGACTGGATGAAGCGCTCCAGCAAGGCCTTGCGTGCAGCAAAGAATGCAGCCGGATCCTTTTCAGCAAGCTCCCGCCAATGGTCAAAATCGAAATCAAAAACGAAACCTGCCACGTACCACCTCACTCCGGAAAACAACACCTTGTCTCCCGATGCTATGCAAGAAGCAGACCCGCCGCAAGACAGCGACACCATGCATGGCGGTATTACTTTAGGATTAGAGAACGACTCTACAAAAAGACACAAGTCATCCCATGTCCCGCCCTCTTGCTCCCACCGGGAAAGGAGGGGAACTTGCTGACTGCTTGCGCAGTCAACCTCCTGACGCCACAATCCGCGTCACCCCGACCATCCTGGAGATCGTAATAATGGATCGCACCCTCAACACCGGCTCGCTGGATCTGGCCCAAAGCCGTAACAAGGTCCTGCGCAACACCTATAACCTGCTCGCCCTGAGCATGCTGCCCACGGCAGCCGGCGCCTGGCTGGGCATGCAATTCCACTTCTCGTCCCTGTTCGCCGGCAGCCCGATCATGGGCCCATTGCTGATGCTGGGCGTGATGATCGGGCTGATGTTCGCCATCCAGCGCACACGCAACAGCAGCACTGGCGTCGGCCTGCTGCTGGCCTTCACCTTCGTGATGGGCCTGATGCTGTCCGTTACCCTCGAACGCACCCTGCGCTTCTCGAACGGCGGCACCCTGATCGCCCTCGCCGCAGGCGGCACCTCGGTGATTTTCTTCGGCATGTCGGCGCTGGCTTCTTCGATCAAACGCGATCTCTCAGGCATGGGCCAGTTCCTGTTCATTGGCACCCTGCTCCTGCTGGTAGCAGGCATCGCCAACCTGTTCTTCCAACTGCCGGCTCTGCATCTGGCACTGACGGTGATCACCTGCGGTCTGTTCTCGGCCTGGCTGCTCTTCGATCTGAACCGCATCATCCGCGGCGGCGAGACCAACTACATCAGCGCTACCTTGTCGGTGTATCTGGATCTCTACAATATTTTCGTCAGCTTGCTGCAGATTCTCGGCATCTTCGGTGGCGATCGCGACTGATCACCACCCCGAGCTAAATGAAAAAGGCCCGCGTTGCGGGCCTTTTTCATGTCTGCTTGCGACCATCAACTCCGCTCGAAAAGCGCAATCGATTCGACGTGCGAGGTCTGCGGAAACATGTTGGCCACACCCGCCGAAATGAGGCGATAGCCTTTCTCGCCCACCAACAAGGCAGCGTCGCGTGCCAGGGTTGCCGGATTGCAGGACACATAGACGATGCGACGCGGCGCCTGCTCGCCCAACGCCTGGCAGACGGCAATGGCACCTTCACGCGGTGGATCGATCAGCAACTTGTCCAGCTTACCAAGCGCCGCAATGCTCTTGGGCGTGGCCTCGAAGAGATTGGCGGCGCGAAAATCACAACGCTCTGCCAAGCCATTCAGCTCGGCATTTTCAGTCGCCCTGCGCACCATCGCTACGCTGCCTTCGACCCCGATCACAGAAGCGCCGCGCGCCGCGATCGGCAAGCTGAAGTTGCCCAGGCCACAGAACAAATCCGCGATCCGCTCGCCCGGCTGCGGATCCAGCAAAGCCATCGCCTTGCGCATCAAGATGCGGTTGATGTCCACATTCACCTGGGTAAAGTCGTTCGGCTGAAAGCGCAGGCTTACGCCGAACTCCGGCAGCGAGTAGCTCAACCAGGACTGAGCCCCCGCCTGCAACGGCCTGGCCGTATCCGGGCCGCCCGGCTGCTGCCACATGGCCACGCCATGCTGCGCTCCGAAAGCCACAATGCAGGCTTCGTCTGCAGCCGTGAACGGCAGCAGATTGCGCAGTAGCAGCACAGTCTGCTCCTCACCAACCGCGACTTCGATCTGCGGAATACGATCAGCCACCGACAAAGCACCAATCAGCTCCCGCAGCGGCATCAACAAGGCGGAGAGCGCAGGCGGCAACACCTCGCAACTGTGCATGTCGGCAATGAAGCTGCTTTTCTTCTCATGGAAGCCAACCAGCACGCGCCCATCGCTGGGGCGCTTGAAAACACTCAGGCGCGCACGATACCGGTAGCCCCAGGCCGGACCCTGAATAGCGGGCAAAAGTAAATCCGGACGAATTCGGCCCAGGTGCCAGAAAGCATTCTCAAGCACCCGCTGTTTCACTGCGACCTGGGCAGAAGCCTCCAGATGCTGCATGCTGCAACCACCGCAGGTGCCATAAAACTCGCACTTGGGTGTCACGCGCAAAGCGCTGGCCTTGTGCAAGGCGAGCATGGTGGCCTGCTCGAACTTTGGCTTGACGCGATAGCTCGAGAACTCGACGCGCTCTCCGGGCAAGGCGCCCTCAATAAAGATGGCCTTGCCGTCACAGCGCGCGATACCCCGTCCTTCGTGGTCGAGTGATTCGATGATGGCTGACGGCATGGGCGACCCCGGCTGCGGAAAAGGGGGCGATTGTACCCAGCCCGCTCCAGCTTGTGCCACAAACGCAGCGCAAAGCATTGCGGAACAAAGCCTTACGCTTCCAGGCTTAAACACCAAAGGTCTAGGGGCAAAGCCTGACTTGTGCCGGATCAAGCTGCATGGGATAAACCTGGATTGGTGTAAAGCTATTCCCCTTTTGTTCGGCCCGTTGCTATAATCCGCGCGTCGGCCGCCAGGTCGATCCTAGATTTGGCTTGTCGCCCACCTCATTTCGCAAGGGAACCGAATAATGAAACAGTCTCTCCTCGTCGCTGCTCTGCTCGCTCTGGCCCTGTCCGCCTGTGGCAAGAAGGAAGAAGCCGCTCCCGTCGTTGAAGCCTCCGCTCCGGCTGTTGAAGCTTCCGCTCCGGTTGTTGAAGCTTCCGCTCCGGCAGCTGACGCTTCCGCTCCGGCTGCTGATGCTTCCGCTCCGGCTGCTGCCGCTTCGGCCGCTCAGTAATTCCGGTGCAGGAACAAAAAAGCCGACCATATGGTCGGCTTTTTTGTTGTCTGTTTGCGGTGTGCTGCCACAGCCCCTTCTGATCACCTGGTTTCACGCATCAATCCCGGATCAACCGGCGGCAACATCAGTGTGAACACCGTCCCCACCCCAAGCGTTGAGTCCAGGCTGATAAAGCCTCCCATCTGCTCAGCCAGCTCCCGCGAGATCGCCAGACCAAGGCCGGTGCCCTCAGCATTGCGATTACCCTCGCCGCTACCGGCCTGACAGAAACGCTCGAACACCCGCTCGCGAGCTTCCGGCTGAATGCCCGGCCCGGTATCGACCACAGCAAAGGCGATCAGACCGTCGCTGGGCATCACATGCATCTCGACCTTGCCACGCTGAGTGAATTTCAGCGCATTGGCCAATAAGTTGTTGATCACCTGCCGAAGGCGCACCGGGTCCACCACGATCCGGACCGGCAGCTTCTGATCCAGAAACAAACCACTAAGCAAGCCCTTGCGCTGCGCCGCAATCGAGTGCGGCGTCCACACTTCAGCGCACAGCTGCGCCAGATCGACATCTTCAGGATGCAGCACCAACCGGCGCGCATCGAGTTTGGCCAGATCCAGCAGGTCGTTGAACATGGCATGCAGGTGACGGCCGGCGGCATGAATGCTGGCTGCGTAGTCGGCCGTTTCACCGTCACGCAGCTCAAGCTGCAGCAGTTCGGAAAAACCAAGGATGCTGTTGAGCGGAGTGCGCATTTCGTGGCTGATCGCGGCAAGGAATTCGCTCTTGCTGCGCCAGGCCGATTCGGCCCGCTCACGGGCGGCGTCGAGCTCACGGTTCTGCAAGCGAGTCAGTTCCAGCAAGGCACGGCTGCGCCGGTGGTCTATGCAGGCCTGGCAAGCCAACGCGAGGCGCGGCATCAGGGTTTCGAGCACAGCCAGGGCGGCCGGGTTGAGCTCGATCTCGCTCTGCTCCAGATACAGCGCTGCCGCGGCCCCAATCCGCAAGGCCTGGATCTGACCCGGACCGGCAGTGCCCAGCACCGCGCGATGGCGATCCACATCCCGCAGGAAGCCTTCCAGCTGCGCAGTACGTAGCGCATCCTGCGCCCACTGAACGACGCTGCAAGCCGGGTAGGCATGCTGTTCCAGCTCCCCCTGCTCCGCACGCCACCATATCTGGGCGGTACGCAATTGCAAGCGCTGGGTTGTGGCCACCAGAAAGCTGCGCAGCATCTCGCCCATGTCGAGCGAAGTTCCGATGTGCATTGACAGCTCGCCTTGCAGGGAGAGCAGCCAGACTGTCGATTGCGGCGCTTCAGGCACAGGCATCGGGGAGCAGCCCCAGAATGAAGGTCTTGTTGTGAAACTCCAGGCAACCACCGCCAGGGTTGGCGATCTCGCCGAGAGACAGCACCCCGAACACCGGAATGCCAGCACTTCCGCCCTCCTCGAGTACCTTTTCGAGCAAGCGCAGCTGCGCGGCGTGGGCATGGTCAAGATAAAGTGCGCGACTGATGCAGTCCACCAGCAACACCCCCGCCGGCGTTTTTCCCGACCGGCGCATGGCCTCACGGCAGGCCTGGCCCGAAGCCTGCACCAGTGCCTCCTCGACGCCATGCAGGATATGCAGGGTCGAGCGCTCCGGCACGTCACCGATACAGATCAGGCGCTCGCCTTCCAGACGCACCGGCTCACGAACCAGGAAGGAGCCATCCATGCGTTCGACCCCCAGCGGAAAACTGCGCGCAACAGCGGGGAAGTTGTCACGGTCGAGCTGTAGGCCACTGAGACGGGCGATCTCGTCACGATAGACATGCAGAGCGGGGCGGAAATCCAGATTCCGGATTTCATTGCCACGCACGGTAGAGACCAAAAAGGGGCCGGCGACCGACTCCCAGCCATGCTTCACGCCCACCGCAACCCGCGCATCCAGTCCGACGATCAGCGCGGCGCCCTGCAACAGGCCACGATTGGAGAACAGACAAGGCTGCGGACGCAGGCTCAGAGAGCCAGCACCACCACCGATGAAGGCCGGTCCGGCCCCCACCATGTCGTAAGCGGCCTCGATCAGCACATCGATGTGACGCGCCAGAGCATCCACCCACAGCATCACGCTACCGGCTTCGCGCAAACTTGCGCAATGCGCGTGGTAACGGGCAAAGCCCGGATGCTCGTCATTCAAGCCTTCCACGATGCACACCTCAGCCGCGCAACGCAGACCGACGATCAACACACCGCGCGCATGATCGCGCCCGCCAAACACGATGCGCGGGAAGATGCCCCCGAATACCGGCACCACCTGTCGTTGCAGCAGTTCATCCCAGGCAGCTTGCTCAAGCCCACTGGCCTCACCGGCAAGAATCAACAGCGAGCGGGCGCCAGCAGCCAGCAGATCGCTGATTTGCGCCTGTGCCAGGGCCACATCCGCGTCTCCTAGCAACCCCAGTGGTTCAACGAACATCCTGTCCAAACTCCACATTGACTCCGTTCAAGCATACACAGCCGCCTGCCGCCCGATTCCTGACGCGCCCCCAAGGGGCAGGGTTGCCCGGCCGCCCTTTGGCAGCGCAAAAATCCAGGCGACAAGGACTCCGTCCCTCCCCAACTCGCCCGCTCACGAGCAGCCCCCGCACCGGGCAAGCCCGCATTGTGGCCAGCACCTGTCGCGCCCAGGAAAACCCTGCCTACAAAATACGCACGGCCGCCGGACGCGTTATCCTTGCGCCCTTCCGTTTTACCTGCCGCACCAAAGCCATGCTCCAGCCCAGTCACGACCCTGCCTCCTACGAAGCCCAGCTTGCGCCCAAGCTCGCGCAATTCAAGGACGATTTCGCGCCTTTCGCACTCCCCGAGCCGGCCGTGTTCCGCTCCGCACCGCTGCACTACCGCCAGCGCGCCGAGTTCCGCATGTGGCATGAAGGCGAGGATCTGCACTACGCGATGTTCGACCCGGCGGCACCGAAGACTCCGGTACTAATGGAAACCTTCCCAGTCGCGGCCGAATCGATCTGCACACTGATGCCGCGCCTGAAGGCTGCCTTGCTGGCACGCCCCGAATTGCGCCGGAAAATCTTCCAGGTGAACTTCCTGGCCACGCTCTCGGGTGAAATGCTGGTCACCCTGCTCTACCACCGCGCACTGGATGCAGCCTGGGAAGAGGCCGCGCGCGCGCTGGCCAGCGAACTGGGCATTCTCGTGATCGGCCGTAGCCTCAAGCAGAAGATCGTGCTGGAGCGCGACTGGCTGCTCGAAGAGCTCCAGGTACAAGGCCGCCACCTGCGCTACCAGCAGGTCGAAGGCTCCTTCTCTCAACCGAATGCCGGTATCAACCAGCAGATGCTGGGCTGGGCCTGCGAGCAGGCCGCCACACTCGGCGGCGATCTGCTGGAGCTCTACTGTGGCAACGGTAATTTCACCGTAGCCCTGGCGCCGCACTTCGGCCGCGTGCTGGCCACAGAGATGAGCAAATCCTCGGTACGCGCCGCACACTACAACCTCGAAGCCAATGGCATCGAGACGGTGAGCATGGTGCGTATGGCCAGCGAAGAAATCAGTGACGCGCTGGCCCGGGTACGCCCCTTCACGCGCCTGAAGGACGTTGATCTGGACAGTTACTGCTTCTCGACCCTGTTCCTCGACCCGCCACGTGCCGGCCTCGACCCAGCCACGCTGGCGCTCGCCCGTGGTTTCGAGCATATCCTCTACATCAGCTGCAACCCGCAAACCCTGCTCGCCAATGTGGCCGAACTCGCCACTACGCACCGGATTGCCGCCGCTGCCGTGTTCGACCAGTTCCCCTGGACTCACCACCTGGAGTGCGGGCTGCTGCTGACCCGAAGCTAACCCTCAGCCCCGCCGCCGGGGCGGCCCGGCAGTGGCTCACGGCACGAGTGCGAACTGGCGTGGCTGAACCATGCTGCAATCATTCTCGATGGCGTATTGCGCTTCCAGGGCATGACGCTCGATCAGCTCGATCTTGCCGATTTCGAGAGTAACTGCGTTGTTTACCTGGATGAAATAGTTGCGTCCGCCCTGCAGGTTCAGCTCCAGCTTCGACACCGAGGTGCCATTCACTTCCAGCTGGTGAAAGCCCGGCGACAATTCCAGCGGCATGAAGGAGGCGCCCCCCATGGTGCCGAGGTCGACATTGTCGATGCGCAGACTCATCAGCGCGTCAGCGCCAAAACGCGTATTGCGGTAGAGATAGACCCGGGCCACCCCCGGCTTGCTCCGAAAACGCTTGGCCGCCTGGTCGGCCTCCGGCGTTGCCCGCAGCGGTGGCACTGGCGGCGGCGCCGAGGCACACCCCAACAGCATGGCCAGCAGCAGGCTGGCGATCACTCCACGCATGACGTTCTCCCTTGAATCCGTTCTATGACGGTGCGCGAGCATCTTCGGCCAAGTCGCCGGGCAGGGCAAGCTCCGCCAGTCCGCCTCACAAGAATGGAAAAGGCCTCCCGGCAAACACCGGGAGGCCTGCCTGAAGCAAACGCGATCAGTAGCTGAGATTGATCTGGTAGATGGCCGTCGTGCCACTCACTTCATTGCCCACAACCAGCAGCGGCTTGGCATTGGGCGAGTCGGATGCCTTGATGAAGGCCAAACCTTCCGGACCATTGTCCCCGCTGGTGCCACTGCGCGTATTCAGATAAGTCACGAACACCGGCGCAGTCGGGCTGCTGATGTCATACACCATCACGCCTCCGATACGCTCCAAGCCGATGAAGGCAAAGGTCTTGCTGCCGATGGCGGCCAGCACCACGCCTTCCGGTTCCGGGCCCTTGGCGGGGCTGCGCGAATCCTGGGTATTGTTGTCGTGACTGGCGTTGAAGTTGGCCTCGCTCAGGGTACTGGTCCTCTGCTCGAAGGCGTCTCCGGAATCGAAGACCCGTGTCGCATCGGTCTTCCAGATCGAGAAGGAACGGCCACCGAACGCATACAGTGCAGTACACACGCCGGTCGTGGCGTTCTTGCCGGTATCGCTGCTGCCGCCGTTGTAGTTGGCAGTAACTTTGAGACGACCGAGGTTGCTGTCCTTCACATCATTGGCGGAATCGGCCGACAGGCTGGCATCCAGCCCGCCAGTGCAATGCGCACGCACCCGCGCCTCTTCGGCAAAGCCGGTGTATTCGCGGGCGTCGCCCTCATTGGCCGTCACCAGATAAGTCGTGCCGCCCACCACATAGCTGGCGATCGCATCCGGCATGTACATGCCTTTCACCGGCACGGTGCGGATCTTGATGGCTGGCGCGCCGGAGTTGGTGTTGGTACCGCCGTCTTCATCACTGACGTCCATGCCGTAGCCGGCGATGCTGTGATCCTTCAGGCCCAGCGAGCGGATCGCGGTGATGCTTTTGCTGGCCAGATCCAGCTCGGCAATCGCGTTGTTCTCCTGCAGCGTGACCCATGCCTTGCTGCTGTCCGCCGCCACCGTGATGTACTCCGGCTCCAGATCCTGAGCCACCGTGGCGCCTGGCCCAAAGATACGCACGCCGGCAGTGCGCAGGCTGTCGACCTGGCTGTTGAAGCCCGCGAAGCCGGCACTCGTCACACTCATGCTGACACTTCTGACCGTGGGGCCCAGCGCGCCAAGCGTGATCACGCTAACAGAGCCTTCCGGATCCACCGAATCGGCCTGACCGTAGCTGTTCGGCTCACCTTCATTGGCCACCAGCAGATACTTGCCATCCGGCGAATAGGTAAGCATGTCCGGCAAGGCCCCCACCGTGGCAGTGCCGAGGGTGACGAGATCAGAGGCGCGCACCAGGGCCACGATGCCGTTACCGGTCTTGGGCGAAGCTTCGATGGCCAGGGCCACGACACCGTCGCGCACGGCCACGCTGTTGGCGCCACCGAGGCCACTGCCGAAGGTGGCTGTGCTGATCGAGCTGATCAGCACCGGGTTGGCCGGATCGGCCAGATTCAGCACATCCACCGTGCCGAGTGCGCCATTGATCACGAAGAGACGCTTGCTCGCCGGATCAAAGGCGGTGATTTCTGCCGACGACGCACCGCCACTATGGGTATAGCCACCAATCTTGACGAGACTCAGGCTGATCGGTGTGGCCTCCACGCTGCTGCTTGAGGACGACCGGCTTGAAGAGCTGGCCGCTGAACTGCTGAGGCTGGACGACGCCCCAGCACTGGCGGCAGAACTGCTGGCCAGCGAGGCAGCACTCGCGCTGACGCTTACGCTGCTGCTCGAGGCGGCACCGATGGTTGTGTCACTCCCGGAACTGCCGCCGCCGCACGCGGCCAGCAGCACAAAAACGCCCAGCAGGCCACTTGCACCCACTCCCCCCGCAAGACTTTTTTTCATTGTTATGCACTCCGTGCGTGTTCAAGACAAGCCCGCGATTGTCACAAGCAAAAATGACCTTGCCGTGACAAATGCATGACACCCCTGCGACATGTCGTACCCACCAAGCCCAAGCTCGCAGTGCCTGCCCATGAAGCCGATGGTCGTCATCTCACTGCAACATAAAACGTACGCAACCGTATTCTTCCCGTAACAAAGCATCCTGATCATTGCCGGCTTTCCTGCCCCGCCGGGCAGACAACATCAGGGAGCAACATACATGCAATCAGCATTTGAATTCCGGCGTAGTGCCGCCACCCTTGCGGTGCTCACCGCGCTGGGTCTGGTCGCCTGCGGTGGTGGCAGCAACAGCAGTGAGTCCGCTGTCGCCGCGTCGAGCAGCAGCTCCGCCACCAGCACGTCGAGCAGTGCTGCAGCGCTCGTCATCCCGGCGGAGCCGGTCGGCCTCGGTGTCGTTGAGACCGCCGACGCCCCCAGCGGCGTGCAGGCTTATATCGACACCGGCGCCAGCAACCAGCGCAACAATCCCTGCCAGGTCACGCTCGACACCAATGCCGGCGTGCGTGTGCTCAAAGGCTTCCTCGACCTGTGGACGCCCAGCAGCCTGAAAGTTGATGCCGGCGTAAGCCTCGCCGCCGCCAATGGCTGCGCGGCCGTAACCGCCTCCACCTGGAGTGGCATCCCTGGCGACTCCACCGATGGCAGCGTCGTCAATGCCGCGCTGCATGCCGCCAATATCGACTACGTGAAGACCGCCACCAAGAACCGCACAAGCGATCAGGCACTTGCCGCCTACATGGATGACCGCCGCAGCAAGGGCTTTTCCGTGTCCGATGGCATGGGCCCGCTCACCAGCCTCTGGCGCACAGGCACCGGCCAGACCAGCAGCATCGTTACCGTCGATCCGAACACCGCCGTCACCGCCGTATCCGACAGCGGGAACAACCTCGGCTCGACCACCTCGACCCTCGGCAGTGCTGTCAGCTTCATCGACAGCGGCAACATCACCGATGGCTCGGGCGAACCCGCCAAGCGTTTCTACAAATACGCCCGCCCCTGGCGCTGGAGCACGGACGTCAGCGTCGTACCGGCCCTTGAATCGGCCAAGAGCACCACGCCGACCACCGATGGCGGCTTCCCCTCGGGCCACACCGCCGAAGCCTGGCGCGATGTGCTGCCGATGGCCTACCTCTTCCCGCAGCGCTACCAGGAACTCATCACCCGCGCCATGGAAATGGGCGAGAGCCGCATCCTCGCCGGCATGCACTCGCCGCTGGACGTGATGGGCGGCCGCGTGCAGGCCACCGCCGTGGTGGCCTACGGTCTGACCAAGACCAGTATGGACAAGGCCGCCACCTACAAGCTGGTGCAGGACTACCTGATGGCCCAGACCGGCACGAGCGATTTCAACGCGCTGCTTGAAAAGGCCCGCACCCCGGTCACCACCGACAAGAGCAGCGTCAACTACGACCGTTTCTCCGACTACGCCACGAACAAGAGCCTCTTCACCCAGAAGCTCACCTATGGTCTGCCCAAGATCAGCGCCAACGATGGCAAGGCCGCCACCGTGCCGAAGGGCGCCGAGATCCTGCTCGAAACCCGTCTGCCCTACCTCAGCGCCGCACAGCGCCGCGTGGTGCTGAAGACCACCGAGATCGACTCAGGCTACCCGCTGGCCAACGATGAAGAAGGCTGGGGCCGCCTCAACCTCTTCGCCGCAGCGGATGGTTACGGCGCCTTCAACGGCGACGTGGCCGTGACGATGGATGCCAGCCTCGGCGGTTTCAATGCCAAGGACTCCTGGCGCAACAACATCGCCGGCGCCGGCAAGCTCACCAAGCTAGGCAGCGGCAGCCTGCGCCTGGCTGGCAGCAACAGCTACAGCGGCGGCACAGTGATCAGCGCCGGCACCCTGGCGGCGGATTCCGCCAGCGCCTTCGGCAAGGGCGATGTGTTCGTGAAGGGCGGCAAACTCGAATGCGCCGCCCCGGCAGCGCTCGCCATCACCGGCGCCTACACCCAGACCGCCGGCGAGCTGGCACTGGTCATGAGCGGTGCCGCCAAGGGCGTGCTGAACATCAGTGGCACCTCCACCCTGGCCGGCGGCAGCCTCGTCGTGAGCTTCTCAGGCTACACCCCGAAGGCAGGCGACACCCTCAGCGTGATCAGCGCCGGCAAGCTCGCCGGCACGTTCAGCAGCGTCACGGTGGCTGGCTTCAGCAAGATCACCACCACCTACACGGCCACCGGCGTGCAGATCCGTCTCGACGGCGTGTAATCGGCAGCCCTCAAGCCAGAAAGACAAAAGCCCGTCCGGCGCAAGCCGGGCGGGCTTTTTCCCAGGGCAAGATTTGCGACTTCAGCCGCCCGCACGTTTCACCGTAAAACCTTCGGCCTTCAGACGTGCCATCACCAGCTCGCAGTGATCGCCCTGAATCTCGATCACCCCATCCTTGGTCGTGCCACCCGTGCCGCAGGCCGCCTTCAGCTTCTTGCCCAGCGCGGCGAGTGCCGCAGCCTCCAGCAACACGCCCTTGATCACCGTCACGCACTTGCCGCCCCGGCTCTTGGTGTCGCGCGACACCCGCACGATGCCATCGCCCGCCGGCACCACCGCCTGCTTGCAGGCGCAGGCCACCACCGGCTGACGACAATCGGGACAGGTACGACCATGCTCGGTCGAATACACCAGCCCGCCGATGCCACTTTTCGATTTCATGCCTGCTCCTTCTGCCAGCGGGCAAACCATTCGGTCAGCGCGCGTACTTCGCCCAGCGCGGCCAACTCACGATCAATCACATCGTGATTGCCCCACACCACCTCCGCCAGCTTGCCTTCCGCCACCTGCGCCTCGATATCGCCGCAATACAGGCCCAGCTCACGCTGCACATAAAAGCCATAAGTGCGACACGCCACCGGGCGCTGCGCATACACCGGGCAAGCATTGCTCACCTGATCCAGCATCGGACACACCACCGGCCGCGCGGGCTGGCTCACCAAACGGGACATCGCCTCGCTTACCTGCGCCAGACGCTCCGCCGGCAAAGCGGCCAGCCCCTTCTGCAGCAAGCGCCATTCGGCAGCCGTCAGCAAAGGCACGTCCGACAGCTTGCGACAGCAGTTCGCACATCCCTTTCCGCAGAGCCAATCGGGGGTTTCAGCGCGAATAAAATCGACGCGGCGGTCGATGTCGGCATGGAGTTGGGTAAGTTGATTCATGGAGAAGTGCTCGCTGTGCACCGATGCGCCGGACAGATTCTAAGCGCCGACGGTCAAAGTACAGGTAGCCCGGATGCAGCACAGCGGAATCCGGGATTCAGCCTCACATAGAAAAACCCCGGATTCCACTCTGTTTCATCCGGGCTACTTGCTTCCGCTCGCAAGAAAACCCGCAGAAGCGGCGCGGTTTGTGGGGTGGGTTAGCCGAAGGCGTAACCCACGCGGGGGCGGTGGATCACGCCCAAACAAAAGATTGGTCAGCGCGACTGAGTCGCCTCGAGCTAAGGCAACTGGCACAGACTCTGTATGCGCTCACCCTGCTCAACAACTTTGGCGAACACGGCCAGGCACCCCTGTTCCGATGCGAACATCCACCGGGTAGTTGCCGGGTCTGCTTTTGCTTCTTTGGAAACGAAAAACCATGGGCTAGTGGCAGAGACGTCGGCGTCGGTGCACACAATGTTCATGCCAGGAGTGAAGCGCGACACATTCGCCACACCTCTACACTCCTGCCTGAGTTCTTCATGGGTACGGCCCTCTTTGGATATCTGCATATAAAAAATTGTTTTGTCACCTGATCGGACTTCCGCTGTTCTCCCTGCTTGAACATGCGCTGGAATCGTACCGCAACCTACAAGCACTAATAAGGTGATAAGAAGCATTGCACGGTTAAGCATCTTGATTCCTTTCTTCATCGCAGGATTGCATGCCTGCCGCTTACGGCTCTACGTAAAATGTGTTTCAGTTTTGTAGGGTGGGCACAACGAGATCACGCGATGAACCAATCAAACATCAACGCGTGGGTTCACCGAGCACTGGTTACCCAGATTTCCCAGCACGAGTGCTGACTATTGACCCGTGCACTAATTTCCCCCTGAACAGAAGACTGAAGGTCCAGGCGTTAACCAAGGAGCGAATCCCAATAAGATCCTCAGCAGGAAACAGTTCGGCTTTAGCAGCAAGCTCTTCAGCCTTCTTTCCAGCGATGCGGTCCCTCACAACAGCGGTTCTGCACCAGAGCAGGTATGCAGAGTACTTGTTGGCAGCTTCAATCTGTGAAAGATAGATACCGCCATCGTATTCAACGAAAAAAGTGTACGGCGCCATTTCCACCTCTCGATTTTGACTACGTTCCTGTGCGACTTGACTCGTTATCGATACGTACGCAAGTAGAGGGTGTTTGCGAAGCAACCCAGCATGAGCCGTTCGTACCGCTGTGTGGCGGGTTGTCGCTTAGCTCCGAACCCACCCTACTTTATCTCAACCTCATACCACAGCGTCCGCCAAGCCTCCCCCACCTCCAGCGTGGCACGCTCGCTGCCCGTCACCCTGATTTCCTCACGCCGATTGCCGCGCTCGTCCAGCGCCCAGGCACGCACGCGGCTCGCTGCGACAGGCAGGCGGACGCGCGCAGCGAGGCCTTCGACCACGGTGGGCGCACTGCCGAAGTTTCGGCCCACCGTCGTTTTCTTTTCGTCCAGCCAGCGCTGGCCGGTGTTTTCGACCTGGCCCAGCGCGCTGATCAGCACGCGACCGGGACTGGCGAAGTCGCGGCCTTCGATCAGGGTGGCGAGCAGCACGCCCCAGTCATTGCGCGCGCCGAGTAGCTCCAGCTCGATGCCGTTTGCATCGTACGCTTTGCCCAGGCGCGCGCCGATCAGGCCCTTGCTGCGCGGGCTATCGATCACGACGGTCTTGCCCTGTACGCCGTCCACGCCCCACAGCAGTTCGCCGGTGTCGCTCTTCACGGGTAGCGGCAGCGCCGGTCCGGCTGGCGTGGCGATACTCACTTGTCTTGCAAGGCTGGCGTTGCGCGGCGCGCCGAGGAGATCGGCAGCGGGCATTTTGTAGGTGGCGCGCAGGCTATCGATCCACACGCTTTGTGCGGGCAGCGGATCGTTTGCCGGGCGGGCTGCGGCGATATCACCGCGCCGGAACAGGGCCGCTGCGGCGATGAAGCTGGCCATCTTGACCGGGTTGGCGTGGCTGTCGAAAAAGCGGTCGATCATGCCGCTGTCCCACTTGCCATCGTGCGCGCCGTAGCTGTAGAGGAAGAGGCCGTCCCAGTCCTGCAGCGCACCGTAGGCGGCGGCCAGCGGCAGGGCTTCGCCCTGGTAGTGGCTGGGATTCGAGTGGTTGTATTCGGTGACGATGAAGGGCTTGCCGGGATAGCGGCGCAGCGCGAGATCGGCCAGGGTGCCGGCGCCGTCGAGGCCGGCCATGGGGGTGTTGGCGATCTTCCAGTTGTCGATGTCCCAGGGCTTGCCGGGGAAGTTCGGGTGCTGCCAGTAGGCGTGGCCATCGACTACGTCGAGCTGGCCTTGGATCGGCGCCGGGCTGTAGCTGACCTGGGTGCCGAGGATGAGCGGGCGAGCGCCCAGATCCGTTTTGAGAAACCGCTGAAAGCCGGTCCAGTAGGCGCTTTCGGCATCCCACAGGAACTGCACCCAGTCGCGCTGCTGCTCGCGGGTGCGGCTCATCAATTCATCGCTGCCGAGAATGGCGACCGTGCCAGCCTCCAGCAATTCGCCTGCCTGCAGGCCCAGCACGCCGCCGGGGCGCAGGCTGACGGACTGGATCTGCAGCTGGCCGGTGCCGAGCCCCAAACCGCCGAGGGTGAGGCGCGCCACCTCGTCGCCCTGCGACGGGGCGAAGCTGAATCGGTAGTCGCGCCAGCCAGTGCCAATTTCGATGCTCTGCGCCCACAGATGCTGCCAGGGTGCATGGGCCTGCATGGCTTGCAGGGCAATTTTCAGCGGTCTGTCGGCCCTGGCGCGGAAGCTCAGGGTATAGGGCTGATCTGCCTTGAAAGCGAGGCGACTCTGGTGCAACTGGGTGTGCCAGTTCTCCTTGCCAGGCGCCTGCATGGCGAGCGTGAGACTGCCATCAGCGGCCTGCGCCAACGCAGCCTGGGCGCCGCCAACGAGTTGCAGGTTCCAGCCGGCCTCGCCCCCCTTCACGTTCGCAGCGCCCGCAAGCATCTCGGCGCCCAGCGGCTCCTCGCGCAAGCCCCAGGCTGCGCGCAGGGCGGCCGAATCCTTGTATCTGGCGCGCAGCCAACGCTGCCACTGCTGCTGCAACTCGCCGCGATAGGGCTCGCTCATGTCGTTGAGCCCGCCCACACGCCACTCGCGCAAGAGGCCGTTCTCATTATTGATTTCGATGAGCGCCACCGCCGGCTCGTCGACATAACGGTTGCCGGTGTAGGGGTTGCGATGCAGCAGCAGGTCACGAGCGAACTCGCGCTGCATCTCGATCATCGGCGGGAAAAAGTTGTCGACACCCTTCCAGTATTTCGGCGTGGGCTCGCCCCAGTCCTTGAAGCCCGGATACTTGCGGCCCACGTGCAGGTTGAGGTTGCTGTAGATGCCCTCGCGCTTGAGCGCGGCGATGAAGTAGTCGAGCCGCTCGAGCATGTCGGCGTCCAGCGTACGCATGTCTTTCTGCAGGAGTCCCCGAGGCACCGGGCTGGAATCCATGTGGTGAAAACGCACGATGTTGATGCCGAAGCGGGCCATGCGCGCGGCGAGCTTGTCGGCCGTCGCGTGATCCGGCGCCACCGAGCCAAAGACGATGTTCACGCCGAGAAAACGGATACGCTCACTGCCCACGCACAGATGACTGCCGCAGCGTGTGACGAAACCGTTCTTTCCCGCCGGCTTGGCGTTCCAGGCGGCGAGGTTGGTCAGGTTGACACTGGCGTCATCCCAGGGCAGCACAAAGGGGAAAAGCTCGGCACCACGGGCCGGCGCCATGCACAGCAGCGCGCTCAGCAACAGAGCCTGCAGAAGGGTTTTCACGGGCGCACCTCCGGTGCATCGGGATGGGCAGCAGTGTACGCCGGCATCGCGCCAGGCTGACAGCTAGCTGACACCCGTCCACCCGCTTGCAGGCGGCGCGTTAATGGAAGCAGAGGCATCCGCCCCACCAAGGAGAATTTCGATGAAAACCCCGCGCCAGATCTTCCTCGCCCTGCTCGCTGCGGCCAGCCTGGCCGCCCCGGCCATCAGCCACGCCGAAACCGTGTTCGAGCGCTTCGCTCCGCCCCTGCCACCGGTCATCGTGCCGCGCATCGTGATCGGTGGCGAACCGGCTCACGGCGGCTATCATCGCCCTCCCCCGCCGCCGCCGCGTTACGAGTACCGCCCGGCCCGGGAATATCACCACCATCACTACTATCACGACGAATACCGCTACCGTGACGCACGCCGGGACTACCACGATTATCCGCGTGGCCCGCACCGGTATTAATAACAGGAACCCCCGATGAACAAGACACTTGCAGCACTGCTGCTCACCGCCGGCCTGCTTTGCCCGCTGGCCAGCCAGGCTGGCGTATCGGTGGGCATCGACATCCACCTGCCCGGCGTAAGCATCGACATCTACGGCCCGCCGCCGCCGCCGCGCCATGAAGTCTGGCCCAAGCCGCGTCACGGTCATGTATGGCGCCCCGGTTACTGGCGCTGGGATGGTCGTGCGTATGCCTGGGTTGGCGGCATCTGGCTGCGCGAACGCCCGGGTTATGTGTGGATCCCCGAGCGCTGGGACCACGACCGCGACGACTGGTATTTCCGCGCCGGGCGCTGGGAGCGCCATTCGGACTGGCGCGAGGCTCAGCGCAACGAGCATGAGCGCTGGCAGCGCTGGTATGAGGACGATCGCCGCCGCGAGGATGACTGGCGCCGCGACCATGACCGACGCGAACGCGACCGGAGCTTTCAGCGCGAGCGCGAAAAGCAGAACGAGCGCCGCGACGAGATCCGCCGCGACATGGAGCCAGTGCGCCGCGACTATGAGCGCCGCGAAGCCCCCAGGCAGGAACAGCGGCAGGACTCACGCGGCCCGGATCACAATGACCGCGGCGGTCGGCCGGACAATTCTGGCGGCAAGGGCGGCGGTCACGGCCACGGCCGCGACTAGGGCCTAGCCATACCGGCGCGCGGCCTCCACAGCGAGGCCCGCGCCGATACTGCCGAAGAGATCGCCCTCACAGGCACGCGCGCCCGGCAGCAGCTGGCTGATGGCGGCGCGCAGTTGCGGCACACCGCTGCCGCCGCCAGTGAAGAACAGGGTATCGATATCTGTGCTGCGCAGATTGGCCTGCTGCAGCAATTCCTGCACGGTCTGCGCCACCCGGCTGACCAGCTCGGCACTGGCGGCAGTGAAATCGGCGCGTGTAACCGGAGCGACAAGGCCCGGCCACAGCTCGGCCAGATCCAGCTGGCTGAGCTCCTCGGCGGAAAGATTGATCTTCACCTGCTCCACCTGCAGCGCCAGCCAGTGGCCGGCACGGCGATCAATCAGGCGCGAGAGGCGATCGAGTTTTTCACGCTCGCTGCTCATGCGGTAGAGCTGCTGGAAATCGTTCCAGGCGGTGCGCGTGTAGGCAAACGGAATGGTGTGCCAGGTGGCGAGCTGATAGAAGAGCTGCGAGGGCAGTTCGCCGCCGTTCTGGGTGCGGCTGCCCAGGCCCAGCAAGGGCATGGCGCTGGCGAGGTTGAGGGCACGGTCGAAATCGGTGCCGCCGACGTGCACGCCGCCGTTGGCAAGCAGATCCTCACGGCGCTCATCACGCTTCGCCCGCTCAGGCGAGAGGCGCACCAGGGAGAAGTCCGCCGTGCCGCCGCCGATATCGGCAATCAGCACCAGTTCTTCGCGGGCCAGCGTGCGCTCGTAATGGAAGGCCGCACCGATCGGCTCGAACTGGAAGCTCAGCTCGCGAAAACCCGCAGCCCGCGCAATCTGCGCCAGGGTGTCCTCGGCAAGCTTGTCGGCCTCGGGCTTGCCATCCACGAAGAACACCGGGCGGCCAAACACCGCACAATCGAAGGGCCGGCCGGCTGCTTCCTCGGCACGCCGCTTGAGTTCGCGGATGAAGGTGGCGAGCAGCTCACGGAAAGGCAGGGCACGCCCGGCCACTTCGGTGGTGGCATCGATCAGCTGGCTGCCGAGCAGGCTCTTGAGCGAGCGCACCAGACGGCCTTCGTAGCCGTCGAGGTATTGCGCCATTGCGTCGCGGCCGAAGTGGGTGCTGTCTTCATCGGCATTGAAGAATACGGCCGAGGGCAAGGTGAGCTTGCCGTCTTCGAGCGACAGGAGGGTTTCGGCGCCGGGCCGGATCTGGCCGACGGTGGAGTTGGAGGTGCCGAAATCAACGCCACAGGCGCGGGCGGGAGTCTGAAACATGAAGCGTGCAGGTAAGGCGTGGCGGCCGCGCATCATAACGCAGGCCCAGCCCGCCTTCGCACGAAAAAATGGCCGCCGGGCAGGCTTGCCGGGCGGCCATTCTCAGGCGAGAAACGCCTCGCTTATTTGAAGAACCACTGCTGCGGCAGTGAGCCGGCCGGGGTGGCGTAAGGCCAGGCCCAAGGCATCTTCTCGTTCACGTTTACCAGACGCTTGCTGAGCACGCCGAGCACCTTGGGCGTGGCAGTAGTGCCGATCACCTCGAACTCGTCAGCTGCGCCTTGCAGGATCTGGCGCAGGTAGCCATCGGCCTCGGCCTGGCTCTTGGCGACCTTCCACTTCTCGTCCAGCTCGATGCGCTTTTTCATCGAAACGCTCGGCTCTTCACCCTGCTTGCCCCCGCTCTGCGCCCACTTCGCCCACAGCAGGCTCTGACGGGACTCGGTGGGGCTCCAGGCGAGCACGCCGGTCTTGTCGAACTGCGGATCAAGCCCGCCGCCGACCACGAAAATGGCCATCTCGTAATCGTTGGTGTTGGAGCGGTCGTAGAACAGCGAGCGTTCCACCGGCTGGATCACCAGCTCGATCCCCACTTTCGCCCAGTGCTTGCGCACCAGATCCAGGGTATCAATACCGCCGCTGCTGGCCGCCGGCACGATGGCACCGATGGACACGCGCCCGCCCGAGGGGTACTGGCGATAGCCTTCGGCATCGCGCTTGGCGAGGCCGGCCTTGTCGAGCAACTCATTGGCCGTTTTCAGATCGGTCTTGGTGTATTGCGTCGCCAGTTGCTCGTTATAGAAGCGGTTGGACTTCTTCGGGCCGATCTGCCAAGGCAGGCTCTGGCCGAGATGGATGATCTCGTTGATCTCCTTGCGATCCATCGCCAGCGACAGGGCCACGCGGAAATCCTTGTTGCGGATCAGGCTGCGCAGCTTCTCGTTGCGGGTGCTGAAGTTCAGGAACAGGCCGGCCGAGTTGGAGCTGGCGTCTTCCATCTGCAATACCTTGTAGCCGCCCTTGGCAGCGCTCTCCGAGAGCACCGGCAGGTTGGGGGTACCGCCGATGTGACGGGACTGGAAGTCCAGCTGACCATTGATGGCCGCCAGCACGATGGTCTCCACTTCCGAAATCACCGCGAGGTTCAGCTCATCGATGTAGGGCAGTTGCTGGCCCTTGCTGTCGACCTGCCAGAAGTAGGGATTGCGCTTGAGGCGCACCTTGGCCGCACTGCCGCCGTAAGGCTCGACGATCAACCATGGATCCAGCGTGGGGCGCTCCGGGTTGGCCCAACGCGTGGGCGTTTCCTGATCGCCGCATTTCTGGCGGATCAGCATACCCCAGTCCTTGGCATTGTTTTGCTTGAGCAGCTCATCGACCTTGTTGCTGTACTTCGGATGGTACTGGCTGCAGTACTTCTTCGAGTACAGCGTGGGGTATTGCAGGGTGGGGTGCGCCAGGATCTCGATGAAGGACACGTAGGGCGCGGCGAACTTGAAACGCACCGTGAAGTCATCCACTTTCTCGGTAACCACCGGCTTGTCCTGCACCTTGAAGAAGGCCGGCGGATTGGCCACGAAGCCCTTGTTGCCGAGCAGATCGTTCATGGTGAACAGCACGTCGTCCGCCGTGAAGGGGCTGCCGTCGGACCACTTCATGCCGCGCCGCAGCTTGAAGGTGTATTCGGAGGAATCGGCATTGGTCGTCCAGCTCTCAGCCACGTTCGGCACGACCTTACTCATGTCGATGTTCCAGCGCACCAGGCCCTGGTTGCCCACGATGCGCAGGATCGCGTTGCCATCACCATTGCCGCGCAGCGCGGAGCGCAGGGTGCCGCCATATTTTCCGGCCTTCTCCAGCGGCGTGATGGCTTCAGGGTTTTCCGGCAGACGCTGCGCCACCGGCGGCAGCTTGCCTTCCTTCTCGAGTTTGTCCAGCACGGGCGCACTGGTATAAGCCTGCGCCGCCAACGGCAGGGTGAGGCTGGCCAGGACGGCCAGGCATCTGATCGACATGCTTGTCTCCTCTTATATGCAGCCGGTATCTCCCGGCCAGACTTGCTTACTCCGCAGCGAGCGCCTCGTAGCGGAAATTCCTGAAACGCACCTCGCCCTCGCCCGCCGCATAGAGGCCCGGGCGCAGGCTCAGAAAATCGAAGGCCACGTTGTGGTGGTAGCCGCTCACTTCCATCTGGGTCTGAAACTTGTGCCAGATGACGCCATCGGCGCTGGTGTGGAAGGTGACGATGTGATCGCGGTTGGTGACGCGCATGAAGAGACGCTTGCCATCCACATGCGGCGGGATCGCCATCGCGCGCTCGGTGCCGTAGCGATGCATCAGCAGCTGGCCGTGGTTGAAGCCCAGGCCCACGTAAAGCCGGCGGCTGTAGAAGAGCAGCACGCCCCCGGTAGCGCCCTCCCCTACTTCCACTTCAACCTCGAAGCGGTAGGCGCGATCGCCATTCACACAGGTCAGCGGCGAGCAATCAGCCGGCGTCGTGCCACGCCCCTCAATCACCAGCGCGCCATTGTCATAACGATGGCGCACGCCATGCTCGGGCTGCGGGTCGTAGAAACCCCACTGCACACCGAACTTGTCGCGCGAAAAATCGTCCGACAGCGCCAGCCCGTGCGGCACGGCGCGCCCCTCGACGGGCAGGCGGATCGGCTGCGCCACGTCCACGCCGGTGACGCGGAACCAGCCATCCTCGGTCCACTCGATCGGTTCAAGCAGGCACTGGCGGCCGAGGTTGTAGTAACCGTTTTCGTAGCCGTGATAGACCATGTACCAGGCGCCCGTCGGGCCTTCAACCAGCGTGGCATGGCCGCGCGACCACCAGGCTTCCTTTGGCGACTGGGTGCGCACCACCGGGTTGTTCGGCGCGTTTTCCCAAGGGCCATGGATGGACTTCGAGCGCGCCACCACCACCATGTGGCCGGTAGCCGGGCCGGCGGTGCCGCCCTCGGCGAGGATCATGTAGAAGTAATCACCGTGACGCGTGATCTTCGGCCCTTCCTGAGCGAAGTTCTCCACGTCCCACTCTTCCGGATACTGCCAACCGTCATACACATGCTCCATCTCGCCCACAATGGACAGGCCGTCATCGGCCAGCGGCACGCGGTCGCCGCCGGAGAGAAAGAGGTAGCGCTTGCCGTCCTCACCCACGGCATGACCGGGGTCGATGCGCGGGTTGCCCAGATCGATGGGGTCGCTCCAGGGGCCGCGAATGTCGTCAGCCCAGATCACGTAAATCGAGCCGCGCCCCTGCAGGCCCTGATTCTTGAGCCGGGTCGGGATGTAGAGGTAATAGCGCCCCTCGTGCTTGGTGAGTTCCGGCGCCCACACCGAACCTATCGGCTTCTTCAAGGCGGCGCCGACCGGTTGCCAGTTCACCAGATCCTTCGAATGCCAGATCACCAGACCGGGATAGGCATCAAAGGTGGAGAAGGTCATGTAGTAATCCTCGCCATCCTTGAGGATGGAAGGATCGGGGTGGTCGCCCGGCATGATCGGGTTCAGGTAGAAACCGTTCCCCAGATCGGCCTTGCGCTGCCCCTCAGGGCCTTGGCCCCAGTGCGGTGTGCTGTTGCTCATCAAATTCTCCGTAGGGCGGGCTTCAGTCCGCCAGACTGCATCGCGGCGGGCTGAAGCCCGCCCTACAATTTTTCAGCAAAAACGATTGAGGAGATTTTCATACCATTCCTGGCGACCAGATACCGGCGCCACATCACGGTTGCCTTCCAGCACACGATCGGCCAGATCCGCGAGGCTCAGTTTTCCCCCCAGGATCCCCTGGCCCAGATCGCCGTTCCAGCCGGCATAGCGCTGATCGACGGCAGCTTGCAGACCACCATCCTTGATCATCTGCTCGGCGATCAGCAAGGCACGGGCGCACACATCCATGCCGCCAATGTGGGCCAGGAAGAGGTCCTCGGCGTCGATGGACTGGCGCCGTACCTTGGCATCAAAGTTCAGGCCGCCACTGCTGAAGCCGCCGTGCTTGTAGATGTGATACAGCGCCAGCGCAGTTTCCGGAATATTGTTCGGGAACTGGTCGGTATCCCAGCCCAGCTGCGCATCGCCGCGGTTCATGTCGATGCTGCCGAAGATGCCCAGCGCCTGTGCAGTGGCAATCTCGTGCTCGAAGCTGTGGCCAGAGAGCGTGGCGTGGTTGGCCTCGATGTTCACCGCCACTTCCTTTTCCAGCCCGTAGCGCTTGAGGAAGCCGTACACCGTGGCGGTGTCGAAATCGTACTGATGCTTGGAAGGCTCGCGCGGCTTCGGCTCAATCAGGATCAGGCCCTTGAAGCCGATGCGATGCTTGTGCTCCACCACCAGCGTCAGGAAGCGGCCAAGCTGGTCCATCTCGCGCGCGAGATCCGTATTCAGCAGGCTTTCATAGCCTTCACGGCCGCCCCACAACACATAGTTCTCGCCGCCGAGTTCCAGCGTAGCGTCCAGCGCATCACGCACCTGCGCGGCGGCCATCGCAAACAGCTCCGGATCCGGATTGCTGGCCGCGCCGGACATGAAGCGGCGATGGCTGAACAGATTGGCGGTGCCCCACAAGAGCTTCACACCGGTGCGCGCCTGATGCGCAGCGAGCTGAGTCACCATGTGGCGGAAGTTGGCGTGGGATTCGCGCGGCGTAGCACCTTCCGGGGCGACATCGCGGTCATGGAAGCAGTAATAGGGCACGCCCAGCTTGCTCAGGAATTCGAAAGCAGACTCAGCCTTCTGCTCGGCCAGCTGCAGGGGCGATGCACCCTGAAACCAGGGGCGCTCGAAGGTGTTACCGCCAAAGGGGTCACCGCCGCCCCAACAAAAATTATGCCAGTAGCACACCGCAAAACGCAGCTGGTCTTCCATGCGGCGGCCCAGCACGACGCGGTCCTTGTCGTACCAGCGGAAGGCGAGCGGATTGCGACTCTCCGGGCCTTCGTA
The DNA here is from genome assembly GCF_030548425.1 of Uliginosibacterium sp. 31-12. Classification (NCBI taxonomy): domain Bacteria; kingdom Pseudomonadati; phylum Pseudomonadota; class Betaproteobacteria; order Rhodocyclales; family Zoogloeaceae; genus Uliginosibacterium; species Uliginosibacterium sp. 31-12. Next base: position 150,063 of record NZ_JAUOOA010000007.1, on the reverse strand, counting down.
GGCGATAGCGGGAATGTCGGCGAAATAGGAAGTCATGAAACGGAGTCCTTCGGGTTTGAATTCAGGATTGTTCGCGGGGGAATTCGGCTTTCAGCGCGGCATACAGCGCGCGGAAGCGCTGGTAGCGGGATTCGAGAGATGCGTTCGGCGGCGCGGGGATGAAGCGTTCAGCGACAGGCGGCGCCACGCACACGCGGGTCTCCTCGCCCCCATCGGAGAGCCAGGCCAAGCGTGCTGCGCCCAGCGCGCCGCCGGCCTCGCCCCCCGCGTGAGTCACGATCTCGGTCTGCAGCACATCGGCCAGCAACTGCGCCCACAGGGCACTGCGCGCGCCGCCGCCGACCAGCGAAAGCTGCGCCACGCGGGTGCCGGCGCTTTGCAGGGCTGCGAGGCCGTCGCGGAAAGCGAAAGCCACGCCTTCAAGTACGCTCCAGCCAAGATCAGCGCCGGCGTGTGTGAAGCCCAGGCCAAAGAACACGCCCTGCGCATGCGGATCGTTGTGCGGGGTGCGCTCACCCGAGAGATAGGGCAGGAAGATCGGTGCCGCCTCACGCGCGGCCACATCGAGCTGTGCCACTTCGGCCAGCAGCGCGGCCTCGTCGACACGCCCGGTGAGTTGGGTCACCCACTTCAGGCAACTCGCCGCCGAGAGCATCACGCTCATCTGGTGCCAGCGCCCCGGCAAGGCGTGGCAGAAGGCGTGCACGGCCGATTGCGGATTTGGCCGGAAGGCCTCGTTCACCACAAACAGCACGCCCGAAGTGCCCAGCGAGAGGAAGCCGGCGCCGGGCTGCACTGCGCCGATGCCCACTGCGCTGGCGGCGTTGTCGCCCCCGCCTCCCGCAATCAACACATCGGCCGGCAAGCCCCAGCGCGCCGCCAGCGCCGGCAACAGGCGCGCCGACACTTCACTGCCTTCCACCAGGCGCGGTATCTGCGCCCGAGTGAGACCACACAGGGCCAGCAACTCGTCCGACCAATCGCGCTGCGCCACATCCAGCCACAGCGTGCCGGCGGCGTCCGACATCTCGGAGACTTTCTCGCCGGAGAGCTTCAGGCGCAGCCAATCCTTCGGCAGCAGCACGCTATGTATCGCGGCAAACACCGCCGGCTCATGCTTCGCCAGCCAGCGCAGCTTGGGCGCGGTAAAACCGGGCATGGCCAGATTGCCGGCAATCTGCGCCAGCGCCGGGCATTCATCCATCATCTCCTGGCACTCGGCCTGCGAGCGCCCATCATTCCACAGGATCGCCGGGCGCAACACCGCATCACCCTCGCCCAGCAGCACCGCGCCATGCATCTGACCCGAGAGGCCGATGCCGCGCACCCGGGCCATGAATTGCGGATAGCTGGCAGCCAGCTCGTCGAGCGCGGCACAGCAGGCCTGCCACCAGTCAGCCGGATTCTGCTCAGCCCAGAGCGGGGCAGGTCGCGACAATCCCAGCGGATGGGCCGCTGTCGCGAGGCGCTGATGCTGATCATCCAGCAGGAGCACTTTGACTTCGGACGTTCCCAGATCGATGCCCAGATAGCAGCTCAAACGACACCTCTTGTGGATCAGATTTTCGCCGCAGCGTGCGGGTTCGAAAGCATTTTCTGATTATCGTTGATCAAAAGATGCCTGCGATCACACTGGTGAAATTCATAAAGCCACAAGGCAGGTTTCAGAACAAAGCTGAATCCATGTTTGAGGTGGCAGACCGGCAGTCAGGGAAGATTGTCCTTGAGGAACACTTCGATGCGGATTCGCTCCTGGGTACGCACGATTTCACCGCCTTCGCACAAGGCCTGCAGTACCCGCACCGCACTACGCACTTCATGCGCCGGATCCTGACAGATGATTGCGTCATAGACTCCATCAAGCAGCGCCTGGCGCACATGCGGGGTAAGTTCATGGGCCACGCTGACCACTTCGCCGGGGCGACGCAGTTCGCGCAAGGCCTCGATCAGGCCGCGATTGCCGGCGCCAATATTGTAGAGACCCACGATGTCCGGATGCGCGGCCAGCAGCCGCCGTGCGACCCCTGCCGTAGTTTCCGCCTCATCACGCCCCTCCACTACCGGCAAGCTCAACAAGCCCGGAAACTCGGCGCGCAGCACCTGCTCGCATCCCAGGTGACGCTCCATATGGTCACGCAGGGTCATGGAACCTGCGATCAGGGCAATTCGCCCACTGCGTCCGGCATTGAAGCGCCCCAGCAAGCGACCCGCAACACGGCCGGCAGCAATGTTGTCGACCCCCACAAAGTGCTGCCGGGCCGAGGAAGGCAAATCCGACACCAGGGTCACCAGCCGCAGGCCGCGCGCCACGCAGGCATCGATGGCCTCGCGCACGCCCGGTGCATCCGGCGCCACGACGGCCACGCCATCCCAGTCCGCAGCATCGAGTGCATTGAGGGTGCCGGCAACAGCCGGACCATCAAAGGCCTCCACATGCCGCAGCTCGATCAGGCAGCGCTCAAAGGCCAAGCGCTCGGCCGTGGCACGCACCTCGTCAGCAAGCAAGCTCATGAAAGTGTTGTGGCCACGCGGCAACAGAAACACCAGGCGCAAGTCGCGCCCCCGCGACAGACGCGCGGCGTGCACATCCGGCTTGTAGTTAAGCTGACGCAGCACCGCCTCCACCTTTGCCACGGTCTGCTGACGCACGCCCGGGCGCTTGTTGAGCACCCGGTCCACCGTGGCCACGCTCACGCCGGCAGCCTGGGCCACGTCATGGATCTTGGTTCGAAGCTTGCTCACGGGGCTCATGTTTTTCGGGTTCGCGGGTTTAGGTTTGGACCAAATTCGATGTACGTACATCAAAAACTGACTGATTTGATTATACTGCCGCCGCATGAGCGTGCCTCAGCGCCCGCCGCAAGAAAATCGATCAGGAGACTCACCATGCCCGCCCGCCTCCGCCGCCCGCTCGCTCTCAGCGCCCTTGCCCTGCTCTGCGCTGCCTGTGCAGTCCAGCAAGAACGCCCGCCTGCAGCCGCCAGTACAAGCGTGCCCGGGGCAGCGCAGAGCCAATTGGTCAGCATTGCCCTGATCATGGGCGAGCCGAATTTCTCCATGGATGGCGGCTACCAGGAGCTCGAAGAAGGGCAGTACACCCAGCCCGAACTGAAGCCGGGCAAGAAAATGTTCGCACCGATCCAGGACATCATCGGACTACTCGGTGGCGAGGCGCAGCTCGACGCCGCCAGCCACAGCGGCCGCTACAGTCTGGCCGGCATCAGCCTGAGCGCGCATGCAGGGGAGACCCGCGCCGAACGCAATGGCAGCCCGGTCGATCTGGGCATCGCTCCGGAGTGGCGCAATGGCAGTCTGTGGCTGCCGCTCGAAACCACTTTCAGCCTGTTTGGCGCCTTCCCGAAATGGGATGAAGCGCGCCAGCGCTTCTCGGCCACCTTCATCCTGCCTGCCTCCAGCAAGATCAGTCAGCAAGCCAGCGGCGGCAAGATCACCGAGGCCAGCATGACCGAGCAGAGTGCGGCCTTTTACAACAGCGCCGAAGGTCGCCAGCTCGCCGATGTCGTACTCGGCTATCAGAATGCCGACGGCGGCTGGCCCAAGCTTGAGCGTACGGTGAATATGCTGGTGCCGGTGAATACGGCGGCACTGACAGGCTGGCGCGGCAAATCCACGATCGACAACGATTCCACGATGAAGCAGATCAAGGTGCTGGCCCGCGCCTTCAGCGCCTTCGGCGACGAGAAGTACCGCGCCGGTTTCAATCGTGGCCTCGACTACATCTTCGCCGCCCAGCTTGCCAATGGCGGCTGGCAACAGTTCTGGCCCGATCCGGTCGGCTACAAGAAGCGCATCACCTTCAACGATGATGCGATGGCCAACGTGCTCGAAGTGATGCGCGACATTGCTCAGCCCACGGCCGAATTCCGCTTCGTAGACACCGCCCGCCGCACTCGCGCACAGGATGCCCTGCGCCGTGGCATCGATCTGATCCTCAAGACCCAGCTCGTGGTAGGCGGCAAGAAAGCCGGCTGGTGCGCCCAGTACGACGAGAACACACTGGCGCCAGCCATGGGGCGCTCCTACGAGCTCCCCTCGATCAGCGGCGGCGAGAGCGTGAATGTGTTGCGCTTCCTGATGAGTCTGGAACAGCCTTCGCCTGCCGTGGTGCGTGCCGTGCAGGATGGGGCGAACTGGCTCAAGGCTGCCCGCCTGCCTGGCCAGAAACGCATCAAGCGCGAGGACCGCACACTGGAGATGGGCTTCGACTATGTGCTGGTCAAGGACCCCGCCGCTCCCGGCACCTGGGCACGCTTCTACGATCTGGACAGCGGCAAGCCCCTGTTCAGCTCGCGCGACAGCGTCAAGCGCAGTGATTTCGCCGAAATTGCCTACGAGCGACGCGTCAAATACAACTGGTTCACCGAACTGCCACGCGCGCTGCTCGAGCAGGAATATCCGGCCTGGCAGAAACACCGCGCCGCGCAAGGCAGGGGGCGGCAATGAGCAGCCTTGGCTTTTCTTCCGGCCCGGCCAGCAGCGGCCTGCAGTCTCATCGCATTGCCCTGCTCTTCAATGCCAACAAGGTCTATGACCGCGAGATTGTTGCCGGCATTGGCGCCTACCTCGGTTCCACTCGGGCCGCCTGGGAGCTCTTCATGGAAGAAGACTTTCGCTGCCGCCCTGAAAACATGGCCGGCTGGCAGGGCGACGGCATCATCGCCGACTTCGACGACCCGGACATCGCTAGCGCACTGACCGGCATCCAGTGTCCGGTGGTGGCCGTCGGCAGCTCCTACACTGACCCGGCCCACTACCCGGCAGGCATCCCCTATGTGGCAACGGATAACCGCCAGCTGGTGCGCTGCGCCTTTGAACACCTGATGGGCGCCGGCCTGCCACGTTTCGCGATGTACAGCACGCCCCCCACGCCACGCAACCGCTGGGCCCAGGAGCGCGAGCAGGCCTTCAACGAGCTGCTCGCTGAAACCGGCGCCGAAGGCTCGCTCTTTCGTGGCAGCACAACCGAAGCCCAGAGCTGGCAAGGCGCCCAGCAGCAGCTGATCGACTGGCTGCAGCAATTACCGAAACCCATCGGCATCATCGCCGTGAATGACGCGCGCGCGCGCCACATCCTGCAGGCCTGCCTCAGCGCCGAGATCCCGGTGCCGGAAGCGGTGGCCATCATCGGTATCGACAACGATCCGCTCACCCGCACGCTTTCGCGCATCCCGCTCAGCTCGGTGATCCAGGGCACCGACCAGATGGGGCGCACCGCCGCCCACCTGCTCCACCGCCTGCTGCGCGGGGGCCGCGAGCACGCCGCTCCGGTGCTGGTGGCGCCGAGCGGCATTCATGTTGCGGCCTCCAGTCAGCATCGTCCGCTGAGCAACCCGTATGTGATGCGCGCCCGCCATTACATCCGCCAGTACGCCGCCCAAGGCATCAAGGCCGAACAGGTCGTGGATCATCTCGGGATCGCCCGCTCGACGCTGGACGCCTATTTCCGCAAGGAGCTAGGCTACACGGTGCATGACGAGATCATGCACACCAAGCTTGGCCGGGCTCAGGACCTGCTGCGCGATGGTCAGCTCTCATGCAGCCGGATTGCCGTGCAGTGCGGTTTCACCTCGCTGCAGTACATGCATGCAGTGTTCCGCCGCGAACTGGGCTGCACCCCGCGCGAGTACCAGCAGAACCTGCGCGAGGAGCGGGTGGCGAGCGACTGAGCGAGCGACTCAAGCCTTCAGGCGCAGGCCCAGTTCATACAGCGCATTCTTGGCCGCACCGGTAATCTCGGCCGCCAGCTTGGCCGCTGTTTTGAGCGGCAACTCGGCCAGCAGCAGCTTCAGCACCCGCTCGGCTTCGGGTGGAAGGCCCTCGCGTTGCGGTGCCGGCCCCACCAGCAGCACGAACTCGCCGCGCTGGCGATTCGGGTCCGCGCGCAACCATTCCAGTGCGGCCCCCAGCGGCATGCGCGCGATCTGCTCGAAGAGCTTGGTCAGCTCGCGCGCAAACACCAGCTCGCGCTCAGGCTCCAGCACGGCAGCCAGATCTTCGACCGTCTCCAGCACGCGGTGCGGTGCCTCGTAGAACACCAGTGCCGCATCGATGCCGCGCAGGCCTTCAAGCGTCGTGCGGCGCGCTGTCGGCTTGGGCGGCAGGAAGCCGTGAAAATGAAAATGCGCCGCCGCCAGACCCGAAGCCGAGAGTGCCGCAATCGCCGCACAGGCCCCGGGCACCGGCACCACCGGAAAGCCCGCCTCCTGCACACGCGCCACCAGCCGCGCACCGGGATCGGATACGGCCGGCGTACCGGCATCGGTAATCAGGGCCACATGCTGGCCGGCTTCGAGCAGGGCGATGATGCGCGTCGCGCCCTCCTGCTCGTTGTGCTCGTGCAGCGCGAGCATCTTCGCACTAATGCCATGCGCATCTAGGAGACGCAGGCTGTGGCGGGTGTCTTCCGCTGCAATCGTCCCCACCACCCGCAGCACGGCCAGCGCGCGCAGACTGATGTCCAGCCGGTTACCGAGCGGGGTGGCCACCACATACAATGCCGGCGAGGCGTGGAGCGGATTTTCTTCGTTGAGCAGGATGGCCATGGACGCTTTGATCGCGGGATTCCGGAAAGTGCTCGATTGTCTGCTGCGCCGCCATGCGCTGCAAGGCTCGGGTGTGCAGGCCGAGCGGCTGGCCGAGGCCTATCTGGTTGCACGCGGCGCACGGATCCTGGCCCGCAACGTGCGTTGCAAGGGCGGCGAGATTGATCTGATCGCCGAGCATGCCGGTCACATTGCCTTCGTCGAAGTCCGTCTGCGCCGCCACCGCGACTTCGGCGGCGCCGCCGCCAGCATCACCCCAACCAAGCAGCGGCGCATCGTGCTGGCCGCAAAATACTGGCTGCAAGGCACCGGGCGCGTTTACCGCCAACGCCCCTGCCGCTTTGATGCAGTACTTCTGAACGAGCTGGATGCCCATGCTCCGGAATGGATCCAGGCCGCCTTCAGCATGGAGCGCACCTGATATGCGTGGCCCGCTGCTTGCCGCCCTGCTCCTTGGCATCTCCCCCGTCCTCGCCCAGCATCCGCGCCTCGTCCTGCAACGTAGCGCCCTCGCCGGCTTCAGTCATCACAGCGCCGAACAGCTCTGGTCGCACCTCCGTGAAGGTGACGCACTGAGCCTCAGCCGCGAAGCCGCCAACCCCTACGATGCCCTGGCGGTGCGTGTCGACTGGCAGGGGCAGGCGCTGGGCTACCTGCCGCGCTCGGACAACGGCGCGGTTGCCCAGGCACTGGATCAGGGCCAAGCACTGGAAGCCCGCATCAGCCGTCTGCGCGATCATGTGGATCCGCGCCGGCGGATCGAGATCGAGGTGGCTGCACCGCTCCCGCCCCGGCCTTGATCCTGCGCAAATCCAACCCGCTCAAGCAAAAGCCTGTGGCTATCGCAAGTGCCACACCTTATGGATTCGGGTAAACTCGGAGGGCTTTTGTGTCGCCCGGTCTGGTTCCTGTAAACCGGCTGGCTTACACTCCCGCCTTCGGTTTCAGACCGTAGGCGGCAGCCAGGGCGTCACGGTGCCTCAGCCCCTTCCCCTTACGAGCGGGCTTTTTCAATATCGGGAGAGTTACAGAATGAGCAATCCGTTTGATCTGAAGGGCAAGGTCGCCCTCGTTACCGGTGGTGCCCAAGGCATTGGCGCTGCTATCGCTGCCAAGCTGGCTGAAGCTGGCGCTAACGTCATCTGTGCCGACTTCGCACCGATGGCCGCCGAATCGACCGCCGCCATGGAAGCCGCTGTCGCCAAGACCGGTGGCAAATACTGGTACCTGCAAGCCAACCTGACCGCCAAGGGCGCGCCGCAAAGCGTGATCGATCAGGCCGTCGCGCTGGCTGGTCAAGTCGACATCCTGGCAAACGTGGCGGGCACCATCCGCCGCGCGCCCTTCCTCGAGCACACCGAAGAAGACTTCGACTTCGTCATGCAGATCAACCTGTATGCACCGATGTACCTGTCGCAAGCTTTCTGCCGCCACGTGGTTGGCCGCAACGGCAAGGGCAAGATCATCAACATCTGCTCGATGCTCTCCTATCAAGGCGGCATCCTGGTGCCGGGTTACACCGCATCCAAGCACGGCATCGCGGGTATCACCAAGCTGATCGCCAACGAAATGGGCGCCAAGGGCATCAACTGTAACGGTATCGCCCCGGGCTATATCGCTACCGCCAACACCGCTCCGATCCGCGCTGACGAAGCCCGCAACAAGGCCATCCTGGATCGCATCCCGGTCGGTCGCTGGGGCGAGCCGGAAGACCTGGCCGGCACCGCAGTGTTCCTGGCTTCCGAAGCTTCTGACTACGTGAACGGCGCCATCGTGAACGTCGACGGCGGCTGGCAAGCTCGCTAAATCTCTGCTGACGCCGATCCGGTCACGAATCGGCAGCATTGATCGCGTACAAAACCCCCTCCGGGCAACCGGCGGGGGTTTTGTTTTGTTGCGACGCACACCCGGCGGCAGCTCTGATCGCCCAAGGGCCGGGTTCTTTTTGAACCTCTCGTTTACAATCCGCTCTGAATGAAGCAGACATCCCCAGAGGCATCCATGACTTACAAGGTTTTCATCGACGGCCGTCACGGCACCACCGGTCTCAAGATCGACGAGCGGCTGGCTGGCCGCGCAGACGTCGAAGTCCTCACGATCCCCGAAGACAAGCGCAAGGATCCCGCCGTCAAGGCCGAGTACATCAACGCCGCCGACGTAGTCTTCCTGTGTCTGCCTGATGCGGCCTCCAAGGAATCTGTCGCCCTGCTGGCAGCAGGCAACACCCGCACCCGCTTCCTGGATGCCAGCACCGCCCATCGCGCGAATCCGGACTGGGTCTATGGCTTGCCCGAACTGCATGGTCAGCGCGAACGCCTGCGCAGCTCCCAGCGCATTGCCGTACCGGGCTGCCACGCCACCGGTTTCATCCTGACGATCGCGCCACTGGTCGCGGCAGGTCTGGTGCCAGCGGACTACCCGCTCACTTGCACTTCGCTCACCGGCTACAGCGGCGGCGGCAAGGAAATGATTGCCGACTACGAAGGCCAGGGCGCCCTGCCCGATCACATGCTCTCACCACGTATCTATGCGCTAGGCCTCGGCCACAAGCACCTGCCGGAAATGCAGGCGCTGACAGGCATCGCCCACGCTCCTATATTCAGCCCGGTGGTCGGCCCGTTTGCGCAAGGCATGCTGGTATCGGTGCCGCTGCTGCCGCGTCTGCTGAACGGCCTCACGCCAGAGGCCGTGCATGCTGAACTGAAGCGTTACTACGCCGACGAAGCCTGCGTGAAGGTGATGCCGCTGGGCGGTGGCGAAGTGGTGGAAGCCGGTTTCCTGCCCGCCACGCGCTGCAACGATACCAACCGTGCCGAGCTCTTCGTGTTTGGCCATGCCGGGCAGATCCTGCTCGTCGCCCGTTTTGACAACCTCGGCAAGGGCGCTTCCGGCGCGGCCATTCAGTGCATGAACATCGCCCTGGGTTGTGATGAGCTGACTGGTCTGGCGGTGTAAGCACGATGGATCTCGCTTCCCGCATCGCCCTGCACTTCGAAGACAGCGCCCAGACAAAACTGGCTGCCGCCGAGCAGCTCTCGCTGCCGCTGGCAGATGCCGCTGAACTGATGGTGCAAACCCTGCTCTCCAACGGCAAGATCCTCGCCTGCGGCAACGGCGGCTCGGCAGCAGATGCCCAGCACTTCGCCTCCGAGTTGATCGGTCGCTACGAACGCGAGCGCCCAGAGCTGGCAGCCATTGCCTTGTCGGTCGATAGCTCGACCATGAGTGCCATCGCCAACGACTACTCCTGGGAACAAGTTTACGCCAAGCAGGTTCGTGCGCTGGGCCAGCCGCATGATGTGCTGCTGGCGATTTCCACCAGCGGTGATTCGCCCAACATCCTCGCGGCCATCGAAGCGGCCCATGAACGTGACCTGCGCGTGGTAGCGCTCACCGGCAAAGGCGGCGGCATGCTTGCCGGCATGCTGCGCGAAGGCGATGTACACGTCTGCGTGCCACATGAGCGCACCGCCCGGATCCAGGAAATCCACCTGCTCGCCATCCACTGCATCTGTGATGGCATCGACTGTCTGCTGATGGGAGAGGAATGAAATGAAACTGCGAACCCTGAGCTGCATCCTCGTTGCTGGCGGATTGCTGCAAGCTTGCGTCCCGCTGGTAGTTGCCGGCGTAGGTACCGGAGTAGCCTCCACGATGGACCGCCGTGCCTACAGCGAACAACTGATGGATACGGAAATCGAACACAAGTTCAACCGTGGCTTCCCGGCTGCGCTTGAAGCCAAGACCAATGTCTCGGCCACGGCTTACCACCGCTGGGTATTGCTGACTGGACAGGCAATTGACGAAGCCAGTCGCGCCGAAGTCGAAGCCCATGCCCGCAGCGTGCCGAATGTACTGGAGGTTTATAACGAAGTGAGCATCGGCTACCCAGCCTCCTTCACTGCGCGCAGCAATGACGCCTGGCTGACCTCCTCGGTGAAGACCCGCCTGGTCAATGCCAAGGAGCTGTCGGCCAACAATGTGAAAGTCGTCAGCGAGTCCGGCACGGTCTATCTCATGGGCCTGCTGACCGAAACCGAAGCGAATGTTGCGGCACAGGTCGCCCGCTCGACCTCAGGGGTCCGCAAGGTCGTCAACGTGATCGAAGTCATTTCGCCGGAGAAAGCCCGGCAACTCAGCGTCCAGCCAAGCCAACCAGCAGCGCCGGCACAATAAGCCAGACGTAAAAAGGGCCGCGCAATGCGGCCCTTTGCTTTTTCCGCGGGAGACGACTCAGGCAGCCGGAAGCGCCAGGCGCAACAGACAACCCCGCCCGACACGCGAAGCCAGTGTCAGCTGACCGCCCTGCAGGACAGCAAGGCGGCGCGCAAGCACCAGCCCCAGACCACGATCCTTGAGGTTCTGACCGTAGCTGGACCCCGGGATGAAAACCTGTGGCAACAGCTCAACCGCAATCCCCTCGCTGCTGTCCCATACCTCAATCAGTACCATGGAGCCACGCTGGCGAGCACCCAGCACTACCCCACCACCTTCACCAGTAATCGCCACGGCATGCGCCACCATGCGATCAATGGCCTTAAGCAGCATCGCTTCATCCCCCAGCACCCGGCGCGCGGTAGGCACGTGGCGCAAGTGCAACTGGCGCTCGTGCGCTTCATCCAGATGGCTGTTGATTGCTTGCGAGAACAAGCCGTCAAGTGACAGCGGTCTTGTGCTGCATTCGACCCGGCCGGCCTCCAGCTTGGCAATCGCAAACACCGCTTCGAGCTGCTCGGAGAGTTGCTCCACCGCTGACTCGATGCCGCTGACCAGCTTGCGCGAGGAGTCGGGCAAGGGGTGGGCCGACAAGGTCGCCGCAAAGAGCGCGATGGCCTGGGCTGGCTGGCGCAGATCGTGGCCCATCGCAGAGAGGAATTCTCCCTCCTGCTGCTGCGGCGTAGCGAGCACCTCAATCCTGGCGGGCAAACGTTGCAAACGCTCGAGCAAATACCACAGGGCAGCAAAGATGCCCGCAGCAAAAACGCTCCACAACACACCCAGGATCGTCAGGCCATCATGGCCAAGCAATACGCCGAGACAGGCAACACAGCCCGCCACCATCAGCAGGCGCATGTATAGCAGCAAACGGGCGGCGGGGCTGCCGGTTACCGCTTCACGCATCTTCCGGCGGCATCGACAGATTCAGGGTCTGGCCCACGAGAATGGCCTGTGAGCGGGTATTCACGCCCAGCACGTGGTACACCGAGGTCAAGTGCATCTTCACGGTGCGCTCGGAAAGATCCAGGCGCTGGGCTATCTCCTTGTTGGAGAGCCCTTCCATCAGACAGCACAGCACGCGCTCCTGCTTGGGGCTCAGCTTGGGGCGCGGACGCGACTCGCCGTTGCTGCCGTTGCCCCGGTTGCGCTCAAGCTGATCGTCATAGAAGCGACGGCCGGCCAGCAGGGTGCGCACGCCATCGACGAGCGCGCTCGGGTCCATGGACTTGGACAGGAAGCCATCGGCTTCGGCCTCACGCGCAAGCTGGCGATAGATCGGAGCATCCTGACCAGAGAAGATCGCCACTGGCACGCCCGGAACTTCGCGGCGCAGCAGCGTCATCAGTCGCAGGCCGTCGCTGTCAGGCAGTTTCAGATCCAGCAACACGAGGTGGAAGGTCTTGCCCGCCCGCAACGCGGCAACGGCTTCCTGAGCTGATGCAGCACAGATGATTTCCCCCCCCGCCAGAATCGGTTCGAGCATGGCCTTCAAGGCATGCTGCAAAAGGGCATGGTCATCGACCAGAAGGATATTGCGCGCAAATACGTTCATCACTCCACCCGCCTGTCTCTGGGGCCGCAAGGGCCTGTTGATGTTGTGCCGGAAGAGTACTCTAAAAAACGTGACGCAATACGCAAGCCCTCAGGTGGCGGAAAGGCTTTTGTAAAGTTTTCGCAACACCCAGCCAAGCAGCGGAACCCGCATGAACAGGGCGTCTGCGGGGTCCCAGTAATCCACGTGGGATGAAACCTGCCCATTCGGGTCAAATTCCAGCCGACTGCTGCCTTGTAGCCGATATGCAACGCCACGGGCCGAAAAAGCGAAGTCCCAGCACAACATGGCGCTGCCCTCCCCACGGCACACGTCACGCACCACAAAACGCGGGGACTCCAGCTGCGCGAACATATGAAGGAAGATCCGTTCGATGGCCGGCACACCGCGCACATCATTGAAGGGATCCTTGAAGTGCGCTTGCGGCGCGTAAAACTCACCCGCCCGGGCGACGCTGTCAGGGCTGAGGGTCTGGTACCACTCGACGAGTCCTTGCAGGGTGTTTTCCATCAGCGAGCCGTCCGTGACACAAGCGCGAAGTAGAGCCGCGCCGGCAAGAGGCGCAGCAGTTTGAGAAAGCGTGAGAAGCGTTTCGGAAAGTGGATTTCGAATTCACCCCGCGCCAGCCCGGCAAGGATCTGCGTGGCCGCTTCATGCGCGCTGATCAGCGCCGGCATGCGGAAATCGTTCTGCGCAGTCAGCGGTGTCGCCACGAAACCGGGGTTGACGAGACTCACGGCAACGCCGCGCGGCGCAAGATCCAGCCAGATCGATTCGGCAAAGTTGATCAGCGCAGCTTTGGAGGGGCCGTATACCGCCGCCTTGGGCAAACCACGATAGCCCGCCACGCTACCCACAATCACCAGATGCCCCTGCCCGGCGGCCAGCATGGCCGGCAGCACGGCGGCCACGCCGTCCATCACGCCCAGCAGGTTCACCTCCAACGTGGCACGGATGTTCTGCGGCGTGAGCTCCCAGGCCCGCAAAGGCTGATAGGTGCCCGCATTGAAAACCACCACATCCAGCCTGCCGAGCAGACGCTCTACCTCTTGCGCCGAAGGCTGCAACGCCTCGCTCCGGCTGATGTCCAGCGGCAGGATGAGCGCACCGGGCAGTTCCCGCGCGAGCTGGCTCAGGCGATCAGCATTGCGGGCGCTCAGCATGAGCCGCGCGCCCAGCGCGGAGAGTTCGCGCGCCAGCGCCTCGCCAATGCCGGTCGAGGCGCCGATAAGCCACACGCGGCGGCCACGCCAATCGGTGATCTTCGGATTTAAGGGCTTCATCACAATCCTCTACTGACCAGCCCCGTGAGCGCGCCACCCGGCACTCCGGCGCAGGCTGCTGAACTCAGTCCTGTTTCGTAAATGACAAGGTCACCTGCCCTAGCTCGAAGCCGAATTTACTCATGAAGGAGCGGTTGAGCATCACCTTGTCATCGATGAGGTACATCCAGTCATCGAAGTTCACGTTGTACACCTTGCCATCCACCGGCAGGGCCAGCACATAGCGCCAGCGCAACGCGTTGCCGGCCAGCTCGCCACGCGCCTCACCCACCACGTCATCGGCACGACCGATGTAGCTGCCGTCGGTCTGGCGAGTAAGGGTCCAGATGCGCTTCTGCTTGGTGCCGTCCGAATAGGTGAAATCCTCGTCCAGCGTGCCGACCTCACCCTGCCAGCTGGCCCGCATCGCCACATGGAAGCGCTTGATTACCTTGCCAGAGCGATCCTGGAACATGCCCCAGGCATCCAGACGGCCATTGAAGTACTGCCGCAAATCGAGCGCGGGTTTTTCGGCACGGTAGTCCCCCACCTCGACGCTGGCGCAGCCCGCCAGCAGGAACAGGCCTGCGATCAGCCCGAGCAGTGTGCGTTTCATGATGCGATCTCCTTGCGCTGCCGAATGAGCAGCAGCAGTGACATGAGTTTGAGAAACGCCGGAACCCCGGCATAGATCCAGGCCAGTGCCAGCAAGCCGGTTTCATCCCGCCCGCCCGGCACATAACCCAGCCAGCCCAGCAGGGGCAGCGACACGCCAGCTGCCAGCGCGAGATTCAGTTTGGCGACGAAGTTCCACCAGCCAAAGTAACTGCCCGCCCCGCCCCCTTCGCGCGTAATCAGGTCCGCGAGAATGGAGGGCGGCAAAGCCAGATCCGCCCCCAGCGCAATCCCCGACAGCGCACAGATCAGGCCAAAAGCCAGCACTTCGCCTGCGCCCAGCGTGGCAGCCCAGCCAAAGACGCCCACCGCCAGCAGCATGCCGCAGCCCCAGGCGAAGATCTTGCCGCGCCGCCGTGCCAGCCACACCCACAGCGGCAGGCCCGCCGCCCCGGCCACGAAGTAGATGGCAAGGAAGGAACCAGACTGCGCCTCGGCCTGCAACACATCGGCTACGAAAAAAAGCAGCAGCGAGGCCGGAATTGCCGCCGCAATGCCGCTGAGCGCGAAAACCGCCAAGAGGCGCCGAAAGCGCCAACTGCGCAAAGCCGCATGCAGACTCATGCGGGCTGCCGGAGCGAGCGCCGCAAGCGGTGCCAGCCGACGCAGCGCCAGTACAGCCAGCACCAGAACCCCGGCAAACAACCAGGCCAGCCGTGCCAGGCCCTCGGCCAGTGTCGCCCCGAGCAGGCCTGGCAGCACAGCGGCCAGCACCACACCGAACAAGGCCAGCCCCTCACGTATGGCGGTAATGCGGGTGCGCTCCTGCGGATCCGGCGAAAGCTCGGCCCCCAGCGCATGGTGATTGACCGAAGCCAGCGAATAGCCCAGATAGACCAGCAGCAGCATGCCCAGCAACCAGGCCGCGCCCGCCCCGACCGGGGGCTGCACCAGACCGAGAAAACCAGCACCCAGCAATGGCACGGCCGCAAAAATGGCCCGGCGCCGATCCCGGGCACGATCGCCCCAGCAGCCGATCAGCGGGTCGATGACGGCATCCCACAAACGCGCCGCGAGCAGCACTGCGCCGATCGTGGCAAGCGACAAACCAAAGTCGGCGTAGAGCTTGGGCAGATGGACATAGATCGGCAGGGCCACGAAGGCCAGCGGCAAACCCAGCAAACCGTAAGCCAGCAAGCTCGCGGCGGAGAGCTTGGGTACCGTAGCGGAAGACGCGCGCGCACCGGCCGCGTCGCTGCTCATCCGCGCAAACCCAGCAAGCGTTCGCGCAATGCCGGCTCACGGGTACGCGGATCTAGCCAGATATCAAAGAAGGCGCGCGCGAACTCCAGATCCGTCACTTCCGCGCGCAGCTGCTCACCGAACCAGAACTGCACACCGCGCCCGGGCAGAAACACGCCAGTGATGCTGTCCCCGGCCCGCACATCCGGAAAGGCGCGGGTCATGTGCTCACGCCAGCGCACGAGCTGCACTTCGTCGCGGTAGCCCAGGCGGCGCAACTCGCCCACGCTGGCATCCACGATCCGCCCCCCGGGAATCTCACGGGCATAGGTCAGCTTGAGCGCAAAGGGCCCCTCGCGCGACCATCCGGCACCGCGCACCCACAGCTCGGCGCCATACAGGCGCAGGCCGAACCAGCGCATCTCACCCTGGCCCAGCGCCCGCCAGTCCGGCGCGTTCTGGCGTGCGGCCTCGGGCAGCGCAAAGACGCTGCCGGCGAACAGGCTGATGAGCAGGAGGCACAGAACGCGGAGCATGGCGTTCAAGCCCCGCGGTGGCTCAGCACGTACTGCCACACATCCGTATTGCGGGCGCGGAAGCCGGCTTCGCAGTAGCCGAGGTAGAACTGCCACATGCGCACGAAACGTGCGTCAAAACCTTGCGCATGCACCGCATCAAGCTGTGCATTGAAGCGCTGCAGCCACTCGTTCAGAGTGCGCGCGTAATCCAGTCCGAAGGCACGCTCGGCCACTGGCTGCAGGCCAGCCTTGGCGGACTGGGCACGAAACACCTCCGGCGAAGGCAGCATGCCGCCCGGGAAGATGTAGCGCTGGATGAAGTCCACATCCTTGCGGTAGTGGGCAAACAGGCGGTTGTCGATAGTGATCGCCTGGACCACGGCTCGCCCTCCCGGCTTGAGCAAGGCGCGCAGTTGAGCGAAGTAGGAAGGCCAGAAGGCCTCACCCACCGCCTCGATCATCTCGATGGAGACGATGTGGTCGTACTGCCCGGTGAGATCGCGGTAATCGCAGAGCTTGAATTCAGCGCGGTCCGCGAAGCCTTCGCGCTCGGCGCGCTCGCGCGCCCAGGCCAGCTGCTCGTGTGAGAGCGTCACCCCGCTCACGCGGGCGCCGAACTCCTTGCATGCCACTTCGGCCAGCCCCCCCCAGCCGCAGCCGATCTCAAGAATATGCTGGCCCGGTTGCACCCCGATGCTGCGCAGGGCGTGGCGATACTTCTCAAGCTGGGCCTCCTCGAAGCTGGCGTCCGGGGTCGGCCACAGGGCGCTGGAGTAGCTCATCGTGCGATCGAGCCACAGGCGATAGAAATCGTTGCCAAGGTCGTAATGCGCCTCGATGTTCTTCTTAGAGCCACGCCGGGTATTGGCGCGCAGGCGATGCCACAGCCAGTGCCCGGCCAGGCGCAGGGCATTGCCATGAATGGCCCGCTCCAGCACAGCGCGGTTCTGGGCCAGCAGGGTCAGCAGCGCCGGCAGATGGTCCGTCTCCCAGGCGCCGTCCATGAAGGCTTCAGCGAAACCAATGGAACCGGCGGCGAGGATGCGGCCGAAAACGGCTTCGTCATGCAGGGTGAGCGTAGCTGCCTGTGGCCCGCTGCCCAGGAGATGGCTGCTGCCATCGGGCAGGCGCAGCAGCAGGCTACCGCCTTCGATCCTGGCCAGCATGTCCAGCAACAGGCGCATGGCGCGGGAGGGCTTGCGGCGCAGTGCCGGCAAAGTGGGGCTGAGTTCAGCAGCGTTGATCACGCTGCCATCGCTTCGGGCGTTCATGTGGTCTCCTCGATCGGAGCTGCGGGTTTGCGGAAAAAAGTGACGCGCCGGGCCAGCAGGCGCAGCGCCTGAAGATTGATGCGGGCCACCACACCAAGCGTGAGCAGCGGGCAACGCAGCCAGGCCTTGAATAGGTTCGCTGCGCTCAGGGGCTGCAGGCGGCCGGAGACGCGGGTCGCGAGCTGCAGCAAGCCACCGTCGAAATAATCGATCACCACCGCCAGATGCTGGCCGGCGGTATGGAAACGGAAGCGGTATTCGCCGCGCACCGGATAGAAAGGCGAAACATGGAAAACCTTACGCGCACGCAGCTCATCGCCAGCCCGGATTTCGCGCTGGTCTTCATGCGCAATCAGGTAGTTGTGGCGCTCGCCAAAGGTGTTGCTTACCTCGGCCAGCACCGCCCGCACGCGGCCCTCCCGATCCAGGCAATACCAAAAGCTGACCGGGTTGAAGACAAAGCCAAAGAGGCGCGGCATGGTCTGCAGCATCACTTCGCCATCGCAGACCTCCGCCAGCCCCTTGCGCTGCAGGATGGCCCGCAACCAGGGCAGCAAGGGCGAGCCATCACGCGCGCCGTGATCCCTGCGGTAGAAGGAAAACAGACGCAGGCGCTCGATTCCCAGCAGCGGCGAAGCGACGTCTTCGAGACGCGAGAGTGGCAGGCAGACGGTGAACATGGCGTAGCTGAAGCGGTTCGTGACCGGCGCGAAGCGCTCATGCATCACCGCGCCAAACGCCAGGCCAGGCGCGGTGTTCATGCCGTCGCTCCGGCGAAATCGAACTGACGCGCCTTCCAGGGCGCCACCACGCCGAGCATGGCGGCCACGTCGACTGCGGACTTGATGCCATCTTCATGAAAACCATAGCCCGTCCAGGCGCCTGCAAACCAGGTGTGTTGCTGGCCCTGCAGCATCGGCAGATGCGCCTGGGCATCGATGGCGCGCTGATCGAAGACCGGATGGTCGTACTCGAAGCTGGCAATCAGATGCTCTGGTGCGGGCTCCCGGAAGGGGTTCAGTGACACCACCACCGGTGATTTGAAAGGCAGCGGCTGGAGCTGGTTGAGCAGATAGGACACGCTCACCGGACGCTGATCGGCCTGGCCGGTGCCGGTCAGGTAGTTCCACGCAGACCAGACTTTCTGCCGCGCCGGCAGCAGCGCCGGATCAGTGTGCAGCAGTGCGCGATTGGGCTGATAGCGCACCGCACCGAGCACCGAGCGCTCCCCCACGCTGGCCTGGTCACCCAGGATGCGCAAAGTGGTGTCGCTATGACAGGCAAACACCACGGCATCGAAATGCTCGGCACCGGCCGCCGTCAGCACGCTCACGCCCGCAGCATCGCGACGCACGCCGGCCACCGGTGAATTCAGACGCAAATCGGGAATACCCGGCAACATCCGCTTCACGTATTCACGCGAGCCGCCCCGCACCGTCATCCACTGCGGGCGATCGAGCACCTGGAGCAAGCCATGGTTGTGGCAGAACCGCAGGAAGGTGGCGAGCGGATAAGCCAGCATCTGCTCGGTAGGGCAGGACCAGATCGCCGCCCCCATCGGCAGCAGATACCAGTGGCGAAAGGCCTCGCCATAGCCGTTGGCGTCAAGGTATTCACCGAGCGAAACATCCGGCGCCGCATGTTCGCGCGCCAGCCGAGTAGTCTCGGAATTGAAGCGGCGCAGATCGCGCAGCATGCCCCAGAACGCGGGCCGCACCAGATTCGAATACTGGGCAAAGAGGGTCGTGAGGTCGGTACCGGCCCACTCGATGCCCTCCTGCTGCAGGCTCACGCCGAAGGACATGTCGCTTGCAGCAATCGGCACATCCAGCGCACGGAACAGGCCACACAGATTTGGATAGGTGCGGCGATTGAAAACCAGAAAACCGGTATCAACCGGATGCGTCACGCCATCAACCGTGATGTCCACCGTATTGGCGTGGCCACCGGCGTAGTGGCCGGCCTCGAACAACGTCACCGCATGCCGGCGACCAAGCAGCCAGGCCGTACCGAGACCAGCAATCCCGCCACCGATCACCGCAATCCGGCGTGAGGCGCCTGAATCGCGGCGTGATAAGGCCTCTTCCCCTCCGGGGATATCGTTCAATTTCATTGCAGGCTCCGGTCGGGTGGGCTTCAGCCCTTGGAATGCGGCTCGTTCAGGGACGTAACGGTCATGCTTTGCGGGGGATTCGAATCCTGTTTTGTCCTAGACAAACTAGATGCGTGACTCTACGATAGACAGCAGATTGATACAGGTCAACTATTGAATGTCTTCCTCCAGACTATCGCCGCGCAGCAAACTGGCCACCGCCACAGGCGATCAGCCCTCGTCTGCAGAAACACGGCCGGACGCGCCGGGCCTGCTCTCAATCGCCGCCGTGGAGCGGGATACCGGCCTGCTCAAGGACACCCTGAGGGTCTGGGAGAAGCGCTATGGCTTCCCGCAACCCTTGCGTGATGCCAATGGCGAGCGCATCTATCCGCGCGAACAGGTTGAGCGCCTGCGCCAGATCCGTCGCCTGATGGACCAGGGCCATCGCCCGGGCAAACTCTTTGCCGCCTCGCCGACTGATTTCGCTGCGCTGCTGGTGCAGCGCGATGCGCCTGCCGCTCTGCCTGCCGAGGTCCAGAGGATGCTCGGCTTGCTACAAGCCAGTGCAGCAGACACTCTTCGTTCAGCACTCCAAGAACGCCTGCAGGCGCTCGGGCTGGAAGACTTTGTGCTCCACTTCGCCACCCCGCTGTCGATCGCTATCGGAGCGGCCTGGGCGCGCGGCGAACTCGAAGTGGCGCATGAGCATTTATATACAGAGCAGATGCAGAACCTGTTGCGGGCGGCACTCACAGCCCTGCCCATCCGCACCGGCAGCCCGCGCGTGCTGCTGACCACCTTTCCGAACGAATTGCACAGCCTCGGCCTGCTCTTTGCCCAGGCCCTGCTCGCCAGCCATGGTGCGGCCTGCACCTCACTGGGCGCCCAGACACCGCTGGAAGACATCCGCAAGACGGCGCAGAACGGCGGCTTCGACGTCATCCTGCTGTCCTTCAGCGGCGCCTTTCCAGCCCGCGCGGCCTTCAGCGGCCTGCGCACCCTGGCCGCCGATCTTGCCCCCGGCACACAGATCTGGGCCGGAGGACGCCACCTTGCCGACAAGCCTGCCGCCATTGACGGTGTGCGCTATCTGGCTGGCATGGCAGACACCCTGCTCGCGCTGCACGACTGGCACGCCACGTCCCCGTCCTGAAGGACAGTCAAGTCATTCCCTGCTCTTGCCGTTGACAGGCTTCTGGATCTGTCCAAAAGGGAACATGACCATGAAGCTGAGTACCCGACTGATCGTGATGATCGCCATGGGCGCCGTAGGCTTGCTGCTGGTCGGCAGCTTCGGCCTCTACAGCCTGCGTGCCAGCATGCAGGCTGAGCGCCATGCCCAGATCGAAAATCTGCTGAAGATGTCGATCGGCCTCTTCGAGCACCTGCACGCCCAGGAAACCTCCGGCAAACTCAGCCGCCAGGAAGCCCAGGCACGCGCGGCTGAAGCACTCGCCGGCCTGCGCAACGAAAACAACTACCTGTTCGCACGCAACGCGGAGGACGTCTTCGTTGCCCACGTCAATCCGGCCCGCCTCGGCAAGGTGGACAAAGGCGCCAAGATGGCCGATGGCCGCCATGTCGTCGAGGTCTACCGCGAAGCGCTAGCCAAGCAGGGCAAGATCGCCTTTGCCGACATCCCCACCGCCAAACCCGGCGCCAAGCCCGAAGACCTCCTGAACAAGCTCAACGGCGTGACCGTGTTCGAGCCCTGGGGCTGGACGGTCGGCACCGGCTTCTTCACCGACGATATCGATGCCACCTTCCTCTCCTACGCCCTGCGCATGCTGCTGGTCAGCGCTTTGATCCTCGCGGCCTCGATCGGCTTTGCCATCTACTCCTCGCGACGCATCTACGCCCAGCTCGGCGGCGATCCGGCCTATGCTGCCGAAATGGTCAACCACATGGCCGCCGGCGAGCTGAATCTGAGCCTCGGCAGCCCCCCGCCGGGCAGCCTGATCGCCTCACTGGCGAGCATGTGCGAGAGCCTCAAGGCCATGATCAGCCAGATTCAGGCTCAATCATCAGCGCTGGCTCGCACGGCCGGCGAGATCGACCGCACCATGAGCGAAATCAGCGAGGCGGCTACCGACTCTGCCGAAGCCACGGCGTCTACCGCCGCCTCGGTCGAGGAGATGACGGTCAGCGTAGGCATGATTGCCGACAGTGCTCACGAAACCGAAGGTCATTCCAGTCACACGGCGGAACTGGCCAGCAGCGGGGAAGGCCAGATAGCCGGCGCCGCCAGCGAATTCCAGAAGGTCGCCCAGCAAATCGACTCGGCCACCCACCAGATCGGCAAGCTGGACCAACAATCACGCCAGATCGGCGGCATCGCCAACGAGATTCAGGAGATTGCCGAGCAGACCAATCTGCTCGCCCTGAATGCCGCCATCGAAGCAGCGCGGGCAGGCGAACAGGGACGCGGCTTCGCCGTGGTGGCTGACGAGGTTCGCAAGCTGGCCGAGCGCACCGCGCGCGCCACCCAGGAAATCAACCGCACCATCATCGCCATCCAAGCCGAAATCAGCGCCGTGGTCAGCAGCATGCAGGCGGCCGGGCCACAGGTGACGCAAAGCGTTTCACGTGCAGAAGAGGCTGCCTGCTCGCTGCGCGAGATCAGCAGCAGCACCCGCTCCACGCTCGACAAAATCCACGATGTGGCGCACGCCACCGCCGAACAGAACGCGGCCAGCACCAATATCGCCACCCAGGTCGAGCGCATCGCCACCATGCTCGAAGAGGCCGAGCGCTCGGTGCGCGGTGCCAGTGAATCGGTGTCCTCGCTGAGCGTGATGGCGTGCGATATCAATGTCGCGCTGGAGCGTTTCAGGGTCTGAGCAAGCGGCGCTTCGGCAAGCCGCGCCAGGCCCGGCGTGGCTGCTAAACTGGCGGCTTCCACCCTTTGCATGCCTGCCGCCATGAGCTACGCCCGCCCCGAATTCGAATCCCGCATCGTCGCCCCCGAAGATCTCGCCCGCCGCATCGCCGAATTGCCGCGCCCGCTGGTGTTCACCAACGGCTGCTTCGACATCATCCACCGCGGCCATGTGACCTATCTGGCCCAAGCACGTGCACTCGGCGCCTCGATGATCGTGGCGCTGAACACCGACGCTTCCGTAAAACGTCAGGGCAAGGGCGATGACCGCCCGATCAACACCCAGGAAGATCGCGCCGCCGTAATGGCCGCCCTGCGCTGTGCCGACATGGTGACCTGGTTCGACGAGGACACGCCCATCGCACGCATTCTCGAATGCCGCCCCGATATCCTGGTCAAGGGTGGCGACTGGCCGGTCGAGAAGATCGTCGGCTACACCGAAGTACTCGGCTGGGGCGGCAGCGTACACTCCATCCCCTTCGAAGTGGATCGCTCCACCACCGCCCTGCTCGGCAAGATCCGTTCGCTCTGAGCACCACCAACGCCCGTCACACGGCTTTTCGCGCCCCCTCCTTTTCGTCATTTTCAATTCCCTGACCGACACCTTCCGCTTGTTTTGCGGTGGGGTCGGCATTTGCTCGTTGTTCCCGGCCAACATGCAAAAGAAATGCACTTGGCAGAGGCTGGGGCAGCGGCGTAGATTCCTGTTTCCGGTTCCACGAGCAGGGTTCTGCCTGCTCCATTCCAAGGAGGATTTGCGTGAAGACTTATCAGAAGACTCTGAGCCTTGCCGTGTTGTCTGCCCTGCTGCTGGGCGCCTGCGCCACGTCGCTGGAAGGCCCGCTGGCCACCAGCACCGCCAAGCGTCCGCAACTGGCCGTCGACAAGGCGGCCGGCCAGACCATGGCGGCCTATTTCGCCAAGGGCGGCCTGATCGAAGAGCAGAGCAATGATCCGTGGGACCCGCTCACCAATGGCATCGGCGATGTCGCCAAGCTCAAGCCCACCTACATCGTCGCGGCCGATGGCAGCGGCACACACAAGACCATCCAGTCGGTTGTCGACACCCTCACCGCCAAGGGCGGCAGCGAGCGCGTGTATGTACTGGTCAAGCCCGGCACCTACCGTGAACAGATCTGCCTGAAGGAAACCGCACCGGTCACCTTCTATGGCCTGGACGGCGATGCCAGCAAGGTGCTGATCGTGAGCAACCTCGCCAGCGGCAGCAAGAAGGACAAGGAAGCCACCGCCAACGCCTGCGAAGGCCGCAAAGGCGCTGACACCTACGGCACCTCCGGCAGCAGCACCTTCCTCGCCTACTCGGATGGCTTCCAGGCCAAGAACCTGACCATCTCGAACGACTACGACGAGCGCCCCAATCCCAAGAGCGGCACCCAGGCGGTGGCCCTGAACACCCGCGGTGACAAGGTGATCCTCGACAATGTGCGCCTCCTCGGCAATCAGGACACGCTGATGGTGAAATCCAAGGATCGCGCCACGATCAATCGCGTCTTCATCACCAACAGCTACATCGAGGGTGATGTGGACTTCATCTTCGGCCACGCCGTCACTGTTTTCGACAAGGTGGAATTCAAGTCCCTGACCGATCGTGAAGGCGCCGAAGGCGGCTTCGTGTTCGCCCCCAGCCATCCCGACATCTACCCCTTCGGCTATCTGGTGACCAACTCCAAGTTCACCTCGGATGCCAACAAGGAAGGCAAGAAGATCAGCCTGGGCCGTGCCTGGGATGACAGCAGCGGCACCTACAAGGCCAAGGACGGCAAGGTACACATGCCCAATGGCATGCTGGTAATCCGCAGCTCCTGGATCGGCGCTCACATCGACGCCGAGTCGCCCTGGAACAAGGCCGCCACCACCAGCCGCCCCTTCGATTCCGAGAAGGCGCAGACCGTGCAGTTCGGCAACCCGAAGGTCGCCACCGTGTTCCCGGCCAACCGCCTGTTCGAGTTCCGCAACTCGGGCCCAGGTGCGGCCAAGTAAGCATGCACTGAATCCACAAGGGGCCTTCGGGCCCCTTTCTCATTCCCCTTGCCGGGCTCCTCATTCCAGCGGGCCCGGCATAGAATCGCCCGGTATTCCACTCAAGGAGAGACTGCATGAAGATCGCCGCCAATGTCACCGAGCTGATCGGCAACACCCCGCTGGTGCAACTCAATCGCCTCGCCGCCGGCATCAACGGCCGCGTGCTGGCCAAACTCGAGTTCTTCAACCCGGCCCACAGCGTGAAGGACCGGATCGCCGCAGCCATGATCGAAGCGGCCGAGAAGGCCGGCAAGATCGGCCCGGACACCATCGTGCTGGAGCCCACCTCCGGCAACACCGGCATCGGTCTGGCCATGGTCTGTGCGGCCAAAGGCTACAAGTGCGCCTTCGTAATGCCCGAAACCATGAGCCGTGAGCGCCGCCTGCTGCTCAAGGCCTACGGTGCCGAGCTGATCCTCACCCCGGGGCCGGAAGGCATGCCGGGCGCGATCAAGCGCGCGCAGGACCTTGCCGCTGCGGACTCACGCTACTTCATCCCCCAGCAGTTCGAGAACCCGGCCAACCCCGAGATTCACCGCCACACCACGGCCGAAGAAATCTGGCGTGACACCGACGGCACGGTCGACCTCTTCGTGGCCGGCGTCGGTACCGGCGGTACGGTCACTGGCGTGGGCGAAGTGCTCAAGGCCAAGAAACCCTCAGTACAGGTCTTTGCCGTGGAACCCGACGCCAGCCCGGTGCTCTCCGGTGGCGCGCGCGGCCCGCACCCGATTCAGGGCATCGGAGCCGGCTTCGTGCCGGGCATCCTCAACACCGGCGTGTATGACGAAGTACTGCGCGTGAGCAACGCTGACACCTTCGACATCGCCCGCCGAATGGCCACCGAAGAAGGCCTGCTGGTCGGCATTTCCAGCGGTGCAGCGGTTTCGGCAGCGCTGGCCGTGGCGCGCCGCCCGGAGAATGCCGGCAAGACCACTGTGGTGATCATCCCGAGCTTCGGTGAGCGTTATCTCTCCACCCCGCTGTTTGAGCATTTGGCAGTCTGAGCCAGCTCAAACCTGCTTCAAGGAGGGCGCTGCGGCGCCCTCTTCTTTTACGCGCGCCCGCCCTACAATCCCTGATCACTTCAGGAGTTCCACACCATGGCTTTTGACTTTGATACCTCGCCCGACCGCCGTCACTCAGACAGCATCAAGTGGCAACGCTATGCTCATCGCGACGTGCTGCCAATGTGGGTGGCCGATATGGATTTCGCCGCGCCCCCCGCCGTGCGTGAAGCCCTTCAGGCCCGTCTCGATCACGGCGTATTCGGCTATGCCCATGTCTCCACTGCCCTGCGCGAAGCCATCGTGGAAGGCATCGCGCGCGATCACGACTGGCAGATCGAGCCAGACTGGCTGGTTTTCCTGCCCGGCGTGGTGCAAGGCTTCAACCTCGCCTGCCGCCTCGCTGGCGAGCCCGGCGACGGCGTGCTGACCTTCCCGCCGATCTACCCGCCGATGCTGCTGGCGCCGGACAATCACCAGCGCCGCCTGGTGCGCAGCGAGCTGGTGCTCAAGGGCGGGCGCTGGGAATATGACTGGAATGGCCTAGACGCCCTGCTCGCCACCCAGAGCGCGCGCCTCCTGATGCTGTGCAATCCGCACAACCCGGTCGGCCGAGTGTGGACCCGCGAAGAGCTCACCCGCCTCGCATGGCACGCCGAAAAGCATGACTGGCTGATCTGCTCGGATGACATCCACTGCGGCCTAGTGATCGATTCGGCCCAGCCCTATCTGCCGATCGCCGCGCTGGATGAAGCCATTGCCCAGCGCAGCATCACCCTGATGGCACCCTCGAAAACCTGGAACATCCCGGCCCTCGGCTGCGCCTTCGCAGTGATCCCGAATGCCCATCTGCGCAAACAATACCTGGCCAGCGCACGTGGCCTGATCCCGGACGTCAACGTGCTGGGCCTTGTTGCCTGCGAAGCGGCCTACCGTGACGGCGGCCCTTGGCGTGAAGCCCTGCTGGCCTACCTGCAGAGCAATGCGCGCGCCCTGCTGGCGGGTGTGAATGCCCTGCCGGGCCTCTCCATGGCGCCGGTGGAAGCCACTTACCTGGCCTGGCTGGACTGCCGCGGGCTGGGCCTCACCGACCCGCAGCGCCACTTCGAACGACACGGTCTGGGACTCTCGGACGGCCGCGACTTCGGCCTGAACGGCTTCCTGCGCCTGAACTTCGGCTGCAGCCGGGCATTGCTGGACGAGGCCTTGCAAAGACTGGCCACCGCGGTGCGAGCAGTCTAACTCTGGCGCGCAGACTGGAGCCGGTGCAGGGTGATCTTGCGCACCTCGGCGCGGCTCTCGGCGATATGGCTGTTAAGCAGCAGCACAGCCTGATCGGCGCGCCGGCGCAGAATGGCCTGAAGGATCTGGGCGTGCTCCTCGTAAGTGCGCTCCACGCGGTAGCCCTGGGTGAAGTCCAGCCGACGGATGATGCGGATGCGCTCGATCACATCGTTATGCACGCGGGCCAGCTCAGGGTTGTTTGCCGCATCCACCAGGGTAGTGTGAAAGATTTCATCGAGCTCGGCCGCCGCGCGGGCATCGCGCACGCGCCCCTCCTCCGGCACCAGCCAGACGGCCTTGAGCACCTCCACATGGCTCAGATCGGTCTGGTCGCAGAGTTTTCGCACAGCCGCACTCTCAAGGATCATGCGCAGCTCGTAGAGATTCTCGAACATCACGAAATCAAAGGGACGCACGCTCCAGCCATTCCTGAAGTGCACGAACAGATACCCCTCCCGCTCCAGCCGGTAGAGCGCCTCGCGCACCGGCGTGCGGCTCACCCCAAGGCGCTCAGCCACCTGGCTCTCGGTGAAGCGATCGCCGGGCAGCAAACGGAATTCAAAAATGTCGTCCTTGACACGGGCATACACGTGATCGACACGCGAGCCGGCCAGGCCTGGGGAAGCGGAGGAGAGATCGTCTGGGCTCATGCGCACTTCAAGGCAGTGGAGGGCCAGCCATCGGGCATCATTCGCGATAGCTGATGTGAGCGAAGACGATACGCCAGTCTGTCCCGAAACGCACCCAGGTCTGGCTCTGGCGGCCGATGCGGCCATCCACACTACGCCGGAAAACGATGTTCACGGTGGCGCTGTGGGTGCCGAAACACACGATGCGCCGAGCCAGCCGTTCGCGCGCCAGGCCACGCAGCGGACGCGCCGCACGGAAAGCCCGGATCGTATCGATACCGACCTGCTCATCCGAAGCATTGACCCGTTCGACCCGACCATCCTTCCAGAACAGCTCGTCGAGCACGGCCAGATCGTTCACCAGTAAGGCCGCCTCGTAGCGATCCGAGGCCTTGCTCACCTCGGCACACATGCGTTCATCATTGATCGGCATTACCCCTCCCTGATCCACGGTTGACGAAAACACAGGCCCTGCGCCTCCAGAACCGCCGCCGCAGCCAGCGCCACATCCTCCCGGCCCGGCGCAGCAATCAGCTGGACACCAATCGGCAGGGCTGTGTCTGTGGGCAGCGGCACCGCCACCACTGGCAGGCCGATGAAAGAAATCGGCTGGGTCAGCAGGCCGATCGAGGGGCGCGTCGGCACCCGCCCGCCCGGCAAGTTCAGCTCGGGCTGGGCAATCGTCGTCGCCACGACCGGCGTAGCGGGCGCAATCAGCAGATCGAAGCGCTCGAAATAATCCAGCAGGCGCTGCAGAAAAACCTGCCGGAAGCGCTGGGCCTGCACATACCAGCTGGCTGGAATGAGGCTGCCAGCGAGCATGCGGTCCCGATTATTCGGCTCCATATCCTCATACCAAGTCTGCAAGGCCGGGCGGTAGAGCTGGCCGGATTCGCTGGCGGTGATCACGAAGGCTCCGGCGCGAGCTGCCGCCACATCGGCAATATCCAGCTCGTCGCTGGCGGCCAGCGCCTGCGCCACACGCTCGCTGGCTCGGCGCGCCTCCGGGCCGGACCATCGATCAAAGTAGCCACTCAGCCGCGCCACCCGCAGCGCTCCCGGCCCCTGCTGCTGCGCCTGTAGTACTGCGGCCTCGGTCGCCGCACCGACTACGCGCCGACAGGCCTGGTCCCGCAGATCAAGCCCGCTCAGCACATCGAAGATCCGCGCCAGATCACGTGGCGAACGCGCAAAGGGACCGACGTGATCGATGCTGTGCACAAAAGGCATGCTGCCGCCCCGTGAGAGCCCGCCGTAGGTGGGCTTGAGGCCGTAGATGCCACAGAAGGAAGCCGGCACGCGGATTGAGCCATTGGTATCCGAGCCCAGCGAGAAGGCGCACAGCCCCGCCGCGACCGCGGCGCCGCTGCCACCCGAGGAGCCGCCCGCCACGCGGTTAGGATCGAGCGGATTCCGGGTCACGCCATGAAAGCTGTTTTCGGTGGTGAAGCCATAGGCATACGCATCCATGTTCAGCCCACCCAGCAGACAGGCACCGGCCGCGGCCGAACGCGCGACCAGGGTGGCGTCCGCGGCCGCCGGGCCCGCAGTACGCGCGCGGTGCCCGCCGGCCAGGGTCGGCAGGCCGGCGATGTCGAACAGATTCTTCACGGCATAGGGCACACCAGCCAGCGGCGCCAGGGCTTCGCCCCGTGCCCGCTGCGCATCCACTGCGGCAGCCTCGCGCAGGGCGCGCTCGCGGGTCTGGTCGGTATAGGCAAGGAGCGCTCCATCCCGTTCATCCATGCGGGCAAAACTGGCTTCTGCCAGCTCACGTGCGCTCACCTCTCCGCCTGCCACCCCCTCCGCCATCTGCCAGGCATTGCGTCCCAGCCACGCCTCTGCGGCGCTCATGGGCGAAAGATCGGCGCCGGTTCCACGGCGGCCGCCAGTGGCAGTGCCAGCAGCGGCGCCGCCACACGCGCCACCAATGCCATCTGCTCCGCCACCCGCGCGAGCTGCGGCGCATCCAGCGCATACCCCTGCAGCACAGCCACCTGCTCTACATAGGCCAGCCAGGGGTTCTCCTTCATCACCACTTCGCTTTGCATGGGGGCTCCTCTTTCATGGGGTCCGGAAACAATCTTGCATACAAGATCAAATGCAATTTCTGTTCCCCTACTTGTGCCTCTGCTGAACAGCCCTCCCGCCACGCCCTCCCAAACCTTGTCGCGGCAAGCGCCCCAGCCTTCTCTGACTGATCCGCGCCACTCCGGCAGGGAGCTGGGGGAACTGTTGGCGCCCCGCACCAGAAGCGGGCGGAGCGCCACGCCATCCCCCGCTGCGGTGCGCACCCCTGCCCCGGCGACAGCCCCCCAGAGCTCAAGAACGCCCAACAAGTCGATAAAAATCAAAACTTTGAATGAAGCCGTGAGCACCCGGTCAAGTTGGCACGACGATTGCACACCTACTTGTATACAAGCACTCTCTACCGACCTGGACGCTCCCATGACCGACTCGACGCTCTCTTCTGGCCGCGATCTCTCCATTACCGCCCTGCAAAAGGACTATGCGAGTGGTGCACTCACGCCGCTACAGTTGCTCAGCGCATTGCAGCCCTTGCTGGCCGCCTCGAATCCGGCAGCCTGGATCTATCGCCTGGATGCCCCCGCCTTGCAGCAACGCGCGCGGGAGCTGGAAGCACTTGGCCCTGGCCCGCAGCGCCCGCTCTACGGCATCCCGTTTGCCGTGAAGGACAACATCGATGTCGCCGGCCTGCCCACCACCGCCGCCTGCCCCGCCTTCCGCTATATCGCAGAAGCTCATGCCACAGTGGTGCAGCGCCTGCTCGATGCCGGCGCGATCCTCATCGGCAAGACCAACCTGGACCAGTTCGCCACAGGCCTGGTCGGCACCCGCTCGCCCTATGGCACCCCTAGCTCCACCTTCAGTACCGAACATATCTCCGGCGGTTCCAGCTCAGGCTCGGCCGTCGTCGTCTCGGAAGGCTGCGTGAGCTTCGCACTGGGGACCGACACGGCAGGCTCCGGGCGTGTGCCGGCCGCCTTCAACAACATCGTCGGCGCCAAACCCACGCGCGGCTGGCTCCCCACCACCGGTGTAGTACCCGCTTGCCGCTCACTCGATTGCGTGTCGGTATTCGCCATCAGCGCCAGTGAAGCCTGGCAGGTGCTCTGTGTCGCCGGCGGGGCGGACCCTACCGATCCATGGTCACGCCATGCGCAAGCGGCCGGTTTGCCGGCCCGGCCCCGGATCGGCGTGCTGCGCGCCGAGCAGCGCGAATTCTTTGGCGACGCGCAAGCCGCGGCGCATTACGCCGACATGCTGGAAAAACTCGCCACGCTGGGCGAGCTGGTCGAGTTTGATTTCGCACCTTTCGCTGCAACGGCGGCGCTGCTCTACGATGGCCCCTGGGTGGCCGAACGCCTCGAAGCCACGAAGGGCCTGCTACAGAACCAGCCCGAATCACTGGACCCGACCGTCCTCACAGTCATTGCACGCGGTCTCGAGTTCGACGCCGCACAGGCCATGCAGGCGCAGACCCGCCTGCAGGCCTTGCGCCAGCAGGTCGCCCCCGTATGGCGGAACCTGGACCTCTTGGCCCTGCCAAGTGCGCCAACCCAGCATCGGATCAATGCCGTCCAGGCCGATCCGGTGCGCCTCAACAGCCAGCTCGGGTATTACACCAACTTCGCGAACCTGCTGGATTTATGCGCCGTGGCAGTGCCCGGGCCACTGCGCCCGGACGGCCTGCCCGCCGGTGTCACGCTGCTGGCACCGGCCTGGCATGATGCCGCGCTTGCACGCCTGGCCGACACCCTGCATCGCAGCAGCGACTGTCGCGTCGGCCACACCCGCCACGCACTGCCGCCGCCAGGCGCACGAATGGAATGGCCGGCCACCCCGGAGGCCCCATGGATCCGCCTGGCAGTGGTCGGCGCCCACCTCTCAGGCATGCCGCTGAATCACGAACTGACCGAGCGCGCCGCCCGCTTCGTACGGGCCTGTCACACCGCGCCGGCCTACCGGCTCTACGCTCTGCCCGGCAGCGTGCCGCCCAAGCCCGGCCTGCAAGCGGTCAGCTCAGGTGGCGTAGCCATCGCCGTCGAGGTCTGGGAGCTGGCCCCAGCCGCCTTTGGTGATTTCGTCGCCCGCATCCCAGCCCCGCTGGGCATCGGCAGCCTGATCCTGGACAACGGCGAAACGCTCAAGGGTTTCCTGTGCGAACACACGGCCCTCACGGAGGCTGAAGACATCAGCCCGTTTGGCGGCTGGCGCGCCTACATCGCCCACCGCAGTGCGGTCTGAGCACACAGGGCGGGGCATCGAAAACAAAAACGGCAGCCAAGGCTGCCGTTCGATCTCTACTTCCGGGAAGGCTCAGGGTCGCACAGCCCGGCGCTGCATCTGCATCAGGCGCGCCTGGATGTAACCCTTGAGCTCGCGGAATGGAATCGGCTTGCCGTAAATCAGCACATCTTCAGGCAGGCCACCCTGCTCTTCGATGTCCTCGGCGGTCAGGCCGGTCACCACGATGATGTCCATACCCGCCAGTTGCGGATCGTCACGCAGCTTGCGAATCATTGCAAAACCATCCAGATCCGGCATGACCAGATCGGCCACCAGCAGATCCGGCGGGTTGCGACCGATTTCCATCAGGCCTTCGAAGCCAGAAGCCACGATCTTGACCTTGATCGGCATCTCCCAGGTTGCCACCGTCTTTTCGTAGAGCGCCTGCATCAGGCGGTCATCTTCGGCGATCAGCACACGCAACTCGGTCGACGGTGCCGGAGTCGTTACCGGACCTGCCTGACGCTTGCGCAGGAAAGCTTCAACCGAGGTCACGCGAATACGACGATGGCCACCGGCCGTTTTCCACGCATCAAGAAGGCCGTTTTCCACCATCTGCTGCACGGTGCCCAGCGACACGCCCAGCATCTGGGCCGCATCACTAGTGCTGCAGAATTCGCGATCCGGTTTGCCACCGGGCTGTACGGCGTCAGACATGCATGAACCCCTGATATCAAGACTGGGTAAGCCGGGCCGTCATATTTCGGCCTCGGTAAAGCCGCCGGATTGTAACGTACTGCAACAAACTGCCGCAGCAAAAAGCGCCGTGCGGCAAGCTCCGGGAAGTAAAAGTCTGTTAACCGGAGGAAATGCCTGCGCGAGCTGACGGCATGAACTCAGTACCCGGCGCCCTGCACGTAATTCTCGAAACGGGTGTACTCGCCGATGAAGGTCATCGGCACCATGCCGGTCGGGCCGTTACGATGCTTGGCGATAATCAGCTCGGCCTTGCCCTTGTCCTGGGTATCCGGGTTGTAGATCTCATCGCGGTACACAAACATGATGATGTCCGCATCTTGCTCAAGCGCGCCGGATTCACGCAAGTCAGAGGCCATCGGGCGCTTGTCGGCACGCTGTTCCAGACTGCGGTTGAGCTGCGAGAGCGCCATGATCGGCACGTTGAGTTCCTTGGCGAGCGACTTCACCGAACGCGAAATTTCCGAGATTTCGGCCGTGCGGTTATCGCTCTGCTTGTGCGAAGTCATCAGCTGCAGATAATCGATGATGATCAGGCCGAGCTTGCCACCATGCTGGCGATGCAGACGACGGGCGCGGGCGCGCAAGTCGATCGGGTTGAGGCCCGGCGTCTCGTCGATGAAAATCGGCGCTTCATGCAACTTGCCCAGCGAATATGAGAGACGCTGCCACTCGTCATCATTGAGCTTGCCGGTGCGCAAACGGTGCTGATCCAGCCGCCCCACCGAGGA
The DNA here is from genome assembly GCF_030548425.1 of Uliginosibacterium sp. 31-12. Lineage (NCBI taxonomy): Bacteria > Pseudomonadati > Pseudomonadota > Betaproteobacteria > Rhodocyclales > Zoogloeaceae > Uliginosibacterium > Uliginosibacterium sp. 31-12. Next base: position 117,148 of record NZ_JAUOOA010000007.1, on the reverse strand, counting down.
GATGAAGCGCATCACCAGCTGGGTGGCCGGCATTTCCATCGAGAAGATCGCCACCGGCAACTGAGCATCCAGCGCCACCGATTCAGCAATGTTCAGTGCAAATGAGGTCTTGCCCATACCCGGGCGGCCAGCGACGATGATCATGTCGGTGCCATGCAGGCCGGAGGTCATCTTGTCGAGATCTGCCAGACCGGTCGGCACGCCGGTCACCGACGCAGGGTTGTCACGGTCGTAGAGCTCCTGGATACGCTCCACCACCTGCCCCAACACCGGCTGGATCGGCACAAACCCGGTGTTCTGGCGCGCGCCCTCGTCGCGAATCGACAGAATTTTGGACTCGGCCTCGTCGAGAATCAGGTTGGCGTCGCGCCCGGCCGGGGCTAGCGCGCCAGAGGCGATCTCGTCCCCTACCGTGACCAGTTTGCGCAGGATGGCCCGCTCGCGCACGATCTCGGCGTAACGACGCACGTTCGAAGCTGACGGCGTGTTGTTAGCCACCTCGCCCAGATAGGCAAGCCCCCCCACATGCTGCGCATCGCCACTCTTGTCGAGCGATTCGAACACCGTCACCACGTCGGCCGGCTTGCCCTGCTCGATCAGTTTGGCAATGTGGTGGAAGATGCGGCGGTGCTCGTCGCGATAAAAATCGACTTCACTGACCAGATCCGCAACCCGATCCCAGGCCGAGTTATCCAGCAGCAAGCCGCCCACCAGAGATTGCTCTGCCTCGACAGAGTGAGGCGGTAGCTTCAGGGCATTGAGCTGGGAGTCGAACACGGGCGGACTGGAATAGTCGCCCTCACGATTACGGGCCATGGGGTTCTGCGCGGCAAAAGTGGCAAGTTTAATCTAGAAGCCGGAGCCCCCCCTCTTCCACGAGAGATATCCGGGCTAGAATTGGCCTTCCTGTCCCTCGCCGTGCATGGCATGTCCATCGACCCTGACCTCTCCGCCGACCCGACCGGCCCGATCCTAGACTGGCTCAGCGGCCAGCCTGCGGCCGACCTTGCCGCCGAGGCCCTGGCGCTCGGTCAGCAGCTCGACGCCCTGCACAGCCCGACCATCAGCAGCCAGCAGTTCCATCACTGCATCGAACTCTTCTACGGCCGCGCGCTGCGCCTGTGCCTGGAACACCGTCAGGCACTGCGCCGCGAAGCCCTGCCCCTACCGGCCGCCTTGCTCAACAGGGCGCGCCAGATCGCCGAGGTCCTCAAGCGCGTCGCCCAGGGCTTCGAACGTGTCCTGACCGATGCCGATGCCCGTGCCGGCACGCCGCAGAAACGTCTGAACGAAACCGCGTCAGCACGTGCCCTTCGCCTGCTCGGCGAAAACTACCTCACCTTGGGTCAAGCCGGACTCGATCCTGAGCCAGAGGCCTGGCGGATTGCCTGGCGCCTCTACGCCATGTCGCGCAGCGAAGCCGGTGCACTCGAGCAGGCTGCCAGCCCGGTCGAAACGGCGCTCTACGCCTACAAACGCCTGCTCGCGATGGCCTCGCTGGAGCCGCAGAGCCTGTCCCCGGCCGAGCTGGACTGGGCCGCCGAATACCTCTCCCGTATCAGCGGTCAGGTGCATGTGCAGGAAATTCGCCCGCCTGCGCTGGATGGCGCCTGGTACTGGCTGGACCCCTATGGCAGTGCAGAGCCCCAGGCTTGCGTGCGGCGCGATGCGCCGGAAGGCCGCAGCCTGCTGTATTTCTCAACCACCGGCCTGGCACGCCGTGCCGGCGAACAGCTGGCCCGCCACGAGAGCGGTCGCACCGGCGGTGATCTGGATGTACATCCGGACTTTCCGGATGTACATCCGGCCACCCTGCTGGAACGCCTGCGCAGCCGCTGGGCCACGCCGCCACGCCGCGAGCAGCCGCGACGGCGGCAGGAATACACGGTACAGGCTTGTGTGGGTCTGACTGCGATCTGGACAGTACTGCGCCATGGTGATGATCCGGCGCTGGTCAGCGAATGGGGCGTCGTCAATGAAAGCCCCGGCGGCTACGCCATCATGACCCTGCAGGGGCGCAGCAGCGGTTTGCTGGCCGGCATGGCGATTGCCTTGCGGCGCGATGTCAGCGACATTTGGAGCCTGTGCGTGGTGCGCTGGATCCGCAGCGACGCGGTCAATCAGATCGAAATCGGCCTGCAGATGCTGTCGCGCGGCGCGATTCCAATCCAGGTCGGTTTCAAGGGCAGCGAGCGTGAGGCCGGCATGGTTCGCGCACTCGTCCTACCCGTTTTGCCCGCTCTGCGCCAGCATCAGGCCGTGCTGGCACCGGCCGGCACCTATATCTCGCGCCGCTTCTCACTGATCTCCGACATCGACCGGCTCTACGTGGCGCAATGCCGCCTGCTGAGTCTGGACTTGCAGACCTCGAATGTGGAGCTGTTTCAGTTCGAGGTCGACCCCTACCCGATCTAGCCCGCACCCGGGGCAGAAAGTCGCCCAACCGGCCGCGCCAGGGTTGTGCGCAGCTCCCCCAAGCTGCAGTCCAGCAAAGCCCGGTCAGCCGCAGAGAAGCGCGCATCGAGCACCTCGCTGCGCTGCACGCCGATCACCAGGCAGGAAATCAGCTCCCCCAGTTGCAAGGCCTCGCCAGCCACGCACAGCATCCACGCGCCATCCTCGGTGCGTACCGTCCATCCGGCCAGACGCATGTCCTCCAACATCTGCTCGGTCTGCCCAGGCGTCATACGACAGGCCGCGGCAAGCTGGTCAACTTCGGCGGCCTGGCCGATATCCTGCGCTGCCACCAAAGCCTGTGCCAGGCGCATCACCGCCACCACACGGCCGGCCGGACTCAGGGGCAAGAGGCGGCTACGCATGCCGAAAGCGGGCAGCACTGCGGCCACGGTGGCACCCAACAGGATAACCAGCCAGCTCAGATAGACCCAGATCAGGAAAATCGGCAGTACCGAGAAGGTGCCGTAAATCAGGGTGAAATTGGGTAGTTTGGCTAGGTAGAAACCGAACAGGCGCTGCACCAGTACTACCCCGACACCTGCCACCAGCCCGCCGGCGAGGCCATGCCAGAACTTCAGGCGCCGATTCGGCACGACGTGGAAAAGAAATACAAAGAGTGCCGACAGTAGCAAGGCGGTGGCGGCCCGGTCGGCAAACTTGCGCAGCCAGCCGGCGGGGTTGTCCATCATCCCGAGCGAGGCATGCATCAGATCCCCCGTTGCCGCCACGCCCACCGCAAAGATCACCGGCCCAAGCGTCAGCGCCAACCAGTAGATCGGGATGCGCACATACCAGGGGCGCGGACGGCGGATCAGCCAGATGCTGCTGATGGTGCGGTCGATGGTCGCAAACAGCATGATCGCGGTGACCACCAGAAAGACGGTGCCGACAATGGTCAGGCTGGAGGCCTTCTCAGAGAACTGCAAGGCGTAGGTCGCCACCACCTTGCCGGCCTTTTCCGGCAGCAGGTTCTGCAACAGGAAGCCGCGCATCCCCTCGCCGAGCTTCATGAAGGGCGAAAACTGGCGCATCACGAGAAGCACTACGGTGAGCATCGGCACCAGCGACAGCAGGGTCGTGTAGGTCAGCGCACCTGCGGTCTGCATCACCCGCACTTCACCGAACTTGTACTGTACAAGCCGGGCAAACTGGAACAGGGGATGGTCTGCGAATCGTGCTTTCATGGGGCGGGGGGCAACACCAGAACCGTATAATGCGGGCATTCTAACGACTCAGACGGCCACGCCCAACGCCGTCCGCCCCAATGCCCAGCCTGTCCGTCACCCGCACTACTGCCACTGTCTGCCTGCTGGCCCTGATCACTCTGTGCCTGGCCGCCGAACTGTGGCTGGCGCCTCTGCGCCCTGGCGGCTCCTGGCTGGTGTTGAAAGTGCTTCCACTATTGGCCGCCCTGCCCGGTTTCCTGAAGGGCAGGCGCTACACTTTCCAGTGGATGAGCCTGGCAATCTGGATCTACTTCACCTTCGGCGTGGTGAGCGCCAGCACCGTCAAGGGCATCAGCGCAGTGCTGGGGGGCTGCGAAGCCCTGCTGGCGCTGGCCATTTTCTGCCTGTGTGCGCTCTTCGCCCGCCAATCCGCCCCTTCACGCCAGAAGGCATGACAGTGAACGAAAAAGGCGTGCCGCAGCACGCCTTTGTGACGCCTACCAGCGCCTGATCAAACACCCTCGCCTTGCGGATCGACGCGCAGGCCACTCGACTCCAGCCGGTTCAGCGCATTGATGTAGGCCTTGGCTGAAGCGATGATGATGTCGGTATCCGCGCCCTGGCCATTCACTACCCGGTCACCCTTGCTCAGGCGAACCGTAACCTCGCCTTGTGCATCGGTGCCACCGGTGATCGCATTCACCGAGTAAAGCAGCAGCGCAGCACCGCTCTGCGCGATCGATTCGATGGCCTTGAAAGCGCCATCGACCGGCCCGGAGCCATTGGCCTCAGCCTTGTGCTCAACCCCGCCTACCGACAGCGTAATTCCTGCAGACGGCACTTCGCCGGTTTCCGAGCACACCCGCAAGGACAGCAATTTGTAGTGTTCCTGCTCAGGCGTCACGACTTCGTCAGACATCAGCGCCTGCAGATCCTCGTCGAAGATTTCCTGCTTCTTGTCTGCAAGCTCCTTGAAGCGCGCAAAGGCCGCGTTGAGCTGCTCTTCGGATTCAAACACGACGCCCAGATCCTGCATCCGCGCACGGAAAGCATTGCGGCCGGAAAGTTTGCCGAGAGTAAGGCGATTGGTGGTCCAGCCCACATCTTCGGCGCGCATGATCTCATAGGTTTCACGATGCTTGAGCACGCCATCCTGGTGAATGCCGGATTCATGCGCAAAGGCATTCGCCCCCACGATGGCCTTGTTCGGCTGCACCGGGTAACCCGTGATCTGCGATACAAGCTTGGAAGCCGGCACGATCTGCGTGGTGTCAATGCGCGTGGTGACCGGAAAGACATCGCTGCGCGTGCGAATCGCCATCACCAGCTCTTCCATCGCAGCATTGCCAGCACGCTCGCCAAGGCCATTCACCGTACATTCAACCTGACGCGCACCAGCACGCACGGCAGCCAACGAATTGGCGACCGCGAGGCCGAGATCGTTGTGGCAATGCACTGACCACACCACCTTGTCCGCATTCGGTACGCGCTCGATCAGGCTGCGGATCAGGGCCGCGTACTGGTCCGGCATGCTGTAGCCGACCGTATCCGGCACGTTGATGGTCTTCGCACCAGCCTTGATGACCTCATCGAATACCCGGCACAGAAAGTCCAGCTCGCTGCGCCCGGCATCCTCGGCCGAGAACTCCACATCGTCCGTGAATTGACGGGCCCAGCCGATAGCGCGCACCGCCTGCTCGACGACCTGATCTGGCGTCATGCGCAGCTTCTTCTCCATGTGGATCGGACTGGTCGCGATGAAGGTGTGGATGCGCCCAGCATTAGCCGGCCTAATGGCTTCGCCGGCGCGCGCGATGTCCTTCTCGTTGGCACGTGCCAGCGAGCACACGGTGGAATCCTTGACGGCCTCAGCCACGGCACGCACAGATTCGAAATCACCGTTCGAGGCGGCAGCAAAACCGGCCTCAATCACGTCCACGCGCATCTTCTCGAGCTGGCGCGCAATGCGCACCTTCTCATCACGGGTCATGGCTGCGCCCGGGCTCTGTTCGCCGTCACGCAGGGTGGTGTCGAAAATGACCAGACGATCCGTCATCACAATTTCTCCGGAAAACTTGTTACTTGATTCGGGGGGCTGCAGCACGCGCCTTGCGCAGGCGACGCCATAGACTCATCACATAGCCCGACAGGCCGTAGCACACGAAGAGGCCGAAAAGCACGCTGGGCGGATCGGAATGCACCGCGAGCAGCGCGCCAATGAACACCAGCGCCACCGAGAACGGGACGGCCCGGCGCAGATTGATGCTCTTGCCACTCCAGAACAGCACATTGCTGACCATCGACAAGCCGGCAAAGATCGCGAAGCCTGCAGCCAACCAAGGCACGGGGATCCAGCCCAGATGAGCCGTCCCAGCAATACCGTTATCATTAACCACCCAGATAAAACCCGTCAGCAATGCCGCAGCCGCCGGACTGGGCAAGCCCTGGAAGTAACGCTTATCGACCACCGCGATATTGGTATTGAAACGCGCCAGACGCAGGGCGGCACTCACGCAGTAAATGAACGCGGCCACCCAACCAAACTTGCCCAGATCCTTCATGGCCCACTCGTAAGCCACCAGCGCGGGCGCCGCACCGAAGGCGACCATGTCGGACAACGAGTCGTATTCGGCACCAAACTGGCTCTGGGTGTTGGTCAGGCGTGCCACACGGCCATCCAAGCCATCCAGCACCATAGCAATGAAGATTGCCACGGCCGCCAGTTCAAAGCGGTCATTCATGGCTTGCACGATGGAATAGAAACCAGCGAACAGCGCCGCGCTGGTAAACAGATTGGGCAGGATGTAGATCGCACGCGAACGCTTGCGCACATCGGCCTCAGGCGTGTCTTCATCCATCTGGATCGGATCGCTCATGGTGTTCCCTTGTTGCCATCGGCAGCCTTGCAGACCATCTGCATGTGCTCCGGTTTCACTGCAGCAGAATACAACGAGGGGGCAGAGGCAGGGGCCAAAGCCACTCCCTCTACCCCCTCAAGGCAAAACTACATCAGTTCTTGCTTTGATCAACCAGCTTGTTCTTGGAGATCCACGGCATCATCGAACGCAGCTGACCGCCGACGGTTTCGATCGGGTGCACTGCGTTCAGACGACGGCGAGCCGTCATCGACGGGTAGTTGGTACGGCCTTCGAGGATGAACATCTTGGCGTATTCACCGGTCTGGATGCGCTTCAGGGCATTGCGCATGGCTTCGCGGGACTGCTCGTTGATGACTTCCGGGCCGGTCACGTACTCGCCGTATTCGGCGTTGTTGGAGATCGAGTAGTTCATGTTGGCGATGCCGCCTTCATACATGAGATCGACGATCAGCTTCAGTTCGTGCAGGCACTCGAAGTAGGCCATTTCGGGAGCGTAGCCAGCTTCGGTCAGGGTTTCGAAGCCCATCTTCACCAGCTCGACAGCGCCGCCACAGAGCACAGCCTGTTCGCCGAACAGATCGGTTTCAGTTTCTTCGCGGAAATCGGTCTCGATCACGCCACCCTTGGTGCCGCCATTGGCTGCCGCGTAGGACAGAGCGATGTCCTTGGCCTTGCCGGAACGATCCTGATACACAGCGATCAGGGACGGCACGCCACCACCCTTCAGGTACTCGGAGCGCACGGTGTGGCCCGGGCCCTTCGGGGCAACCATGATCACATCCAGATCAGCGCGCGGCACGACCTGGTTGTAATGCACGTTGAAGCCGTGAGCAAACGCCAGCACGCCGCCTTGCTTGATATTCGGCTCGACGTTGTTCTTGTACACCTCGGGGATGTTCTCGTCCGGCAGCAGGATCATGACCACGTCGGCCATCTTCACCGCGTCATTCACTTCTGCAACCTTGATGCCGGCGGCTTCAACCTTGGACCACGAAGCACCACCCTTGCGCAGACCAACGACCACATTCACGCCGGAGTCACGCAGGTTCTGCGCGTGGGCATGGCCTTGCGAGCCGTAACCGATGATGGCGACCTGCTTGCCCTTGATGAGGGAGAGATCAGCGTCCTTGTCGTAATAAACCTTCATTGTTTTCTCCATGTGATGGGTGAGACGTGATACGTGATAAGTGGCCAAGCCACGTATCACATGTCGCTTGTCACTGAACTTTCAGAACCCGGTCGCCACGGCCTAGACCGCACACCCCGGAACGAACGGTTTCGAGAATCAGCGCGGAGTCGATCGCGCCGAGGAAAGAATCAAGCTTGTCCTGCGTGCCCGTCAGCTCGATGACATAGCTCGATTCGGTCACATCGATGATGCGGCCACGGAAAATCTCCGACATGCGCTTCATTTCTTCACGTGCAGCGCCCACCGCATGAACCTTCACGAGCATCAGCTCGCGTTCGATATGAGCAGCCTCGGAGACATCCATCACCTTGACCACATCCACCAGCTTGTTGAGCTGCTTGGTGATCTGTTCAATGACTTCGTCCGAACCACTGGTCACGATGGTCATGCGCGACAACGAGGCATCCTCGGTCGGTGCCACGGTCAGGGATTCAATGTTGTAGCCACGTGAGGAGAACAGGCCCGAAACGCGCGACAGTGCTCCGGATTCGTTCTCAAGCAGCAGGGAAAGTACGTGACGCATCTGCAGGCCTCTTACAGGTCTTCGGACGACAGGATCATCTCGTTGAGACCCTTGCCACCCTGGATCATCGGGTAGACGTTTTCAGTCTGATCAATCTGGAAGTCCATGAACACCAGATCGTTCTTGCGCGCAAAGGCTTCGCGCAGCGCGCCTTCCACGTCGCCTGGCTTGGTGATCTGCAAGCCAACATGGCCGTAGGCCTCGGCGAGCTTAGCGAAATCAGGCAACGAATCCATGTAGGACTCCGAGTAGCGGTTGCCGTGGAAGATTTCCTGCCACTGCCGCACCATGCCCAGATAACGGTTGTTCAGGGAAATGATCTTGATCGGCAGGCGATACTGCTTGCAGGTGGAAAGCTCCTGAATGCACATCTGGATCGACCCTTCGCCCGTGATGCAGGCCACCGGCTTATCCGAATGCGCCAGCTGCGCGCCCATGGCGGCAGGCAGACCGAACCCCATGGTGCCAAGACCGCCCGAAGTCACCCAGCGGCGCGGCTCATCAAAGCCGTAATACTGCGCCGCCCACATCTGATGCTGGCCGACGTCCGTGGCCACGAAGGCCTCACCGCCGGTTACTTCCCACAGTTTCTGGACCACGAACTGCGGTTTGATGATCTCGTCGGAATTCTTGTAGACCATGCTGTTACGGCTGCGCCATTCATCCACCTGGCGCCACCACGCGCTGGTGAGCTCAGGATTCGGGCGCCCGCCAGACTCCAGCCCGGCGATCATGGCATCCAGCACATCACCCACGTCTCCGACGATGGGTACATCAACCTTTACGCGCTTGGAAATCGACGAGGGATCGATATCGATATGAATGATCTTGCGCGGCTCCTGCGCAAAGTGCGCGGTATTGCCGATCACGCGATCATCGAAACGGGCCCCAACGGCCAGCAGCACGTCGCAGTAGTGCATGCCCATGTTGGCTTCATAAGTCCCGTGCATGCCCAGCATGCCGACAAACTGTTTGTCAGATGCGGGATAGCCGCCCAGCCCCATCAGGGTGTTGGTCACCGGGAAACCCAGCAAACGTGCCAGCCGGGTCAATTTCTCTGCGGCATTCGACAGCACCACACCACCGCCGGTGTAGATCATCGGGCGCTTGGCAGCAAGCAGCAGTTGCAGCGCCTTGCGGATCTGTTCCGGCTCAGCCTGTGGGGTCGGGCTGTAGGAGCGAATGCTGATCTGCTCGGGGTAAGCGTATTCGCAGCGCTGGGCGGTCACATCCTTCGGGATGTCGACCAGCACCGGCCCTGGCCGACCGCTACGGGCAATGTGGAATGCCTTCTTGAGGGTCACGGCGATGTCACGCACATCCCGCACCAGGAAATTGTGCTTCACGCAGGGACGCGTAATGCCCACGGTGTCGACTTCCTGGAAGGCATCCAGGCCGATGGCGGCAGTTGGCACCTGGCCGCTGATGATCACCAGTGGGATCGAGTCCATGTAGGCCGTGGCAATGCCTGTCACAGCATTGGTTGCGCCGGGGCCGGAGGTCACCAAGGCCACACCGACGTTCTGTGTGGTACGGGCGTAACCATCGGCCGCATGCACAGCAGCCTGCTCATGGCGCACCAATACGTGACGGAACTTGTCCTGCTTGAAAATTTCGTCGTACAGGAAAAGCACAGCCCCGCCAGGATAGCCGAATACGTATTCGACCTTTTCTTCCTGCAGGCACCTCACTACAATTTCCGCACCGGTCAAGACCATTCCCGCACCCACACACCCCAACAAAAGAACCCATTACCTTACCGGCGCCATCAGGATTGGTCAAGGCGCCGGCCGGTTCGCACCCACAGGCAACAGGTCAGACTCTGGCTTCACGCATCGAACTCTCAGATTTCCTAGCCGGCGTCGAAAGGCGCGCCTTCCGGCAAGCCCAGTTCGCCCTGCGCGATGAGGAGGCCGCCCTGGATGTGGTGCAGGAAGCCATGCTCAAGCTCGCCGAGAAGTACGCGGCACGCCCGGCGGAAGAGCTGCCCCTGCTGTTTCAGCGCATTCTGCAGAACGCCATCCGCGACCACATGCGCCGCTCCCGCGTGCGCAACCTGTGGGTCAGCCTGCTTTCAGCCTTCGGCAGCGGCGAGGAAGGGGAACCAGATCCGCTGGAGAGCATCGAAACCGCAGACACCGGCATGCTGCCTGCCGGACCACAAGGGCGCCTAGAACAGTCACAAACCCTGTCCATCATAGAAAGTGAAATATCCAAACTGCCCGCGCGTCAACGCGAAGCCTTCCTCATGCGTTACTGGGAGGAAATGGACATTGCCGAGACAGCCGCCGCCATGGGCTGCTCCGAGGGTAGCGTAAAGACGCACTGCTCCCGGGCCAGTCACACGCTGGCGGCTGCGCTGCGTGCGAAAGGAATTGAACTATGACCCCCCAACAATCCCCCTACCCCCTGGACTTCGCCGCAGAACGCGAGCTGGGCCTGTTTGTACGCAATCAGCTCAATGCGGGCACCGCTCAACTAGACGTGCCGGTGACCGAACGCCTCTTCGCCGCCCGCCAGGCGGCGCTGGCCGGCTTGCCGACACAATCCGGCGAACTCTCGCTGGCCAGCGTTGGCCGCTCCGGCTGGAGCTGGCTCGAAGAGCGTCTGCGCCCACTGGCCATGGCCTTCGGCCTGGTTCTGGTGCTGCTGGCCGGCAACCAGACCCTGTCACTGCAACACATCGAGAGCCAGGAAGACATCGACTCTGCCCTGCTCAGCGATGAACTGCCGATCGACGCGTATCTCGACCGGGGCTTCCAGTCGTGGCTGGCCGACTCCTCGCGACAATAATCCTTATCCTCGGGCTAATGGTCAGCGCTCACGCGCAGACCAGCGGCCTGCTGCCTGGCGGCGCCCAACCGCGCTGGAGCCAGCTCAATGCCCAGCAACGCACGGCCCTGGCGCCGCTCGCCCGCGAGTGGGACAAACTGCCAGACTCGCGCCGTCAGAGCTGGCTGGGCATCGCACGCCGCTTCGCCGCCCTGAGCGATGTCGAACAAGCACGCATGCAGGACCGGATGCGGGAATGGCTGGGCCTGACCCCTGCGCAGCGCGAACTCGCGCGTATCCAGTACCGTCAGCTCCAAGCCAACGCGCCCGAACAACGCCGGGCACTAGAGCGCAAATGGCAGGAGTACCAGGCGCTGCCCGAAGAAGAAAAGGCCCGCCTGCGCGCCCAGAGTCCGGCACTGGCGCGCTCACCCGCGCCGACACCGCTCCCTGATGCTTCGGCACCGACTCAATCGCGCACCACTGAATTGCGTCCGCCCAAGGCGCTTACCCTGAAAAACCCTTCCACCCGCGTTCGCGTGGTCACCGCCAGTGCGCCAGCAGTAGTGCCTGTCGTCGTGCCGGTCGAAGTACCGCCTCCGCCCCCGGAAGAAGAAATCGAGCGCGAATAAGCGCTACACGCCAATGCCCAACCGCCCGCAAGTAGAACTCGCCAGCCTGCGTCGCCGCCTGGCCGCCATGCTTTATGAATCCCTGCTTCTGCTGGGCGTGCTTGCCCTCGGCTTTTTGACCCCCCTGCTCACACTGGGCGTAGCTTTCGGCATCACCCCGCCCGGCTGGCTTGAGTGGTTGCATCTGCTGGCTTTGCTGGGGGCGTACTTCATCTGGCTCTGGCACCGGCGCGGCCAGACCCTGGCCATGCAGACCTGGCAGCTGCAACTGGTAGACGCAAACAGCGGCTTACCGCCCTCGCTGGGGCGCAGCCTGCTGCGCTACGCACTGGCCTGGCCTTCCATGCTGCTGCTTTTGAGCGGAGTCGGTCTGATCTGGACCGCTTTCGTCGATCGCGAACGCCAATTCCCGCACGACCGGCTGGCCGGCACCCGCATCGTTTTCAACCCGGCCTTGCGCCAGGACGCCGACTGAGCACTGAACCCGCGCTCAGCGCCGGTCAACTTTCCACATCAGGCCAACGGCCAGCAGAAAGAACAACAGGCTAGGCAGCGCGGCGCTCATCAAGGCCGGCCAGGCGTTCAGCACGCCCAGATTCGAAAACAAGGCATTGAGCAGATAGAAACCGATCCCCAGCATCACGCCTGTCAGCACGCGCGCGCCCACATTCACCGACCGCTGGTTGCCCAGGCAGAAGGGGAGTGCCAAGACCATCATTACCAGCGTCACCAGCGGGTAGACCAGCTTTTTCCAGAACGCCACGGCATAGCGCCCGGTACGCTGTGAGTTGGCTTCCAGATGGCGCTTGTACTGATACAGACTCGCCAGGGCCATGCGCTCTGGCGTCACCATCACGACACTGATCAACTCCGGCGTAAGTTCAGAAGCCCAACGCAAAGAGGGGATATTCAAGAGCTCGGTACGGTCGCCATGAAAGCGGGTCTGCACCACGTCACTGAGCAGCCAACCCTGCTCTACGGAATACACCCCGCGCTTGGCAACGTTGAGTGTCGCCAGACGATGCTCAGAATCGAACTCGTAGATCTTCACCATCTCGAGCGAGGCATCCGGCAGGACGCGCTGCACGTTCACGAACAAACGACCATCGCGCATCCACATTCCTGTGCGCAACTCCTGCGGCACGGTGGCATTGGTCGTTCGCAAACGCCACTTCTGGCCAATCCGCTCGAGCGGAGGTGCCACGTATTCACCCAGCACGAAGGTCAGCACCACGAAAAACAGACCGATGCGCATCAAGGCGACCAGCAACTGCCGCGTGGACACGCCGGCCGCACGCAGGACGGTGAGTTCAGAATTGCGGGCAAACTGGGTCAGCGCGTAAAGCGTGCCGATCAGCACCGCGATCGGCATGACCTCGTAGGCCCGGCTCGGGATCGACAGCGCCACAAAGATCACCGCGTGCTTGAGACGGTAGCCCTCCTTGCCCAGATCCTCGAGCTCAGCCAGAAAGTCGAAGAAGGCAAACAGGCACAGAAAGGCCCCCAGCACCAGCAGGGTGGAGTAAATGATTTCCCGGCGCAAATAGCCGCGAGCAGTCTTCATCGCTTGAAACGCCTCAGGTCAGGCAACATACGCCAGCCAAACAGCAGCACCAGTAACAGGAACATGCCGCCATGCACGCAGGCCATGCCGGCCAGAACATCCAGCTTGCCCTTGGCGATCCAGGCCTGGCTGACCCCGAGCAGGTTGAAATAGACCGCAAACGCCAGCACTGCAAAGATCAGGCTATTGGCTCGCCCGGCACGCGGGTTTACGAAAGACAGCGGAATCGCCAGCAAAGCCAGCAACAGGGTCGCCAGTGGAATCCCGAAACGCCAGGCCAGTTCGGCCTTGTTGGCATTACTGGGGAGCAGGAAAAGATTGAGCGTGGTCAGCGTGCGCGGAGTGAATTCGATCACCCCGATTTCTTTCGGCTCGATCCGCACCGCATAACGTTCGAACGCCATCACGCGGTACTCGGCCGAACCAGGCTCGCCTTCGTAACGATGACCGTTGAAAAGCACCACAAAACGATCGCCATTGGAGGCCGACTCGACCAGCCCTTCAGCCGCCACCGTCAGATCCTGGCGACCATCCTTAGACGAATTGATGAACACATTGCGAACCTTGCCAGCCTCGCGATCCACCGATTCCACAAAGAACACCCGCTGCGCCGAAACGGATTCACGGAACACGCCGGGCGCCACCCGCGAAACTTCATCCCGCGTCTCGAGGCGCTTGCGATACTCAAGCGCCTTGCCCTGCGCCCACGGCGACAGAAATAACGAAAGCGCCGCGATCACCGCCACGATCGGCATAACGAAGGCCAGCACCGGCCGCAACCAGGCGGTCAACGAGAGCCCGGAGGAAAACCACACCACCATTTCCGAATCGCGATAGCTGCGCGAGAGCGACAACAGCACCGCCACAAACACCGACAGCGCCAGTGTGACCGGCAGGTGATTGAGGGTTGAGAAACCGATCAGCGCCAGCACCGCATCGGCCGGCAGACGACCGCCCGCCGCCTGCGACAGCAGGCGTACAAGGATCACCGTAACCAGAATGAAGAACAGCGCAACAAAGATCGCTGCCGCCGTACTTGCAAATTCGCGCATCGCTGCGCGGCGGAAAATCATGATGGAATGAGTACTCGCTTTGACGGCATCAAGCTGCAGCGGGGATAATCAGGCGTCCGGACAATTGGCGCACGCCGCCGCTACATCAGGAAAAGGCCATGGAATTTAGCATAAAAGCAGCAAGCCCCGAGAAACTCAAAACCGACTGCCTGATCCTTGCCCGCAGCAGCGATGGCGAAGCCGGCCCACAGTTCGCCGCCACGGACGCCGCCAGCCAGGGCCTGCTCGGCAAGCTTTGCCTGCGCGACCTGGACGACAAGGCAGGCAGCCTGCTGGCCCTGCCCACACTGCCCGGCGTCACGGCCGAACGCGTACTGGTGGTAAGCCTCGGCAAACGTGCCGAACTGAACGCCAAGACCCTGCGCACCGCGTTGCTTGCCGTCGGCAAGTGGCTATCAAACAGCAAGGCCAAATCCGCGGCCTTTGCGGCCACCGATCTGGTTGCCGCCGGTCTCGAATTGCCCGCCAGCCTGCGTAGCGCTACGACCCTGCTGGCCGACACCGCCTACCGTTTTGAAGCCATCAAGGCCAAGGCTGAAGACAAGCCCGCCGGCCCCGCCAAGCTTGATTTCATCCTGCAGGGCAAGAGCGACTCGGCCGCCAAGCGCGCCGTCGAACAAGGCGCAGCGATTGCTGCGGGTCAGGCCCTGGCCCGCGATTTGGGCAACCTGCCCGCCAACTACTGCACTCCGAGCACGCTGGCCGACACTGCCAAGAGCCTCGCTCGCGAATACAAACTCAAGCTCAAGGTCTTCGACCGCGAGGGCATTGAAGAGCTGGGCATGGGCAGCTTCCTGTCCGTGGCGCAGGGTACGCGCGAAGAGCCGCGCTTCATCGTGCTCGAATACAAGGGCGGCAAGGCCAAGGAGGCTCCGGTCGTACTGGTCGGCAAGGGCGTCACCTTCGACTCCGGCGGCATCTCCCTGAAGCCGGGCGAAGGCATGGACGAAATGAAGTTCGACATGTGCGGCGCCGCCTCCGTGTTGGGGATCTTCCGCACCGTCGCCAAGCTGGGCCTGCCGATCAACCTGGTCGGCCTGATCCCAGCCACCGAGAACCTGCCCAGCGGCACCGCCGTCAAGCCGGGCGATGTAGTCACCTCGCTGTCTGGCCAGACCATCGAGATCCTCAATACGGACGCAGAAGGCCGCCTGATCCTGTGCGATGCGCTGACCTACGCCGAGCAGTTCAAGCCCGCCTGCGTGGTGGATATCGCCACCCTGACCGGCGCCTGCATCATCGCCCTGGGCCACCACACCTCCGGCCTCTTGGCCAATGACGACGCGCTCGCCGCTGAACTACTTGCCGCCGGCCAGAATGCAGGCGACCGAGCCTGGCAGCTGCCGCTCTTCGACGAATATCAGGAGCAACTCAAAAGCAACTTCGCCGACATCGCAAACATTGGCGGCCGACCGGCCGGCAGCATCACAGCCGCCTGCTTCCTGTCGCGTTTCACCAAGGCCTACAAGTGGGCCCACCTCGATATCGCCGGCACCGCCTGGAAGAGCGGCGCAGACAAGGGAGCGACCGGCCGCCCGGTGCCACTGCTGGCCGAGTTCCTGCTGCAACGGGCCGGGCAGTGACCGAGGTCCGCTTCTATCACAATGCGCAGGACCGCCTCGAGGCGGCCTGCGCCATCACTACCAAGGCCGTACGCGCCGGGCACAAGGTGGTGGTCTTCGCGCCGGACGCCAGCACTGCCCAGCGCTACGACAACCTGCTGTGGACACGGCAGCCGCTATCCTTCGTTCCACACGTTGTAACCAGCTCCCCGCTCGCGGCCCGCACCCCGGTCCTCATCGCACGAAGGGCAGAAGAACTAGTCCATGACGATCTGCTGCTGAACCTTGCCGACGATCTGCCGGAGGGCTATACCCGCTACGCCCAGCTTGTCGAGATCGTCGGCACCGACGAAGCCAGTCGCGTCACCGCTCGCGAGCGCTGGCGCTTCTACAAACAGCAGTCCCATCCGGTGCAGGCCTTCGATCTGTCCAAGGGAAATTCATGAACAGCTCCAGTGCCGATGACCTCCCCCTGGATCGCGCCCTGCTAGGCAAGGCCGATGCCCTGATCCGCCGCAACCGCACCAGCGGCGTAAGCCCGGACGCAGAAGAACTCCCAATGCTCACCGAGGTTGTCGAAGAAGAGCTGCCTGAACTCACCGACGCACTAGCCCTACCCGTCAGCGAAACCGCGCCTGCGGTACCGCCACGCGTGCAGGAAGCCTTTTCTCTGAATCTGGATCTCGACGACTACACACCCAGCGGCCAATTCCAGCCCATGAGCCCGCTGCCACCGGATGAAGTCATCGAGCGCGCGGTGGATGAAGCTGTCGAACGCGTCCGCGAAGAAATGCGCGTCGAACAGCAACACGCCATTCAGGAGGCCGTCGCCAAGGCGCGCGCCGAGACCCTACACGAAGCGCGTCAGATGCAGCAGCATGCCGTGCAGGCCGCCATCCGCCAAGGCCGCGAAGAGGCTGAGATCAATCAATGGCCAGCCCTGCAGGCCGCCCGGCAGGAGGCCGTACAAGGCGCTGCCGCGGCCATGAGCGAGCGCCTCATCGAGCTCGATGCGCAGATCTCGCAGAGCCTGAACCAGTGGCTCGCCAAGGAGCTGCCCCCCATCATCGCCAGCGAACTGCTGGGTCTCTCCGAGCGCCTGCGCGTGCAGACCACAGCACACATGCGCGCCACCCTGCTGCCGGAGCTCTCCGAGCAAGTCTCCAAAGTGCTCGAAAGTGCGCTGAAGGGCGATTCCGGGCAATAACGAGTTTGCTTTGCCCTGCGCGCCGAACGCGCTAGAATGAAACCGCTTTACCGATGCGCGTTGGCATCGGCTACGGAACCGGGGGCGACCTGGCTTCGACGTGGGTCAAGAAGCGATGTGGTGCATACCGAGGCCCAGTTACCTCGTAAATCCATCTGGAAATCTATACTCGCCAACGACGAGCAATTCGCTCTGGCCGCTTAAGGCCTAAGCCGCTGCACTGATTGGTCTCTGGGTCAGGTGGGGTAAAACCTACAGCAGCGTCATTCACAGAGACTCGTGCTGCATCGGGTTACTTGGTGCGGAGCTAAAACATAGGTGACTCGCCTTGCGTCGGCCTGCCGGTCGGCTAAGCGCAGGGTTAAACAAAAATAGAGCGGCTAAGTATGTAGATCCAGTTGTGGAAGTCTTGCGGACGGGGGTTCGATTCCCCCCGCCTCCACCATCAAGCATTGCAGACAAGCCGGCGCATGCCGGCTTTTTTGTGTCTGCCTCCTGTCCGGAACCATCCCCATGATTACAGTCCATCACCTTGAGATGTCCCGCTCCCAACGCGTTCTGTGGCTGCTGGAAGAGCTCGGATTGCCTTACGAACTGGTCATTCATGCGCGCGACCCGGCCACTCGACTCGCTCCGCCGGAACTGCGCAAAATTCATCCGCTGGGTAAATCGCCAGTCATCCAGGACGACGACCTGGTCATAGCGGAGTCCGGGGCTATCCTCGAGTACCTGGCTGAAGTTCATGGCGTGCAGGCAAAGGCCGAACTTGCCGGGCTAGAGCCGAAACGCGGTAGCGCAACCGCTCGGGAATGCCGCTTCTGGATGCATTACGCCGAAGGCTCGTTGATGAACTGGCTGGTCATGAAACTGGTGTTCACCACCATCCCACGCCAGCCCATGCCCTTCTTCGTTCGCCCGATCGCGCGTGGCCTATGCAACAAGGTAATTGAAAAACTGATCGAACCGAACCTTGAGCGTGCGACCGCCTTCATTGATGAGCACTTGGCCAGCCACACCTGGTTCGCGGGCGAAGCCATCAGCCTCGCAGACTTCCAGATGTGTTTTGCGCTCGAAGCCCTGAGCTCGCGCAGCACGACAGCCCGCCATGCGCCGCACATCAAGGCCTGGCTAGAGCGTGTGCGTGCCCGCCCGGCCTACCAGCGGGCCATCGAGAAAGGCGGCCCGGTGCTGCCGCAAGCCTGAACCGGAAGATCCGGAAAGAAGTCCGCTCGCCAGGAGCGCAGAAAGCAAAGACCACAGCCGGCTTCTGCATGGATGGCTCTGCGCTTCAACAGGGCTCACGCATGGCCCCAAAGTTCAAAGCGTGAGCCGGTATAATCGCGGGCTTCCCCCGAATTTCCCCCAGGTATTCCTCGATGGAACTCGCCAAGAGCTTTGAACCCGCCGATATCGAATCTCGCTGGTACCCACAATGGGAGCAGTCCGGCTACTTCGCCGCCGGCACCGACACCAGCAAGCCCGCCGACCAGTCTTTCTGCATTCTTCTGCCGCCGCCGAACGTGACCGGCACGCTGCACATGGGCCATGGTTTCAACCAGACCATCATGGATGCGCTGACCCGCTACCACCGCATGAGCGGCGCCAACACGCTGTGGCAGCCGGGCACCGACCACGCCGGCATCGCCACGCAGATCGTGGTGGAGCGCCAGCTCGATGCGCAGGGCATCAGCCGCCACGATCTGGGCCGCGAGAAGTTCCTCGAAAAGGTGTGGGAGTGGAAGGAATACTCCGGCAACACCATCACGCGCCAGATGCGCCGCCTCGGCACCTCGCCGGACTGGTCGCGCGAGCGCTTCACGATGGACTCGGGCCTCTCCAAGACCGTCACCCAAACCTTCGTGCGCCTGTACAACGAAGGCCTGATCTACCGCGGCAAGCGCCTGGTGAACTGGGATCCGGTGCTGGGCACGGCAGTGTCTGACCTCGAAGTGGTTTCCGAGGAGGAAGATGGCTTCCTGTGGCACCTGAATTACCCGCTGGCCGACGGCTCGGGCCACCTGACCGTGGCCACGACCCGCCCGGAAACCATGCTCGGCGACACCGCCGTGATGGTGCATCCGGAAGACGAACGCTACAAGCACCTCATCGGCAAGATGATCCGCCTGCCGCTTTCGTCCATGCAGGGCGATGCGCTGGACGCTGCCCACTGGCGCGAGATTCCGATTATTGCGGATGACTATGTCGACAAGGAATTCGGCACCGGCTGCGTGAAGGTCACGCCGGCGCACGACTTCAACGACTATGCCGTCGGCCAACGTCACCACCTGCCGATGATCTCGGTGCTCTCACTGGACGCAAAGATCAACGACAACGCCCCGGCCAAGTACCACGGGCTGGACCGCTTCGAGGCGCGCAAGCAGATCGTCGCCGACTTCGAAACGCTGGGCCTGCTCGGTGAGATCAAGCCGCACAAGCTACAGGTGCCGCGCGGCGACCGCACCAACGTGGTCATCGAGCCGATGCTCACCGACCAGTGGTTCGTCGCCGTCAACAAGCCCGGCCCCGATGGCAAGAGCATCGGGCAGAAGGCACTGGAAGTGGTCGAGTCCGGCGAAGTGAAGTTCGTGCCCGAGAACTGGGTGAATACCTATTACTCGTGGATGCGCAACCTGCAGGACTGGTGCATCTCGCGCCAGCTCTGGTGGGGCCACCAGATTCCCGCATGGCATGGCACGGACGGCCGCGTGTGGGTTGCCCACGACGAAGCCGAAGCCAAGGCACTCGCCGCCAAGGATGGCTACAGCGGTGATCTGACGCGCGACAACGACGTGCTCGACACCTGGTACTCCTCCGCCCTATGGCCTTTCAGCACCCTGGACTGGACCCCG
Source organism: Uliginosibacterium sp. 31-12 (assembly GCF_030548425.1). NCBI lineage: Bacteria > Pseudomonadati > Pseudomonadota > Betaproteobacteria > Rhodocyclales > Zoogloeaceae > Uliginosibacterium > Uliginosibacterium sp. 31-12. The sequence goes on along the minus strand of NZ_JAUOOA010000007.1, from coordinate 97,275 downwards.
GAATGGCCGGAGAAATCCAACCCGGCGATGGACCTCTACCTGCCGTCTTCGGTGCTGGTCACCGGCTTCGACATCATCTTCTTCTGGGTCGCCCGGATGATCATGATGACCAAGCACCTGACCAACAAAATTCCGTTCAAGCACGTCTATGTGCACGGCCTGATCCGCGACGCGGAAGGCCAGAAGATGAGCAAATCGAAGGGCAATGTGCTCGACCCGATCGACCTCATCGACGGCATCGGTCTGGAAGATCTGGTCGCCAAGCGCACCACGGGGCTGATGAACCCCAAGCAGGCTGCGCAGATCGAGAAGAAGACGCGCAAGGAATATCCGGACGGCATTCCCGCCTTCGGCACCGACGCGCTGCGCTTCACCTTCGCCTCGCTCGCCTCGCTGGGCCGCGACATCAAGTTCGACATGCAGCGCTGCGAGGGCTATCGCAACTTCTGCAACAAGCTGTGGAACGCCACCCGCTTCGTGCTGATGAACTGCGAAGGCAAGGACTGCGGGCTGGACAACCACAAAGTCAGCGAATGTGATGGGGCTTACCTGCGCTTCTCGTTTGCCGACCGCTGGATGACCAGCCGCCTGCAGCGTGCCGAAGCCGAGATGGCGCAGAACTTCGCCGACTACCGCCTCGACATGGCCGCGCGCACGATCTACGAGCTGGTATGGGACGAGTACTGCGACTGGTATCTGGAGCTCGCCAAGGTGCAGCTGCAGACCGGCGACGAAGCCACCCAGCGCGGCACCCGCCGCACCCTGGTGCGCGTGCTCGAAACCATCCTGCGCCTGGCTCACCCGCTGATCCCCTTCATCACCGAAGAGCTGTGGCAAACCGTCAGCGTCATTTCAGGCCGTAAGACCAGCGACTTCATCGGCGCGGCGAGCTACCCGACCTGCGCACCGGAGCGCATCGACGAAGCCAGCGAAGCCAAGGTCGCCGAGCTAAAGGCCCTGATCAACGCCTGCCGCAGCCTGCGCGCCGAGATGAATCTCTCGGGCCAGCGCGTGCCGCTGCTGGTGGCCGGCGACGAAGCCACCGTGAAGGCCTACGCACCCTATCTGGCTGCGATTGCCAAGCTGTCGGAAGTCACTGCCGTCGGCGCCGAGCTGCCGCAATCCCCGGCCCCGGTGCAGGTGGTCGGCGATTTCCGCCTGATGCTCAAGATCGAGATCGACGTGGATGCCGAGCGCGCGCGCATCGGCAAGGAAGTCGCCAAGATCGAGGCTGAGGTCGGCAAGCTCGAAGTGAAGCTCGGCAACGAAGGCTTTGTCGCCCGTGCACCGGCTGCGGTGGTCGAGCAGGAGAAGAAGCGCCTCGCCGACATGAGCGCCACGCTGGTGAAGCTCAAGGAGCAGCTCGCCCGCCTGGGTTAAGACCTGCCCGAAAGGACAAAGGCCCTGCCGCGCAAGCGGCGGGGCCTTTTTTCTGCGCTACCGTCAGCCCACAGCCGATCAAGAAGCCGTCGCACCCGCCGTTAAGCCTTGCATTGCCGCCACCCGCGGCCCTTTGCACTCGCCCCGCCATGCCCAAGCTGCCTCCCGCGCGACTGCTGATCCCGCTTGCAAGCTTCATGGTCGCCGCTGCCCTCAGCATCTGGGCCTGGCAAGGTCTGCGCACGATGGAGTCTGCCCGCCAGGAAGCAGACTTCCAGCGCCTGGCCGAGCAATACGCGGCCACCCTGCAGCACAGCGTCGATGCTGTGCTGAGCAGAGTGCAGGCCTTGCAGCAGTTTCACGCTGCAGCGGGCAGCTTCAGTCCGGAGAGCTTTAAGCGCTTCGTTGAGCGCGGCCCTCTTGATCACCGCATCGCCGCATTTCAGTGGGCGCCCCGGATCAGTGGCGCCAGCCGCACCGCCTTCGAAGCCAGCGCGCGCAGTGCAGGCCTCAAGGGCTATGCCATCCGCGAGTTCCAGGGCAGTTCGATTGGCGACGCCGGCCCGCGCGCCGAATATTTCCCGACCTTCCTGATCGTCCCCATGGCAGGCAACAGCGCCGCGCTGGGGCTGGATCTGGCCTCCGAGCTCAATCGCCGGGCCACCCTGGAACGCGCCCGCGATGAAGGGGAGATCGTGGTTTCAGCCCCGATCGAGCTGGTACAGGGCGGCAAGGGACTACTGCTGATGGCCCCTTGCTTCGAACCCGGTTTCTCGACCCAGAGTATCGAATCGCGCCAGCTGCACTTCCAGGGCATCGTGCAGGCGGTGATCCGGGTCGAGGATCTGGTCAGTGGCACTCTGGCAACCCTTCCGCCTGGGGCCGACGTGCTGCTCTCTGACAGCCTGCTCGCTGGCGAGGCCGGGCTGCTCTATCAGCACCATGCCCACACCAAAGGACAGGACCCCAATCATGACTCGCAATGGATTCAGCAGAGCCCGCTGCGTGCACAGCGTCTGCTGACCCTGGCCGGCCATGAGTTCGAATTGCTGGTGGTCCCCACCCCGGAGTATATGGACGCCACGCCACGGTCTTTCTCTGCATTCGTGCTGCTTGGCGGACTGCTCCTGAGCCTGCTTGGCAGCGCACTGGTCAGCAGCCTGCTGCAACGCAAGAACAAGGTCGAACTGGAGGTGCTGTTGCGCACCCAAGCCCTGCAGGACGCCCTGCATCATCTCGGGCGCAGCGAAGAGCTGCACCGGGCGGTGTTCGAGCAATTGCGCATTCCCATGCTGGTGACCGATCTGGAGTCCGGTCGGATCGTGGATGCCAATCTGCAGGCGGCCAGCTTCTATGGCAGCAGCCGGGAGGCCCTGCGCCGCATGCATATCGCGGACATCAACGCCCTGCCCGCGCAAGAGGTTCAGCGTGCCATGCAGGAGGTGGCCAAGGGCAAGCGCAACCTGTTCCAGGTTCCGCACCGCCTAGCCAGCGGAGAGATCCGCCAGGTCGAAGTGCACAGCACGCCGGTCATGGTGGATGGGCATTGCATGCTCTATTCGGTAATCGCCGACATCACCGAGCGCAAGCGCAACGAAGCCTTGATCCGCCTGCAAAGCATGGCCGTGGATTCAGCCGCGAATGCCATTGTGATCACCAATCGCGAAGGCATCATCGAGCGGGTCAACCGTGCGTTCACCCGCATAACCGGCTACGCCCCGGAAGAAGCGATCGGCCGCAAACCCGGCTACCTGATCGGCTCCAGCGAGCACCCGCCGGAGTTTTTCACGGCGATGTGGGAGACCCTGCTTGCCGGCAAGATATGGAGCGGAGAGCTGATCAACCGGCGCAAGGACGGCTCGCTGTACACCGAAGAGCAGACCATTGCCCCGGTCTGGGACGAAGAGGGCCAGATCAGCCATTTCGTGGCCATCAAGCAGGACGTGACGGCTGCCCACAACCAGGCCCGCGAGCTCGCGCGCGAACGTCGGCGCTTGGCCGACATCATCCGTGGCACCCATGCCGGCACCTGGGAATGGTCGGTGCAGACCGGCGAAGCTCTTTTCAACGACCGTTGGGCCGAGATCGCGGGCTATACGCTGGACGAACTCGCTCCCGTCGACATCAATACCTGGCGGCGCCTCGTTCATCCGGACGATCTGCGGCTGGCCGGCCAGCAACTTGAACGCCATTTCAGGCACGAGGCCGACTATTACGAAGCGGAAATCCGCATGCAGCATAAGGCCGGATACTGGGTCTGGGTGCTGGCATGCGGCAGCGTCAGCCAGTGGCGGGAAGACGGCCAGCCATTGCTCATATCCGGTACGCATCAGGACATTACCGAACGCAAGCTCGCCGAGGCAGCGCTGCTTGACGCCAAGCGCAGCGCCGAAGCTGCCAGCTTGGCCAAGAGCCGTTTTCTCGCCACCATGAGTCACGAAATCCGCACCCCGCTTAATGGCATTCTCGGTATGGCCCAGATGCTGCTACAGCCCGGCCTGACGGAGACCGAACAGCGCAATTTCGCCCGCACGCTCTACAACTCCGGCCAGACCCTGCTAGCACTGCTCAATGACATCCTGGACCTCTCCAAGGTAGAGGCCGGCAAGCTGGAACTCGCCAGCAGCGGCTTTTCAGCCGCCCAGGTGCTCGACGAAATCCGCGCCCTGTTTGCCGAATCCGCCTCTCAAAAGGGCCTGAAATTGATTGCCGAATGGCGGGGAGACGCCAAGCAACATTACCGGGGAGACCCGATCCGGCTTCGCCAGATGCTCTCCAATCTGCTCGGCAACGCGCTCAAATTCACCGCTCAAGGCCAGATCATGGTGTACGCCGAAGAGCTCAGCCGAGACAAGGGTTCCGCCATGCTGCGTTTTTCGGTCAGGGACAGCGGCATCGGCATCCCCCAGGAAAAACTCGCCCTGCTCTTCAAACCCTTCTCGCAGGTGGATGACTCCGACACACGCAAGTACGGCGGCACCGGCCTCGGGCTCTCCATCGTACGCAGTCTGGCCGAATTAATGCAGGGCGAAGTCGGGGTTGAAAGCACGGAGGGGCAAGGCTCCACTTTCTGGTTCCGAGTTCAGGTCAGCCTGCAGCGCGAGGCCGATGAAAGGCGCCGGACTTCACGCGAAACACCTCCCGGCCAAACCGGCCCGGAGCCTCTCGAGTCACGTATGGACGACCGACGCGTACTTGTGGTGGAAGATAACTCGACCAACCTGAAGGTCGTCACCGCCATGCTGGCCACCCTGGGCGTGGTGCCCGAGCACGCCGGCAACGGCCGCGAAGCCTGCGACATGGCCTGCGGCGGCCAAGCTTTCGATCTCATCCTGATGGACTGCCAGATGCCGGTGATGGACGGCTTCGAAGCCGCGCGTCAGATCCGGGCCTATGAGCAGAACCAAGGCCTCGCCCCGGTTCCCATCATCGCCACCACCGCCGGCGCGTTTTCGGAAGACCAGCTGCAATGCATCGAAGCGGGGATGTCTGACTTCATCGCCAAACCGCTTGATTACGCAAAGCTGGTCGACATGCTCAAGAAATGGCTGCCCACAGAAGCGCCCGCAACGACTACCGCCCCCCCCCCTGGCCCGCCCGCGCCTGAGGCCACGCCGACGCTTGCCTGCTTCGACGCCACCGATCTGCTACGCCGCCTTGGCAACGACCACACGATTGCCAGCATCGCCGCCCAGGCCTTCATCGAGGATTACGCCAGCCTGATCGAAGCCTTCAAGCGCGCCCTGGCCGAAGGGCAGCTCAATGACGCTCGCCGCCACGCCCACTCCCTCAAAGGCGCGGCAGCCAACACCTCCGGCCTCGCCCTGACCGCCCTCGCCCGTGAGCTCGAACTGGCATGCAAAGAAGAGCGCGCAACAGATGCGCTCGCAGCCCTGCCCGCCCTCGAGGCCGAAGCCACACGCTTCAGTGCCGCCTTACAGGCCTTTCTCGCGCAGGCATGAAGCTCCGGCGCCAGGCCGCTCAGCCACGCGGGCTCAGGCAGAAGCGCACACAGCCGGCCCGGTTCTCCTCCAGACGCAGCACATAACCAGCCGACTCGGCCAGACGCCCGGCCTGATACAAACCGATACCGAGCCCGGTATCCGACGCCAGCGGGCGTAGCAGCAGGCTCGCGGCCCGCTCCGTCTCAATTGCCGCCCCATCATCCTCCACACTCAGGGAGCAGCCCTGCTCGCCCGCCACCAGCCGCACCTGTACCGCAGGCGCCCCCGACTTCTCCAGGGCATTACGCAGCAGGTTATCGGCCACACAATCGAAGAGCGCTGCCGGCAAGGCGGCAGCCGCCAACGGCCCCGCCTGCTGATAGCGCAGCACAGCTTCCGCATGGCGTGCCTGCAGGGCCTGCCACCACCCCAAAGCAGGGCGGGGCTGCAAGTCCTCCTCACGCGGTCGGCGAATGCGCTGCAAGGTTTCGTCCAGACGCCGGCGAATCTCCGGCAGCTGCCCCTGCAGCAAGGCCTGCACCCCTGCCGGGTTGCGCCCGCCATCGTCCAGCACCGCAAAACACAGCGCGTCGAGCGACTGCAGCAGATTCTTCAGCTCATGCGTGCTGCGCGCGCCGGTTTCATGCACTGCTCGCAGAAAGGACAGCGCCTGCAGCCGCTGCGCCTGCAAGCGCGCGGCATGAAACTCGGCCAGGATACGCAGCATCAGATCCAGATGCCAGGCGGGAGTCGGCGCAAACGCCTGCTGCCCATACACCGCCACCTCCAGAGTTCCGTGACGCAACTGCAGCACATGCCGGCTCGTCTTCCCGAGATGCGTCATCGCCTCCGTTTCAGCACAGCGCCAGAACACCCCCTGCACACCAGGCCACCCTGCCAAGCGCTCCATCGCCGCCCGCACCAGCGCCTCAGGTGAAGCCTCGTGCAAGGCCAGCTCCGCGACCTCATCGAGCCAGTGCGCAAATGGCTGCCCGCCCGACAACACTCGCCGCGAAATCGCCAGCCCCAGCCCCGCGAAACCCTTGCGCGGAGACCACACCAGCGCCATCAACAGCAAAGCCCCCGCAACCGAACCCAGCGCCTGCAGCAAGGCCCACACATAATCGCTACGCGCCACGAACATGAAGGCCAGCGCCCCCAATGCCACGCCCCCCAGTACCAGGGCAAAAATCAAGCTCCCCACCACATCCAGCGCATCCGCCGCCTGCGCCCCGCCGCACGGCAAACCCAGCACAGCCGCCCCCAGCAAGACCGGCAGCGCAAACCAGTTCGCAAACAAGGGCAGCACCGCCGGCACCTCGGCCAAACCCTCCAACAACTCGGGCATCACCCGGCCATTCAGAGCGACCACCAGATACACCACCAGCAACCAATAGAAGCCACGCTCGCGTGGTGCCGGATGGCAGAACACCTTGCCCCCGATCACCCCTGCCAGCATCAAGCCCCACAATAGGAGCAGTCCCCAGGAGAGCCACAGGCCGATCCCGGCCAGTGCCAGCCCAAACAGCAGCATGCCCGCCCAAGACAGCCGACGCCCGCCGCTCACCAGCGGCTGCCACAGCAGCACCAGACCGAAGTGCCCCAGCAGCAAGGCCTTTCCCGCCGGCGACAGCGCGCCCTGCAACAAGGCCACATGCAACAAGGCCAGGGCCAGCAGTAACACCAGCGGCCCGGCATACATCAGCCAGCGCTCCGTGCGACGCCCCAGATCCGGCATGCGGTATTCCCTTTCATAAATGAATGAACAACAGATTGCCGAGATCCCGCCAATACCGTCAGAATCCTGACGCAAGCGTCGAGAAAACAACCACTACAGCGCCCACAACACCCCGAAAATGATCCCGGACAGCAGGCACCATTATTGCTCAAGGGCGGGCAGGAACATCACTCCCAGTGGGGACACACCATGAAACGCCAACAGTCCGGCTTCACCCTCGTCGAAATCGCCATCGTGCTGGTCATCATCGGCCTGCTGCTAGGCGGCGTACTGAAGGGGCAGGAGCTCATCAATAGTGCCAAGGCCAAGGCGGTCATCAGCGACTTCCGCAATACCGCCACCATGATCGCGGCGTATCAAGACCGTTTTCGAGCGCTGCCAGGGGATGACAAAGCAGCAACAACACACGTGGGCAGCACGACAGTCAACGGAGACGGAGACGGCATGATTGAAGGCGCTTGGAACTCAGTCGTCGCCACCGCGGACACAACAAGCTTCACGCATGAATCTGCATATGCGTGGCAGCAGCTGCGCCTGGCAAACCTGACCTCTGGCTCGTCAGCGGCGCCATCTTCGGGCACCTGGGAGCCACAGAACACGGAAGGCGGGCGCATTGGCATCCAGAGCGCAGTGCCCTATACCAACATGCGTGGCCGGATTTTTGTGTGCCAAAGCAACGTCTCCGGACGTATCGCGCTGCAGGTTGACACCACCATGGACGACGGAACGCCAAATGCCGGCTCGGTCCAAATCGGAGCCACGGCCTCGACATCTGGAACAACAGGGGCGACACCCGTAGCTTCAGCCTCCGCCGTCGACGAAAACACCCTCTACGTAGTCTGTGCCAGCTTCTGACTCCAGCACCGCTCCATCACTCGCCCCGCCCCACGCGGGGCTTTTCATTTCTGCATACCCTGCTCGCAAAAACGCCGGCAGAAGCCGGCGTCTCTTGCAACGTAAAACCTGCTCCTTGCAACTCGCCGGCCTCAACTCCCCTTGAGCAGCTTTGCCTCTGCCGCCGCCAGCCCGCCGGGCAGGCCCAGCAAGACCACCACATCCCCCGCCTCCAGCAGCATGTCGGCCGCCGGATCGAGGCTGCGCACACCACGCCGGCGCACCGCAGCAACCTTTGCCGGGCAAACATCCAGCACGAGATCGCCTAGGCGCCGGCTTACGCCATACGCGCCCGGCGGCAGGGATACTGAATGCAGGCGCGCCTCCTGTGCATCATTACCCTCATCCATATCCGAAGCGCCCAGAAAGAACCCTTTCATGAGGCTGTAGCGCTGAGTGCGGATCTGGCGCATGCGCCGGATCACGCGCGCGATCGGCGTGCCGATCAGGGTCAGGGTATGAGTGGCCAGCATGATGCTGGTTTCCAGCATTTCCGGCACCACTTCAGCGGCACCACGCTGGATCAGGCGCTCCATGTCGCGCTCATCCTGCGAGCGGGCTATCACTGGCAGACCAGGGCGTGCAGCCAGTACGTGATGCAAGACCTTGGTTGTCGCATGCTCATCGTTATAGGCAATCACCACAGCGCTGGCCCGCATCAGGCCGGCTGCAACCAGGGTTTCGTGGCGCGAGGAATCACCGAACACCACTGGATCTCCCGCCGCCGCCGCTTCCTGGATGCGATCCGGGTCCAGATCCAGGGCAACATAACCAATCCCTTCCTGCTCCAGCAGGCGCGCCAGATACTGCCCGGTGCGGCCGTAGCCGCAGATGATCACGTGCTTGTCCGTCGCGATCGACTTCGCCGCCACACGGGTCAGCTCCATCGAACGCAGCATCCATTCCGAGGCCACGAAGCGCAGCACGATCTTGTCGCTGTACTGGACGATGATCGGCGCGATCAGGAGCGAGAGTACCAGCGCCGCCATCACCAGTTGCAGCACGTCGTGCGGCACAGCTTCCACATCGGCCGCCAGCGTCAGCAGCACAAAACCGAATTCGCCCCCGGCGCACAGCCACAAACCGGCCCTCACGGCCGTTCCGTCCTGCCCCTCCAGCCAGCGTGACGCGCCAGCCACCACTGCAAACTTCAGAAGCAGCAAGCCAAGCAGGATCAGCAACACCCATTGCAGATTGCTGACAATCACATGCACGTCCAGGAACATGCCCACGGTGATCATGAACAGCCCCAGCAGCATGTCGCGGAAGGGCTTGATGTCCTCTTCCACCTGGATGCGAAACTCGGTTTCCGAAATCAGCATGCCGGCCAGGAATGCCCCCAGCGCCAGTGACAGTCCTGCCATCTCGGTCACCCAGGAAAGCCCAAGGGTGATGAACAGCACATTGAGCATGAACAGCTCGGAAGACTTGCGCCGCGCGACGATGGTGAACCAGCGTTTCATCAGGCGCTGACCGAAATACAGGATCAAGGCCAGCACCGCCACCGCCTTCAGCGCGGCCATGAACAAGGTGTAGCCCAGCGCCTCGCCCGGTTGCGCCAGTGCCGGAATCAGAATCAGCAGGGGCACCACCGCCAAGTCCTGAAACAGCAGTACGCCGATCACCTGGCGGCCGTGCGGCGTTTCCAGCTCCATGCGATCAACCAGGAGCTTGGAGAGCATCGCGGTGGACGACATGGTGATCACGCTGGCCACCGCGAAGCTGGCGGTCAGACTCTGCCCCAGCAGCCAGCACAGCAAGCCGAAAAGCAGCATGCTGCCCAGCACTTGCAAACCGCCCAGTCCGAGCACGATGCGCTTCATGGCAAACAGGCGCGGCAAGGAAAACTCAAGGCCGATCGAGAACATCAGGAAGACCACGCCAAACTCGGCAAGGTAGCGAGCCTGGGCGTTATCCGGCACCAGCCCGGCGGCATGTGGCCCAAGCGCCGCCCCCACCGCGAGGTAGGCCAGCACGGCAGGCAGGTTGAAGGCACGAAAAACCGCCACCGCACACACGGTGACGGCCAGCAAGGTCAAAACAAGAGTGAGGGCACCGTGCATGTCTGGAAAAAAGAGGCTATGCCGGCACCCGGCCGGGCAAGCGGGGCGATGAGCGGCTTTGTTATACTCGCCGCTCAGTTTAACCGCAGCCCAGCCATGACCCCAACTGCCCCGACGAACAACGCCGCCGACCCGGTGAAAGCACTTGCCACTGCGCGTCGCGTGCTCGCCATCGAGGCCGCTGCCGTCAGCGCACTCGAAACACGTCTCGGTGACGATTTCGTGCGCGCCACCAATCTGATCCTGGCCTCGCGCGGACGCGTGGTGGTGAGCGGCATGGGCAAGTCCGGGCACATCGGCCGCAAGATCGCCGCCACGCTGGCCAGTACCGGCACGCCCTCCTTCTTCGTGCATCCAGGCGAAGCCTCGCATGGCGACCTGGGCATGATCCAGCCGCATGACGTGCTGATCGCCATCTCCAATTCCGGCACGGCTGAAGAACTGCTGGTCATCGTGCCCTTGGTCAAGCGCATGGGCGCAGGCCTGATCGCCATGACAGGGAAACCGGACTCTCCGCTCGCCCGCCTCGCCGACGCTCATCTGGATACCGGCGTGGCCGAAGAGGCCTGCCCGTTGAACCTCGCCCCCACCGCCAGCACCACCGCCACCCTCGCCATGGGCGATGCGCTGGCCGTGGCGCTCCTCGAAGCGCGCGGCTTCGGCCCCGAAGATTTCGCCCGCTCACATCCGGGCGGTGCGTTGGGCCGCCGTCTGCTGACTCATGTGCGCGACATCATGCGCAGCGGCGACGCCATCCCGCAGGTTCCGGAATCAGCCAGCTTTGCCGAAGCACTGCTGGAAATGTCGCGCAAGGGCCTGGGCATGACCGCCGTCGTAGATGCGGCAGGCCGGGCCATAGGCATCTTTACCGATGGCGACCTGCGCCGTCTGCTCGAACGCGGGACGGACATCAAAGGCCTTAAGATCACCGAAGTCATGCATCGCAATCCGCGTGGCATCGGGCCCGACGCACTGGCCGTGGAAGCCGCCGAAATGATGGATCGCCACCGCATCAGCCAGGTGCTGGTCGTCGATGCTAAGCAACAACTCGTCGGCGCCTTCAACACGCTCGACCTCATGAACGCCAAGGTCATCTGATGAGCCAGCCCGCCAATTTTTCTGCCGAACACGCCAGCCGCCTGCGCCTGATGGCCTTCGATGTTGACGGCGTCCTGACCAATGGAGACCTCTACTTCACCCCGAACGGTGACGAGATCAAGGTCTTCTCCAGTCTCGACGGCCATGGCCTGAAGATGCTGCAGGAAGCCGGAGTCATCGTTGCCATCATCACCGGACGCAAGTCCGCGATGGTTGAACGCCGTGCCGAAAACCTCGGCATCCGTCACCTGTTCCAGGGAGTGCACGACAAGCGTGCTGTCATGCGCGAGCTACGCACCTCGCTTGATATGGCCTCCGAGCACACCGGCTACATGGGCGACGACGTGGTTGACCTGCCAATCCTGAGGGCTTGCGGCTTTTCTGCCACGGTGGCTGACGGCCACGAATTCGTGCGCGAACATGTCGACTACATCGCCACCAAGGGCGGTGGACGCGGCGCCGTACGCGAGGTATGCGATTTCATCCTGTCGGCCCAGGGCAAGCTCGAGCCCATGCTGCGCCAGTACCTGCAAACATGAAACGCATCTCATCGTTATTCCCGCTAATCATTGTCGCCCTGCTGGCCGCGGCCAGCTTCTGGCTCGAATACGTCGTGCGCAACGAGAGTCAGAGCGGTCTCGGCAAGGGCCGGCACGACCCTGATGCGATCGTGAACAACTTCCAGGTTGATCGCTTCGACATCAACGGCAAGCTGAGTTCTCGCCTGACGGCAAAGAAGCTCACCCACTACCCGGACGATGACACCGCCGACATAGAAACCCCGCACATCACCTTCCTGCACGAATCCCGCAACATGGAATTCCGCAGTGAACAGGCGCATGCCGACAATCGCCAGCGCACCGTGCTGCTGTTCGGCAAAGTGCGAGGCGAACGCCCCGCCACGGCAGATTCGGCCGCACAAACCCTCGACACTGACGAACTCACGGTCTGGGTCGATGATGAAATTGCCCGCACGCCGCAACCCGTGCTCTTCACCCACGGCAAAAATCGTGTAGAAGCCGTGGGCGCTGACTGGAACAACCTGACCGGGATGCTCAACCTGCACTCCAGCGTTCAGGCCACCCTCCCGCCGAAATCCACTACTCACTGAAGCCTGCGAGCGCCCCATGCCCATCAGCCTCCGCATCACCGCTCTTGCCCTCTGCCTTGCCGCGCTACCGGGCATCGCCCTTGCCGAAAAGGCCGACCGCGAAAAACCGGTCACCATCAAGGCCAGCAAAGCCAGTGCGGACGACCGCAACAAGGTGCAGATCTTTGAGGAGAACGTTCGCCTCGTCCAAGGCACTCTGGAAATCACAACCGACAAGCTTGTTGTGAGTCAGGACGCAGAAGGCTTTCAGAAAGGCGTCGCTACCGGTGGCAAGGATGGCCTCGCTCGCTTTCGCCAGAAACGAGAAGGACGCGACGAATACATTGAGGGCGAAGCAGAGCGCATCGAATACGATGGCCGCACTGACACAGCCCGCCTCTTCGTCCGGGCCCAGGTTCGCAGCGGCCCCAATGAAAGCCGCGGCCCTTACATCGAATACAACGGCTACACCGAGCTCTACACCCTAAGCGCCCAGCCCAGCAGCGGTGTCAGCAAGAGCAGTGACGGAGTCACGGTCATCATCGCCCCGCGCAGCGCCCAGCCCGCGCGTAAGCCCTGAAGCCAGCCCTCTTGCGCGGCGCGCACTGCGCGCCAACGCCTGCCCTTCTGGACACAGCCTAAAAGACTGCGGCAGCACAGCAAATTCTGCTGCTATCTCTCCCAGGGTACGCGCCGCAACCCCTGCTCTGACAAAGAGTATGGTTAAAAAACCTTCTCCGGTCGCATTTGTTGCGGTGCAGCAAAAACTTCTTGACTGTCGGTTTCTCCTCCATATAATTCGGGTTGTGCGGCGCAACAAAAGTTTGATCCGGCAGCACATGCGTAGCGCCCGTAGCAGTTCTGCTCAACCGAATTGAACCCGACTCAGGAGATCACCATGTCCCTTCCCGATCAAATCAGCATCGCCAACAAAGCCTCCATCGAAGCCGCCCTGACGTTTGCCAATACCGCCTTTGCAAGCGCCGAAAAACTGGCCACCCTCAACCTCAACACCGCACGTACCCTGCTGGAAGAAAGCGTTTCCAACGCCAAGACTCTGCTCGGCGCCAAGGATGCGCAGGAATTGGTCTCGCTGCAGAGCGCACTGGCTCAGCCGACCATCGAAAAGATCGTCTCCTACGGCCGTAGCGTCTACGAAATCAGCGCAGCCGCTCAGGAAGACATCGGCAAGATCCTCGAGTCGCAAATGTCGGAAGTAAACAAAAACGTCTCAGCGGCGCTGGACAAGGCCGCCAAGTCGGCGCCTGCAGGTTCAGACGTCGCCGTAGCCGCCGTCAAATCCGCCATCGCCGCCGCCAATTCGGCTTACGACAGCATCAACAAGGCCGCCAAGCAGGTTGCCGAGATCGCTGAAGCCAATGTTGCCGCCGCCACCACCGCCACGGTAAAGGCTGTCGGCAGCGCCGCTCCGAAGGCCAAGAAGGTCGCCTGAGCCACACCCGTCATCGGGCCCCGGCTGCAACCGCCGGGCTTTCAGACCCGCAGTCGCAATGACTGCGGGTTTTTTACGTCTGTAATACTCTCGCCCACTGGGCTTGGCTTGTGATCGCAGCCACCGGCCCCTCCCCCTGCATCCGGCCTCCTGAACCCCACAAAACATGGCGGCTCAGACCTGTGCGCTGGACGTACCGTTTGCTCGGAAAAATGCATTTCCTGATCTCCGCTCACAGCCCAATAGCACAGCCTCGGAGAGCCTCTCAAGGGAGAGAGCTCATCCCTTGCGTCGCAGATAGCCACTCACTTGCGCCAAAGTTCAGGGTGCAAAGAACAAAGCCCCGCATCCAGACAGAGAGCGGCTCACACCGAGCCGCATCTACTGACGGTATCAAACCCCCAGGCAACACTTGCTCCAGAGGCTGTCTCTCATGGAGCGGGCGCCTATAAAACCTACCTCACCCCGTACAACAAGCAACACAAAATCAGGCACAAAAAAAGGCAGCCCGAAGGCTGCCTTTTTAAGTCGTTTGACACTTCCGGAGGAAGGATCAGAACTCTTTCACGAAACCCACGCGGGTGTAACGCTCGTCGCGCTTGGTAGCGGAACGGGTTGCACCGAAAGCATCGGCGGTACCATCGTAGCCACCCACGCTGTTTTCGTTGCGTTCCCAATCGCTCTTCTGCACAGCGCCGTAGACATACACGCTCTTGGTCAGGAAGTAAGCGCCGCCCATCATCCAGCCATGGCCGCTGTTACGGTTGCTGCCGACGTCACGCACGATCGAGTACTCGACACCAACGGAAGCCTTGTCGTTGAAGTTGTACGACACGACGGCGTTGGTGATCTTGTCCTGATAGGCGGTGTTGATAGCGCGAGCGCGACCATTCTGGGTGGAGTAGGTACCCGCCAGCTTCAGACCACCGATCGGGAACACCGACACGAAGGCGCGTTGGAAGCGCATGCCATCTTCGGTTGCATCGGTCACGCCGGTGCTGCTGCGGCTCACATAGTCGTAACCGCCGTTCACCACCTTGCCGAAGGCGAATTGGAAGCCACCGCCCAGAACGTCGCCGCTACCGGTTGCATCAACGTTGCTGTTGCCGCCCTTGCGGTTGTCGCCGATCGCGTAGATGGCTTGGCCACCGATCTTGAAGGAGCCGAGGCTCAGGGTCGGGGTCAGGTACTGGGTGGTACGGTTGGTCAGCGCGGTCATGCGGTAGGTGGAGATGCCGTACTTGACGAATTCCAGATCCTTCGGCTCAACCATGTAAGGCTTGCTGGCGACGTAGAAGTCGTCACCGAAGTTCTGCACGCCCCACTGCACGCGACCAAGCATCTTGCTGCTCAGGTACACGGCCTTCTTATCGTTGGAGGTCAGGCCGCCCACACCGGCAACGGTGGAGGTGGTGCTGTTGTTGGTGGCCTTGCCATCGAAGAAGTCAGAGAAGCGCAGATCGATGCTGACACCGGCCTCCAGATCGCTGTTGATGGTTTCCTTGGCGCTGACGGTGATGCGCGAGGTGGAAGCGCTGCCATCCGACAGGGTTTCGGTGGTCTTGCCACCGGTGGAGCCGCCGCTGGAATCAGCGTTGGCAGTCTTCTTGAATTGATAACCGGCATCAACCTTACCGCCGATGGTCACGGAAGTTTGAGCGAAAGCGGCGCCAGACATCAGGCCGGCGACTGCCAGAGCAATGAGTTTCTTCTGCATGAGTTTCTCCTCACAGTTGAAGTACGGGGGCATGGCAGTTGCTACCTTGCTCTCCCATCCCACCTCTCGCGATTCGAGAAGTTGGGCTGATTCTGGCAAGTGGCTATGACTCACGGCAACACAAAGTCTCCCGCAGACGAGATTTGGCGCCGCCCCTGTTGCAGGCGTGCAACAGAAACATAATTCCACTCAGTCAAAAACACATCAGCTGCGCATATCCCGAGCCACAAAAAAACACCGGGGCACAGGCCCCGGTGTCATGAATGCAGCTTCTAGCAAGCGATCAGGCAGGCAGATCTGCCAGATAGAGTGCGGGCTCGCCTTCAAAATCAGAAGTAAACAGCACCCGCTTGTCATCCGGCGTAAAGGAAGGGTGCGGATGCGTGACCTGACGGTCTTCCTTGTACACTTTCCACGACGAGCTGTGCTTGCAGATCTTCTTGGTGGTCTTGGCCTTGAGGTCGAACATGTACAGGAAGGGGTCATTCTCATGCTCGTGAGCGGAGGTGTCAGACACATCCGGAGGCGTATCGCAGCCATCGCCCACGGCAAGCGTGCCGTCGTAGTTCGAATACAGGTGCGAGCAGGCCGGCATCGTGAGTAGGGCTTCATTCTTGAGCGTGATCGGGTCTGCGGCGCAGATCCAGCGCTCGGTGCTGCCCTTCTTGTAAGACACGTAGATCATCTTCGAGCCGTCCGGCGTGAAGAACTCATGCGTGCAGCTCTCACCTTCTTCGTGCTCCTTGACCTTGCGGACGTTCGTGCCATCTTCATTGACGAACCACATGCGCGCATCGACCAGATCATGCGGGCCCTCATGGCAGTAGGCCACGGTGCTGTCGTCGAAAGGGCGATACAGCGGGTGGCCCATCCACTTGGCCTGCTCGAAGATCACGCTGCTGGTGCCAGTGGCGATATCGATCTTCACCAGGCGGCAGCGCGGCTTGTTGTGATACTGCACGGCAAACTCTTCCCAGGTCTTGAGCGGCAGCAGGTCGCCTTCGACCACTTCGATACCGACCAGCTTGGTACATTCGGTATTAGCCACCCAGGTGCCGTAGCCCTTGTAACCTGCCGGCACGGTGTAGAGCACCTCTTCGACCAGCGAGTCGAGATTGACGCGACGCAGCTCGCGGCCGCCCTTCACGTAGTAGAGATACTTGTCATCCGGCGAGAGGAAGTTGCCGAAGGTGTTGTCGACCTTGCCGACGCCATCCGTAAGCTGGCGCGCGGTTTGTGTCTTGAGGTCGAGCAGGTAGGCATTCCAGCTACCGTTATCAAAGAGGCCACCAAACAGCAGCTTCGAGCCATCGTTGGTAAAACACTTCTGATAGAAGTAGTTACGGTGGCAGGTCACGTCAACCGGGGTCAGACGCGTCACGCGCGCGCCCGTATCGGAATCGGTGAAGTCTTCGAATTTCAGCTGGATGATATCGCCCTTGGCCATGGTGTTCCCCAAGAAAAATCTGCAGAACCGGCTCCGCAGAAAGTCTGGCATTTTACGGCAAGGGCGCCCGAAATCTTTAACCACGCCAGCAAGAATGTAAGCTCCGACGGGATCGCTTGACCCAAGGCAAGGCCATTGCACAGGGGGCTCCACTAAGCTTGGCGCCTGTTTTCAGGGGATCGAACGCAATGCTCAAACCCGAGCTGGTGTGCCCGGCCGGCGGCCTGCCGGCACTCAAGGCCGCCGTGGATAACGGGGCCGATACGGTCTACATGGGGCTCAAGGATGCGGCGACCAACGCCCGCAACTTCAGTGGTCTGAATTTCGATCTTTCCACCGCCCGCGAAGGCATCCGCTACGCGCACGGCAAGGGTCGAAAGGTGCTGATGGCCATCAACACCTTTGCCCAGGCAGGCGAAGAGCCTCGCTGGCACAAGGCCATCGATACGGCCGCGGAGCTTGGCGTGGATGCAGTGATCCTGGCAGACATGGGACTGCTGGATTACGCCACTCGCACCCATCCGCAGTTGCGGCGTCACCTCTCGGTGCAAGGCTCGGCGACCAATTACGAGGCCATCAACCTGTGCCGCGACCTGTTCGGCATCCAGCGCGCTGTGCTGCCGCGCGTGCTGACCCTGCCGCAGGTGGAGCATGTGATCGCCCATACCGATGTGGAGATCGAAGTCTTCGGCTTCGGCAGCCTGTGCGTGATGGTGGAAGGCCGCTGCCTGCTTTCCAGCTACGCCACGGGCGAATCGCCCAATACCGCGGGGGTCTGCTCACCGGCCAAGGCGGTGCGCTGGGTGGAAACCCCCTCCGGTACGGAGGCTCGCCTCTCAGGCATCTTGATCGACCAGTACAAGGCCGATGAGCCGGCCGGCTACCCGACCCTGTGCAAGGGCCGCTTCGAGGTCAATCACGAAACTTATTACGCGCTGGAAGAGCCGACCAGCCTGAACATCGTCAGCGCGCTGCCGGACCTGCTCCGCATCGGCGTGGCGGCGATCAAGGTTGAAGGCCGCCAGCGCAGCCCGGCCTATGTGGCCGAGGTCACCCGCACATTGAGAGCTGCCCTCGACGCAGCCTGTGCCGACCCGGCGCGCTTTGCCCCGAAACCGGCCTGGGATGCGGCGCTGGGTAAGGTGTCCGAAGGCCAGCACGTCACCCTGGGGGCCTATCTGCGCCCCTGGAAATGAAATCTTAGCCCGGATGCAGCGCCGCGAAATCCGGGGCCAAGCCCATCACGACACACGCCCGGAATGTGGCCTGCGGCCTTCATCCGGGCTACGGATAACAGCATGAAACTGACCCTCGGCCCCCTGCTCTACTTCTGGCCCCGTGAGGACGCCCTCGCCTTCTACCGCGAAGCGGCGGACTGGGCCGTCGATACCATTCACCTTGGCGAAGTGGTGTGCAGCCGCCGCCAGCAGGTGCGGCTGGATGACTGGCTCGGGCTGGCCCGAGAACTGGCCCAGACAGGCAAGGAAGTGGTGCTCTCCTGCCAGGCGCTGCTTGAATCCGAAAGCGAACTCAAGACCCTGCGCCGCCTCTGCGGCAATGGTGAATTCCTCGTCGAAGCCAACGATCTCGGCGCTGTGCAGTTGTTGCGCGGCGGTCGCTGGGTGGCCGGCCCGCATCTCAATATCTACAACGCCAGCACTCTGAAGCTCATGGCGGGCATGGGCGCTATGCGCTGGGTGCCGCCGGTGGAGATGAGCGGCGAGCGTCTGCAGCAGTTGCTGCAAGACGTGAGCTCCATCGAAACCGAATTGTTTGCCTGGGGACGCCTGCCGCTGGCCTTCTCGGCGCGCTGCTTCACCGCCCGCCACTTCAATCTGAAGAAGGACGATTGCCAGTTCCGCTGTCTGGAGTTTCCGGACGGCCTCGCGCTGGATACCCGCGAGGGCCAGCACTTCCTCGC
The DNA here is from genome assembly GCF_030548425.1 of Uliginosibacterium sp. 31-12. Taxonomy (NCBI): domain Bacteria; kingdom Pseudomonadati; phylum Pseudomonadota; class Betaproteobacteria; order Rhodocyclales; family Zoogloeaceae; genus Uliginosibacterium; species Uliginosibacterium sp. 31-12. Next base: position 78,530 of record NZ_JAUOOA010000007.1, on the reverse strand, counting down.
CATCAACGGCATCCAGACGCAATCGGGCGCCGTGCAGGCGCTGCTGCCGCATCTGGCTGGCTTCGCCGCAGCCGGCGTCACGGGCCTGCGCATCAGCCCGCAGGCCCGCCACACCGCCGAAATCGTACGCCTGCATCGTGCCGCGCTTGACGGCGCTGCGCTAGACTCCACGCAACTGGCCGGACTTGCTCCGGCCGAACTCTGCGATGGTTACTGGCTGGGCCGCGAAGGCATCCGGCTTGGAGAAGAGCATGTTTGCTGAACTACGCCCGCCAAAATTTCTCGCCGAAATCGGCCCGAAGCTGCCCCAGCGCCCGTGGAGTGATGTGCTCTGCGCCAGCCTGGAGCTCGCCCGCATCACGAAGCAACTGGAGGCCGACTTCAGCTTCCTAGAAGGGCGCACGCTGCGCATCGTGATCGAGGATCTGGGGGCTCGCGCCACCCTGCGCTACGTGAGCGGCCATTTCCGCCCGGCTCCTGCAGATGCTGAGGCAGATGTGAGCTTCCGCGCAGCGACCGCCGATTACCTGAAACTGCTGCGCCGCACGGAAGACCCGGACACGCTCTTCTTCCAGCGCAAGCTGCGTATCGAGGGCGACACCGAGCTGGGCCTGACCCTCAAGAACCTGCTCGACTCGATCGAGCCGCCCGCTTGGTTCAGCAAGTTGGTCGCCTGACGCATGGCGGATGAGCCCTACGCCCGCTTCCGGCAGAGCGAGCTGATCCTGCGCGACGAGCTGGCCATCGACCGGACGCTCCTGGCCAACGAAAACACCCTGCTCGCCTACCTGCGCAGCGCCGTAACGCTCGCAGTTGGCGGCGCCACCCTGCTGCACTTTTTCCCTGCGGGTCACCTGTACTGGCTGGGCATTGCCTCCATTACAGCGGGCATCGGGCTGGGTGTGTTCGGCGTCTGGCGCTTTCTCCGCACCCAGCGCAGCATCAAGCAGGTGCGCCAGAAGACCGAAGCCTGATGCTGGACATCCTCTATCGCGACGAACACCTCATTGCGATCAACAAGCCTGCCAAGCTGCTGGTGCACCGCTCGGAGATCGATCGCCACGAAACGCGCTTCGCCATCCAGCTGCTGCGCGACCAGATCGGGCGCATGGTGTGGCCGGTGCATCGGCTTGATCGCGGCACGTCGGGGGTGCTGCTGTTCGCACTGGACCGCGACACGCTGGCGCTCGCAGGCCAGGCCTTCGAGCGCAACGAGGTAGAAAAGGAATATCTGGCCGTGGTGCGAGGCTGGCCCGAGGCGCAAGGCGTGATCGACCATCCGCTCACGCGCCAGTACGACCCCTACGAATCCCGCCCCGAGGAGGAGCCCGCGCCACAGGAGGCCTGCACCCGCTTCGAGCGCTTGGCCACGGTGGAGCTTCCCTTTGCGGTGGATCGATATCCGGCGAGCCGCTACGCCCTGCTGCGCCTGTTCCCGGAGACCGGCCGCCGCCACCAGATCCGCCGCCATCTCAAGCACATCGCCCATCCGATCATCGGCGATGCCACCCACGGCAAGGGCGTGCACAACCGTTTCTTCACCACCCAGTTCGGCAGCGAGCGAATGCTGCTGGCCTGTACCCACCTGCGTCTTCCGCATCCGCTTAGCCAGCACACGCTGGACCTGGAGGCGCCGCTGGATCCTGCTTTTTCAGCAGTCCTTGCGCAAACCGGCTTGGCTTACGGTCTGAAGCCCGCCAAGGCCACGACCAACTGAGCGACGACTCCGCTCCAGTCGCCAGCCTGCGTCTGACGGAACAGGCGCGCACTGGGATACCAGGGGCTATCACTGCGCTCCTGCAGCCAGCGCCAGTCCGCCGTCGTGCATAGCGCTATCCAGACGGGCTTGCCAAGTGCGCCTGCCAGGTGCGCTGCAGCGGAATCCACCGAGATCACCAGATCCAGCTGCTCGACCAGTGCGGCGGTATCGAGAAAGTCATTCCGGTCCGCGGCAAAGTCCCGCCCGCCGAAAGCCTCCAGGCGCTCACGGTCATCCTCGGTCAAGGCCTTCTGCAACGACACGATTGTGCTTCCGCTCGCCTGGCAAGCCCGGAGCAGTGGTTCGAGCGCGGCCAAAGGCATCGAACGCTTGGCATCCTCGACATTGGCCGGATTGCCGGCCCAAGCCAGACCGATCCGCAAACCGGCAGACAAATCTTGCAGACGCGCCTGCCAGACAGTACGGCGCGGCGGCGTCACGGCCAGATAGGAAGCGCGGGCAGGAATAGTATCCAGCTCCGTCCTGAAAGCTCGCGGCAATGACATCAGGGGGCAATGCAGATCGAAGGCCGGCAAGGTCTCTTTATCGTTCAGTACGGCAGCAGCCCCCTCCACCGATTCAAACAAGGGAATCAATTCCGGATGGGCCGCGAGGATGACCCGGGCACCGCGCTCAGCCACCAACGGGGCATAGCGCACAAACTGAATGGCATCACCAAATCCCTGCTCGGCGTGCAGCAGGATGGTCTTGCCGGCCAGATCCGCCTCCCCCGCCCACAGTGGCTGCGGGAACTGGCGGGGCGGTGGAAAACGGCACGAAAGCCAGCGTGATTCATAGAGACGCCAGCCCTCGGCGTAATCGCCCTTGAGCAGACGACACAGGGCTTCATTCCAGGTCGCCTCGGCAAAACCGGCAGGATCATTGCGCGCTTCGGCATAAGCGGCCAGCGCTTCATCGACCTTACCCATGGCATGCAGCGAGCAGGCCAGATTGAAACTGGCCTCGGAAAAGGCTGGCCGCAGGCGCCGGGCTTCGGCAAAGGCTTCCAGCGCCTCGTCAATCCGCCCCAGATCCTTGAGCGAACTCCCTTTGTTCAACCAGGCCTCGGCATTGCCCGGCTCTAGCGCCAGGGCCCGTTCGAAGAACGGCAGGGAGTCCTCGAAGCGCTTGTTTTTCCAGAGCAGAGCCCCGCAATTGTTGTAAGCCGCCACATCGCCCGGCTCCAGTTCGATAGCGCGCAGATAGGCTGCCTCGGCCTCCTCAAGGCGCTGCATCTGCTCAAGCAGGTTGGCACGATTGAAATGCACCGAAGCCAGGCTAGCATGCAAGCGAATTGCATTGTCATAGCAGGCGAGCGCCTCCTCCAGCCGGCTCTTGCGCCGCAAGAGCATGCCGAGATTGATCCACGGCCCCGGATGCTCCGGATCTGCCCGCTGCGCATCGCGAAAAAACCGCTCTGCGGCTTCGTCCTGACCACGGTCACCGGCGATCAGGCCCAGCAGGTTGAGCGCATCCGCGGCTGCGGGCGCCATCTGCAACACGGACTTGCACCGTGCCTCGCTGACCGCCAGCTCGCCTTGCGCGTAACTCTGCACAGCTTGCTCAAGCAGACCATGAATGATGTTCATCAGATACGTCATGAAATTTCTCTCTAAAGCCCAAAACGGCGGTGGGCAGATCAGGCGGGAAGTGCCTGCCGCATCTGTGCAACCAGACCCTGCCAGTCCCCCGGCGAGCCCTGACGGAACAAGCGGGCGGTGGGATACCAGGGGCTGTCCACACGATCCAGCAGCCAGCGCCACTCGCCCACGAAAGGCAAAGCCAGCCACAGCGGCTTGCCCAGCGCGCCAGCCAGATGCGCAGCAGCCGAATCGACCGAGATGACCAGATCAAGTTGCTCGATCAGCGCAGCCGTATCGAGAAAATCATTGATCTCGGCACTGAAGTCCGCCACGCCGAACCTCACCAGCAGGCCACGCTCAGCCTCCGTAGGCGCCTTCTGCAGCGAAACGAAATGGGCGCCCGAACGCAGCAGGGGCTCAAGGCTTGCCAACGGCATCGAGCGGTTGAAATCGTTGCGGTGGGCGGGATTTCCTGCCCAGGCAATCCCGATCTTCAAACCCTGCGGCAAGTGGGCCAGGTGCTCACGCCAGCACAGGTTACGCTCAGCCGATACGCCAAGATAAGGCACCTCCGTCGGAATGCTTTCGAGGCAGGTGCCAAAGGCCAGCGGCAAGGTCATCAAGGGGCAATGACAATCAAAAATCGGCAGCGAGTCGCCCGCATCGATCACCTCGGCAACGCCGGCCACCGATTCAAGCAGCGAGCGCAGGCCCTTACGCACTTCGAGCAGCACCCGCGCACCTCGTGCAGCCACCAGCGGAACGTAACGGGCGAACTGCAGCGAATCACCAAAACCCTGCTCGCCATGCAACAGGATGGTCTTGCCAGCAAGGTCCGTGTCACCCAGCCACAGTGGTTGCGAAAAATTGCGCGCGGCAGCGAAACCATCGACCTGCCAGCGCGCCTCGTGCAGGCGCCAGCCCTCCAGAAAATCCCCCGTCAGCAGTCGGCAGCGGGCTTCGTTCCAGCGGGCTTCGGCAAACTCCGGCGCAAGGCGCCGGGCTTCTCCATAAGCCGCCAGGGCTTCGTCGAAGCGACGCATATCCTGCAACACTAGGCCCCGGTTGTTATGCAGCAAGGCCAGCGCCGGCTGCTGGCGGATGGCAAGATCAAGCGCAGCCAGAGCTTCTTCAAAACGGTGCAGATCGCTCAACAGGTTGGCACGATTGACCAGCGCCTCGAAATAATCAGGCGCGAGGCGCAAGGCCTGTTCGAACGCAGCGAGGGCGGCCCGCCGCTCACCTTCAGCCAGCAGGATCAACGCATGGGTGTTGTGCGCGGAAGGGGAGTCCGGCCGGATCGCCAGTGCGCCGCGAATCATGGCCAGCGCTTCGCTCAGCCGGCCCAAGCCCTGCAGCACGGAAGCCAGGGCTTCGAACACGACGGGGTTGCCGGGCGCCACGGCCAGCAACCGGCGCAGCAATTGCTCTGCCTGTGCCAGGCGGCCGCTCTCCGCATGCTCAAGCGCCAGCCGAAAGACCTGCTCCGGCGTGTACTGCCCCTGTGGGGGTGACGCAAAGATATTCATGCTCACTCAGCCCTGTTCATTCAGCACGCCGGTCAGTGCAACAACAACTCCCTGCCAATCACCAGGAGTGGTTTGCCGGAACAATCGCGCAGACGGATACCAGGGGCTGTCGTAGCGTCCCTCGAGCCAGCGCCAGTCTGCAGCGAACGGCAGCAGGATCCAGACCTCTCGGCCCAAGCCCCCGGCCAGGTGCGCGACCGAGGTGTCAATCGATATCACGCGGTCCATCTGTGAGAGCAGCGCGGCGGTGTCTTCAAAATCACCAAGCGCATCATCATGGAGGAATACATTCGGAAAATCCGCCAGATAGCGGCGCTCCTCATCGGAGACCACCTTCTGCGCAACATGGAACTCCATTCCCGTCGCCAGGAGCGGCGCAAGCTGATCGACCGATAGGGACTTGATTCGGTCACCCGGTGTGGTCGTCCGCCAGACCAAGGCAATCCTCGGCGCGGTAGCCGGGCCCAGGCGACGAGCCCAGACATCAAGCCGTGCCTGACGAACATCGAGATAAGGTCCGGAAACAGGCAGCGTGTCCAGCGTCACATCCAGCAACAAGGGCAGGCTGATCAGCTCGCAATGCAGATCAAACTCCGGCAGTGGCTCGCCCTGCGCCACAAGCCTCCCCATCCCGGGGCGTCCTTCCAGCAGCGGCAACAACCCCGCCTGCAATTCGAAGACGATATTCGTGTCCTGGCTAACCAGCTGAGGCAGGAAGCGGCAGAACTGCAGCGTATCGCCCAAACCTTGCTCTGCGTGGACGAGCAGGGTTCTGCCGGCGAGCGGCTCGCCTTGCCAGCGGGGCTCGGTCAGCTGGCGTAAAGCCAACTCCCGAGGCTCCTGCAAGCGCCATTCGTACAGCGGCCAGCCTTCCCGGTAGCGCCCGAGCTTGAGCAGGCACAGCGCCGCATTCCAGTGCGCGGCATAGTGCGCCGGATCACGCTGGGCGGCACGCGTGAAGCACTCCAGCGCGGCCTCGGTCTGCGCCGCAGCTTCGAGCACCAGTCCTCGCCCCACGGTCGCTTCTACATGCTCGGGCTGGAACACAAGGACGCGCTCGAAAATTGCGCCGGCTTCCTCTCGCCGTCCAAGCTGTTCGAGCGAAGCGGCCTTGCCGACATGCAGATCGAGATTGTCCGGCGCAATGCGCAAAGCCCTGTCAAACCAAGCAACAGCCTCCTCATGCCGACGCACTTTTTGCAGCAAGGTGGCGCAGTTGTTGTAAGCATCGGGATCCTGCGGATCGCAGCGCACGGCCTGCACGAAGGCCTCGACGGCCTCCTGCGGGCGACCTAGTTCGCGCAGGAGATTGCCACGGTTGAAATGCGCAGCAGCCATGTCCGGCCAGCCATGCAAAGCCTTGTCATAGGCTTCCAGTGCTTCGGTGAAACGGCCCGTGGCCTTGAGCAGCATGCCCAGATTGAGCCAGATCTCGGCGGTCTCAGGCTGATGCCGCAGCGCCTCACGGAAGCAGGCTTCGGCGGAGGCTTCCTGGCCCGTCTCGCTCAGAATCAGGCCCAACAGATTGAGTGCATCGACAGAACGAGCCTCCATCTGCAGGACGGAGCGACAGCGCTGTGCAGCCTCGGGCAATTTACCTTGCTGATACAAGGAGAATGCAGTGGCCAACAGATTGTCGATAACGAATGACAGCGGGTTTACGGCCATGAACGGCATGCCATCCTGAAAAACGGTGGGCCATTATAAGGCAGCCGTATTCACCTGCCCGATCTCGATCCTGGCCCTCAGACCACGCCCATCCGCGCCAGCTCCCAGGATCAGGCGGCCTTGATGCCCCTCGACGATCTCGCGCACGATGGCCAGGCCAAGGCCGCTGCCACCACCCGGAGAGTCGGGCAAGCGGGCAAAACGCTCCAGCACTCGGCCGCGCTGCTCAGGCGGAATGCCCGGGCCATCATCCTCGACCTCCAGCCAGACCTGCGTGGCATCGGCTCCGGTGCGCAAGGTCACGCAACCACCACGCGGAACATATTCGAGCGCGTTGTGAAGAAGATTGGCCATAGCCTCACGCAACAGCAAAGGAGATCCATTCAAAGGGGCGGTCCCAAGCTCAAAGCCCAGATCAATGCCGCCCTCGATCGCCCGGGGGACCCATTCATTGACGAGCTCACCGGCCAGTTTGGCCAGATCGGTCGGCACATGAGCGTCTGTACTACTGGCCCCGGGTTCGGCGCGCGCCAGAGATAGCAGTTGCACCGCCAGACGCGCCGAGCGCACGGCGGATTCGTGGATTTCACCAAGGCGGCCGCGGTTCTCGGGATCCTTCGTTTCCAGCTGCGCCAGCTCGATGCGCGATTGCAGCCCGGCCAGCGGCGTGCGCAACTGATGCGCTGCTGTGGCAAGGAATGCCTGCTGGGCCTGGTTGGCCTCGCCCAACTGCTGCATCAGGCGATTCACCGCCGTCACCAGGGGCTGGACTTCATCCGGCGCGTCACGCAATTTCACTGGCGAAAGCTCACGCGGCGAGCGCCGCTCAATCTCGCGTGAGAGGCGCACCAGCGGCCGCAAACCACTGCCCAACCCGAACCACACCAGGGCAAAAGCCACGCTGCCCACAAGCGCCACCGGCACGAGGGCGGAGAGCTGCATGTCGCGGATCAGGCGGCCTCGCTTGCGCAGGGTGGCCGCCAGCACCACGCCGCAGTCGAGTGCACCGCACGCTTTGAGAATGGCCACGGCGCGCACCGGGCGCTCGTTGACCTGCGCGTCAAAGTAATACGGCTCGCCACGTTTGACGACATTTCCCGGCCACAGCAGGCCGCTCTCACCTGCGATGCGCTCGAAACGCTCGTTGAACGCGGCGTACCAGTTGTAGTCCAGGGCGTCTGCGTCCAGCAATGCGGCGGCCTCGTCAGAAAGCTGGAAGCCGGTATCACCGGTGTCGTCCACCACGAAGTGCTCGGCCAGCGCCACCGCGACGTCGTTCATGGCGCGATCGAATTCGCGCTGCATCGGGCGCACCGCCAACAGGTATTGCACGGCAGCGCTGGCCAGCAGCAGCGCCAGCAGAATCGGCAGCAGGATCAGCGCAAGGCGCCGACGCAGGCTGCCGCTAAGCTTGCGCAGCATCGATCGGCTCTTCTTCGAGCATGTAACCGAAACCGCGCACAGTACGGATGCGCAAACCGGAATCGGTCAGCTTGGTACGCAAACGGGAAACGTAGACTTCCACGGCGTTCTCGCTCACGTCCCCCTCCCAGCCCGATAGCGAGCTGACCAGATGCTCCTTGCTGACCACCTTGCCGAGATGGCGCAGGAAGTATTCGAGCAGCTGCCATTCGCGCGCCGGAAGCTCAATCTCCAGCCCGGCCACCCAGGCCCGTCGCGCGGCCGCATCCAGTACCAACTTGCCAACCGTGGTCTGCGCCCCGGCAGACTGGCCGCGTGCACGCCGCACCAGCGCCTTGGCGCGCGCCACCATTTCGGGCAGGGCAAAGGGCTTGACCATGTAGTCGTCCGCGCCCAGTTCAAGGCCATGCACGCGATCATCGATCGCCTCGCGCCCAGTCAGCACCAGCACCGGCAGGCGCAAGCCCGCGGCACGCACCCGGCGCAGCACTTCGAAACCGTCAATGCCGGGCAGGCCGATATCCAGCACCAGCAGGTCGTAGTCATCCGCCTGCAGGGAGTTGGCCACTGGCTCGCCCTTGGCGGTCCAGTCGACCTGCGCGTCGGCCTGGCTCTGCAGGGCACGCGAGATCGTATCGGCCAGCGCAGGATCGTCTTCCACCAGCATGACGCGCATGTTCAGGGCTTTCAAATTAAGAGTTCATATGGTGCCAGAAAAGCACAAACGCCCGTGGAGGTGGCGGGCGCTTGTGCTGGCTTGAGCCGCTTGCGCGACCCCTCAGACATTTACTTCTTGGCCGGCGCTACAGGTGCGGAAGCCGCCGGTGCCGGAGCGGCAGGCGTCGAAGTACTGGCCGAAGACTTCGCCTCAGTCTTCTTCTCGGTGCTTGCCACCTTGTGCAGCGCGGGAGCGGTGGTCTTCCCGGTGCTCACGGTGGAGGTTGCCTTTTCGGTCTTGGCCACCGCCTTGACCGGAGCAGCCGGCGTTTCGGCGGCAAAAGCGGTGGAGGCTGCGAAAGCCAGGGCAACAACGCTCAGGGTGATCTTGGTCATTTGGCAATTCCTCGTATCTGGTTGAGTGGCGGACTTGCTTGAGCGCGTGTCCGACCACTGCAGATTAAGGATTGAAGCTGACCACAGCCTGAGGCCAGACTGACAGCGAGCTGACACCACCTGCCCTTGCTGCTCAGCCCTCTGCTTAACCCCGACTAGCCGAGATCACGCCCTGCACTTCGCCGATCTGCTGGATCACCCGCGCCACCGGCTCGGAGCCGGAAACCTCAATAGTGAAACGCATGTGCGCCCGGCCGGACTTCGAGACCGTATTCACGCCAATGACATTGAGCTTATCGCGGGTAAACACATCCGACACATCACGCAGCAGGCCCGGGCGGTCATGCGCCTCGAGCACCACATCGACCGGAAAGACCTCGTTAAAGGCCTTGGCCTTGACGGCATGCGACCCCCACTCCGCCGGCACGATGCGCTCCGGGTGCTGCTTGGCAATATTCTGGAAGCTCGTGCAATCCGTACGGTGAATCGACACACCACGCCCACGCGTCACGAAACCCTGGATTTCGTCCGGCGGCACCGGCTTGCAGCAGCGTGCAAGCTGGGTCAGCAGGCGACCGACGCCGACCACCAGCACGCGGTCGTCCGATGAAGGCTTGTGCTCTTCACGGATCACCAGCTCCGGCTCAGGCGCAGCTGGCAACTCGGGAAGCACTGCGTTGTGAATCTGACGTCCGCTGATGTCACCACGCCCCACTGCGAGGAAGAAAGCGTGCAGATCCTTGAAGCCCAGCTTGCCCGCCAGTTGCTCCTGATTGGCCTGGGTCATGCCGCCGCGCTGCAACTCCTTGGTCACGATCGCACGGCCATGTGCAGCAGTTTCCTCTTCCTCCTGCTGCACGAACCAGCGCCGCACCTTGGCGCGCGCGTTCGAGGTGACGAGATAGCCTAGCTGCGGGTTGAGCCAGTCCCGCGAGGGGCCGCCTTGCTTGGCGGCAATGATCTCCACCTTCTGCCCACTCGCGAGCGGTGTATCCAGCGGCACCATCTGGCCATCAAGCTTGGCGCCGCGGCAGCGATGGCCCAGGTCGGTGTGCAGGCGGTAAGCAAAATCAATCGGCGTCGCACCCGCCGCAAGATCGATCACGCGCCCTTGTGGCGTCACCACATAAACGGTGTCGTCCAGCGCAGCTGCCTTGGTGTGCTCCTCCCACATGGCGCCATCAGTGACTTCATCACGCCAGGACAACAGGTTGCGCAGCAGGGCGATCTTCTCGTCATATTCCGAGCCACCCGGCTCCTTCGCACCTTCCTTGTAGCGCCAGTGTGCAGCTACACCCAACTCGGCATGGCGGTGCATGTCATAGGTGCGGATTTGCACTTCCATCGCCCGGCCGTCCGCCGCGCGCACAGCCGTATGCAGCGACTGGTAATTGTTGCCCTTGGGCTTGAGGATGTAGTCGTCAAACTCCTTGGAGATCGGCTCCCACAACTCGTGCACCAGGCTCAGCACCGCATAGCAGTCACGCACTTCCTCGACCAGCACCCGCAAGGCGCGAACGTCATAAACCTGATCGAAGCCAACGTTCTTGCTACGCATCTTGTTCCAGATGCTGTAGATATGCTTGGGTCGGCCATAGACCTCAGCCTTCACTCCGATGGCGGCCAGATCATGCTTGAGACGCGCGATCGAGTCTGCGATGAATGCCTCGCGCTCCACGCGGCGCTCGTCGAGCTGCTTGGCGATTTTCTTGTAGGTGTCCGGCTCAAGAAAACGGAAGGACAGATCCTCCAGCTCCCATTTGAGCTGCCACACCCCGAGGCGATTGGCCAAGGGTGCATAAAGATCCATGCTCTCGCGGGCGATATCGAGATTGGTGCACTCTTTGTGCAGCGCGAAGTGACGCAAAGTCTGCACCCGCGACGCCAGGCGCAGCAGCACCACACGGATGTCCTCAGCGAGTGCCAGCACCATCTTGCGCAACACTTCGGTCTGCGCACGCAGGTCCGCAGGCGTTCCGCTTTCGGTACGCGAACTCATCTGCAGGCGGTTCAGGCGCCGCAAGCCTTCGACAAGCTTGGAGGTAAGCCCACCGAATTTCTCCTCGATATGCTCGGTGGCCTTCGGATCAAACTCATGCACAGCAAACAGCAATGCTGCAACACGCGCATCCAGATCAAGGCGCAGTGACACGGCCACCAGTGCCATGCCAAGAGCATGCTCAAAGATACCTTCGCCACTGGTTAGCTTGCGATCACCATAGCAAGCCTGTGCCCACTCCACCGCCTGGGCAAGCACGGGCCGCGCCTCGGCGGACAGGCCATTGGCAAGGACTTCATCAAAGGGAATTGCGCCGTCGGTATTGGCGACTGAGTGCTGAACTGAGACCATGCCGGATTATCCCACAGGCCACCGGCCTGCCTTGCTACCCTCTCGGGGAAACCCCGACACGGATACACATCATGTTTGCTGCGCTGCGTCGTCTTTTTGCTGCAAGAAACGCGCCGCCCGATGTGTCGGAGGCCTTTTGGTCGGCCGTTGAGGCCAGCCTCTCCTGCCTGGCTCACTTATCGCCGGAGGAGCGCCTACGTTTGCGCCAGATGGCCCTGGCCTTCCTTGACGACAAGGTCTTCGCTGGCGCCCAGGGCTTCGAACCGGACAATTTCGCCCGCCTGTCGATTGCCCTGCAGGCCTGCCTGCCGGTACTGAACCTGGGCCTCGACGCCTATGCAGGCTGGCGCGGCATCATTGTCTATCCCAGCGACTTCGTGATCCCGCGCAGACTCATCGACGAAGACGGCCTGCTTCACGAGTACGAAGAAGATGCACTGGGCGAATCCTGGGATGGTGGCCCGATCGTGCTGAGCTGGTTCGACAATCCGGCGGACTATGAAGGCGCCAACGTGGTGATCCACGAGTTCGCTCATAAGCTCGACATGCTGGGCGGCGAGGCGGATGGGCGCCCCCCGCTGCATGCGGGCATGAACGTGGACACCTGGTGCGCGGCATTCGATGCCGCCTACGAAGACTTCTGCGCGCGCGTCGATGCCGAAGAAAAGACAGAACTCGATCCCTATGCCGCCGAGCACCCCGCCGAATTCTTCGCCGTCTGCTCGGAGGCCTTCTTCACCGCACCAGCCGGACTTGTCCACGACTACCCTGGCGTATACGCCCAGCTGACGGCCTTCTACAGGCAGGATCCGCTGCAGAGCAAGGCCTGATGCGGCTCGCCGCGATATTTCTTTTTTCTATTGGCGCTCCCGGCTGGCTCTCCTAGCCTGAGAAGGCTGGTCTGCGCCAGCCCCCTCTCTCAATCCCACAGGAGTCCGCCATGTCCATGACCTGGATCGTCGTCGCCAACGCCCGTCACGCCCGCATCTTTGCCCACCGCGGCCCCAATAAGGCCCTCGAACTGGTCAAGGAAACCGAGCTGAATGAAGACGAGTTCAGTGTGGCCGAATCCAGCGGACGCGCCTCACCCAAACGCAAACAGCCCGGACGACATACCGCCCAGGGCTTCGCCCACCGCTTGGCCTTGGACCTGTGCAGCGGGCGAAGTCGAGGCTCCTTCCAGCGTGCCATCCTGGTCGCCCCCCCTGCATTCATGGGGCTCCTCAACGCCGAGCTGGATGCCCCCACCGCCTCGCTGGTGAGCGGACGACTGGATAAGGATTACACCCGCAGTGAAGCCACGGCCCTCTCCAGCCACCTCGGTAATTGCCTGTGCGTATGACCCCTGCAGGTTGATGTAACCCAGCGCTTGCGGCAGCGCAGGCAGTCGCAAGCGCTTCCGGTAGAATCACGGTTCCCGTTCTTCGCGGTGCTCACCGATGCTTCGCTGGCTTCCTGCCCCTCTCAAACTCGTGTTCGCCAGTCTGGCCGGTGCGCTCAATACCGTGCTGGTCTTTCTCGCCTTTATCCCCTTCGCACTGCTCAAGCTGTGCATCCCGCTGACGCCGGTGCGCAAGTTCGCCGACCATTGCCTAGTTGCACTGGCCAATGCCTGGGTCAAAGTGAATGATCTGTGGATGGGCACCATCGAGGCACGTCGCTGGCAAATCAGCGGAACCGACGATCTGCGCCCGCGCGGCTGGTATCTGGTCAGCGCCAACCACCAGAGCTGGGTCGACATCCTCGTGTTGCAAAGCATCTTTCGTGGGCGCATCCCCTTCCTGAAATTCTTCCTCAAGAAGGAGCTGATCTACATCCCGGTGCTCGGGCTAGCCTGGTGGGCATTGGACTTCCCCTTCATGCGCCGCGGTGGCAAGACTCTCTCGGCAGCGGCTGCGGATATGGCCACCGCGCGCAAGTCCTGCGAAAAATTCCGCCATATCCCTACTTCAGTGATCAACTTCCTTGAAGGAACACGCTTCACAGCAGCCAAACATGCCCAGCAGAAGTCGCCCTACAAGCATCTGCTCAAACCCAAGAGTGGCGGAGCCTCGATTGCCCTGGGCACCATGGGCGAACTCTTTGATGCCCTGCTGGACGTAACCATCGTCTATCCGGATGGCGTGCCGCGCTTCGTCGATCTGCTGCGAGGTCGCATGGGTCGGGTGATCGTCGACGTTAACAAGCTCACGATCCCCGCAGAGTTTCTCGGCGAAACCGCCTCGGCTGATCCTCAATACCGCGGCAAGATCCAGTTGTGGCTCAACGAGCAATGGGCAGCCAAGGATCAGCGCATCGAGTCCCTGCTGAAAAAGTGAGCCAGGATGGGCGAGAAGCTGCTTCTAAGCAACCGCCCACTCGGCAAGGCGCCGATAGCGCAATCCATCAGACTTGGCGGATGCCGCCAGAGACCAACCTTCAAGCGGCCACTCAACGGGCTCCACGACCTCGAGGGATAGATCCGTACTCGCCTTGCGCAGCAAGGTGACATGCGGCACGAAGTCACGGACGTCCAGCTTAAAGCCCGCATCGGTCAGTGCTGCGTGCAAATCGGTCACAAAGTCGGCCAGCTCCGGCGGCCAGATCTCCGGAGCGGCCCACAGGATCTGGTTGTGCGGCCAGTATTTCAGGCTTCGGATGCGCAAACTGGCTCGCGGCAGAGAGAGGCTTGCAGCAATCTGCCGCAAGCACTCAAACTCCTCCGCATCCACATCCCCCATAAACGCGAGCGTCAGGTGCAGGTCACCGGCCCGCAGCGGCAGCCCCTCTTTGTTTTTGCCCAACGCATGCAGTCTGGCAGCCACCTCCGGAGGTGGCCACAGAGCGAAGAAGGTTCGCGTAAACTCAGCTCGCACGGCGCGCCAGCAACGCCACCGCCTGCGTGGCAATACCCTCGCCACGACCAAGATGACCAAGCTTCTCGTTGGTCTTGCCCTTCACGTTAACGCAGGCGGGCTCAACGCCAAGATCCGCAGCAATATTGGCCACCATCTGGGCCGCATGGGGTGCGATCTTCGGGGCCTGCGCAATGATCGTGGCATCCACATTCACAACCTCCCAGCCGGCTTCGCGCACCCGGCGCATGGCTTCACGCAGGAGTACCCGGCTGTCCGCTCCGGCATGCGCGGGGTCTGTATCCGGAAAAAGCCGGCCGATATCTCCCAAGCCAACGGCGCCCAACACCGCATCTGTAATCGCGTGCAGCAGGGCATCCGCATCCGAATGCCCAAGCAGACCCTTCTCGTAGGGGATCTCGACGCCCCCGAGAATCAGCTTGCGGCCCTCTACCAGACGATGCACATCCAGCCCCTGGCCAATCCGAAACCCCACACTCATGCTCCGCTCCTTGCACGCAGAATCAGCTCAGCGAGCGCCAGATCCTGCGGATATGTCAGTTTGAAATTGGTCGCATCTGCTGCAATCAGCCGCGGGCTCAGACCCAGCGCCTCGACCGCACCGGCTTCATCCGTCACGCCTGGCGTAGCCTGCAAGGCCTGGCGCAACAAGCCGAGGCGGAACATCTGCGGTGTCTGTGCCTGCCACATCGCCTCCCGCGAAACAGTTGCCGCCACGCGCCCGTCTGCGCCGCTGCGCTTGAGCGTATCGGCCACCGGCTGAGCCAGCAGCCCCCCTACCGGATCATCCGCCAGCGCCTCGATCAGGCCATCGACCTGCGCATCAGTGATACAGGCGCGTGCCGCATCATGTACCAGCACCCAATCTTCGGCAGTCAGATCGGCCGCGAGAACCCGCAGCGCGTTCGCAACGCTCCCCGCACGTGTCGGGCCGCCCACTCGCAGCACCTGCAGGCGCTCTGCCAGCGGCAGCCAGTCAAACTCATCCCACCACTCATCTTCCGGCGACAAGACCACGCACACCCGCTCGATGCGCGACACCCGCGTCAGGGCGGCAAGGGCATGCCAGAGCATAGGCCGGCCGGCCAGCTCAAGATATTGCTTGGGACGCTCGGCCCCCATGCGACTGCCACTCCCAGCAGCCGGGACGATGGCGAAGAAGCGGCTCATGCCAAAGGCTCCGATAGATACGAAAAAGCCGGGCAGCTACGCCCGGCTTTTCTATTAATGACCACGAAGATCAATCCGCTTGCTTCCTGAGGAAGGCCGGGATGTCGTAAGTGCCAAAACCGTTATCACTCATCGCCTGCACCGTGTTGCGGGTGCTGCGCCGAATCACAGCAGGCATGGCCAGATCTTCGTAATTGACTTCCATCGGCACATTGTCGGTGCCGGTTTTGACCATCTGGATCACAGGCTGACGAGCTGCGACGCGGCGCGCACCTAAGCCTGTCGCCAACACGGTCACACGGATGCGGTCTTCCATGGCATCGTCAAATACCGTACCGTAGAACACGGTAGCATCTTCAGTCGCAAAGGCACGCACGGTCTGCACCGCTTCACGCACTTCGGACATCTTCAGCGAGCGGCTAGCGGTGATGTTGATCAGCACGCCACGTGCGCCGGAGAGCTCGACACCTTCCAGCAGTGGGCTGGCTGCAGCCTGCTCGGCCGCGATGCGGGCGCGATCCATGCCGGAAGCCTCGGCCGAACCCATCATGGCGCGGCCCATCTCGGCCATCAGCGTGCGCACGTCCTGGAAGTCGACGTTCACCAGGCCCGGCACATTGATGATTTCGGCGATGCCGCCAACAGCCTTGCGCAGCACGTCGTCGGCATTACGGAAGCATTCTTCCATGCTGGCATCATCGCCATAGACTTCCATCAGCTTGTCGTTGAGCACAACGATCAGGGAGTCGACATGCTTGGCCAGCTCTTCCACGCCACTGTCAGCAGTACGGAAGCGGTTTTCGAAATCGAAAGGTTTGGTGACCACCGCCACCGTCAGGATGCCCAGTTCCTTGGCGATTTCAGCCACCACCGGAGCGGCGCCCGTACCAGTGCCGCCGCCCATGCCTGCAGTGATGAAGGCCATGTGTGCGCCTTGCAGGGAGGCCACGATAGCATCGCGGGCTTCAAGGGCTTCAGCACGGCCTGCTTCAGGCTTGGCGCCAGCACCGAGGCCGGACTTGCCGAGCTGGATCTTGCGCGAAGCGAGCGAGCGCTTCAGCGCCTGGGCGTCGGTGTTGGCACAGATGAATTCGACGCCTTGAACACCTTCGCGAATCATGTGATCAACTGCATTGCCACCTGCACCGCCGACACCAATAACCTTGATGACGGTACCACTCGGTTCCTTGTCGACAACCTCGATCAGATCCATATGCTCCCCTTTTCTGCCAGCGCTGCGCCCTGCGTGAAGATGTTTTGCGGCAAATCAAAACACCCTAAATGTAGTATCACGGCGCGGAGTGTACTACTAAATAAGCGAAAGAAATACAAGAGCTTCCCCTAGGTCCAGATAGCTGTTGCAACTACATGACAAATCAGAAGTTTTTCTCAAACCAGGCCTTCATGCGCTCGAAAGAGTGGCGCAGGCTACGCGTCTCGCGCGCCTGCAGACCACGCCGGCGCTGGGCCGCTCCCTCCAGCACCAGGCCCATCACATTGGCGTATTGCGGCTGGCTCACGACATCGGCCAGCGGCCCTTGATACACCGGTACGCCAATGCGCACCGGCACATGAAACACCTCATCCCCCAGCTCGCACATCCCGCCCAGCAGGCCAGTGCCCCCTGTCAAGACAAGGCCAGATGAAAGCAGCTCTTCATAGCCACTGCGCCGCAATTCAGCCTGCACCAACTCGAAAAGCTCCTGCACACGAGGCTGGATAACCGCCGCCAGGCTTTCGCGTGACAGTCGGCGCGAAGCGCGGTCACCCACGCTCGGAACGTCAATGGTTTCTTCCGGATCCACCTGGCTCTGCATGGCCATGCCGTAATCAAGCTTGATGCCCTCAGCCTCGCTGGTCGGCGTGCGCAAGGCCATGGCGATATCGTTGGTGATCTGGTCGCCGGCAATCGGAATGACAGCCGTGTGACGGATTGCGCCCTGTGTGAACACGGCCAGGTCGGTCGTGCCGCCGCCGATGTCCACCAGGCACACGCCGAGTTCCTTTTCGTCCTCGGACAGGGTGGCAAAGCTGGACGCCAGCGGTTGCAGCACCAGATCGATGACCTCCAACCCGCAGCGACGCACACATTTGACGAGATTCTGCGCAGCAGACACTGCGCCGGTGATGATGTGCACCTTGACCTCTAGCTTCACACCACTCATGCCGATCGGCTCGCGCACACCGTCCTGGCCGTCAATAATGAATTCCTGGGTCAGGATGTGAAGAATCTGCTGATCCGCCGGGATCGGCATAGCACGCGCCACTTCGATCACCCGCTCGACGTCCAGCGGGGTGACTTCCTTGTCCTTGATGGCCACCATACCGTTGCTATTGAAGCTACGGATATGGCTACCGGCGATGCCGGTATAGACATCGCGGATCTTGCAGTCAGCCATCAGCTCGACTTCCTGCACCACGCGCGAAATCGCATCCACCGTGGCTTCGATATTCACCACCACGCCCTTCTTCAGGCCTGAGGAAGGCTGTGTGGCCACGCCGATGATTTCTAGACGCCCATCCGGCCGCAATTCGGCCACCATGGCGGTCACCTTGGAAGTGCCCACGTCAAGACCAACGATCAGATCCTTGCTGTCCTTGCTCATTGCTTGCCTTTTCCTTGTTCGCTGCCTGCCATTCGCACCGCGAAACCACTCGGGTAGCGCAGATCCGCCACCGTAACGGCGCGCGGCAGCCTTTTCGTGAGTTGCGGCCACATACTTACAAAACGCTTGAGTCGCTCATCGATCGGCGCCTTTGCCTGGTCCTTGCCCACTTCCACCACCATGCCATCGTCAAGCTTGAGCTGCCAGGCATGACGTCCGGAAAGTGACAAGGCCACCACATTCCTGTTGATCGGCTGCAACAATTCATTGAAGCGACGCATTTGCGCCAGGATATGCATGCTCGCTTCGGGCGGGCCGCTGAACACCGGCATGCTGTCATTGGCTGCCGCATCGAACAGTTCGCCAAAGCCATTGACCAGACGTGTATCGCCGGAATCGGCACTGCGCCAGTAGGCTACCGCCACATGCTCTTCCAGCGAGACCTCGATGGCCCCCGGCCATTGCCGGCGTAACTGGGCGCTACGGACCCAGGGCAGATTCTCGAAAGCCGTACGGCCCTTCTCAAGATTCACGGTAAAGAAATTGCCACCCAGCGCGGAAGCCGCCACGTACTCCAGCTGTGCATGGGTGACATGCGACAGGGGCGACACGATTACCACCTCACGCAAACCAAACAGCGGCAAACGCACCGCCGCCTTGACGGCCGCCATGCCCAGCAACACCGATGCCACCAGGATCAACACATCGGAGACCAGATTCATCCAGTCCGGCCGATGCCAGAAGCCCGCCGCAGCACGTCGCACGCCGGCCTCGCGGCCGCGCGTAGCTGACGTCTTGCCGAAGGCGGGCTGGTGCTCAGTCAAGCTTCGTCTGCTCCAGAATGGCTAGGCACAAAGCCTCGAAACTGTAGCCAGCTGCACGAGCTGCCATCGGCACCAGGGAGTGACTGGTCATGCCCGGCGCGGTATTGGCCTCGAGCAGATAAGGCAGGCCGGCTTCATCCATGAGAAAATCGACACGCCCCCAACCCTTGCCGCCAAGCACTTCGAAGCCCCGCAGCGCGTACGCGCCAACTTGCGCCTCCATCTCAGCGGAGAGACCCGAGGGGCAGCGATAAACCGTGTCGTCGCGGAAATACTTGGCTTCGTAATCGTAGAAATCGCTCGCAGGTTCGATCTTGACCGAAGGCAGTGCCCGACCACCAAGAATCGCGCAGGTGTATTCACCACCACCGATGAAGCGTTCCGCCATCACCAGTTTGTCGAGCTTGCGCGCGGCCTCGAAGGCATCGCGAAACTCCGCCAGGCTACGCACCTTGGTCACCCCCAGGCTCGAGCCTTCGCAAGCGGGTTTGACGAATAGCGGCAAACCCAGCCGTTGGGCGATCTGTTCGAAATCACTGTGCTCATCGAGCATGCAGAAGTCAGGCACCGGCAGGCCAGCCGCCTGCCACAGCAGCTTGGTCCGCCACTTGTCCATGCCGATGGCGGAGGCAAGTACACCACATCCCGTGTAGGGAATGCCGAGCGCCTCCAGCGCGCCCTGCACCGTGCCGTCTTCACCGAAGCGACCATGCAGCGTGATGAACGCGCGGGTAAAACCCTCTTGCCTGAGTTCCCACACCGGCCGTTCGGCCGGATCGAAAGCATACGCATCCACGCCAGCCGCGCGCAGAGCGGCCAACACGGCGTTACCGGAAAGCAGCGAAATTTCGCGCTCGGCCGAAGGCCCTCCCATCAGGACGGCGACCTTGCCGAAGAGCTTCACATCTGTTGTCACGAGTGCTTCCTTGTTACGCATCCGTGGCCACCAGCTTCGCCGGCACAGCGCCGATCGAGCCTGCGCCCATGGTGATGACTACATCGCCATCCCGCGCCACTTCAAGAATGCGGGCAGGCATGTCGGCAATATCTTCCACGAAGACCGGCTCAGTCTTGCCAGCCACGCGCAGAGCGCGCGCCAGCGAGCGACCATCGGCGGCCACGATAGGTGCTTCGCCAGCGGCATAGACTTCGGCCAGGACCAGTGCATCAACCGTGCCGAGCACCTTGACGAAATCCTCGAAGCAATCACGGGTACGGGTGTAGCGATGCGGCTGAAAAGCCAGCAGCAGACGCTTGTCGGGAAATGCGCCGCGCGCGGCTGCGATGGTCGCCGCCATCTCGACCGGGTGGTGGCCGTAATCGTCAATCACCGTGCAGACACCACCGGCCGGCAACGCGGCTTCACCGTAACGCTCGAACCGCCGCCCAACGCCGCGAAATTCGGCCAGGCCTTTCTGGATGGCTTCGTCTGACACGCCCAGTTCGGTTGCCACGGCAATCGTCGCCAGAGCATTGAGCACGTTATGCATGCCTGGCAGGTTCAGCACCACCGGGATGCGGGTGGTCTCGCCATTCTGGCGCACGCAGTCGAAATGCATCTGGCTGCCCACCGCACGCACATTCTCCGCACGGACATGCGCCGAAGGATCCAGACCATAGCGCACGATCTGCTTGGACACGAAGGGCATGATCTCGCGCACATGCGGATCATCCACGCACAGCACCGCCACGCCGTAGAAAGGCAGGCGGTTCAGGAAGTCGACGAAAGCCTGGCGCAGCTGAGAGAAATCATGGCCATAGGTGTCCATGTGGTCGGCATCGATGTTCGTGATCACCGAAATCACCGGGCTCAGGAACAGGAAGGACTTATCAGACTCGTCCGCTTCGGCCACCAGCACATCACCGGTGCCAAGCTTGGCATTGGCGCTCGCAGCATTGAGCCGGCCACCGATCACGAAGGTCGGATCGAGCTGACCTTCAGCCAGCACGCTTGCGACCAGGCTGGTGGTTGTCGTCTTGCCGTGAGTCCCGGCAATCGCGACTCCCTGCTTGATGCGCATCAGCTCGGCCAGCATCTGGGCGCGTGGCACAACCGGGATCTGCCGGCTGCGCGCGCAGATCACCTCGGGATTGTCGCTCTTCACTGCCGTAGACACGACAATCGCATGGGCGTCCGCCACATTTTCGGCGGCATGGCCAATGCTGACCTTGACGCCGCAAGACTGCAGACGTCGTGTCGCGGCACTCGGCGCGAGATCCGAACCGCTGACCTGATAGCCGAGATTGGCCAGCACCTCGGCTATGCCGCTCATGCCGGCACCGCCGATACCTACAAAATGGATGCGTTTGATCTTGTGTTTCATGCGCGCACTCCGGTGCGGGCACGGGAAATCCGGGTCATGGAGCTGCCTGTGGGAATAGCGAAGGAAGGGACGCGCTCGCGCGCGTAATGAGGGGCGCAGTGTCGCAAATTTCGAGCCTCAAGACACCTCTTGACGCAGCCACCGACTGGCTCTCTCCCTCGGCCAGTCTGGCTTTGCAGCGAAAACACGATTTCCACCCTGCCAGAGAGGTGCGCGTCCCGCGGGCTCAATGCTGATACAGATGTGCACACAGCTCTGCTACCTCGGCCGCAGCTTGCGGGCGCGCACAAGAACGCGCAGCCTGGGCCATTTCAAGCAAACGCTCACGGCTGACCCGCGCCAGCCAGCCGGCCAACCCTTGCGCCGTCAGTTCGGACTGCGGCATCAGGATCGCGGCATCCCGCTCGGAAAGAAAACGGGCGTTGCCGGTCTGATGGTCATCCACCGCATGCGGGAATGGCACCAACACGCTGGCTACCCCTGCTGCGGCAAGTTCCGCCACAGTCAGCGCGCCGGAGCGGCAAATCACCAGATCGGCCTCAGCATAACGCTGGGCCATGTTGTCGATGAAGGGCAGCAATTCCCCCTCGATGCCCGCCGCAGCATACGCAGCGCGCAAGGCCTCAATCTGACTTGCGCCGGACTGGTGCGTAATCAGCGGACGCTCACCCGGCGGCAACAAGGCCAACGCTTGCGGCACGACCGTGTTGAGCGCCTGGGCGCCCAGCGACCCACCAACCACCAGGATCCGCAGCGGCCCGGTGCGCCCGGAAAAGCGCAAAGTGGGCTCGGCGATTGCAGCGATCTCAACACGCACCGGATTGCCAAGCCAGTGCCCCCCCCGGATCACATCAGGAAAACCACTCGCCACTCGATCGGCAACACTGGCCAGCACGCGATTAGCCAGCCCCGCCACCGAATTCTGCTCATGTACGACCAAAGGCTTGCCCAGCAGGGCCGCCATCATTCCGCCAGGGAAACTCACATAGCCGCCCATGCCCAGCACCACATCCGGCTTCACCCGTCGAATGGCCTGCAGGGCTTGCCAAAAACCACGTAGCAGATTCAGTGGGAGCAGCAGCTTCGCCAGCAGCCCCTTGCCCCGCAGGGCACCGAACCGGATCCAGGCCAGTTCATATCCGCGCTGCGGCACGAGTTTGCCTTCCATGCGGTCTTCATTCCCCATCCAGGCAATCTGCCAGCCGCGCGCGCGCAGCGCTTCGGCCACCGCGATGCCTGGATAGATATGTCCGCCAGTCCCTCCAGCCATCACCAGCAATTTCGGCATGCGACTCATGGCGCCATCCCTTCACGTGAGGGGCTGGCTACACGGTGCGCAGCGGCCATGTCGAAACTGCCAAGACCGCTGGCGCGAGGCGGCTGACGATTTTCCCAATCAATACGTAAGAGGATGGCCAGCGCCAGGCAGTTAGCAAGGATGCCGGAGCCGCCAAAGCTCATCAGCGGCAGAGTGAGGCCCTTGGTCGGCAGCACCCCCATGTTTACGCCCATGTTGATAAAGGATTGCACGCCGATCCACAAACCAATGCCTTGCGCGACCAGGCCCGCAAAATGATGCTCAAGCTGATGGGCGCGGCGGGCAATTGCAAAGGCGCGCTGCACAAGGATCGCGAACAGGGTGATGACCACCAGCACACCCGCGAAGCCAAGCTCCTCGGCAATCACTGCGAGCAGGAAATCGGTATGCGCCTCGGGCAGATAGAAGAGCTTTTCGACGCTACCCCCCAGGCCCACGCCCAGCCACTCGCCACGCCCGAAAGCAATCAGCGCATGAGAGAGCTGATAACCGCTGCCGAGGGCATCCTTCCAGGGGTCGGAGAAGCCAAACAGGCGCTCTCGCCGATAGGGTGATAGCCAGATCAGCAACACAAAACTGATCAGCGCCAGCACGAGCAGCAAGGCAAAGATGCGTGCGTTCAGGCCACCGAGAAACAGGACGCCGAAGGCAATGCAGCTGATCACCACGAAGGCGCCGAAGTCTGGCTCACGCAGAAGCAAAGCCCCCACCATCACGATCATGCCGAACATCGGCAGGAAGGCGCGCTTGAAACTCTTCATGTCCGGCAGCTTGCGCGCCGTGTAATCCGCCGCATACAGCGCGACCGCAAGCTTCATCAGCTCGGACGGCTGGATATTGGCAAAGCCCATCGGAATCCAGCGCCGCGCACCATTCACCTCGCGGCCGATGTGCGGAATCAGCACCAGAATCAACCCCAGCAACCCCACACCGGCCAGCCAGGGCGCCAGTTTCTGCAGGCTGCGCACCGGCACCTGAAAGGCGATGGCTCCCGCTACCAGGCCCATGACCAAAAAGATCGAATGGCGCAGCAAGAAGAAGTGCGCCTGATGCCCGGACAGGCGACTGCCCTCGGCAAACGCAATCGACGAGGAATACACCATCACCAGGCCGAACAACAGCAACAAGGCCGAGGACCAGAACAGCAACGGATCGAGCTCGCCCGCCGGACGCACAACGCCACCGAGCCGGTTCTCGCCCAGGCCGCGCTCGCCAAAGAGACCGAAGCCGGCACGCAGACTCATGCTCCTCATGGCTTCACCCCCGGCAAAGCCAGTGTCGCCGTGATGAAGACCTCAGCACGATGCGCATAGTTGCGGAACATGTCGAGGCTAGCGCAAGCCGGCGAGAGCAGCACGGCATCGCCGGCCGCCGCTTTGGCATTTGCCACCCGCACCGCCTCCTCCATGCTTGCCGCATGCACATAGTCAGCACCGCTGGCGCGCGTTTCCTCCTCCAGGCGGGTCGCGTCGCGACCGATCAAAACCACCGCGCGCGCGTGCTGACGCAAGGCCTCAGTGAGCGGCGAGAAATCCTGGCCCTTGCCGTCTCCGCCGGCAATCAGCACCACCTTGCGTCCCAAGCCCTGCAGTGCCGCCAGGGTGGCGCCTACATTGGTTCCCTTGGAGTCGTCGTAGAACACCACACCATCTTCACGCCCGGCTACCCGCTCAACCCGGTGCGATAACCCCTTGAAGCTCTGCACGGTCAGTAGCAACGGTGCCAAAGGCAGATCGATGGCCACGCAAAGCGCCAGCGCGGCCAGCACATTGGCAAGATTGTGATCCCCCGCCAGGGGAACGTCAGCCGCCGGCATCAGCGGCTCTTGCCCTCTCGCCAGCCAGCGCTCGCCAGCATGCTTGATGACGCCAAAGTCCTCGCCTGCCGGAGGCTGGCCCAGTCCGAAACTAATCTGACGATGGCCATCGCGCAACATGCGGCTGGCCCAGTGATCCTCGCGATTCACCACCTGTACCGCATGACCGTTGAAGACGCCGGCCTTGCTTGCGGCATAAGCTGCCATGGCGCCATGGCGATCGAGGTGATCATCCGTGACATTCAGCACCGCCGCCGCATCGGCATTCAGCGCAGCGGTGGTTTCCAGCTGGAAGCTGGAGAGCTCCAGCACCCACACCTCGGGCAACTTGCCAGCGTCGAGGCGGCGCATGAGCTCGTCCAGCGCGGCGGGCGAAATATTGCCGGCTACCGCGGTCTCGCGCCCTGCTGCCCGAGCGAGCTCGCCCACCAGCGTGGTGGTGGTGGTCTTGCCATTGGTACCGGTAATAGCAATCAGCTTGCAGCGCTGCCGCTCCCCGAGGGCTGCGAGTGCCGCGATGAAGAGCTCGATCTCACCCGTGATCGTGATGCCGCGTGCACGCGCGGCCAGCACCAGCGGCTCATTGACCGACAGGCCCGGGCTCAACGCGAGGCAATCGATGCCTTCGAGCAGGCTCTCCACAAATGGCGCACAGAGGATTTCAGCTTGCGGACAATCACAGCGCAGCGCATCGACGCCAGGCGGTGTAGCGCGCGAATCAGCTACCCGCACACGGGCACCACAGCGCACGAGCCAGCGTGCCATCGCCAGCCCGGATTCGCCCAGCCCCAGTACGAGATAGTTACCCTGCAGTTTCATCTCAGCGCAGTTTCAGGGTTGAAAGGCCAAACAACACAAGCATCAGGGTGATGATCCAGAAACGCACCACGACCTGGGTTTCCTTCCAGCCACTCAGCTCGTAGTGGTGATGCAGTGGTGCCATGCGGAAGATGCGCTTGCCGCCGCTCCACTTGAAGTAGGCCACCTGCAACATCACTGACAGCGTCTCGGCGACGAACAGGCCGCCCATGATGAAGAGCACGATTTCCTGACGCACGATCACGGCCACCGTGCCCAGCGCAGCGCCGAGCGCCAGTGCGCCGACGTCGCCCATGAAAACATCGGCCGGGTAGGCGTTGAACCACAGGAAGCCCAGGCCAGCTCCGGCCATCGCGCCACAGAACACCGCCAGCTCACCCGCGCCCTGGATATAGGGCACGCCGAGATAGGCAGAGAAACCTTTGTGACCCGCCACATAAGCGAAAATCGCCAGCGCGGCAGCCACCATCACGGTCGGCATGATGGCCAGGCCATCGAGACCGTCGGTGAGATTCACCGCGTGGCTGGTGCCATTGATCACGAAATAGGTCAGCGCGATGAAACCGAAAATGCCCAGCGGGTAGGCCACCGACTTGAAGAAGGGCACGATCAGCTCGGTATGGGCTGGCGTTTCGGCGTTGTAAGCGAGAAACACGGCGGCCCCCAGTGCGATCGC
Source organism: Uliginosibacterium sp. 31-12 (assembly GCF_030548425.1). Classification (NCBI taxonomy): domain Bacteria; kingdom Pseudomonadati; phylum Pseudomonadota; class Betaproteobacteria; order Rhodocyclales; family Zoogloeaceae; genus Uliginosibacterium; species Uliginosibacterium sp. 31-12. The sequence continues at coordinate 52,758 of NZ_JAUOOA010000007.1, read as the reverse complement.
TGAGGTCCAGAAATACTTCCAACGGCTCGCCAGTCCTTTCGGATCGCGATGCACTACCTTGCGCCAGTCATCTACCCAGCCCACCGCGCCAAAGCCCAGCGTCACCACCAGCACGACCCAGATGTACTTGTTCGAAAGATCACCCCACAACAAGGTGGTGACGCCGATCGCAATCAGGATCAGGGCGCCGCCCATGGTTGGCGTACCCGCCTTGGTCAGATGGCTCTTGGGGCCATCATCACGCACGGCTTGGCCGATTTTCTTGGCCGCCAGCCAGCGGATCAGCGGCGGGCCGAAAATGAAGGAAATCAGCAGTGCAGTCAGTGCCGCCAACATCGTGCGCAGCGTGATGTAGCCGAACACATTGAAAGCACGGATATCCTGCCCGAGCCAGAGCGCAAGTTTGAGTAGCATCCCTTGTCAGTCCTTTTCTCGAGGCGAACACAGCGCCTCGACCACACGTTCCATGCGCATGAAGCGCGAACCCTTCACCAGCACCACCACGTCGGGCGCCAGCAGCGGTCGCAGAGCCGCAGCCAGTTCGTCAACGCTCGTGAAATGCTCGGCCCCCGGGCCGAAATTATTGGCCGCTAGCGCGCTCTGCTCGCCCAGAGCGAACAGGCGATCCACGCCGGCACTCTTGGCATAGCCGCCAATCTCATCGTGATACTGGGCACTCATCTCGCCGATTTCACCCATATCGCCGAGCACCAGGAATTTGCCCCCGGGCGTAGCCGCTAATACGTCGATGCCGGCACGCACCGAGTCCGGATTGGCGTTGTAGGTGTCGTCCAGCAAGATCGCGCCGGCCGGTGCATCCTTGCGCTGCAGACGGCCTTTGGCCCCAGTGAAGCAGGAGAGGCCGCGCACGCAGGCATCCAGTGGTGCGCCAGCGGCAAGGCAAGCCGCGATCGCGCCCAGCGCATTTCTCACGTTATGCACACCGGGTACCGGCAATTCAAAACTCGCCTCCCCCTGCGGGGTTTGCAGCTTCAACAGACTGCCGAAGGCACGCGCTTCGAGACTAGCGGTCACGTCGCAGGGCTGCGTCAGCCCAAAACCCAGCACCTTCGCTGCGCCGTGCTGCTCAAGCCAGTAAGCGGCGTGCTCATCATCGGCATTGATGATAGCCACCCCTTCCGGGCTCAGCGCCTCGAATATCTGCCCTTTCTCTTCGGCCACCGCGAGCAGCCCCCCCATACCCGCCAGATGTGCGCGCTGGGCGTTGGTCACGATCGCCACGCTCGGCTTCGCCAGCCCGGCCAGATAGGCGATCTCGCCCGGGTGGTTCATGCCCATTTCGATCACGGCCGCCCGATGGCTGGCTGAAAGGCGCAACAACATCTGCGGCAAGCCAATGTCATTATTCAGGTTGCCTTCGGTCGCCAGCACGGCGTCCCCGCCAAGCCAGGCACGCAGAATCGCGGCGCACATTTCCTTGACCGTGGTCTTGCCGTTGCTGCCGGTCACACCGATCAGCGGAAGCACAAACTTGTTACGCCAGTGCGCCGCCAAGGCACCTAACGCAAGGCGGGTATCAGCCACCCGCAGCAGCGGCAGCCCCGCCGGCGCCACCAGATCGCTACGCTCATCGACGAGTGCTGCCACCGCCCCCTGCGCGGCGGCCTGAGCGAGAAAATCGTGGGCGTCGAAACGCTCGCCACGCAACGCAATGAAGAGTTTCCCCCCCAGATCTGCGCGGGTATCCGTGCTGACGGCCGAGAACAGCGGATCGCCACCGCTGCAACGGCCACCGATAGCAAGAGCTGCTTCCTGCAGATGCATCATGCGCGTGCCTCCCGTGACCAGGCAGTCAGGGCTGCACTGGCATGCTCCGCGTCGCTGAAATGGTGTTTTTTGCCGGCCACTTCCTGATAATCCTCATGCCCCTTGCCGGCAATCAGGATCACGTCATTGGCATGCGCCGCCATCACCGCGCTGCGGATGGCTTCAGCTCGATCACTGATGCATTGCGCCTGTGGCGCGCCCTCGGCAACCTGGCGGATGATGGTGTGCGGATCCTCGCTGCGCGGGTTGTCGCTGGTAATGACGACCTTCATGGCAAGGCGGGCAGCCACCTCGCCCATCAGAGCGCGCTTGCCAGAATCACGATCACCGCCACATCCGAACACACAGCACAGTTGGCCCTGCCGTGAATCCACAGTGTGGGCCAGCGCATGGAGCGCCTGCTCCAGCGCATCAGGCGTATGGGCGTAATCCACCACCACCAGCGGTTCGCCAATGCCGCCCAGGGTCTGCATGCGGCCCTCCGGGGGTGTGAGCTCACGGCTGGCCGCAATGGCCTGCTCAAAACTGTAACCGGAGTGCAGCAGAACTCCGATCACCGCCAGCAGATTGGAGACATTGAATTGGCCGACCAAGCCCACGCTCACCTCGGCGCGCTGGCCATCGTAGCTCACGGTAAAACGCATTCCCGTCTGCGTGGTGCGCAGTTTTTCTGCTACCAGCATGTGCTGTGCGGGCGCGGCACTGGTGTTGTCCGGAATCACGCTGTAGCCGGTCACCTGAACAACGCCGGCGGCGGCCAGCCGGCGCGCCAGCATCACCCCCATCAGATCATCAAAGTTCAGGATCGCGGCCTTGAGGCCAGGCATGTCGAAAAGCTTGGCCTTGGCGGCCGCATAGGCCTCCATGGTGTGGTGGTAGTCGAGATGATCACGGGTCAGGTTCGTGAAGACCGCCACATCCATGCGACAGCCTGCCACCCGCCCCTGATCAAGACCGATCGACGAGACCTCCATGGCAATCGCCTCAGCCCCTTCGGAACGGAAACGAGCCAAGTCTTCCTGCAGCACGATGGCATCCGGGGTGGTGTTGCCGGTCTGTACCAGACGCCCGGGAAAACCCGAGCCCAGTGTGCCAATCACCGCACACTTGCGCCCCAGCCCGCCCATTGCGCGGGCAATCCACTGCGAGACCGAAGTCTTGCCGTTGGTGCCACTCACGCCCACCATCCACAGGGCTTCGGAGGGTCTTCCGAAAACCTCGTCGGCAATGTCGCTAGCCATGTGGCGCAGACGATCAACGGGCAGATTGGGGACGGCAATGGCCGGATCCCATTCGAAATTTTCACGCTCCCACAGCACCGCTGCGGCGCCACGCTCAACAGCAGCGGCGATGTATTGGCGACCATCGCTGGCATGCCCGGGATACGCCAGGAACACATCACCAGGCTGGATCTTGCGCGAGTCGGCACTCACCCGTTTCGGCTGGCAACCGCTGGCTGCAAGCAGGGCCATGATGGCGCCGGCCAGAGGACTGGTCACATGGCCTCCCGGCTCTTGCCGAGTTGCTGCTGCGCCACCTGCTGCGGCGTGATCGGCGCATCCGGACGCACCCCGAGCGTACGCAAGGCGCCAGCGGAAATCTGCGAGAACACAGGTGCTGCCACATCGCCGCCGTAGTGCCCCCCCACACTCGGCTCGTCAATCGCCACCGCCACGATCAGACGCGGCTCGGAAGCCGGCACCAGGCCGACGAAGGACGCCAGGTATTTCTTGGTATAGCGGCCGTTTTCAAGCTTGTACGCAGTACCGGTCTTGCCCGCAGCGCGGTAGCCCGGCACAGCCGCAAGTGGCGCAGTGCCACCAGATTGGGTGACGCTTTCCATCATGGCTCGCACCTGTCTTGCCACCTCAGGGCTGAATACTCGCTGTCCATGAAGTGGCGGAGCATCCACCCGGGTCAGGGAGAGCGGAATCAGCTCGCCATCGCGCGCGAAAGCCATGTAACCGTGCGCCAGTTGCATCAGCGTTACCGATACGCCATGACCATAGGCCATGGTGGCCTGCTCGATCGGGCGCCAGCTTTTCCAGGGCCGCAAGCGGCCGCCCACCTCACCGGGAAAACCCAGCTTGAGCGGCTTGCCAAAGCCCAGATCGTCGTACAGCTCCCACATGTGCTGCGCCGGAAAGGCCAAGGCCATGCGCGCCGAGCCGATATTCGAGGACTTCTGGATGACCTGGGCCACACTCAGCATGCCATGCGAATGTGAATCGCTAATCGTGGCGCCATCAATGGTCATCTTGCCGCCGAGCGTATCGATCATGGTATCGGCGCGGAAGCGATTGGATTCGAGTGCCATTGCGGCCACAAAAGGCTTCATCGTCGAACCCGGCTCGAAGCTGTCCGTCATCACCCGATTGCGCAGCTGCTCGCCCGAGAGTTTCACCCGATTGTTCGGGTTGTAGGTCGGGTTGTTCACCAGCGCCAGCACTTCGCCGGTCCTGGCATCCAGCACCACGGCGGAGCCGGCTTTGGCCTTGTGTTGTTGCACAGCCTGCTTGAGCGCGCTATAGGCCAGATACTGGATCTTGGCGTCGATGGCCAGCTGCAGGTTGCCGCCATCCTGAGGACGACGGATGGTTTCCACGTCTTCCACGATCTGGCCGCGACGGTCCTTGATCACCCGGCGCGAGCCCGGCTTGCCGGTCAGCATGTCATTGAAGGCCAGCTCCACGCCCTCCTGCCCACGGTCATCCACGTTGGTGAAGCCCACCAGATGTGCGGCCATCTCGCCAGTCGGGTAATAGCGACGGTACTCGTCCTGCGCCTGCACGCCGGGCAGCTTGAGTGCCATCACACGGTCGGCTACGTCTGGTGCTACGGCGCGCGACAGGAATACGTAGTCCTTGCCGCTGGCGAGTTTGCGATTGATGTCCGTCAGGTTCAGATCAAGGATCTTGCCGAGCTGAGCCACCTCGCCCGCGCCCAGCTGCGCCATGTCAGGAATAACTGCAATGGATTTGACCGGGGTGCTGGTGGCCAAGGTATCGCCATTGCGATCCACCACCTTGCCGCGGTTGGCAGAGAGCTCCAGCGTACGGGCGTAACGCGACTCACCCTTGCGCTGCAGAAATTCCTTGTTCACCCCTTGCAGATACATGGCACGTGCGCCGAGCACCACCGAGCCGCTGAGCAGGGCGATCAGCACCAAACGGGCGCGCCACTCTGGCAGGCGCTTCGACAGCAAGGGGTTGTGATTGAAACTGTGTGTGTGCTTCATCCGCGCCCGCCTCCTGCCGGGTCCAGCGTGATCTCGGCATCCCTGACGGGAGCCTGCATGCGCAAGGTGCTACGGGCGAAGCGCTCGACGGTAGGCAATGCGGCTACAGCCTGCTGCTCGATATCGAGCTGAGTCCATTCCACTTCAAGATTGCGAGTGCGCACCTGCTCGCGCTCGATGGCGGTGACCAGCTTGCGCGAGCTGTGCTGCGAGGCCACTACACCGAGCGAACTGGCCACGACAGCAATCATCAGGAACGCGGTAAAACGGATCATCCCGCGTACTCCCAAGCCGACGCACTGCGCGCAGCCACCCGCATGATGGCGCTGCGCGAACGTGGATTGGCGGCCACTTCCGCCTTCGAAGGTTTGATCGCATCGCCAACCAGCAACAAGGGCGGCTGCGGACGTTCGGCTTCGCGAATCGGCAAGCCTTTCGGCAGCGCAGGCGGCTTCGCGTGATCGCGCATGAAGCGCTTCACGATGCGGTCTTCCAGCGAATGGAAGGCAATCACCACCAGTCTCCCCTCAGTTTTCAAGCGTGACACCGCCTGCGGCAGGATCAGCGACAGCTCTTCAAGTTCGCGGTTAACGCAAATCCGTAGAGCCTGGAAGGTGCGCGTCGCCGGGTGCTGCCCCGGCTCGCGCGTGCGGACGGTCGCCGCAACGATCTCGGCAAGCTGTCCTGTGGTAGCAACATTGCCCCCCTGCCTAGCAGCGTCAATCGCCTTTGCAATCGCGTAAGCAAACCGCTCATCTCCGTACTCCCTCAATACATTGGAGATCTCGGCCACGCTCGCGCGGGCCAGCCACTCCGCTGCGGTTTCACCCCGCGTCGGATCCATGCGCATGTCCAGCGGCGCATCAAACCTGAAACTCATGCCCCGGCTCGCGTCATCCAGTTGCGGTGACGACACCCCCAGGTCCATCAACACCCCATCCACCGCCCCGACCCCCAGCGCATCCAGCTCCCCGGCAAAGGCCGAGAAAGGCTCATGCACCAGCGTCAGACGCGGATCATTCAGCGCCCTGCCCGCCTCGATGGCGCGCGGATCTCGATCAAACGCAATCAGCCGCCCCGCCGCCCCCAGTGCAGCCAGAATTCGCCCGCTGTGCCCGCCCCGTCCGAAGGTCGCATCCACGTACACCCCGTCCGGGCGGATCGCCAATGCCTCAACCGCCTCATTCAGAAGGACGGTGATGTGACTGAACTCGCCGCTCACAGCACGAGGTTTTCAAATCCGGGCGGCAACTCGCCGCTCGCGAACTGCGCAGCCGCCTCGGCCTGCTTCTGCTGCCAGACGGCTTCCGACCACAACTCGAAATGGGTACCCAGCCCCATCAGGCGAACCTGCTTGTCCAGCTGAGCCCAGGCCCGCAACTCGGGCGCTACCAGCACCCGGCCGCTGGCATCCATGGATTCATCCAGCGCATTGCCGACCAGCAGGCGGCGCAGGTTGGCTGCGGCCACATTCATGCTCGGAATGGCCAGGATCTGGTCGCGAATCGGCTCCCAGTCCGGCGCCGGATAAACCAGCAGACAACCATGCGGATGCGTGGTGAGGACCAGGTTGCCGCCACAGCGCGCCATCAGCGCGTCACGATGCCGCGCCGGAACGCCTAAGCGACCCTTCGCATCGAGACTGAGCACTGAAGCACCCTGGAAAGACATCCATCCCCCTCATTGACCCCGGAACAGGGAGCAGGCCGGCGCACAAGCCAAGCGCCACATCAACCCACTTTTATCCCTTTTATCCCACTTCGCTCCACTCTAGTTGGAAAGAAAAGCGCGGTCAAGCTCGCTCGCCAGGGAAAAGCGGCGCGCGAACAAGGACTTGCGGACAGGCGGCGGGTGCGGCGGCCGGCAGCGCCAAACGGAGGACAACAAGCCTCAGGGCAGCAAACAAGCCAAGGCCTTGGCAGACAAGAACAAAAGGAGAGGGGCTGCGCAAAGGGTGCGTTGCGCGAGGAGAAACGGAGGGGGAAGTTCGTCGATAAGCCGGGTTCTGTCGCGCCGGCTTGCGCCGACGGGGCAGTCATTCCTCTGGGCGACACGTTACCGTGCCGCTCTAGCAGCCTACCCGGGGGCTCTGCGGGCCACATCAACGCCCCCCTATTTGGCCTTGCCCCGGATGGGGTTTACCTAGCCAGCCCTGTTACCAGGAACTGCGGTGGGCTCTTACCCCGCACTGCTTGCGCAATGCGCCAAACCTCGCTCACGCTCGGCTTGACACCATTTCAACCTTGCCTGATCTCCTTGCGGAGCCATCGGCGGTATGTTTTCTGTTGCACTTTCCGTCGCCTCACGGCGCCCGGCCGTTAGCCGGCATCCTGCCCTGCGGGGCCCGGACTTTCCTCCATGCGCCGAAGCACACAGCGACTGCCTGACGAACTTCCCGCCGTGATTATACGGGGCGGGGCGGCAAACGCCGGATTTTCCGGGACTTCATTTCCGCTCCGCCGAGCCGTTAGTACGAGGAGCACAGAAAATTCCGCACAAGGTCAGTCGGCATGATCAAGAAAATTCCAAGCCAGGAACTCCGAGTCGGCATGTTCATCCACGAACTGGATTGCGACTGGCTGAGCCATCCGTTCCTGAAGAACCAGTTCAAGCTCGCCAGCGACGCTCAGATCGAGAAGGTGCTCGACTCCGGTATCCACTATGTCTATATCGACACCGATAAAGGCCTTGATGTACCAGATGCGCCAACCGAGGAAGAGGTACGGGACAGCCTGCAGGAAGAGTTGATCGCGCTGGTAACGGCCGAACAGCCCGTGATCATCCACGCCACGCGCGATGAGGAAATCCAGCGCGCCTACGCCATCAAGGGGCGCGCCCAGGCGCTGGTGCGCAACGTGATGGCAGATGCCCGCCTGGGCCGCGCAGTAGAGGTCGAGCAGGTCGATCACGTGGTGGAGAACATTACCGAGTCCATCCTGCGCAACAGCGGCGCCATCCTCGGTCTGCTCACCATCAAGAACAAGGACGACTACACCTTCCTGCACTGCGTGAGCGTGTGCGCCCTGCTCGTAGCCTTCTGCCGCACCATGAATCTGGACGCCGAAACCACCCGCCTCGCCGGTATGGGCGGCCTGCTGCACGACACCGGCAAGGCACTGGTGCCCGATGAAGTGCTGAACAAGCCAGGCAAACTCACGGATGATGAGTTCGAGCTGATCAAGCGCCACCCGCGTGACGGCTACGAAATCCTGCTCAAATCGCCCGAAATCGGCCCGATCCCGCTGGACATCACCCTGCATCATCATGAGCGCATGGACGGCAACGGCTATCCGGACAAGCTCAAACCCGAACAGATCCCCCAACTGGTGCGCATGTCATCGATTGTCGATGTTTACGACGCAATCACGGCGGATCGCTGTTACCACCGCGGCATTACGGCCACCGACGCACTGCGCAAGCTGCACGAATGGAGTGCCTTCCACTTCGATCCGAAACTGGTCCAGGCCTTCATCCGCTGTGTCGGTATCTATCCGGTGGGCGCCTTAGTCAAGCTTGAATCAGGCCGTCTCGGTGTGGTGCTGGAGCAGAACGACACCAACCTGCTGCAGCCCCGCCTGAAGGTCATTTTCAACGCCAAGACTGGCCACCGCGTCGAACCTTACGATCTGGATCTGTCGCGCCCGATGGGCTGTGGCGGCGCCGACCGCATCGTCGGTCACGAAGACCCGGCCAAGTGGAAGCTCGACACCCAGCCTTTCATCTCGTCCTGAATCTCAGGCAGGTGGCTGCTCGCGGCGCAGGCGCCAGATCGTCGAACAGCTGATCGCGGTAATCATGAGCTCCATCGCCGTACCGCCGATCGAGCCCATCAGGATGTTATTGACCAGCCACAGCAGGGTCGCGCCGAGCATGCCGTAGCGCAGTTGCAGCCCGCTGAAGCGGAACATCGAAATGGTGGCCACCGCAGCAGCCAGCAGCGGGAATACATTCCAGGCGCTCTTCACCACGAAGAAGGCCAGCACGAAGTTGGCTGCCAACAGCACTCCCGCCACCCACAGGGAGCGGGTGCGCATCGACAATAGATTGCGCGCAATCGACAGTAGCATGCCTGCCGTGGCAGCCACGTTACCCATGAGGATGAAGTGCACAGCGTAAACAAAGTTCTGCAGGGTCAGCCACTTGCGGAACTGATGATCGTGCTTGCGGGAGAAACTAACCATGCCCAGCACAAAAGTGGCATAGCCGAAGAGCTGCGGCAGGGAGAAAGCATCGGCGGGCAAAGCGTTAAACCCGGTTGGAGTAAGCCGGAAGTTTCCGCTACTCACCTGCAAGAGGCAATCCGCGTCACCACGTAGGCCAGAGCGGAAGATGCGAAGCCGACTAACCGCCTCCACTCACCACGAAAGGAATACGGGGCCGGGCCTGGCAGAACCCCGGTGCGCGGGAAATGATCGGCAGCAGGCACCTGTCGGCCGCAAGCCGAATGGATCACAAAGACGGCGCCGGGAGCCGCCCCTCAGGGCACGGCCGGCTCGAAGACCAGAGCCCCTTCTTTCTTGACGAAACTGCCGACCAGCCTGCCGGGTGGGCTGGTCGGCCGGTCCTCCGGCTTGAAGGTCTGGACCACGCACTGCTCGGTTCCCAGTGCATACCAAGCCTTGCCCTGCTGAGCGGCATACAGGCGTGGCGCAACTTCGTATAGATCAAGCTTGGCCATCCCGGTGCCGGTCGCTGCAATGTCGTAACGACGTTGACACTCGGGAAAACGTGCAATGACGAAGCGCTGATGCACCTCACCGAACCAGGGCAGATTCTGCTCGCGCACCAGGCTGATCGAATGGTTCTTGCTCTCGTCGATCGAATAAGAGGCCGCATTGTTCTCGCAGCCCGTCAGCAACATCGCGGCAGGCAACAACAGGAAGGACAGCCTCTTCATCCTAATCTCCTCACACCAGACGCCAGGCCACCGTCTCGCCCGCACGCAGCGGCACCAGCGGATCGCCCGGCAAATAATCCATCGTCGCCGGCACACTCCAAGCTTCTCTGGCCAGCGTGATCGTGTCGGCATTTCTCGGCAGGCCATACCAGTCCGGCCCGTTAAAACTCGCAAACGCCTCCAACCTGTCCAGCGCCCCGGCAGACTCGAAAGCTTCGGCATACAACTCGATGCCAGCATGCTCGGTATAGCAACCGGCACAGCCACAAGCGGCTTCCTTGGTGCTCTTGGCGTGCGGTGCAGAATCCGTGCCGAGGAAGAATCGCGGGTTGTCCGAAATCGCCGCCTCAAGCAGCGCCTGACGATGCACTTCGCGCTTGAGTACCGGCAGGCAATAGTGATGCGGGCGGATACCGCCGGCAAAGATTGCGTTGCGGTTCATCAGCAGGTGGTGGGCCGTGATCGTGGCGGCCACATGCTCACCGGCGCTGCTCACATACTGCGCCGCCTCGCGCGTCGTGATGTGTTCGAACACCGTACGCAGACGCGGGAAGCGTTGCGCCAGCGGAGCCAGCACGCGGTCAATAAAAACAGACTCGCGATCAAAAACATCCACGTCACCATGGGTCACCTCGCCATGCACACAGAGAGCCAGACCGAGTTCTTCCATGCGCTCGAGCACGCCGGTGACTTTCTCGATCGACGTCACCCCGGCATCCGAATTGGTCGTGGCGCCGGCCGGGTACAGCTTCACCGCATGGATGAAGCCGGAGGCTTTGGCACGAGCGATCTCATCGGGTGAGGTGTTGTCTGTCAGGTACAACGTCATCAGAGGCTCGAACTTGAGCCCGGCCGGTACAGCGGCGAGGATGCGTGCGCGGTAGGCGGCCGCCTGCTCCACGGTGGTGACCGGCGGGCGCAGGTTGGGCATGATGATGGCGCGGCCGAAGCGCTGCGCGGCATCCGCCACGGTGACGTGCAAGGAAGCACCATCGCGCAGGTGCAGGTGCCAGTCGTCAGGGCGGGTAAGCGTGATTTTTTGCATGCAGTTCTTTCCGGGGCGAGAAACGTTCCGGCGCATTTTAGCCGGCGATGGCGAGCCTCCAAAGAAAAACGGCCGGGTTCCCCCGGCCGTGCCTGCCTGAATACCAAAGCTTGATTACGGCTCCGGGGCCCAGCCTGCGTTGCCATTCCACTGCGCAAAAACATTTTTGCGAGTAGTCAAGCCTGAGAGATCAGCCGTCGTGCTGGCAAACACCTTGCCAGTTGAAGCGTAAGTTGTAAGACGGCCACTCAGATCAAGTGCAGTGCCGCTCAGATTGGTAATGCCACTTTCGCGGTAGCCAGTAGTGCTGCTGGCTGCAAGCGGGGGCTCATTGGAAGCCAGCCAGCCGACCGTTGCGATATGGCTATCCATCTTGGTGTTGATATAGGCCACGTTATTGCAGCCATAGTTAGCGTTAGCCAACGACCCTGTCGTGGTGGCCGTGCTGCAGTAGCCACTCGAGAAATTGCTTGCCTGCCTCGACAGATAGGTTGCGCCATCCGGCACTCCGGCTTCACGGGTCAGCGAGCTGTTGAGCACAACAATGCCCGGGAAGCCATACGCCATGCGCGACTCGGTCACATATCCACCCAGTGTGGTATTGGTTGTATCAACCACCGTGCGCAGTTCGCTCTCTTCCAATAGGATGGCATACGCAGCGCCCCATACGAAGTCCACATCACCCTTGATCAACGACTGGTAGAACCATGCCCAGCCCTTGGTCTGGATCGTGTCCTGAGTGCTATAGAAGTTCATATACGTAGCAATCAGACGCCCACCAGACAGTGACCCACTGTTGAAGTAGATCGTTTCTGCCTGGTTGTTGTTGCCAATCGTAATCGTGTTGCCCTCCCAAGCGTTCTTCACATGGGTGTTCTGCAGGGTGAAGTTGGTGAGCTTGAGCAAATCAGCCCCCTCGACCAGCAGTACGGAACGACCACCGTTCAGACGCGTCCGGTTGCCACCCGTTGCAGCATAGGTCAGCGTTCCATATGCAGAAGCATTCACGCTACCACCAGTACCCGGGTTGTACTGGTCAAAGTTTTCGGAGCGCACCAGCACTCCTGCACGGCTCTCGCCCTGAATAACCAGATTATTAATATTGCGGACAAACAGTTCGCCGTCATAAGTACCGTTCTTCACCAGGATGCTCTTGGCGACGCTGATGTCGGTACAACTGCTATCGCTGCCAGCACTGCCACACTTGCTGGTGACCCAGTTGATTGCACCCTGCACGGTCCGAAAATCGGCCGTAGTACCGTCATCGTCGACCGTCACGTTACTGGATGAGGTCGGCGCAGTACGTGTGGTGAAGCTCCATGTTGTCTTGTCTGAAATCCCGCCGAAGGCGGACCCTTTGTAGGTACCACTCAGCACACCATTCTCGATCTGCACGTAGTACGCAGTGGACGGGCTTAACACGCCATCATGGAGTCGAATTGTCGCGGTCTTGCCAGAGATTGAGACTGGGCGATAGAAGATCCAGCGCCATTGTGTCAGCGCAGTCCCCGCACCGTAGCCAAGCCTGTCGATCTCTGTATTGGCCGTCGGAATAGCCGTCTGGGTGTTGTTGGCGGTCAGCGTAGCTGCGGTGTATTGAGGGGCAATAGTGCTACCGGTAGAAAACACGTTCAGACTAATCGTATCCACCAGCGTGTCATCACTTGCTTTGTAGACCTTGATCAGACCGCTGCCCCCTAGCGAGGGAACGGTGTCGAAAGTGATCTGCAAGCGCGTGTCCACATGGATGGAGCTGGCGCCTGCAGCAGGCACCAGCGCAGCGCTGGAGCTGGAGCTGGAGCTGGCTGCCGTGCTGCTGGCTGCAACCGAACTAGCGGCCGTGGAACTAGCGGCGCTGGCGGCTGCAGAACTGATGGCGCTCGTAGCGCTGGCAGCTGCCGAGCTTCTGGCGCTGCTGGTGGCCGCCGAGCTGGCGCTGCTGCTTGCTGCAGTGCTGCTGGAAGAATCGCTGCTGCCACCGCCGCCGCACGCGGCCAAGCCTGCGGCCATCAGCACAGCCAGCAGGCTGCTGATATTCCTTGTTACTGCCATCTTGTATCTCCTTCACTTCCATTTTTATGGTGCGGCTGCCGCTCGTTGCCGACAAACCTGTCAGGCATGTTCTGACATGCCCACGCGGCATTTATGTGACCGCGACCATGGAAGTGTTACCGATATCAGAATTCCTTTGCAACCGGTAACAACATCAAAGACACAAAATTCTCCAAGACCTGTGACGAAATAGTCACGCCGCCGCAACGAAACCCAAAACGCTGCGTCGCAGCAAGTTCAACCTCCGGCTTACTCAGCCCTGGCCGCCAAAACACAGATACTTGAGCTCAAGGTACTCATCGAGGCCATAGCGCGAGCCTTCCCTGCCAAGACCGGACTGCTTGACGCCCCCGAAGGGCACCGCCTCATTGGTAATCAACCCGGTATTGATGCCCACCATGCCGCACTCCAGCGCCTCGGCCACCCGCCAGCAGCGCGCCTGATCGCGGCTGTAAAAGTAGGCCGCCAGACCATACTCGGTGGCGTTGGCCATCTCCAGCAAGGCACGCTCGCTCTGGAAGCGGAACTATGCTGCCACCGGACCAAAGGTTTCTTCTTGCGCGATGCGCATGGCCTGGGTGACCTCGACCAGCACCGTCGGCTCGAAAAAGCCGTGCCCAAGCGCGTGACGCGTACCGCCCTGAACCAGTTGAGCTCCCTGCGCCAACGCATCAGCCACATGCACCTCAACTTTATGCACGGCGCGCTGATCGATCAGCGGCCCCAAGCTCACGCCCTCCTCCAGCCCGTTGCCCACGCGCAACTTGCGCACAGCATCGGCCAGCTTGCGAGCGAAGGTTTCATAGACGCCGTCCTGCACGTAAATGCGGTTGGCGCACACGCAGGTCTGACCACTATTACGAAACTTGGACGCGATGCAGCCCTCCACGGCGGCGTCCAGATCGGCATCCTCGAACACGATGAACGGTGCATTGCCGCCCAGCTCCAGCGACACGCGCTTGACCGTATTCGCACACTGGGCGAGCAGCTTGCGCCCGACAGCGGTCGAGCCGGTAAAACTCAGCTTGGCCACTTGCGGGCTGGCGGTGAGGGCTTCGCCAATGGCCGCAGCATCGCCGGTCACGACATTCAGCACTCCGGCCGGCACGCCGGCCTCGACGGCCAGCGCGGCTAGTGCCAGGGCCGAGAAAGGCGTTTGCGGCGCGGGCTTGAGGACCACAGCACAGCCCGCCGCAAGCGCTGGTGCCGCCTTGCGCGTGATCATCGCATTCGGGAAGTTCCAGGGCGTGATTGCCGCCACCACGCCCACAGGCTGACGGATCACCACCAGACGCTTGTCCGCCTGCGGTGAGGGAATCACATCGCCATAGCTGCGCTTGGCCTCTTCGGCAAACCACTCGATGAAACTTGCACCATAGGCAATCTCACCCCGGGCCTCGGCTAGCGGACGGCCTTGCTCAAGGGTAAGCAGGCGAGCCAAGTCCTCCTGGTGCTGCAGGACCAGTTCGAACCAGCGCCGCAGCACGCGCGCGCGCTCGTGGCCCGTTCGCCTGGCCCAGGCCTTCTGGGCTTCGACGGCAGCCGCGATGGCACGCCGCGCTTCCTCGGCGCCCATGTGCGGCACGTGCCCCAGCAAATCGCCGCTGGCCGGGTTGTAAATCGGCTGCAGCATGCCCGAATCCGCCTGACACCAAAGGCCACCAATCAGGGCTTGCTGGCGGAACAGAAAAGGCTTTGACAGCGACAAGGGCATGGAGACTCCCGAAGAGTGCGGAACAGGCTAAGTTCTGGGCTACAACCGGCTGCGAGGCAGCTGACCGAAGTGTAGCCTCGCAAGGCGCAACGCAAACAAACGGCAACCCGGTGTGACAGACTGCCAAGCGCATTTTTAACAGTTTTGTTATTTTCTCAATTCAAGATCAGGCTCGATATCTGTGCAGGCCGCCGCCGGCATTCAGGGCTTATCCACACGAGACACGCCATGCTCCATTTCCGCAGCTTTGCCCTGCCTGCAGTTGCCAGTCTGCTCACTCTGGTGTTTACCGGCTTTGCCTGGCACCAGCTGCACGGCGACTATCTGGCCCGCCGCGAAGCCACGTTCAGCCATCTTGCCAATGAAACGCAAAGCCTGCTCCAGCAGCAGCTTGATCGGAGCGCCCACCTGCTGCGCAGCGCCCAGGCCCACTACGCCAGCGGCAACGGCAACACCCTGGCAAGCTTTCTCGCCCCGCAACTGCCAACAGCCGGCCTCAACGGGCTCGAGAGCCTCAGCATCAGCCCGCTGGTGACCCTTGAGCAGCGTGACAATTTTCTCATCAGCCAGCGCCAGAAAACCGGCAGCAGTTTCGATATCAGCCCCGCCGGCGAGCGCCCGCTCTACGCCCCGGTCAGCCTCGCCCTAAACGCTCAGGGCGCCCGTCTCACACAGCTCGGCCAGGATCTGTTTGCCGACCCTGAGCAGCAACGCATCCTGACCCTAGCCCGCGATGCCGGCAGCCCCAGCCTCTCGGGGAACCTCACCCTCCGGGCGGACGGCAGCGAGTTCAAGCCCGGCTTCATCATCGCCAGCCCCCTATTTACTCCGGGCGAGCCTGCGCTCAGCGTTGCGGAGCGCCGCACCCATCTGCAGGCCTGGCTGGTCGCAGCCTTCTCGATGCGCGAATGGCTGCATGAAACGCTTGGCCAGAAGGCCGACGATCTCGAACTGCTGATCACCGACGGAGCTCAGGACAGTGCCGAAACCCGCCTCTCCCCAGCCTCCGGCAGCAGCGCTCCGGTAGCTGTCGCTCCGGATCTGAGCTACAGCGGCGAACTGCGCCTTGGCGAGCGTATCTGGCCGCTGCACATCCACGCCCTGCCCGCCTTCAACAGCCATATCGGGGGTGATCCAGCCAAGCCGGTTGCCTTGCTCGGCGTCGTACTGGCGGCCCTGCTGTTCTATCTCTGCATGCACTTGTCGGCGGGCAAGCGTCGCAGCAGCAATGAGGTCGAGCGCCTTCAGGACGCATTGCAGGAAGCCGAAGAACGCTGGCGCTTCGCCCTCGAAGGCTCCGGCGACGGGGTATGGGACTGGGATCTGAAGAGCGGCCAGATCAGCTTCTCGCCGCGCTGCGACGAAATCCTCGGCGTATCCGCCGGGCAAGCCGCCAAAGCCATCATCCACCCGGAGGACGAAAGTCAGGAACGCGCTGCCATGCAGGCCTGCCTGGATGGCAAGAGCAGTCAGTATCTCAGCGAGCACCGCATGCAGGGCGAAGACGGCCAGTGGCACTGGGTGGCCGCGCGCGGCATGGTCGTAGCGCGCACTTTTACCGGTGCGGCCGCACGCATGATCGGCACCATGAGCGACATCACCGAACGCAAGACGGCCAGCGAACGCCTGCAAGGCATGGCCCAGGTCGACGCGCAGACCGGCCTGCCCAATCGCACCCTGTTCTTCGATCGCCTTCAGCAGGCCCTGCGCATGGCCAAACGCAAACGCGAAACCCTCGCCCTGCTGTGCGTGGATGTGGACAACTTCAAGAGCGTGAATGAGAACTTCGGTCAGGCCGTGGGCAACAAGCTGCTGCGCGAGATTGCCGAGCGCCTCAGCAGCACCGTACGCGACTCGGACACCGTCTCCCACTTCGGCTCGGACGACTTCACCCTGCTGCTGTCCACCCTTGCCAGCGATGAGGATGCCCACCTCGTCACCCACAAACTGCACGCAGCCCTGAGCCAGGACTTCGTGATCAACAATCGCCACATCAGCATCACCGTGAGCATCGGCGCCGCCCTCTTCCCGCAGCATGCACGCAGTGCCGAAACCCTGCTCAACAGTGCCCAGCGCGCCATGCAACAAGCCCGCAAGGCGGGCGGCAATACGGTGTGCTTCAGCCTCACCGGAAAATCCTGAGCGCCGCCCAAATACCGGAGCCGGCACGCTCGCTGGCCCTGCAGCGCATCAATACGCGGCCGTTTGTTGAACAGAAATATTAATGGGCTCATTAAATTAGCTTCTGGCTAGTTTGATTGCCATCAAACTGCGGCCCACCCGCCTGGATGAGACTTTGCTCGCTGCATTTGCAGAATTCATTTCAGAGGTATCCCATGAAGAACCGGTGGCTCATCGCACTGGCCGCAGTCGGCATCCATATTTGCATCGGCTCGGCCTACTCCTGGAGCGTGTTCTCCAAACCCCTGCAAGCGGCCTTCGGCTGGAGCCTGAAGGAAGCCAACCTAACCTTTGGCATCGCGATCTTCTTCCTCGGCATGTCGGCCGCGGTGATGGGCCACTTCGTCGAGAAGCGCGGCCCGCGCGTGTCAGGCACCGTCTCCGCAATCCTCTGGGGCGTAGGCCTGCTCGGCGCCGGGGTGGCCACCAAGATCGGCAACCTGTGGCTGCTCTACCTCTGCTACGGCGTGATCGGCGGCATGGGCCTGGGCACCGGTTATGTCACACCTGTTTCGACGCTGGTGAAGTGGTTCCCGGACCGTCGCGGTCTGGCCACCGGTATGGCCATCATGGGCTTCGGTTTCGCCTCGATGATCGCTGCACCGATCATGGCCAAGCTGATCGAGAACGTGGGCGTCTCCACCACCTTCTTCATCATGGGCTCGGTGTACCTGGTCGTGATGATCGCCTCAGCCCGCTACCTTGAGCCACCGCCCAAGGACTGGAAGCCTGCTGGCTGGAGCGGCGCAGTGGCCGGCAAGAAGATCAAGGAAGATCTTTCCAACATCACCGCCAACGAAGCGGTGCGCACCAAGCCCTTCTACGGCCTGTGGATCATGATGTTCATCAACATCACCTGCGGGATCGCAGTGATCTCGGTGGCGTCGCCCCTGGCACAGGAGGTGACCGGCATGAGCGCCATCGCTGCGGGCGCAATCGTCGGCCTGATCGGCGTGTTCAACGGTCTGGGCCGTATTGGCTGGGCCTCGGCCTCCGACTATCTGGGCCGCCCGAACACCTACATCGCCTTTTTCGCCTTCCAGATCCTGGCCTTCTGGCTGCTGCCAACCCTGTCCGCCGTGCTGATCTTCCAGGTGGTGCTGTACGCGATCATGAGCTGCTACGGTGGGGGTTTCTCCACCCTGCCGGCCTACATCGGCGATCTCTTCGGCACCAAGCAAATCTCGGCCATCCACGGCTACGTGCTGACAGCCTGGGCCATGGCCGGCATGATCGGCTCGAGCTTCGCGTCCTTCCTGCGCGAGCAGACGGGCAGCTACGCCGCGATGATGCAGGTATTTGCGGGTGTCTTTGCCTTCGCCCTGATCGTGTCGATCGCGATGAAGGTCTACATCAATCGCGCCCACGCCAGGAAAGCCGCCAGCTCCGGAGCACTGGCTCCGCAGAAAGCCTGACACCGTTCAGTGCCACGGAAAGCCCGCTGCGCGCGGGCTTTCTGCTTTTCAAGCCTCCTTCCCGACACCCCATCAGCGCGCCATCGCGCCAAAGCGCGCCAGCACGTGCTCAGCAACCTTGCCTAGATCCAGCACCGCATCAGCGGCGCCGAGCTGGATGGCTTCGCGCGGCATGCCAAACACCACACAGCTGGCTTCATCCTGCGCCACCGTATAGACGCCCTTCTGCTTCAGAGCCAGCATGCCCTGGGCACCATCCTTGCCCATGCCGGTGAGCAGCACCGCTACCGCGTTGGCGCCCACATTAGGCACAGCGGAATGGAACAGCTTGTCCACCGAAGGTCGGTGCAGACTCATCGGTTCGTCGTCGTTCAGTTCGGTGAGGTAGAACGCACCGCTGCGCTTGAGTACCAGATGGCGCCCACCGGGAGCGATGTAGGCGTGGCCGGGCACGATGCGCTCACCGCTCTGCGCTTCCTTCACGGTGATCCGGCACAGACCATCCAGGCGTTTGGCAAAAGAGGCCGTGAAACCGGCCGGCATGTGCTGCACGATCACGATCGGCGGGCAGCTGGGTGGCATGTCGAGGAGCACATCCTTGATCGCCTCGGTGCCCCCAGTTGAAGCCCCAAGCAGGATCAGCTTCTCGCTGGCGCCCTTGATGCTGGAAGGCACCACCAGCGGCACATGCGGCCCGGCCGAGCGTTTGCGCACCTGGCTACGCGCCGCGGCGCGGATCTTGGCAACAATTTCCTGTGCATACTCTTCGAGGCCTTCAGCCACGCCGAGTTTGGGCTTGGTCACGAAATCAACCGCCCCCAATTCCAGCGCACGCAGCGTAACGTCGGCCCCGCGCTCGGTCAGGCTGGAGACCATCACCACCGGCATGGGGCGCAGACGCATGAGTTTTTCGAGGAACTCCAGCCCATCCATGCGCGGCATTTCCACATCCAGCGTGAGCACGTCCGGGTTCAGCTCCTTGATCCTGTCGCGCGCGATCAATGGATCGGCGGCCTGGCCAACCACCACGATATCGGCTTCGCGGGAGAGAATGGCCGTCAGAATCTGCCGCACCAGGGCAGAGTCATCGACGATGAGTACCTTGATCATGCTGTCGTATCTCCGTCGCTTCAGAACAGGTCCACGCTGCCCTCGACCTTGAGCTTGTCGAGCATGGTTTCGTATTCGAGCTCGCGCTGGGCAATCGTGTCGTTATGCAGGGCCCTGAGTTTCTTGACCAGCACCCGCCCCTCCGCCGGAAAGAAATATACCTTGCGCGGATAGATGCCAAGAATGTCGCTGGCCTGCAGGCGGATCCCTTCGTTTTCAATATAACGCATGGCAAACGAGGCATTTCGGGCTCCCACGTCGGTATGCGTCAAACCATCCAGAACATGACCCGCACCAAAGACCTTGGCTTCCAGGCGGTTACGCGCTGCGCCTGCCTTGATCAGATTGTTGATAAGAATCTCCATGGCATAGGCGCCATAACGAGCGGACTCGCTGAGCACGCCCCCCTCGTGACTGTCAGGCAGCATGAAATGATTCATGCCGCCAACATGAGCGACGCGATCATAGAGACAGACCGACACACAGGACCCAAGCACGGTAACGATGACCACCGGGCGGCCGGTCACGTAATACTCCCCGGGCAGGATCTTGATCGCTTCGATATTGAAGCGGCGATCGTGATAACGGTTAGGCGCCGAACCGTAGTCAGCCATAGCGAGCATCTTCGAGCACACGGTAGGCCGTGCGGCCGATCGACTCAAAGACCCGTCGGTCAACATGCGGACTCTCGGAGTGACCGATGAAGAGCAGGCCGCCAGGCTTGATGTACCGGGAAAGATGCTCGATCAGGGCGGCCTGGGTCGACTTGTCGAAGTAGATCAGCACATTGCGCAGGAACACCACATCAAACTTGTGACGCATTGGCCAGGATTCGGCGAGCAGATTCAGGCGTTTGAAGGCAATCATGCTGCGCAGACGCTCCACTGCCCTCACCTGGCCTGCATGCGCCCCCTGGCCCCGCTGGAAATAGTGCGCGCACAGCTTGGCGGGCAGGCTGTCGATGCGCTCGGCCGGGTAGATGCCGGCACGCCCCTTGTCGAGCACGCTGGTATCAATGTCAGTAGCCAGGATCTTCACCTCGTCGCTCGCCCGGTGCAGGTTCTGCGCAACGGTGATGGCGATGGAGTAGGCCTCTTCCCCCGTGGAAGCAGCTGCACTCCACACGCGCAGTGGACCGTGCCCGGCATGTTGGCGAAGGTGCTCAGCGAGCATCTCGAAGTGGTGTTTCTCGCGGAAGAAGGCGGTGAGGTTGGTGGTGAGCGCATTGGTGAAATGCTCCCATTCCGGTGCCTGTGGCTCATCCAGCTGATCCAGATAGTGGGCAAAGGAGCGTATGCCCAGGGCACGCAGGCGGCGCGCCAGGCGGCCGTAGACCAGATCCTGTTTGCTGGCCGACAGTGAGATACCGGCGCGCGCATAGATCAACGCGCAGACGCGCTGGAAATCCGGCTCGGTGAACGTGAATTCGCGCTCGCTGAAGAGCAGGTCTGCGGAGTTTTCGGCTGTCGTCACGCTCGTCATGCCAGCCGGCACGCCGGCCCTCCCGTTTGCATGGGCTGGCAGCGTGCCCACAGCAGGCACGCTACCGCTTCAGTCAGAACTCGCTCCAGTCGTCGTCACCCTCAGCAGTCACCGGTTTGCCGGCCGCAACCGGCGCAGCCTTGCGTGCCACAGGTACGCGCAGCGGCTTCTTGGGCTTGGGCAAAGCCGGAGCCGGACGGGCCGCGGCAGGGGCGGCTTCGGCAGCATCTGCCGCGAGCGCCACATCATCCAGGCGGAAGCGCCGAACGATCTCCAGCATGGTGGCGGCCTGGCCAGAGAGGGCTTCGGCCGAGGCCGCCGCTTCCTCAACGAGCGCCGCATTCTGCTGGGTGGTTTCATCCATCTGGATCACAGCGGTGCTGACCTGCTCGATGCCGTTGCTCTGCTCCAGGGACGCCGCCGAGATCTCGTTCATGATGTCGGTGACGCGCTTGATCGAAGTCACGACCTCTTCCATGGTCTTGCCCGCGGTCTCAACCAGACGGTTGCCGTCCTCCACCTTCTCGACCGAGTTGCTGATCAGGCCCTTGATCTCCTTGGCGGCAGCGGCTGAACGCTGTGCCAGATTCCGCACTTCGCCCGCCACCACGGCAAACCCCCGCCCCTGTTCGCCGGCCCGTGCCGCTTCAACCGCCGCGTTGAGCGCAAGAATATTGGTCTGGAAGGCGATGCCGTCGATCACACCGATGATGTCCACGATCTTGCGCGCGCTCTCGTTGATCTCGCCCATGGTGGTCACCACGCGGCCCACTACATCCCCCCCCCGGCTGGCGACTTCGGATGCCCCCTCGGCCAGCTTGTTGGCCTGGCGGGCGTTCTGCGCATTCTGCTTCACGGTGGAGGTGAGCTCCTCCATGCTCGAAGCGGTTTCCTCCAGCGAGGCGGCCTGCTCTTCGGTGCGGGAAGAGAGGTCCGTATTGCCGCTCGCGATCTCGCCAGCTGCGGTATGGATGGTTTCCGAGGCCTCGCGGATATGCCGCAGCATCTGCTCGAGGCTGCGCACGGTTTCGTTGGTGTAGTTCTTCAGGTCCGCAAAAGTCCCCTGATAGTCGGCACTGATCTTCTCGGTGAGATCACCTTTGGCCAGCGCACCAAGCACGCGAGCGATATCCCGGAGGCCGGCATCCGAAGTGGCCACAACCTTGTTGATCCCCTCCGCCAGCACCTTGAAGAAGCCCTGCTTGTTGCCCTCATCGATCCGCCGCGAGAAGTCACCGGCAGCGGCGGCAGAAACGATGTCGCTGACCTCCTGCTCCACCGCCACTTCAACCGTGCGATCCACCCATTCCACCACGCTGCCCAGACGCTCACCGCGCTCGTTGATGACCGGGTTGGCAGTGAGCAGGAAAGTTCGCCCGCCAATCTTGGCCGTGGCCTGGTAAGTACTTGTAAAGGTAGCCAGGAGGCGCGCTTGGTGCTCCGGGTTCTTGTGGAACACATCGATCCTCTTGCCCTGCAGATGGTCAACATCAAACTGTGGCAGATCTTTGCGAATGTCATTCTGTGCCGCACGCATCATCGTCTGCACCGAAGGATTCATGTAGATGATGTTGCGATCGTTGTCGGCGATCATCACATTGGTCGCCACACTGTCGAGGCCGATCTTCAGGCGCAGGGATTCCTCGGCACGCTCGCGGGCGTCATTCAGATCGAAACCCAGCTTGGTCTGCATGGACTTGAGTCCATGCATGAGCTGGCCGATCTCGTCCTGGGTGCCGGCCTGAACCTGGCCTTTGAAGTTGCCGCCAGAAATCTCACGAAAACGTTCGATCGCGAGCTGAAGCGCGCTGCAAGTGTTGCGTACAAACCAGAAGGCGATAACTACGCCCACCAGAAAGATACCGAGCGTGAGGCCAATCAACCTCAAGGCGTCGCGTTGCAGGCGCGCCGAGCGCGCCACCAGCAATTCGTCCAGCGTCGCCGTAGCCTTGTCGTAGAAACCAAACGTAGCATCCACGGCTTGTGTGCCCGCAGCAAAGAAATCCGGTCCGTTAATCTCTGGTTTGGCGGGCCCGATCAGCTTCTGCTCGGAAAGCGTCAAGAAGCGCGTAGAACTCTCACTGATCGCGGCGACCAGCTGCCCGAAACCCGAATGGAGTGAGGGCGTATCACGCACAGCCTGGGCCATGGAATGCTCAAGCTCTTCGATATGCTGCTCGGCTGAGCTCAGCTGCCGGATCAAGATGTTCCGGGTATCCGAATCCAGCGCGCCGCGTGCCAGTGCCTGAGCCCCTTGCCCCCGCGCAAACGCAAAATGCTCAGCCGCATCCATGGCATTGAGTACAGCTGCATTCATGACATGGAAAGTGGTGGCATCCGAGTCCAGCTCCAGATTGGAGTCATTGGAAACTTTGCTCATCAGCTCAAGCAATTTCTCGATCAGTGCCGTATGGCGCGTAAAGCTCTGCTCAGCGCTCAACTTGCTGCTATCCGCAAGCAAGCTCGTCCAGTCCGCGCGCAAGGCGGGCCAGGCTTCACTGGCGCCCAACTGTGGCCGCTCTCGCACCTGCTCATCAAGGGCGTTGATCTGCGCCGCAAGTCGTGTCTCCACAGCGGTCAGTTGGCGTCGGGCATCGGCATTGCCGGCAATCGCCAGGCCATTTAGGCCGCGGTGTTTCTGCAGCTCGGGCAGCACCTGACGCAACTCACCATGCAGCGCAAGGCCCGCCCGCTCAAGATGAATGACATCAATCCCCTCCTTGAGATTCATGCCCAGCAAGCCAAGCGCCATCAGCAACGGAACGAAGAGCAGCAGGCCGATCAGGGCAAACTTGGTCCGCAACTGCACGCCTTCATGCAAACTGCGCACGAAATTCAAGCGCTGCCACAGGCCGGTCTTGACGACCCGGCCTTCGCGGATCGCCACATTTCTGGCCCGCCCCTCGCGCATCGCGCGATACAGCACATCAGCCTCTTCCACACGCTGGCGCGAGGGTTTGACGCGCACCGAGAGATAACCCACCACTTGCCCGCTCTCAAAAACCGGCGTGGCATTGGCCTCGACCCAATAGAAGTCACCATTCTTGCAACGGTTCTTGACCAGCCCCACCCAGGGCTTGCCAGCCTTGAGCGTTTTCCAGAAGTCTTCAAAGGCTGCCGGCGGCATGTCCGGGTGACGCACCATGTTGTGCGGTTTGCCGATCAGCTCCTCTTCGGTGAAGCCGGAGATTTTGATGAAATCCCGGTTCACAAAAGTGATATGGCCTTTGAGGTCCGTTTTCGAAACGATGAGCGTGTCATCCTCGTACTGGACTTCGTGATCGGTGACTGGCAGGTTCACTTTCATGGTGCGGCCCTCGGGTCTGTCTCTAGATACGTGGGAAAGGGGTCGGGTATAGCGTCAGGCAACAGCCGCTTCGACCAGGCCCATCTCGGGGCTGGCCATGAGCGTTTCGATATCCAGCAGAATGATCATGCGTTCGCCCACCGAAGCCAGCCCAGTGAGGTATTCGGTGGCCACAACGGCGGCCATTGGCGGTACCGGCCGGATATCGGCGGCGGGCAGATTCATCACCTCGGACACGCCATCCACCACCATGCCCACCACCCGCCCACCGGCAAGATTGAGCACGATGACCACGGTGAACTCGTTGTAGCTGGGTTCTCCAAGCTCGAACTTGATGCGCATGTCCACCACCGGCACGATGGTGCCGCGCAGATTGATTACACCCTTGATGAAGGGGGGCGCATTCACGATCGAGGTGACGGCGTCGTAACCCCGGATCTCCTGGACCTTGAGGATGTCGACCGCGTATTCCTCGGTGCCCAGCGAGAAGCTGAGGTATTCGACGGCGCTACTGACAGGTGCATTCATGCCGGCTCCTTGCTGCGTTTCAGGCGGCCTGCGCCGTATGGCTGGCGTGGACGATATCGGCCACATCAAGGATCAGGGCCACACGCCCATCGCCCATCACGGTGGCTCCGGAAACTCCCGGCACGCGCCGGTAATTCGACTCGAGGCTCTTGATCACCACCTGGTGCTGGCCCAGCAGATCGTCCACCTGCAGGGCGGCCTTGTGCTCACCGGCCTGCACCAGCAGCAGGATGCGGGTAGCGGGGTCATGCACACCGCGTAGCCCCAGCACATCGAAAAGCGGGATCAGGGGCAGGTAATCGCCACGCACATGCACCACCTCGCCCTTGCCGGCCACGCGGCGAATATCGCCCGGCCCCGGCTGAAGGGATTCGAGGATGTAAGTGAGCGGGATGATGAACACCTCCTGCCCCACCGCCACCGACATGCCATCGAGGATGGCCAGGGTGAGGGGCAGGCGGATGATGAAGCTGGCGCCCTGGCCGGCCACCGAGCTGATCTCGATGCGCCCCCCAAGATCGGCGATGTTGCGCTTGACCACATCCATCCCGACGCCACGCCCGGAAACGTCCGTGACCTCAGCTGCGGTGGAGAAGCCGGGGGCGAAAATCATCTGCCAGACATCGGCATCGGCCATCGCCTCATTCACCGGCAAACCGTTTTCCAGCGCCTTGGCGAGGATGCGCTCACGGTTGAGGCCAGCACCATCATCGCTGACCTCGACCACGATATTGCCCCCCTGTTGCGAGGCGCGCAGCACTACCGTGCCGCGCTCCGGCTTGCCGGCCGCGCGGCGCTTTTCGGGAGACTCGATGCCGTGATCAATGCTGTTGCGTACCAGATGGGTGAGCGGATCGACGAGCTTCTCGATCAGACCACGATCAAGTTCGGTACCTTCGCCCTGGATCACGAGTTCGACCCCCTTACCCAGCTTGTGCGAAAGATCGCGCACCACGCGCGGAAAACGGTTGAACACGAAGCTGATCGGTAGCATGCGAATCGACATGACGGCCTCCTGCAGATCGCGCGTGTTGCGCTCAAGCAGGTTCAGTGAATTCTGCAGACGCTCAGCGACCGGGCCGTCAACATGCTGGCCGGTTTCGGCCAGCATGGCCTGGGTGATGACCAGCTCGCCAACCAGATTGATGAGCTGATCGACTCGCTCCACACTGACCCGAATCGAAGCGGCATCAGGCGCCGGCTTGCCGGCCTCGCGCGCAGGTGCGGCCGCCTTGACCGCTTCGGCAGGTGCTACGACCGCCGTCAGCGGCTTTTCCGGCATGGGTTCAAAGAAGCCAAAGCCTTCATCCACAGCAGTTGGAGCGGGAGCGGCGTCTAGCGGGGCAAACAGGCCGAAGCCGTCAATGGCGTCCTCTACCAGCCCCGGGGCGGGCGGGGAGACAAAGAAACCGAAGCCCTCATCGGCCGCAGTGAGCGGCGCAGCAAACAGCCCGAAAGAGCCGTCGTCGCTCTCCAGCGCAGTAGCAGGGGGAGTGGCCGTCGCACACGCTCCTGTTCCGAGCTGCTCAAAACGCTGCAGCATGCTCTGATATTCGGCCTCGTCCGGCTCGCAACTGTCGCGGCAGCACTGCAGCAGCAGGCGCAGGTAGTCCACGGCCTGCAGCAACTCGTCAGCAATGGCCTCAGTCATCCTTACCTTGCCGGAGCGGATCAGATCCAGATGGGATTCAAGAACGTGGGTCAGGCCGGAGAGGCGGGTAAAGCCGAAAATGCCGGCGCCGCCCTTGATGGAATGGGCTGCGCGGAAAACACTGTCGAGCTCATCCGCGGTGGGGGCTGCCGTGTCCATGTGCAGGAGCAGGCGCTCCATGTCCGCCAGATGGTCGGTAGCCTCCTCGAAGAAGGTCTGGAAAAACTGGGCAAGATCGATGGACATGGGCGGGGCCTCGCCGCAGCGCTCAGACCAGCACCTTGGAGACGACCTGAAGCAGCTTCTGCGGGTCAAACGGCTTCACCAGCCAGCCCGTAGCCCCCGCCTCACGGCCCTTGTTTTTCATGTCGTCGCCGGCCTCGGTGGTCAGCATCAGGATCGGTGTGCTCTTGTAGCTGGGCAGGCCGCGCAGACTGCGGATCAGCGTCAGACCATCCATGACCGGCATGTTCTGATCAGTAAACACCAGATCAAAACCCTTCACTTTGGCTTTTTCCAGTGCGGCCTGACCATCACCAGCCTCTTCCGTCTCGAAGCCTGCGCTCTTGAGCGTGAAGCTCACCATCTGGCGGATCGACACAGAGTCATCCACGATCAGGATTTTCTTGCCCATCGAAATCTCCCTGGCAGCATGTATTACGGCTCGTCAGGGCTTTAACGGTGGCAGTGCGCTCTTTTGAAATGGCATAAAGGGCAGCGGATAGCAGACTTCTGCCTCAGAAAACCCCGCACTCAGAGCTCGTACTCGGCCTCTGCACGGTTTCCAATCCCGAGATAGCGGACCTTCCGACACAAGGTCCGCAGCAGCTTCAGACCCCGTCCAGCCTGCTCCAGACTGAGCGACATCAAGCCTCCGGCGCCCTGATTGGCCTCGTTCAGGGTTTGCAGTACATCGCAGCGCGCGCACACCCCGTGGCAAAACCCCCGCCCGGAATCCTCGATCAACACCCTAATCACCCCCCGCCCATCTTCCTTGCGGTAGTCCAGCCGCACGTCGACAAAGCCTTCCACCAGCTCATCGAGTTTCTGCTGGCGCAGCAGGTAGTAATCCATAAAGCCCTCGGCGGTATTCTTCAAGCATGCGTTCAAACTCAATACGCCGTGCTCCAGCGCGTTGTTGAAGAGCTCAGTGACCACCACGTAGAGTTGCTGGCGATGATGTGCGGAGATCCCAAAGGCGGTGAGCTGCCCCATCACTAGCGGCACTGGGTCAATCCTTGCCAGGTTGGCACCTTCCAGGCGCAGACTCCAGTTCCAGGCGTTAGCAGGCAACTCGCATACGGCCTGCCCATCATCATCAATCCGTGCGCAGGCAAACAGAGCCTTTTCGCAAGGGATAGCCACCAAGCTGATGTCGTCCTGCTGCTCGGTACCGGCCACAAAGTCTGTCAGCGTGGCGCGCACGCTGTTGAATGCCTCGCTTGGCGAGCAAGCGTCCAGAACGCCTTCCAAACGTTCCTCACCAAACGGCTCACCGGCGGCATTGCAGGCTTCGGTTACGCCATCGCTGCATAACAGGAAGACATCGCCGGAAGCCAGCAGCAGAAGCTCGGGCTCACAGCCGGGAATGAATCCGGCAAGGGCTGCAAGTGGTGGATGCTGCGAGGCAATCTGGCGACGCGAGCCATCGGTGCGGCACAGATAGAGATCCGGCAAGCCGCTGTTCCATACCATCGCCGTCTGCAGATCCGCTTCGATACGCAGTGCTGCCGCAGCGAGAAACATGCCTGTAGGCAACAGACGATGCAAACTCAAGTTGATCTCGGCGAGCACCTCACTCAGCGAGAAGCCTTTGGCTGTCATGGTGCGAAAGGTCTCCGCTGCGGGCAGCGCGCCCAGCGCGGCGGCTAGGCCATGGCCGGTGAAATCCCCCATCAACACGGAGAGTCCGCCAGCAGGCGTATACGCGCTGATGAAAAGATCTCCGTTGAAAGTACTGGCAGACTTCAGCCAGCTCTGGATTGGCGGACTCGCCACATTGCGCGCCATCACAGCCCCACTGAGGATACGTTCGGCTATTTGCTGCTCGTACTGCATGCGCGCATGCAGATCCGCTAGTTCCGCACGCTGCAGGCGCCCACTCTCATAGAGATCCCGAATTCGTTCTATGGCCGCTATCTTGGATTTCAGGATCGAGAAATTGACGGGTTTGGAGAGGAAGTCATCGCCACCGGCGGCCACGCATTCAGCCAGCGCCTCCTCCTCAGACAAACCAGTGAGAAAGATGATCGGCACGAAACGCTCACCGGCGCTACGCTTCATCGCACGCGCCACTTCGTAGCCGTAAAAGTCCGGCAGGATTACGTCGAGAAATACGATATCCGGAGCCTCAAGCGCGAACTGCTCAAGCGCCTCCTTGCCATCTGCCGCCGTCACCACCCGATAGTGCTCGCGTTCAAGCCTGGCCTTGAGGATCAAACGCCCGGTCGACTCGTCATCCACGACCAACGCAGTATTACGCACGGATGCCACAAGCTCCGGCATACCTCAGCCCTCGCAGCGACACAACGGCATCTCCCGCGCGCGGCAGCAGGCGAACGAACACACGCCGGGTATGAAGCGCGTGACAGGCCTGTTTTCCAGTCCGCCTCCAGAGGTAAATCCCATGTGCGTGAGCCTCCCTGCAAAGGTGATCAGAAAAGCTGCACGCTGCCAGCATCCATCGAAGTCTGGCTGACGATGCCACGCCCGACCTTTTCACCGTGCGTTTCGCGAAAACGCTGCATCAGTACCAGCAGCTCCTCCGGGTCTGCAGACTGTGCAGCCGCCTGCTGCAATTCGCTGGCCAGCTGGCGCAACAATTCGCCCCTCAGGCGAGCGTCATCGAGGGCCTGGCGGACGATGTCCTCGAACTGCAGGGAGCGGATCGAATCCCCCACCGCCTGCTCGATGTGCTGAGCCACACCGCCCATATCAGCAGCGTGATCGGTAAATTCGTGATTGATTTTCTCGACGCTATTGAGCAAGTCCTGCACCTGTGCCTTGGCACCGATGCACTCGTTGATGTCGCGCGAGGCCATGCCGGCAACGGTTTCGCGCACCCGGTCGATGGACTCCTTGGCGCCGATCACGCGCTCACGGATGCGATCGTTGATGGTCTCGGAGATCTGCGCCAGCTTGCGCACTTCGTCGGCCACCACACCGAACCCCTTGCCGGCCTCACCTGCACGAGCCGCTTCGATGCTAGCGTTCAGCGCTAACAGATTAGTCTTCTTAGCCAAGCCCTGCACTTCATCCACGGCCGCGAAGATGGCCTCGGTCTGCTCGACCATGTCGTCGATGTTGCGCACCGTAGTAAGGCTCTGCACGCTCACCTGAACCAGCAGATCCACAAAGTCGCTCATCATCTTGCCAACATCCTGAGCAAAGTTACGCACATTCGCGCCCTTGGCTTCATCCGTGTTCTCCGCACGGTCCAGCACTGCGCGCACAATGCCTTGCTGCACGCCAGACTGCGTGGCAATCGCTTGCAGGCCACCAGTCAGCAAGGCGACTGAGTCGCGCAACAAGGCCTGGGTGCGGGCTATTTCTTCATCGATAGCGAAAAGCTCCGCACCAACCGTGCGGTTCAGCCCGCTACAAAAATCAGCCATCCCCGGTGTGCCTCTAGCTACGATTTGCGCCTCGTGCGATTCGGCGGCACGCACACTGCCGTACACCGCCAGCCAGCCAGCCACCACGGCCGCAAATATCAGCAGCACAGGCCACAGCCAGCCCGTGCCAAGGAAAAGCAACGCCAGCCCGTAGCCCAAACAGGCACCAGTCAGCAGCGTCAGCCCAGCACGCCATCGCACAGCATTCTTTACATGAAAATCTGCGGCCATGAAGCCTCCGGCAGCCCTGAGTCCAGTGTTCCGCAGGCTTAACGACGCGGGCTACAGCGAACTTTAAGGCCCTGCCCTTGGGGACGTCGGCGACACGAAGACACGTGGTCAACGCAAGAGAGGCGCCGCAGCGCCTCTCCTTGAACTCAAGAAACAGCAGGGCTTACTTCTTCACACGGGCTTCGGCTTCGCTGATCTGGCGATCCAGATCGGCCAGCTGCACGTAGCCGCCGATGCGGCTGCCATCGGCCAGGAACATGGTCGGCGTACCAGTGATGCGGTATTTGCGCGCCATTTCGGCGTTCTTCTGCACCGGGGTGTCGCACTTGGCCTCGGCGGCCATCTTGCCGTCCACCATCCAGTCGTTCCAGGCCTTGTCGCGATCCGCCGCACACCAGATGTTGCGGGCCTTGTCGCCAGAATCCGGCGACAGGATCGGAATCATGAACACGTAGATGGTGGTGTCTTTCAGCTCACGCATATCCTTGGCGAGCTTCTTGCAGTAACCGCAGTTCGGGTCTTCGAAGGTAATCAGGGTACGCTTGCCAGTCCCGCGCACCTGCTTCACCGCCTGCTTGAGCGGCAGCTCGGCAACGTTCACGCGCGACAACTCGGCCTCGCGCTCAGCGGTGATGTTCTTCTTGTTCTTCAGGTCGATCAGCTGACCGCTGACCAGAAAGGCGCCCTTGCCATCGACATAGACCAGATCGCCATTACTCAGCACCACTTCGTACAGATCGCCATAAGGCACTTTCTGCAGGCTAGTCACCGAGCCTTCCTGACGCAGGATGCCGCCCACCGCTTTGCGAACTTCAGCCTCGCCAGCCAGTACAGGCAGGCTCACGGCCAGGGTGCAGGCGGCCAGCAGGGCGCGCCGGAAGGTGTTCTTCATGTCTTCTCCAATCATTCGACTACAGTAATCCCGCCGCGTAGCGCGCCAGCGCGCTACGCAAGGGTGGAATGGCTCCGGCCAGATTCATGCCGGCATTACGCAACAGGGCCAGCGGTGCAAACGCAGGCTTGAACAGACGCTGCAGACCGTCGGTCATCTCACGCACCAGCAGGGTCTCCTCTGCGCGCGCGCGCTGATAGCGACGCAACACCGCAAGCTCCCCGCAATCACGAAAAGCCGGCAAGGCCAGCAACTGATCAGCCAACTCACGCGCATCCTGGAACCCCAGGTTGATGCCATGCCCGGACAAGGGATGCACAGCGTGCGCGGCATCACCGATCAGGGCAAGGCGCGGCGCAACAATCGCATCCAGCTTCATCAGACGCAAGGGAAAACCGGCGGGCGGTGCCAGCAACTCAAGTCGCCCGAGGCGGCCTTCGCCCGCCTGCGCCACCCGGCTGGCAAAAGCTTCCGGACTCAGCGCCAGCAACTCCTGCGCATGGGCTTCGGGAGTGGACCAGACAATCGAGATGCGGTTCCCGGGCAGCGGCAGATACGCCAGCACCCCGTCACGCCGGAACCACTGGAAGGCGGTGCCGAAATGAGGCTCTGCGCAGGTGAAGTTCGCCACCACCCCAAGCTCACCATAGGGCCGCAGCTCGGCCGGAATGGCGGCCTGGTCACGCACCCAGGAGTTCACGCCATCGGCGCCCACCACCAGACCGGCGCTGATCTCGCGTCCGTCGGCAAGACGCAGCCGGGCCACGTCGTCGTCAAAGACCAGGGATTCAGGCTGTGCCGGGCAGATCAATTCGATATTCGGCTGGCGGCGGGCGGTTTCCCACAACTCGCGCGCCATTGCGCTGCTCTCGACGATCCAGGCCAGCGCCTGCAACCCGCACTCGTAGGCCGAGAACACCAGCTGGCCGCCTGCATCCCCCGCCACGACCATACGCTCGACCGGCGCAATACGCTGTGCATCCAGATGTGCCCAGGCTCCGCAGCGCTGCAGGAACTCCACATTGGCCGGGCTGATCGCGTAGATACGCGCATCCCAGTCAGCCGGCCATTCCGGGCGCTGCCGCTCGAGCAAGCCGATGCGGTAGCGGCTGCCGCGCAGGGCACAGGCGAGGCTGGCGCCAGACAGGCCGGCGCCGACGATGAGGATGTCGAAATGGGTGGAAGCACTCATGCTGGAAACCGGCAGCCGGCCACAAGGAGCAGGGATTCTGCCACGGATCGGAGATGGCGAGACTCAGGCCAAGCGCTGGAGGGGCATGACCCTCGGGCTGCTGCCCACAAAACCGCGCTCGACCATGTCGATGAACACATCGCCGGTCACCGGCGGGCAGAAGTAGTAGCCCTGCGCCTCACGGCAGCCTTCCTGCATCAGGAACTCGACCTGCGGGCGCGATTCGGCGCCTTCCGCAATCACATCGAGCTTGAGGCTACGGCCAAGCTGAATGATCGCGCGCACGATGGCCGCATCGTCCGGGTCATCAACCATATCGCGCACAAAGCCCTGATCGATCTTGAGACGATCCACCTCAAAACGCTTGAGGTAGGACAACGAGGAGTAGCCGGTGCCAAAGTCGTCAATCGACAGGCGCACGCCGAGGCCCTTGAGGCGCTGCACGGTTTCCAGCACATCCTCGGCATGCTCCATGAGCAGGGACTCGGTCAGCTCCAGCTCGAGACATTCGGCAGGCAGGCCCGTCTCTGCCAGCGCATCACGCACATTGGCAACGATGTCGTCACGACGGAACTGCAGCGCCGAGATGTTCACCCCCACTACCACGTCGCGAATGCCGCGCGAGTACCAGCCTCGCGCCAGGCTGCAGGCCTCGCGCAGCACCCAGCGCCCGATCGGTACGATCAGGCCGGACTCCTCGGCGATCGGAATAAAGCGCCCCGGCGGCACAAAGCCCAGCGCCGCAGACTCCCAGCGCAGCAAGGCCTCGGCGCCAACGATGGCTCCACTGGCCAGATCCACCTGGGGCTGGAAGTGCAGTACCAGTTCGCGACGCTCCAGCGCGCCACGCAACTGGCTCTCCACCTGCAAGCGCTCCAGCGCATTGGCATTCATCGTCTCGGTGAAGAAGCGGTAAGTGTTCCTCCCGCTTTCCTTGGCGTGATACATGGCCGTATCGGCGTTCTTCATCAGCACATCGGCCTGGCGCCCATCATCCGGGAACACCGCGATGCCGATCGAGAATGATGTCCCCAGAACATGCCCATCGACCTCGAAAGGCTCCGCCAGACGACGCAGGATCTTCTCCGCGATCCGCGCCGGCACCTCGGCATCAGCCACCTCGGGCAACACGATGATGAACTCGTCGCCGCCCTGACGGCAGATCGTGTCGGTGTCCCGCACGCAATGCTGCAGCCGCTCAGCCACCGCCTGCAACAAGCGATCGCCGGCCAGGTGGCCGAGCGAGTCATTAATGGTCTTGAAGCGATCCAGATCCAGGAAAAGCAGCGCAGCCACACTGCCCAAGCGCTCAGCACGCACCAGCGCCTGCTCGAGACGATCCTGGAACAGGGTCCGGTTGGGCAAGGCCGTGAGCGGATCATGGTGGGCCAGGAAAGCAATCCGCGCTTCGTTGGCCTTACGCTCGGTGATATCGGAAAACACCGCCACGAAGTTGCTGATGGCATTGCTGCGATCACGCACCGCGCTGATCGACAGCCACTCCGGAAACTCGCTGCCATCGCGCCGACGCTGCCAGATCTCTCCTTGCCAGCTGCCCTTGCTGGCAGCCTCACGCCAGATCGAATCGTATTGCACCAGGCCCTGCCTGGATGACGAAAGCATCGCCGGGGTCTGCCCGGTCACCACGCTGGAGGGAAAACCGGTCAGATCGGTGAAGGCCTTGTTGACCGACAGGATGCGGCGCTGCGCATCGGTGATCATGATCGCCTCAACACTGTTGTCGAACACGGTGGCCGCCAGGCGCAATTCTTCTTCAGCACGGCGCTGCGCGGTCACATCATTAATCGTCAGCACCACCGGGTGCAGACCGGTGTGGACATCGCGTGCCAGCGGCTCGGCCTTGGCCAACATCCAGCCGCGCGTACCATCGCGGCGATCGATGCCCACCACCGCGGAAGCCGGCCTGCCAAGGTGCATGGCACGTGCGCCCGGCAACTCCTCCACCGGGCAGGGGCTGCCATCCTCACGCACGAAGCTGTAGCCCTCGGGCTCGAGCAAGGGCGGAAAACCTTCCTCCGGCATCAGGCCGTACAGGCGCCGTGCGGCCGCGTTGGCGATGATCACGCCACCACGCGCGTCACGCAGGATCACACCTTCGCGCATCGCCACCAGAATGCTGCGCAGCCGACCTTCACTCTCTCGCAACTCGCGCTCAGCGATCTTGCGCGCCGTGATGTCCTCGATCACCTCCATGAACTGACCGCTGCCGCGCCGTGAGCGCACCAGGGACATGGTGAGATTCACCCACACCATGTCACCGCTGCGCCGCAGCATGCGTTTCTCGATCGAGAATTTTTCCGCAGTGTCCAGCACCAGCGCGTCGAGCAGGCGGTCATTGGCCTCCACATCGTCAGGGTGCGTCAGCTCACGAAAATCGCGCAGCAACAACTCGCTCCCGGAGTAGCCGGTAATCTCGCAATAGCGCTGATTAACGCGCATGTAGCGGCCGGACACCGCGCACAGCCCAACCCCCACCGCAGCCTGCTCGAAGGTGCTGCGAAAGCGCGCTTCGCTGTCCTCCAGCTCAGCTTCCGACGCCTTGTGCGCGGTAATGTCGACGAAAATCCCGCGCATGCCCGTCACATGCCCCTTATGAGCCTCGATCGGAGTACGCAGGTCACGCACAAAGACCTCGCGTCCGTCAGCACGGATCAAGCGGTACTCGCACTCGCGCTGATCCGAGCGCAGCAGCATGTCGCGCAGAAAGGAGAGTGCCTGCTGGCTGTCTTCTGGGTGCAGGCGGGCACGCCAGAAACCGGATTTTTTCCAGTCCTCCAACGGAAAGCCGAGCAGACGCGCGCCAGGCGCGGAGACATAGGTGAACGCGTCCGAACCCGCGTCATACTCCCAAGCGACCACGCTGGTGCCTTCGATGATCAGGCGGAAACGCTCTTCGGAGAGCTGCAGCTCACGCGTGCGGCGCGACAGGGCTCGAAGCTGGCGTCGATAGAGCAGCGCAGCGGCGAGCAGAAAGAGGGTTGCGAAACCTGCGGCCCAGACCAACACCTTGCCTTCCGGCAAATGGAGGCCGCTCTGCGCCAGCGCCTGAGGCGCGCACAGCAGCAAGCCAAGCACCAGCAGCGCCTGCTTTCGCCTCTGCGTTGTCTGGCTCCTGTGCCGCAAGGCCCGCTCCCCGTGTGATGTTCTTGTCGACAGCGCCCCGAGCTGCCCCCTTGCCCTCCGCAAAACTCCCTTCAAGACAAGGAATTAGCGCGGGACAAAGCAGCCCGGATTGTCGCATCAAGCGCCTGGCAAGCAAGGAGGAAAGGCGAAGACAGTGGCGCGCGTACCACAGCCTGCCCGCGGGCCGGCTACTTGATACGACGCAGATGGCTGCCCTTGCTGGCGGGCGGTGGCACCGGCGGCTCATCGTCCGGCTCAGACGCGCTTGCAGCAGTGGCCGGCAGGTGCTCGACAGACTCTTCCTCCGGCGCCTCCACCACACCACCCAACTCCATGCCGGAACCACTGATGGCCCCAGGCTGAAAAGCCATGCCTTGACCGTTTTCACGGGCATAGATGGCCAGCACCTGGGAGATCGGTACGTAAATGGTTTCAACCTTGCCCGAGAAGCGAGCCTGGCAGCTCACCGCCTCAGCGTCGATGAGCAGCTTGTTGGTCGCGTAAGGCGCAATGTTGAGCACGATCTGACCGTCGCGCACGTGTTGCAGCGGCACCAGAGTCCGCTCATCCACCAGCACCACGACATAGGGCGTGAGGCTGTTGTCGACGCACCAGTCAAAGATGGCACGAATCAGATAGGACTTGGTGGAGGAAGACTGGGATGTACTCATGATGCAGGCCTTGAAAGCAATTCGGGCGCGACCCGGAGGAGTCGCGCCCGAACATGATCTCACGAGTTCAGAGAAGATAGCTCTTGCTCGGGAAATGCCCATCGACCATCGCGAGCGGAGCCGGGTTTGAGAGGAGAAACGCTGCCATATGTGAATACGGCAAGCTTCGCAGTCTCAAAATCGGCCCGCACAGCAGGCCGATGGACGTTTACCGACGCATGGCGCGTTCGGAGGGCGTCAGCGCGTCGATGAAGCCCTGGCGGGTAAAGATCCGCTCGGCGTACTTCATCAGGGGCGCAGCCGTTTTCGGCAGCTCGATGCCGTAGTGCTCAAGGCGCCACAGCAGCGGTGCCACCGCCACATCCAGCATCGAGAACTCGTCGCCGAGCATGTACTTCTGCTTGGCGAACAAAGGCACGAGCTGCATCAGCTGATCACGCACATGGCCACGGGCCTTGTCGGCAGCAGCCTTCTGGTTCTTCTCCAGCGCCTCGATATGCGAGAAAAGCTCGTTCTCAAGCGTATGCAGGATCTGACGCGCCTTGGCACGCATGATCGGATCCGGCGGCATCAGCTGCGGGTGCGGGAAGCGCTCGTCAATGTACTCATTGATGATGTTCGACTCATACAGGATGAGGTCGCGGTCCACCAGCACCGGCACGCGGTTATAGGGATTGATTGCGGCGATGTCTTCAGGCTTGTTGAAGAGATCAACGTCCACCACCTGGAAATCCATGCCCTTTTCGTACAGCACGATCCGGCAACGGTGGCTGAAGGGGTCCGTTGTACCGGAATACAAATTCATCATTGCGGAATTACTCCAGGAATATTCAGTGTCACGAACCACACGACGCGCCTGCTGCGCTTCGCTGTCGCGACCAGCCAACACCATCATTTCGGTTGCACACCTGTTAATGCACGTCTTTCCAGAATGCCTTCTTGAGCATCCAGGAAAGGACGGCCAGAACACCCAGTACGGCGAGCACGGCCCAGCCGAGCTGGCGACGCGTCTCCTGTGCCGGCTCACCCATCCAGGTGAGGAAGGACACGAGATTCGCCACCTCTTCGTCGTACTCCTCCTTCGTCAAGAGGCCGGGCTGAACCAGTTCCAGCCCTTCCAGATGCTTGACCTTGTTGCCATGGCCATCATCTTTCTCGACGAAGCGCGCTTCCTGCACGCCCTGCAGATTCCAGAGGGCGTGCGGCATCCCCACTCCGGGGAAGATCACGTTGTTCCAGCCGGTCGGACGCGAGTCGTCGCGGTAGAACTGACGCAGATAGGTATACAGCCAATCGGCCCCACTGCCATCACCCGAGGCGCGAGCACGGGCGATCACCGAGAGATCGGGCGGCGCGGCGCCAAACCAGCGCTTGGCGTCGTCACTGCGGATGGCGACCTTCATCTGCTCACCGATCTTGTCGGCGGTGAACATCAGATTATCCTTGATCTGCTGCTCGGTCAGGCCGATCTGGGTCAAACGGTTGTAGCGCAGGGCGCTCGCACCGTGACAGTTCAGGCAGTAGTTGACGAAGGTCTTTGCGCCACTTTGCAGCGACGCATTATCGAAGCGCAGCGGCGCACGGTCCAGTTGCACACCACCTGAGGCCTGGGCCAGCGCGGCCGTGAGGGCCAGCGCGGCAATGGCCAGAGTCTTGTTGAACAGGCTCATTTCGAGGTCACCCTTTCCGGTTCAGCTTTGGTCTTGTCGAGGCGTGAGTACCAGGGCATGAAAGCGAAGAACGCTAGGTACAGCCAGGAGCAGATCTGCGAGACGAGGTTGCCGATCGGCGACGGCGGCTGCACGCCGAGATACCCGAGGATCACAAAGCAGACTACCCAGACTGCAAGGATGCTTTTGTACAGGCCACCCTTGTAGCGGATCGACTTGACCGGGCTCTGGTCCAGCCAGGGCAGCAGGCCGATCACCATCACCGAGCCGCCCATCAGCACAACGCCCCATACCTTGGCCTCGATCAGCACGAAAGCACCGAGCGCGCCAAGCGTCACTACCGCCGCGACGGCCTTCACGGGCTTGCACTTCGAGGTCAGGATGGCCAAGCCACCGGTAATCGCCACCAAGGCGCCAAGAGCCCACATGAAATCCGAAGTGGTGGCACGCAGGATCGAGTAGAAGGGCGTGAAATACCACACCGGGGCAATGTGCGGCGGCGTCTTGAGCGGATCAGCCGGGAAGAAGTTGTTGTACTCGAGGAAGTAACCACCGCCCTCGGGAGCAAAGAAAATGATGGTCGCAAAGACGATCAGGAACACGCACACCCCGAAGATATCCTTCACCGTGTAGTACGGATGAAAGGGGATGCCATCAAGAGGAATGCCGTTGGCGTCCTTGTGCTTCTTGATCTCGACACCGTCCGGGTTGTTCGAGCCGACTTCATGCAGCGCGACCAGGTGAGCCGCCACCAGCCCCAGCAGGACCAGCGGAATAGCGATCACATGAAAGGCGAAGAAGCGGTTCAGCGTCGCGTCAGACACCACGAAGTCGCCACGGATGAAGATTGACAAGTCCGGCCCGATCACAGGAATCGCCGCGAACAGGTT
The DNA here is from genome assembly GCF_030548425.1 of Uliginosibacterium sp. 31-12. Classification (NCBI taxonomy): domain Bacteria; kingdom Pseudomonadati; phylum Pseudomonadota; class Betaproteobacteria; order Rhodocyclales; family Zoogloeaceae; genus Uliginosibacterium; species Uliginosibacterium sp. 31-12. The sequence continues at coordinate 14,046 of NZ_JAUOOA010000007.1, read as the reverse complement.
CACGATCACCTGCGCGCCCCAGAAGGACATTTGGCCCCAAGGCAGCAGATAGCCAAAGAATGCTTCAGCCATCAGACACAGGAAGATGGCGATGCCGAAGAGCCAGATCAGTTCACGCGGCTTGCGGTAGGAGCCGTAGAGCAAGCCACGGAACATGTGCAGATACACCACCACGAAGAACATCGAGGCGCCCGTGGAGTGCATGTAACGGATGATCCAGCCACCCGGCACGTCGCGCATGATGTACTCGACGCTGGCAAACGCCACCGGAATGCCGGCGCTGTTCAGCGAAGCGTCCGGCTTGTAATGCATGACCAGGAAAATGCCGGTCACAATCTGCAGCACCAACACCAGCAGCGCCAGCGAGCCGAAGAAGTACCAGAAGTTAAAGTTCTTGGGCGCATAGTACTCGGACAGATGCGCCTTATAAGTGGAGGTCAGCGGAAAGCGATCATCCACCCAGCCCAGCAGTTGTTGGCCCTTTTCGGCCAGCATCTTGGAATCAATCATCCTCAGGCTCCCTTGGAGTCTTCGCCGATCAGCAGGCGTGTTTCACTCAGATAGGTGTGCGGCGGGATCACCAGATTCGTCGGCGCCGGCATGGCCTTGAACACACGCCCGGCCAGATCGAACTGCGAACCATGGCAGGGGCACAGGAAGCCGCCCTTCCACTCCGCTCCCATACCGCTCTCGGCACCTGCCTTGAGCTTGTCGGAGGGCGAACAGCCCAGATGGGTACAAATACCGATACAGACAAAATACTCGGGGTTGATCGCGCGCTCGATGCCCTTGACATAGGCCGGCTGCTGCGCAGCCTGCGACTCGGGATCAACCAGTTTGTCCGCCCCCTCCTTCAGTGCAGCCAACATTTCGGGCGTGCGGCGCAGCACCCACACCGGCTTGCCCTGCCACTCGACGGTCATCTTTTCACCGGGCTGCAGCTTGGAGAGATCAACCTCAACCGGTGCTCCGGCCGCTTTGGCACGCTCGGACGGCGTAAAGCTCGCCACGAAAGGTACGGCCACTCCGGCTGCCGCCACCGCACCGACACCGGCCGTAGCGGCCAGCAGGGTGCGTCGGGACGAATCCAGACTGCACGCACAGAACGATGCTCCGCCAGCGGATGCATCTAGTTTGTGATCGCTCATTGCAAACCCCGAGTGATTGTGATTCAGAAAACTGGGCGATTATAGCCAAGACGGCAGGAGGGATTAAAGCCCGCGCTCCAATCTATTCTTAAAAACACATAATAATCATAAATCTACAAAGCAAATAAACCCTAACGTCATTCAACCCAAAAAGCGCAAAAAGCTCAATTCGGGCAATCCTTGATCTGCTTTGCGCATGCGCAGCCCGCTCTCTGTGCATCTACGGCATACTTCCGGCATGTGTTTTTGACCTCCCCTGTAACAGGAAAACAAATATGGCCAAGTGCATCATCTCGGACATGGATGGCGTGATCTACCGTGGCAAACAATTGATACCCGGCGCCAAGGATTTCGTCACCCGCCTGCTTGAGAGCAAGACCCCCTTTCTGTTTCTGACCAACAACGCCGAACAAACTCCGCTGGACCTCAAGCTGAAGTTGGCCAGCCTCGGTATCGACGGACTCACCGAAGCCAATTTCATCACTGCGGCCATGGCCACAGCGATGTTCCTGAAGAACCAGAATCAGAAACAGCACGCCACGGCCTATGTCCTCGGTGGAGGCGGCCTGATCAACGAGCTCTACAACGTTGGTTTCTCGATCTCGGAATCGAATCCGGACTATGTGGTGGTCGCCAAGTCCTCCACGCTCAGTTACGAGCAACTCAAGAAGGCGGTGCGCCTGATTGACCAGGGCGCCAAGTTCATCGGCACCAACCCGGACATGATCGACCCGGTCGAGGGTGGCCTGGAACCAGCCGCTGGCACCATCCTGGCCGCCATTTCGGCAGCCACGGGCAAGAAACCGTACATCGTCGGCAAGCCCAACTCCTTGATGATGATGCTGGCCGCCCGCAAGCTCGGAGCCCATCCGGAAGACTGCGTGATGGTGGGAGACCGCATGGATACCGACATCGTCGGCGGCATGGAAGCCGGCATGAGCACGGTACTGGTCCTCTCAGGCGTGACCACGCCGACGCTGATGGCTGAGTTCCCGTACAAGCCCGACTACGTTCTCAACAACGTCGGCGAAATCGATCTGGCAGCTCTCTGATCGCGGCGCCCGGCCAGCACTGGCCGGGCCGCCTGCCCCGACAGCCACTCCGTAGCCGCTCAGTCCCGGCCTAAAATTGCTGCGCCGCACACATCGAGCGGCCTGGCCAACCAGCACAACGGACAGCGGCAATCTTCTTGAAAGAACGGGGCAAAGCATGAGCGACGCGATCGAAAACCGCACCTACGACGAAATCTCCATCGGTGACTCAGCCAGCCTCACACGCACCATCACCGAGGCAGACATCCAGCTCTTCGCCGCCCTCTCTGGAGACATCAATCCGGCCCACCTGGACCACGAATACGCTCAGGGAAGCATGTTCGGCGGCGTGATCGCGCACGGCATATTCAGCGGCGCCCTGGTCTCCACGGTGTTGGGAGTGAAGCTGCCGGGCCCCGGCACCATCTACCTTAGCCAGACGCTGCGCTTTGCCCGACCGGTCAAGCCGGGCGACCGACTCACCGTCACGGTCACCGCGCGCGAAAAACTCGATGACAAAAAACGCGTGGTTTTCGACTGCGTCTGCATCAACCAGGATGGCAAGGCCGTCGTGAAGGGCGAAGCCGAGGTGCTGGCGCCAACAGAAAAAGTCCGCCGCCCGGCTATGCCGGTCCCGCCGGTGACGCTCGACGGCGCGCGCTTCAGCCCCACCCCCTGATACGCGTCAGCGCCCGGTTTTAGGGTTCACGCCCTCAAAGGCAGGAGCGGCCGGGCGGGAACTGGCGGGCGGCTGTGTTTTGACTGGCACGGGAGTGCGCATGGCCAAAGCCGCCTGCTCATATTCCTGATTGAAGTCCTGCCCGATGCGCTGAAACTCCGGCAGCGTGTTCTGGATCTGCGAGCGCAGCAACTGCCCAACAGCATCCGCAATCTTCCCCCCTTGCCGGAGCGCTTTCTGCCCGCTCGCGCTGCGATAGAAACCGAGCAGGTCCCGCACCTCTCCCTCGCTGTAATTCTCGAGGTAAATCTGGGCGATGGGATCCTTGAACCGGCTCCAGTCCAGCGCTGCGTCCAGAGCAGCATTGGCTCGCTGCGAGAAACGCTCGACAGCGGCACGCTGGGCTTCGTTCAGCTGATCCTCTTTCTTGCCAGCCAGGGCCTTGTCAATCACCTCAATGGCCTGCGCATCCAGTTGCTTGCGCCAGGTCGTCACCGCCCCGTCAGCCCGCAGAACCAGCATCAGTTCATCCACGGCCTTGCGATGGCTTGCAGCATCCGCCCATACGCATACCGGCCAAAACAGCAACAACATCAAGCCACGCTTCATTCGATCATTCCTTTTACCAGCCTCGCCGTTCGACGAAGGCCTGCGCCACCGTCCCCAGGTCGGTATGCTCGAGCTCACCCCCAACCGGCACGCCACGTGCAATGCGGCTCACCCGCAGCCCCCTCGCACGCAGCATCTCACCGAGATAATGGGCCGTCGCCTCACCCTCGTTGGTGAAATTGGTGGCCAGGATCACTTCCTGGACAATCCCGTCTGTCGCACGTTCGACCAGTTTGTCGAACTTCAGCTCACGCGGACCAATGCCATCCAGCGGCGAGAGTTTGCCCATCAAAACGTAGTACAAACCCCGATACGCCAGCGTGGACTCCATCACCATCAAATCCGATGGCATCTCCACCACGCATAGCTGGCTCGCGTCCCGCTGCTGGCTAAGGCAGCGCTCGCACACATCAGCCTCGGTGAAGTTATTGCAGCGCGCGCAATGGCGCACTTCGGCCAAGGCTGCAGCGAGCGTTCCTGCCAGGCGTGCGGCGCCCTCGCGATCGCGCTGCAGCAGGTGATAGGCCATGCGCTGGGCCGACTTGGGCCCAACGCCGGGCAAGACCCGCAAAGCTTCGGTAAGGGAGTCCAGAAGAGGCATGGGAGAGTCGGGGCAAGCGCGCTTGTCCCCGCCTGTGTTTCAGAACGGAAGCTTGAAGCCCGGCGGCATGCCCATGCCAGAGGTGAAACCCGCCATTTTTTCGCTGCTGACGGCCTCGGCCTTGGCTGCGGCGTCATTCAGCGCAGTCACGATCAAGTCTTCAAGCATTTCGCGATCATCCATCACGGCTTCGTTGATCTGCACCCGCTTGACCTTGTTCTGGCAGTTCATCACCACTTTTACGGCACCGGCACCCGCAGAGCCTTCGACATCGATCTGGCCCAGCGCTTCCTGAGCCTTCTTCATGTTTTCCTGCATCTGCTGGGCCTGTTTCATCAGGCCAGCAAGGCCGCCTTTCATCATTCTGCTTCTCCTAAAGGTTTGACGGAGGATTCCACCAGCGTCGCATCGCAACGCTCAATGAGCTCCTGCACAAAGGGATCGGATTCCAGCGCAGCCACGGCATCGGCCTGGCGCGCCTGACGGATTTCTTGCTTGCGCTGAGCCGGCGTCTGGCTGCCCGGTTCAGCAACTTCGATGTTCACACGTAAGGGCCTGCCCTGCGTGGCGGACAAGGCTTCCTGCAATTTGCTCAGGTTTGACGGCATCGCCATCAGATGCCGATGCGCCGGCGCCAAACGCAGACTCAGCACACTCCCCTCCAGACCGAGGAACTCACAGTTCTGCGCCAACTCACGCACCATGCCACCCACGCCGCTCGCCTGGATCTGGGCCAGCCAGTCGGCAGCCCCCGCCAGCGCCACGGGCGCCGCAACAGCGGCCGGAACAGGCGGCGAAGGCGGAGCGGCAACCTGCGTCGGCGGAGCGGATTCGTCTTCCCATGGCGGTGGCGGCTCCTGTACAGACTGCGGCGCAGCAGCCACCGGACGCGCGGCAGGTACAACAGGCGTAGCCGCTGTCGCACCGGGGCGCAGAGCCGGAGTTGAGACCGGAGCGGTCGACGCACGCGCTGCGCTGCCAGGTGCTTCGGGCCGAAACGCGTGCAGACGCAGCAGGCTCATCGTAAAACCGGTGTACTCATCCGGCGCCAGAGCCAGTTCTTCCCGGCCATGAATCGTGATCTGGTAAGCCAGTTGCAAAAACTCAGCGTCAAAGGCCGCCGCATAGGGCGCCAGACGCTCACGCTCGAAGTTATCTGCAATCGCCAGCGGGGCAAATTGAGCCAGTGCGACGCGATGCAACAGGGTCGCGAACTCCTGCAAGGCCGATTCAAAACTCAGGCTGCGCGCCTCCATGGCATCTGCCACGGCGATCAAGGCCCCAATATCCTGCGCCTGCAAGGCATCGAGCAATTCGAAGAGATGGTCTTCGCCGACCGTGCCGAGCATGTCGCGCACCCCCTCCTCTTCAACCTTGCCCGCACCATGCGCGATGGCCTGGTCAAGCAGCGATAGCGCGTCACGCATCGAACCATTAGCACCCTTGGCGATATGGCGCAGGGCACCAGACTCGAAAGATACAGCCTCCTGCCCAAGGATGTTCGATAGATGCTCGACGATGTGCGTCTGCGGCATCTGCTTGAGATTGAACTGCAAACAACGCGACAGGACCGTGACCGGAATTTTCTGCGGATCCGTCGTCGCAAGAATGAACTTCATATGCGCCGGCGGCTCTTCCAGCGTCTTCAGCATGGCGTTGAAGGCATGCCCGGTCAGCATATGCACTTCATCGATCATGTAGACCTTGTAGCGGCCGCGCGAGGGGGCATACGCCGCTTTTTCCAGCAAGGCCGCCATGTCATCCACCCCTCGGTTGGAGGCGGCATCCATCTCGACGTAATCAACGAAGCGCCCACTGTCGATTTCGGTGCAGGCGGCACACACGCCACAAGGGGTGGCCGTCACGCCCTGCTCGCAGTTAAGGCTCTTGGCCAGAATGCGCGAAATGGTGGTCTTGCCGACCCCGCGTGTTCCGGTAAAAAGATAGGCGTGGTGCAGGCGCCCCGTGGTGAGCGCGTGTGTCAGAGCGCGGACCACGTGCTCCTGCCCGACAAGGGTCTCGAAACTCCGGGGGCGCCACTTACGGGCAAGGACCTGATAACTCATGGGCGCGATTGTAGCCCGGATGCCCTCGCCGCTTCGCACCGATTTGTCCGCCTAAGGCCTTTGCATTAATGACGCAAAGCGCTCGTAACAGTCAAACCACAGGAATCCCCCCTCCCCGCTGCAGCGCTCCGCGCAGGGGGAAGTTCATTTTGACTATTACCATCTTTCGATTAATAAATTGGATTGAATAACAGCAATCCAATATCTTTAGACAATCAAAAGGAGCCTGCCATGTCCCAACACAAACAGTTCGCCAACCACCTGCTGGATCTCTGCATCAACGTGTTTGCAGGTCAGGCTGAGCACTATCAGCATTTAGTCCGCCTTTGAAGCCATATCTGGAGCACATGGGTGCTGAAGCGATACCACAGCCATGCTCTGACCCTATCAGTAGCTTGCACAGATTCAATTGGCGAGCCCACACCACGTAAATCAAGCTGAAATCAGCGGCACATCAGGAGCACATCATGCACAACACATTGTCAGCCAAGTTTGCACACCGCCTGCGCGAAGGCCTCGGTCTGGCCATCTTTGCCTTTGGCGCAGCGCTTCTCATCATCTGATCGCAGACGCGGCATACGCCTTCAAAGGCAGGTCGTCAGCGCCTCACGTGAGCAACAACCAAATTGAAAAGCCATGAGGAGCCCGCGATGAGTCCCAAAGCCCGGCACAGAGCGAGTAACCACCCCTTGTTCCAATTAGTGGCAACAGTTTTACTGGCTATCTGCGCCATGTGGCTGCTCAACGCATGGCTCGGGGAAGCCACAACACCAGTCTCGGCAAGTCAGAGGTATGAGCGACGTAATGCCATACAGCCTGCCACAACGCCAGCGCCGCCCCCTGTCGCACAAAGAGAGGCCTGACGCTTCCCTGCGCCAGCCTGCAAAAGAAACGGGCTGTGTCGCAAGACACAGCCCGTTCATATATTCGAGGCGGCGAGCCTGACCCCCGGCACTTGCAGGGAATGGTTATGGCTGCTTCCTTCCGGACCTGACCAGGTTCCCACGCTGCAATGCGGGGAGACCCGCCGCGCGCCATTGTACCCCAGTTTTTCCATGTACCCGCGTTGCCGCAAAGGGGCCTGCCGCTCACAGCACAGCAGAGACTGCTGCGTCACCCTGAACGCAAGCTCGTGCCCGCACAAGACGCTGCCCGCTCGGCCACTCAAGTTGCTAGGAGCTGCGCCGATAACCGGGAACACCTCGGCTGCTGACAATCTGTGCATCGCGCCTTAATGCATAAGCGCCCTCATGTATCCAGCGCTACGCGCAGCCTTGCAACGACCGTCACCGCAACAAGAGAGTAGGGGCCAAACATGATCAAGCTACTGCAGCGCATGATGGCAATCGGCCTGCTGACATGCAGCCTGAGCGCCCTGGCTACTGATCTGACCGTCATCTACAACAAGAACGAGCCGAAGAACTTCATCTCCTTACTCGAAGCTGCACTTGAACGCACCAAAAACGAGGGCGGTTTCAGCATCAAAGCCAGTGACACGACCTTCGGCACCGCCCGGGCAATTGACGAAATCGCCGACAACACGGGCAAGCTGCACATTCTGACCCGTGGCTCCAATATTGATGAGGAGAAGAAACTTCTTCCGGTCCGGGTTCCGCTGGACAAGGGCTTGCTCGGCTATCGCATCATGCTGGTACGCAAGCAGGATCTGCCGAAATTCGCTGCAATCCAGAGCGTAGATGAGCTCAAGCGGCTAAGCGTCGGCCAAGGCTCCCGCTGGCCGGACACAAAAATCCTGGAGGCCGCGGGCTTCAAGGTGACCAAAGCCTATTACTCGGCCGGACTGCTGCGCATGCTCACCGAAGAGCGCTTTGACATGTTTGCCCGCGCCACCTGGGAAGCGCCGGGAGGGCTTGCTGACGCCACCAAGCAAGGCATCACCGATCTGGCGATCGAGCCCACTCTGGCCGTCTATTACCCAATGCCACGCATCTTCATGGTGAGCCGCAAAGGAGAGGGCCCGACACTCGCCGCGCGCCTCGAACGCGGCCTGCGCGCCATGATCAAGGATGGCAGCTTCGACCGCATCTTCACCGAATCCTTCGGCCCCGCCCTGGAGGCAGCCCGCCTGCACGAGCGCAAGATTTTCCGGGTAGACAACAAGTTTCTCTCACCGGACACCCCATTTGAGGACAAGTCCCTGTGGCTGGACGTGAGCGTGCCCTACTCCGCCGGCGCCAAGAAACCCTGACCTTCCAGAAGGGAGCTCACCATGCCCAGTTTCGACCTGAACAGTGTCAGCAGCCGCCTGATCCTGCTGTTCCTTGTCATCATCACCACGCTGCTCGCTATCTCCGGTGGCATCAGCTACATCTCGACCAAACACAGTCTAGAGGCAGCACTCGAAGAGGATGCCAGCGATGCTATCGAGCGCATCCAGACCAACCTCTCGATGCCGCTATGGAATTTCGACAAACCTGTCATGGTCGCGACCCTCAAGGCCGAGCTGGGCGCCGAATTTCTGCAGTCGGTCAGCCTCAATACACCGAAAAACTGGAGCCTGCTCATCGGGCGCGACAAGGATGGCAAGCCGGACGAGCTCACAGAGCTTGTCGACAAACCGGAGTTGATGAGTAAGGAAGCGGAAGTCACCTATACCGAAGGCGACAAGACCCAGAGCATCGGCAAGTTTTCTCTGCGCTATTCACGTGCCGGTGTTGATCAGGCATTGCGCGACGAACTCGTTGGCGTCGTGTTGCAAATCGTGCTGCTCGATATCGCCTTGTTGATGGCCCTGACCGTAGCCTTGCGCACCACGGTGATTGGTCCGCTGCAAAGAATTCGCGACGCCTTGCGCAGCATTGCCGAGGGTGAGGCCGACCTCACCCGCCGCCTCGACGCCAGCGGCAATAAGGAGTTCGCTGAAGTGGCACACTGGTTCAATACCTTCGTTGCCCGCATTCAGACCGTGATCAAAGATGTGGCAGGTAGCGTGGGCGAACAAGGTTCGGCCGCACGCGAGCTGACCGCAGCGGCACAAAAAGTCAGTGCCGCCTCAGGCCATCAGTCCGAAGCGGTTCAGTCGACCGCAGCCGCTATTGAGGAAATGTCGGTTAGCGTCAGCCATATCGCAGAGAACACGCACAACGTTGAATCCGAAACCCGCAGCGCCGCCAGCACAGCCAGTAGTGGCGCGCACACAGCGCGCCAGGCCGCTGGAGAAATCCGCCAGATCGCCCAGGCCATCACTCAGGTCAGCGAAACCATGAGCGCGCTAGCCCGTCGCTCCGATGAAATCGGCAGCATCGTCAATGTCATCAAGGAGATTGCCGATCAGACCAACCTCCTTGCGCTGAACGCCGCCATTGAAGCGGCCCGCGCCGGCGAGCAAGGGCGCGGTTTCGCAGTGGTAGCCGATGAGGTGCGCAAGCTGGCGGAGCGCACGACTGTCGCCACCCAAGAAATCAATGCCAAGATTGAAGCCGTGCAGCGCGACACATCGAACGCAGTGGTCGGCATTAACGATGCCAACCGCAAGGTCGAAGCAGGCGTACGTAGTGCCGGTGATGTAGCCGAAGCCCTGCAGCGCATTGAGGAGCAGTCCACGGAAACCGTTGGTCATATCTCGACAATCTCCACCTCGGTGCAAGAGCAAAGCAGTGCCAGCCAGGACATTGCCCGTCACATCGAGCGCATCGCCCATTCCAGCGAAGAAAATCAGGAGGTGGCAGAAACCACCAATCGGCTTGCAGCTCGTCTGTCAGATATCGCAGGCCGGCTGGATGCCACTGTTCGCCGCTTTACCGTCTGAGCTCCTTGCCGAAGACATGCCTTCGGCAAGAAAAAACGCTGTCGTAACAAATAATTGCGTGCAATCCGCGTTTTCTTGCTGTAGAGTGCGCAGCCTTCCACTGCGGCGTTTGTGCAGTGCGAAATCGTTTCATCGTCCCTGACCCCCTCTTCACGCATTTCCGCATTCTTCGGAAATATTGCGCGTTTGTTGTACTGGTTGGCGCCGATGTGTTTGCGCAGCTTGATCTGCGCCTGTTTGCGCCCAACCCCGTGCTGCTCTGGCAGCCACGGCTCTTCGCGCTTTTTCCGATAGGCAAGAAATGTCATTTGATTCCTTGGGTCTGAACCCAATCCTCGTTTCCGCTGTATCCCGCGCCGGCTACACCACGCCGACGTCCGTTCAGGCCGCCGCCATCCCGGCCGCACTTAGCGGAAGCGATCTGATGGTCTCCGCCGCCACCGGCAGCGGCAAAACCGCAGCCTTCATGCTTCCTGCCCTACAGCGCTTGGCCGAACCAGCTGCCGTGCGCAGCATCGGGCCGCGCGCAGTCATCCTCTGCCCGACGCGTGAGCTGGCTCAGCAAGTGGCCAAGGCTGCTATCACCTACAGCCGCACCATGAAACGGATCGCCGTCGTAACAGTTGTTGGCGGCATGCCCTACCCCGCCCAACTGAAGCTGCTGCGCCAGCCGGTGGACGTTCTCGTGGCTACCCCGGGGCGCCTGCTTGATTACATCAGTAGCGGTCGCATCGATTTTTCACGAACCGAAATGCTGGTTCTCGACGAAGCAGACCGAATGCTCGACATGGGCTTCATGGAAGATATCGAGAAAATCATTGCGGCATTGCCCGAGAGCCGTCAGACCCTGATGTTCTCCGCCACTTTTGGCGGTGAAGTCGGTCGTCTCGCCCAATCCATGCTCCGCGCCCCGCAACGGATCGAGCTCGCCAATCAGACCGATCGCCATGCCGATATCGAGCAGCGCGTGCATTGGGCCGATGACACCGCTCACAAGAACCGCCTACTCGATCATTTGCTCAAGGGTCATGACGTTACCCAGGCCATCGTTTTTGCCGCAACCAAGCGCGACGCAGAATGGCTCTCCGAAACGCTGGCCGACAAGGGCTTCGCTGCCGCCTCCCTGCATGGCGATATGCCGCAAGCCAAGCGCAATCGCACCCTCACCGGGCTGCGCCGTGGCGACATCAAGATCCTCGTGGCAACCGACGTAGCAGCCCGCGGCATCGACGTCCCCAATATCAGCCATGTGATCAATTACGGCATGCCGATGAAGCCGGAAGATTATGTTCACCGCATCGGCCGTACCGGTCGTGCCGGCCGTGCCGGCTTGGCCATTACCTTGGCTATTCCAGCCGAGCGCTTCAAAATTCGCGCCATCGAACGCTTTACCACTCAGCAGATTCCGGCAAGCGTCATCGAGGGGCTGGAACCGCGCTTCAAGCCCGAGCAACGTAGCGGCAATCGCCCGCATGGCGATCGCCCCCAGCGCAGCGGTAGTGATCGTCCGCGCAGCTTCGGGGATCGCAATCGCTCCAAGGATGCACCACGCAGCCGTGAAGAAGGCTCCAGCCCTGCACGCAACTTCATCGACCCGGGTCGCTTTGAAGAGAGTGCTCGCCGCTTCAGCGAGCGCCCGGCAGCGGCCACTGCACCGGCAGCAAACCGTAAACCGGCTGGAGCGACGGCCGGTGCAAAGAACCGTCCGTTGTTCAATGGCGAACGTCACTTCGATGCTCGCCCTCGCAGCGAAAGTGGAAACTTCACTGATCGCCCTGCACGTGGCGAGTCACGCACAAGCGCGCCTGCTCGCAGCAGACCGCGCTAAGTAGCGCATCAGGGCATTGATTCTTCACCAAGGTGAAGAATCAATGCCCTGATCTGGTTTTAGGGAAATGCGGGGCAAACGCCGCCCCGCTGTTATCGGCTTTATCTCTTTCTCAGGCCGGCTTGAGGGTCACTTCACAGCCCAGTTTGGCAATGATCTTCTGCAGTCCGCGCATCGTCGCGCCATTGATAATCAATGGAGCCATCAGGTTCGCTTTGACGTGAGCATCGCCGGCACGACGCATCTGCTCCGGCTCTCCCTTGCGCAGGATAACCAGTACAGCCACATCCTCTGCACGCGTCGCGCCAAGCAAGTTCTGCTCTTCTTCACTCAGCTCAAACTCATAGTGAAGGCCAAGCAAATCCGGGGTTGTCACTGCAAACGCAATTGCCGGGTCATCCACACCTTGCAACACGGCAAAAGCCTCGCTGCTCTGCTCTACTTCAATGAATGTGTAGCGCTTGCAGGCCTCGAAGCCAGGCAAACCAAGTGGAAACTCAACCACCTTGTTGCTGGCGACCTCCAGGCTACCGAACTGCGGACTATCGATCTTCATGAGCCCCTCCTGACAAGAACTACGATGACTGGCTCAGTCCGGACTTGGCGGGCAAAGTCAGCAAAAAAGCTTGAGCCTACAAGACAGGCATGCCATCTTGCATACTCTAGTCGCCTTGTTCTACCCCAAAGCCCTGAAAAGAAATTGAAAAACGGCCCATCAAGGCCGTTTTATGCTGGTCGGCAGCAACATACCGCCACCTATGCCCAACTTTTTCAAGCGATCCTGAGCCTTCACTGCCTCTTCCTTGCTTGAAAACGGTCCCACTTGCACCCGGGTCTCGAGCTGAGTGGGAATGCCTGCCTGTCGAAGTTTGTTGCGTAACTCTTCGGCATTCCCTGGATTACTGAACACCCCAACCTGCAAGATGAAGGGGCCAGCATCCCGTGTTTCGCTCAGGGCTGCGGATGACGGACGGACGGACTCTGTACGGCCGGCACTGGCCGCAGGCGTCAGCGTTGGTGCTTGGGGGTGTGAATCGCGCCCAGCGCGTACGGACGAATGCACTAGCGTCGTGGCAGTAGCCAAAGGCTTGGTCGGCACATCGGAGCTTCCCTCTGGCACGACAGGGGTCTGGGAGGCCGCGGGGCTTGTCGCCGGAGCAGACATGCTTGCAAGAGTGGCCTGCGCAGCGTCAGGAGCCTCCCTTATCGCCCGCTTGAGCTCTTCCGGCATGCTTTCCGGCACAGCAGCAGGGGTGGTCGGAGCAGCGGAGACAGAAACACCAATCCGCGGCGCATTCAGTGCCGCGGCAACGGGGGCTGCCTCGCTGACATCAGGTCGGTCTGACTTGCCTTCGAAGATCATCAAACCAGCCAGCAAAGCAACTATCAGCGCAACCACCAAAACAGCACGGGACACCAGTTTGTTGCGTCCTCGCGTCACCACGCCGTCATTGTCGAATTGCTCATGCTCTGTCATTGCCTTGCTCCCCCTTGGCATCTGAACTCAATGAACGCACCAATTGCGCTTCAGCGATTGAAATCCCGCAACGCTCAGCGATGGCATCGACATCATAGCCACGTTGCGCAAGGGCTACGGCTTCGCTGTACATCGGGGAAACCTGGCAGGCTGCACGCAACGCATGCAACTCATCCTGCAAGGTTTTAACCTGAGCTTGCAACTGGTCATGACTTAGGCGTAATTCATCCAGTAAGTGGCGCGTCTGGCGCATCTCAAGCAAGGCATCAAAACCAAATTCAGTCGCATCAGGTTCTCCGAGGCGATTCAACCTTGGTTCGGTGCGTGGTATACCGGCATCAGTCTCAAAAGTGTTCGCAGGGCGCGAACCATCGAAATGAACGCTGGAAAATGAAAGCTCCGGATCCCCTCCGAGGATCTGGGAGTGAATCGTCTCCGGAGGGGTCGCTTCCTCGGAAAACGTAGGGGCCGAAGTACGTGGCTTACGCAATCGCAAGAGTCTGACGCACAGCCACACGAGATAGGCAGCCAACCCTCCCACCAACCAGAGAACGATTTCGCGAAACGTCAAATGCCGCCTCCGTTCAGCCCATAAAACGAGCTGTTTGATAAGTCCTGAGAAGATTCAAATCGCGGTACGCTGCCGACTGCGCTTGATGATACTGAGAATGCGAGTGTGTTGCCAAAGAGTTGGGGGCATTGTTTTTTTCCCCCCCAAAAAGCAAAACCCCCCTGCCTCGTGAGAGACAGGGGGGTTTTGGGTATGGGGTAGTCTGACGATGACCTACTTTCGCATGGGCGGACCACACTATCATCGGCGCGGTTTCGTTTCACGGTC